>JBAQJX010000022.1:0-37039 GCA_049641765.1 Candidatus Acidiferrum sp.
GAATCTTTTCGAAGTCCTGAAGAATGCTGATGATCTGCTCGTGCGGCAGGCCGCTTTGCTCCGGGAACATGTGCACATGGTCCTGCGAATCGAGCCAGCCGACGCGGTGATCCGAGGCAAACCAAACGCGGCCTTCCGGCGTGATGCTGACGGTCTCTACCTCGAGGCTCGGTATGCCGTCCGCAAGGCTCCACAATCGGAGGTCGTTTTGACGGTCGGGATCGACGCGCAGCAAACCGGCCTCGGTCGCAAGATAGACCTTGCCCCAGGTGTCGAGCGCCAGGACCGAAGGTTTCCGGAACGAGTTGTAAACGCTGGCGAGGTGCAGTTTGTGTAGCGTCCCCCCCTCCATGTAGGCAATCCCGCGGGACGTGACGATCCAGATGCGGCCTGAGGCTGCCAGAACGAGCTGGCCCACGTTAGTGCTCGGGAGGCCCTGCTCGAGTCCAAAACGCACGACTCGAGTTCCATCAAAACGCAGAAGCCCGTCGGGAGTACCGATCCAAATGAAGCCATCCTGGTCCTGAAGGATGCAGGAAGGGGTCAAAGAGTTTAGTCCGAAGTTCTCCCCGACACTTTGGAAGATGTAGTGCGGCTTGGGAGGAAGCGAAAGCAGAGTCGTCTCGGTGAACTTTCCCTGTGCGGCAAGGGAACCGAGAAGCGCGAGGAAGAAACTAGCCAGGATTCGGGCGGCGGAACTCTTGCTCCGCATGTAATCTCCGAAGAAATCAGTCCAGTCAGTTTAGCGTGCGGCCGCAAGGGATGGGGGGAATGGGCCCAAAACGATAATGGCGGATTGTGAGGGTGCTTTCGTCCGCCTCTTCATGGCAAAAACCGACACGCGGAGTGGGACTGGCCGATACCCGCCCACCCCCCAGCCAAATGGCCAGCTAGTTAAGGAGAAAGCCACTTCCTCGGCGCGCTGGGATGGCCGCAGCCGTGGCTAGAAGAAGAACTTGGCTCCCAGTTGCACCAGGCGTGGCGGGGCGGCGCTCACCACCTGCCCAAATGTGGAGCTATCGATGTTCCCGTCAACGGCCTGCGGACCGAAGAACTGGGCATGGTTGAAAGCGTTGAACGCCTCGATCCGGAACTGGAGAGACTTTACTTCCGTCAGCCGAATGTTCTTCAGAAGAGCCATGTCATAGTTGTCCATGCCGGGCCCATAGAAAAAGCGGCGTTGCGCGGTGCCGGGAGAGCCGAGCGCGTTCTCGCTGAATTGGGCGATGTTGAAATACGACCGGCCATTCCGGGGATTCTTATTGAGGTCGAGTGACCCACCGTTATAGTCGGGCTCGTCCACGCCAAAATTGTTGATGCCGTTCGGCTCGGAGCCAAGCAGCGAGTTATCTCCGAAATTGACGAGCGTTACCGGAAGACCGCTGCTGAAGCGCGTGATCCCGGAGAGTTCCCAGCCTTCCGTCCAGCGGTTCGCCGCGCCGAACAGATGTTCCACCGGAATCTGGTAGCTGTAGCTCACGACGAAATTGTTCCTCACGTCGAAGGCGGACAACGCTTTGCTCAGCGACGGATCGATGGGATTGACCTCTTCGCCGACATTCGAGGACTGGTCCTGGGACTTGCTAAATGTATATCCGGCCAAAATGTTCAAACGCTTGCTGGTGTGGCGAAGAGTGATTTGCAGGGCGTTGTAATCCGAGTTCCCGATGGTGGCCTGATTGGCGTTGCTGCCAAAGTTGGAGCCCAGTGGGCCGCGCGTGCCGTTGTAAACCTGCCCGGTCGAGGTCGTGTACGTCGAGTCCTCGCCGAAGGGGCCGCAGGGAACTTGCCCTGGCGCGAGGTTCGCCGGATTGCTCAATTGCAGGCAGAGCGCTGGGTTGCCCGGGTTCGCCTCCTCCAGCACAAGAAGGCGGTGCCCTTCCGTCCCGACGTAATTTACGCTGACGACAGTATTTGCACCCAATCCCCGCTCAATGGAAAGCATGTATTCTTCGGTGTACGGGATTCGATTCGTTGTGGGGTAGTTCGGGAGGCCGGTGATCGGCTCGAACTGCGACCAGTCAATGTTGGAATCCGGATGGCTGGCACTCGAATTGAGTGGCGCCAGCGTGACCGGGAAATACTGGCCGAGGTTCTGGCCGGTCGCCGCGGTGACAAAGGGTGAGGCAAAGAGCGGCGGCGCTGGACTCGTGTAGGTCGTGCCATAGGGTGCGTTCGCGCTCATTACGCCGATGGTCAGCGCTTCGATCGCCGTGTAAAACATGCCGTAACTAGCGCGGATACTGGTTTTGCCTGGACCACCTAACAATTTGGACAGGACCCCATCGCTGCTCGCTTGGAGCGAATAGGCCACTCCAACGCGCGGAGCGAAATCCCGATTGCCAGGCGGTGCGAGCGTGCGCGGCACACCCGGATCGGTGGGATAAAGAATGCCGGCCGGCGCGCCCGGAAAAACTACCGATTGCTGGCCCGGCACAAACGTCGCGATCTGGTTGTACTTCTCATACCAAGGCTCGATGCGATCCCAGCGCAAACCGTAATTCAGCGTCAGGCTGCGCGTCACACGCCAGCTATCTTGCCCATAGAGCCCCACATACTTGTTGCGTCCATAGAAAGGTTGAAGCTGGCTCTGGTTGTATTGGCTAGGAACTCCCAGCAGGAAGTCCGCGAAGTCGGAGCCCGTCTCCGTTCCAAAGAAGAGAAAGCTGCCGTTGAACTGGGCGATGGCGTTGACGTTCACCTGATCGTAGTGGAATTCGCCTCCGAATTTCAGGGTGTGGGTTCCGAGCACTTTCGCAAAGTTGTCGAGCCACTGGAACGTGTTTCCGGTCTGGTTCAGTTCATTCGTATTCGTTCCGAACGTAAAACTGTTGAAACCGACGCTTTCAACGCCCTCAGTCTTTGGAGAGAGAGCTACGATGCCCGGTGTTCCTGGACCCACTTGAAAACCTTGCGACGCCAGGCTGTCGCCGACTCCGCCAAGAGGCTTGCCGAGATCGTTCGCATTGCGCATAAAGCTGAAGTGAAATTCGTTGACGCTCGTCGGATTGATGGTCTTAGTGTCGCCGAGGCTCAGCAATTGTGAGCGGCCGAGATACAGTGCGTTGAAACCGGGAACATTCGCCCCGCCCTGCGCGATTGGATAGGGATTATCCTGTGACCAGTCGTCAAGAAAATAGTAGGCCGAAAGGAGGCCCCACCGCGAATCTGCATCCAGCCGGTAGGCGCCTTTGTCGTCGCGTAACGTCAGATTCGAGGATGACGTGGAGAACGTGCCGTTCGCATTGTTCGCCGCGGGAATGTATTTCAAGAGATTGGTTGCCGGCACGGACCAAACGCTTTGTGGGATGACGGCGCCGGGGAAAACGCACGTCGCGCTGGTGCATCCCGGCGTGTAATAAGGTTCGCCCGCCGTGACGGAGTAATTCAGTTTCTGCGAAAGCAGGCTGGCGAAATATGGTCCGCTGACCGTCGTCGGCACTGTGTTGCCGTTCGCATCGGTCGTCACAAACGCGCCTGCCAGGTCGGAAAGGTTTCCCTGCCGGTCCTGAGCGGAGGGAACCGGAATCTGTCCGGTGTCCACGCCCTGCGTCGAACGCGTTCCCTGGTAATCGGCGAAGAAAAAGATTTTGTCCTTCTTGATCGGTCCGCCGAACGTTCCGCCAAACTGGTTTTGATCGAAGGCCCCGCGTGTGGGAGAAAAGTAGTTGCGCGCGTCGAGATCGGTGTTGCGGGCGAATTCAAACACGTCTCCGTGAAACGTGTTCGTCCCGGACTTCGTGACCACGTTGACTTGCCCGCCGCTAAATTCGCCGTACTCCGCGTCGAAGTTGTTCGTCAGGATGCGAAACTCCGCGATGGAATCGAGATTGGGGACGATGGCCGCTCCCATGTTCACGTCCTCTTCCACGTCGCTTCCGTTAACGATGAAACTGTTGGCGAATTCCCGCTGCCCGTTGATGGAGATGGTTCCCGGATTCAAATCTCCCGAGGGAGAAAGCACGCTCGCTCCTACGTCCTGCACCGTCTCCGAGGTGATGGACGTTGCAGGCGCTACGCCCGGTTGAAGCGTCAGCAAATCCGTAAAGCTGCGGCCATTGAGAGGCACTGCGGTCATCTCCGAGCCGGAAACCACTTCGCCATTCTGCGTGCTCACGGTCTCAACGAGAAGCGGCGTGTCGATGATTTGGACGGAATTCGACGTGCCTTCGACCGTGAGCACTGCATCGATTCTCAGCGCCCCGTTTGCGTCGATGACGATTCCCGTTCGGTGATAAGGCTGGAACCCTGCGTTGGTCACTTCGAATTCGTAATGCCCAATCGGAAGATTCGGAAACGAATAGAAGCCTTTGTCGTCGGTCAATGTCGTTTGGCGGATCCCTGTGTCGGTGTTCGTCGCGGTGACACTGGCTTTGGCAATCGCCGCTCCGGATGCATCCAGCACCGTTCCCGAGATGCTTCCTCCCACGCCCGCCCAAGCCCCGGCCGCGAATAGCAGAATGAAACAAACAGATAAACACAGTGCTTGGTGCCGTAGTCCCCGGAGGGCAGCCAGAGAGAAATTGGAGACATAGCCGCGCTTGCAGCCGCGTTCGGTGCGATTCCCGCTGCCAGTATTCACTTCACTGTCCATGCCAGACATTCTTACTTTCCCCTCTCGAGACGGGTTGGTGGTACCCCAAGCAATTGGGCTTGAGCTAAAACTGGTGGTTGACTTTGCTCCGTGCAATCCCCTCGATCGCTAGTGCTTCATCAGAAGGGTTGCATTCCCTTCAAATTGCTCCTCTGTCCCCCATGTGGGGCTGGAGCGCCCCAAAACAATCGCAAAGGATTGTTTCAGCCAGATGACCGCCGCTATATTTGTTGCAATTGATTTGCAGCTAAAAATATACGACAAGATCAGTCCGATATCAACACTTCCTCATCGAACTGCCATTTTCACCGGTTGAATCGCCACCAATGGCGGTCGAAGCGACGAAATGGCCTGAAAAACGATCGGTCCTAGTAGGCGCAGTTCAACACAAGCGGCTGGAACTAGACAGCGTGTAGGCAGGAGAACCAACGAGCGGGAGTCGCGGAAAGTCGGAGGGGCACGTAAAAGGCAGCCTTGGGGGCGAGTGGGAAAAGGCAGGGGGCCCCGTAGGAGGAGCGTCATTTTGCCAAAAGGTTGAATACGGAGGGAAATCCTAGGCAAGTAGCGTAGGAGAAAATGTTACCGGCCTTAAAAACCCGGGGCGCCGGTCGCGGCAGGGCGCATCTCGGGAGCGTTGACGCCAAAGCGGAGATGCGCGAGGTAGACCTGGCCGAGAGACATGAGACCGGTATAGAGGTAGCCCCAAACGAAAAGCAGCAAAAAGGGGATGGTGGCGTAGTTTTCGTTGTTCGCGGCGTAGAGGACTGTTCCGGCGAAATAGATACCGAGCAGAACTTCTGCGTATGGCATCCAGCCGGCTTTGTTGCGATATTTCTTGGAAACGAAAGTTCCCTTCTTGCCCTCGATTTTGAATTTAGGAGTGCGCGCAAACTCGCTCTTTTTGCCGACGAGGGCTTCGAGGACAGCTTGCGCGTTGCGGACGGAGATCCCGATGCCGACAGCCATGACGAATGGCATGTAGAAAAAGGTGCGCCACCAACTCTTGGGGCGAAGCTCGCGCTGCGCGACGAGATAGAAACTGGAGATGGAACAGGTGGAGGCGAGGAAAAGCGGCAGGTCGATGAGAAGCATCTGAAACCAGCCTTGATAAAAACGGACGATCATGGCTGGCAGGAGCATGGCGGAAAAAACGACCATCAGGGGATAGCTGATGTTGGCGGTGAGGTGGAAGAAGGCTTCGGCTTTGACACGCAGGGGAACATCCGATTTCAGGACGCGAGGAAGAATTTTTTTTGCGGTTTGCATCAAGCCCTTGGCCCAACGGGCTTGCTGGGCTTTAAAGCCGTTCATATCTACGGGCAATTCGGAGGCGCACTCAATTTGCGGGAGATAGAGAAATTTCCAGCCTTTGAGTTGCGCTCGGTACGAGAGATCGGTGTCTTCGGTGAGCGTGTCGTGTTGCCAGCCTCCGGCTTCTTCGATGGCTATGCGGCGCCACACACCGGCGGTGCCGTTGAAATTGAAAAAAGTACCGCAGCGGGACCGAGCGCCATGTTCGACGACAAAATGACCGTCGAGCAATATGGTTTCGACTTGCGTGAGGAGCGAGTAATCACGGTTGAGGTAAGTCCAGCGTGTCTGAACCATGCCGATCTTTGAGCCGTTTGCTGGATCGACGAAGTACGGAATGGTGCGACGAAGAAAATCCGGCTCGGGGATAAAGTCGGCATCGAAGATGGCGACAAATTCTCCTTGAGCAGTGTGCAAGCCATTTTCGAGAGCGCCGGCTTTGTAGCCTTCGCGATTGGTCCGGTGAATGTAGCGAATCGGCAAGCCCTGCGCGGCGTGACGCGCAACGCAAGCGCTGGCAACCTGGCACGTCTCGTCGGTGGAATCGTCGAGAACCTGGATGTCGAGAAGTTCGCGGGGATAGTCAAAGCGGGAGACGGCTTCCACAAGACGTTCGATGACGTAGCGTTCGTTGAAGATGGGGAGCTGCACGGTGACCCGAGGCCATTTCGTGACCTCAGCGGGAGCACCGGGGACGTTTTTCGAATAGAGATAGTAGTCGTAGACCAGCCAGTAGCGATGAAATCCGTAAGCGGCGAGGACGAAGAGGACAAGGAAGTAGGGAATGGTCATGGCGAGGTCGAACGCGTTGGCATGGTAGATGCCGGCGAAAGTGCGGTCGGTGAGGCGATGCCAATAGTGAGTGAGAGAGGTTTGCGCGAGGAGAAACGAGGCGATGGGGATTGGGAGCATCACGAGCTAGCCAGATCTGCTTTCCGCGGATGGCGTTTTGAGTAGAAATTTGCGACCAGCCAATTATAAGGCGGAAGCGCCAACGGGGGAAGGCGAACCGTTGGCGCGGCATGGCCGGCAAGCGTCCAAGTGCCGGCTTGGTCTTCTTGCTGCAATTCCGTAGATGCAACCAGAGACTTACGGAACGAGGGCGATCTTTCCGGCGGCGCCAGGCTCGATAATTTCCTTGTGGGCGCGCGGAGCTTCAGCAAGCGACATTTCTTTGCCGACGACGGGGCGAAGCGTGCCATTTTCAAGTCCTGCGATGATGCCCGCATGGATTTCCGCTTCCTCGGTTTCCGTAATGGCCCAGAGAGTGAACGCGCGAACCGAAGCGCGGCGCGCCATAAGATCGCGGGGATTGATGGTGACTTCTCCGCGATTGCCGATGACGATGACGCGGCCGTTGGTGGCGAGAAGCTTCAAGTCGTTGGCGAGATTTACGTTGGCGAGCATTTCGAGAATGACATCGACGCCGCGGCCTCCGGTGGCTTTCATAACCTCGTCGAGATAGCCAGGCTTGGCGTGATTGAAAACTTGCTGAGCGCCTTCGCGCGCGGCGAGGTCGAGGCCCTTCTGGCTACTCGCGGTGCCGAGGACAGTGAGGCCCATGGCGCGGGCAAATTGAACGCCGGCAATGCCGACGCCGCCGCTGGCGCCGTGGATGAGCACGGTTTCCGAAGCGTGGGCGTGCGCGGAATGGAAGAGAGCGTGGTAGGCGGTGCCGTAGGGAACCCAAACACCGGCGCCTTGCGCAAAGCTGACGTTCGCGGGAAGGCGATGGACCTGTGATTCGAGTGCGATGGCGTATTCGGCGTAAGCGCCGGTGACGGTTTTTGCGACATAGACGCGGTCGCCGGGCTTTACTTTGGTGACGCCGGAGCCGACGGCCTCGACGACGCCGGCGCCATCGGAACCTGGCGTATACGGGAGAGGAGGTTTGACGGCGTAGGCGCCGCTGCGCATGTAAGTGTCATAAGGATTGACGCCGACGCCGTGGATGCGGACGAGAACTTGTCCATCAGCGGGCTTGGGCGTGGGGACTTCCTCGAACTTCAGAACCTCCGGACCGCCGAATTGGTGGACAAGGATCGCTTTCATGGTGTGGCCTCCGATATCTTAAATAGTTTCTTTGATTGCGAAACTCTAGCCTGAGAAAAACGCTGTGCGCTGTAACTCTCGACCCAAATTCTTGCCTCGCGTCGAAAAGAACTTGGCAGAGCGAACTTGCCGCCTCCTAAGAAATGCTAGAAGTGATCGTCCGTGTGAACGGCAGCCGGCTCTTTTTCGAGCAAGCCTGCTGATTGCCCCCAAGCCGTGGTTTGCCAATTGTCTTTCCCCTTTTTCTGGGGAATCCAGGGCGGAAGAGACTGGTTCAAATAGAGAGCCAGCGAATGAATGTAGGGCTCGTACATGCGGCGGAGCTCGTCGAGGCGGCGATCGGCTTCGTCGCCATCGCGAAGCTTCATGCCATTCTGCGCGAGAATGCCGCGGAGGTGCCGCAAGGCCTCGGGAGAAAGGCGATCTTCGGACAAAGGTACCGGAGCAGTTCCGAATACCTGGGAAAGATCGACGACGGCGTGGCGTGCGATGGCGAAGGTGAGCTCCGCCTGTTTTTCGCAGGCGCCTTCGACGCCGACCATCACAAGCGCACAGGTATCGAGGATGGCGGTGAGCGAAGCAATCCAGGACTGATTGTCGTGCTGGGAACGGAAAAAGGCGAGAACGGGGTAAGAGAGATGGCTTTCCATAAGCTCGGCGGACCACAGTTCCCATTCCTTCAACAGCTCGCGTAAAGCTTCCTGGCCGGAACGATAGCTGTGGCGGCGGAGAAGCTCACCTGCAGTGGGGGGTGTGCCTGCGCGAGAATCGAGAAGAGAGATATTCACTTCGCGCTTCGAAAAAGAGCCGTAGATAAATGGAAGATAGCCGATGACGGCGGCGAGGAAGCCGAAACCGAAGCCCGATTCAATCACGACGAGACCACGCGCGAGGCCTGAGCGCGGAACAACGTCGCCGAGGCCAAGTGTGAAGAACGTCGTGCCGCTCAGGTAGATGTCGGTCAGAAAGCTTCTTTCGTTGCCGGCCGTTACGAGGGCAGACCCTGCGCCGTACTGCATGAGCGCAAACCCCAATACCAGGCCGAGGGCCCAGACAGCAACGAGAACGAGAAGAGAAAGCGGGCCGTAAAAGCCCAGGAACGCTTCCCGTTGCTTGCGGGAGGAAATAAGCCTTGCGGCGAATTTCCAAACGCGCCAAGTGGTCCTATAAAAGAGCCGCGCGAAACGAAAGCGGCGCGTGACGCGGCGAGGCAGAATGATGGCCTCGAACGCATCCCACAAAACGATCAGAAAGATCGCGGCACCGACAAGAAAGGCCCAAGGGACTGGAATCATGTGCGGCATTGTACTCGCATGGGCAGGCTGCGCAGCGGCGTTGCGTTCAGGAGTTGAGACTCGCGCTGACGCTAATTTCCGCCTTGAAGAGCTTGGAAACGGGGCAGCCGGTCTCGGCAGCTTTGACGGCGGCGTCAAACTTGGCTTTGTCCGCTCCGGGGATGGTTGCAACTAGATCCAGATGGCTCTTGGTGATGGAGAAACCGTCGCCGACTTTCTCGAGCGAAATAGTGGCCGTGGTTTCGAGTTTCTGCGCGGTCATGCCTGCGCCGCCGAGCTGGGCGGAAAGTGCCATGGTGAAGCAACCCGCGTGCGCCGCGGCCAGAAGCTCTTCCGGATTGGTGCCCACGCCGTTTTCAAAGCGGGTGCTGAAGGAATATTGCGTTTGCTTGAGGACACCGCTGTCAGTGGAAATCGTACCCTTGCCGTCCTTCAAGCCGCCTTGCCAAACTGCCGATGCTTTGCGTCGCATGATTCCGCTCCTTTTGAATTTTTCCGTGGATTTGAATGCCAAGAATTCGATTCGCCAGCAATAGAGAAGGGTATATTGACGTGGCGAAGCTGTCGAGTGAAGGTAGCGAACCCAAATGAGAGCAAACCTGGGGGAAACGTCGCACCGGCCGTGGGCACTACCCGCGGGAAACTGGGTGATGGCTCAGAGCTGGCTCGATCTGCTGTTTGCGCATTGGCCCGTGCCCGTTTCAGCCTTGCGGGCACTTATTCCTACGCGGCTGGAGATTGACACGTTTGACGACGCGGGTTGGGTGGGCGTGGTGCCGTTCCGCATGGCGGGTGTGCGGCTGCGCGGGACGCCCGCGCTTCCTTGGCTTTCGGCTTTTCCCGAATCGAATGTTCGGACCTATGTGTCAGCGGACGGCAAACCTGGAGTTTGGTTTTTCAGTTTGGACGCCGCGAATCCGATCGCTGTGGCGATTGCTCGAGCGTGGTTTCATCTGCCGTATTTCCGAGCGCGAATGTCTTGCGAGGAGCACGAGGGATGGATTCAGTACAAAAGTGAGCGCACGCACCACGGGGCATTGAACGGCGCGCTAGTGGGACGTTACCGCCCGATTGGCACAGTGGTTGGAGCGAAAAGCGGAACCTTGGAACATTTCCTGACTGAGCGCTATTGCCTCTACACCACCGACGGCAGAGGCCGAGTTATTCGAGGCGAGATTCATCACGCGCCGTGGCCGTTGCAGGCCGCGGAAGCGGAGCTGGCCCAAAATACGATGGCCGAGGCGGCGGGAATGCAACTGCCCGGTACCAAGCCGCTTTTTCATTTTTCGAGGCGGCTGGACGTGGTGGTGTGGCAGCCACGGCCGCTTGCGCCACAATAAACGCAGCGCGGCTACCACTTGTGAAAAACAAAAAACGCGGCAAGAACGATGCAACCGAAGCCCGCGGCATAATTCCATTTAATTTCTTCGCCAAGGTAAAGGATGGAGAACGCGGAAAAGACGGTAAGCGTGATGACCTCCTGAATCGTTTTGAGCTGGGCGGTGGTGAATTCGTACGAGCCGATGCGGTTCGCGGGAACCTGAAAGCAGTACTCGAAGAAGGCAATGCCCCAACTCACAAGAACAACTTTCCAGAGAGCGGTCGAGCGGAACTTCAAATGGCCGTACCAGGCAAAGGTCATGAAAATGTTAGATATCGTGAGAAGGATTATGGTGCGCAACGAGGTTATCTCCTTGATGGCAACAGATCTCTAGGATGCGACGGATTTCTTCCAAACAGGGTTGAAAAATGAGTGTAGACGCAGCGGAGGCTGCTGCTTCAGCGCTTTAATACCGGATACCGCACACCTGTACCACGAGACAGTGCAATCGACGCAGAAGGGTTCGCTAAAGTTGCCGAAGACAGAAAATTTGGCTTCCCTCTTGTCTGATTGCACGTGGCCCGTGTGGCCGAGGAGAGTCTTGTGGCACAGATCTTGAGAATTCTTGGGGTGAGCGCACTGGTTTTGGCGCTGGTAGCGGTGCTACCTGATGCGACGAACGGGCAGGACTCGACGGTGCTGGTCGTCACCGGATCAAGCATGCCGGAGCCGCTCTACTTGCTGTGGAACGACGAATATCACAAGCAGCAGCCAAGCGTGAAGCTGCGCTACTTGCCGGAAGGAAGCGGCGCAGGCGCAAGCCGCGTGTTGACCGGCACGGGAGATTTCGCCGGCGGCGATGCTCCTATTCCCGACAAGGAACTGAAGGGGGCGGCATCGCAGATCGTCGAACTGCCGACGGTGCTAATCGGAATTGTGGTGATCTACAATTTGCCGGGCGCTTCGAGGGACTTGCATCTTTCCGGACCGGTGCTGGCCAACATCTATATGGGCAAAATCACGGACTGGAACGATCCAGCACTGGCAAAGCTGAATCCTACAGAGAAATTTCCGTCGATGCCGATCAAAGTGGTGCATCGAACGGCGGGAAAAGGATCGAGCTACATCCTCACGGATTTCCTCTCGAAAGCCAGTCCCGAATTTTTATCCCGCGTGGGACGAAACGAATCGCCGAATTGGCCCGTGGGCGAAAGCGCCGGAAGAACGCAGGACATGGTTGAAGAGGTGGAGGGAACGCCGGGGGCCATCGGATATACCGAACTCAATATCGCGGAAAAGGCATCTCTTCGGATGGCGAGCATTCGCAACGATCAAGGCGAGTTCGTAAGGCCATCGGTGCACTCGATCGAGGCAGCCGCGAAGTCTCTGACGAGCAAGACCATGGACGATTTCCGGATTTCTCTGACGAACGCGCCGGGAAAAGATAGCTACCCGATCAGCAGCTTCACATGGTTTTACGTCCCGGCGGTGGCAAAGGATTCTCAGCGCGGGCGCGCGATCGGGCAATACTTGAAATGGGTGTACACGGATGGAGAAAAGATCGCGCAGGATGAGGGCTACCCGGCTCTACCCGAAGAACTGTTGGCAAAAGTGACCGCCAAGGCCGCAACGGTTCACTGAGGCCCTTCCCGAAATTCTAAACGTTTAGGGTGAGCGAAACGAGATCGGGCCGAGGCGCCGGAGGAAGCGGTGGCATCTTGGAACGGTCGACCGGGCGATAGAGTGTGTCGCGTTCGACGGGCGTGCGGCCTGCGGCGCGAATCAAACGTTCAAGTTCGGTGCGCGGCGTGAATTCCGAAGTTTTCGCGCCAGCATCGTGATAAATCTTTTCCTCCACCACAGTGCCATCCAGATCGTTGGCGCCGAAACGCAAGGCAATTTGCGCGATGCTCGGCGAAAGCATGATCCAGTACGCCTTGATGTGATCAAAATTATCGAGAAGCAGGCGAGAGACGGCGATGTTGCGGAGATCGGCGTAGCCGGTAGGCTTCGGAATGTGCGAGAGCGCGGTGTTTTCCGGGTGAAACGCAAGCGGGATGAACGTGACGAAGCCGTGGGTTTCGTCCTGAAGTTCGCGCAGCTTAATGAGATGGTCGGCGCGCTCTTCTTCGGTTTCGACGTGGCCGTAGAGCATGGTCGCGTTGGAACGTAGGCCGGCCTCATGCGCCTTTTTTGCGGTGCTGAGCCACATCTGGCCGCTCGTTTTGTGATCGCAAATGATTTTGCGCACGCGCGGATGAAATATCTCCGCGCCGCCGCCGGGGCAGGAATCGACCCCCGCTTCCTTCATCTTGCGCAGCACTTCCTCAATGGAGATTTTGGCGATGCGCGCAAAGTAATGAACTTCGACCATCGTGAAAGCCTTGACGTGCACGGACGGGCAGCGCTTCTTGATGCCCCGGACCATTTCGAGATAGTGGTCAAAGGTCAAGTCGGGATGCAAGCCGCCGACGATGTGAAATTCGGTGGCGCCTTCGCGAACGCCTTGCTCGGCGCGCTGATAGATTTCCTCGAGAGCGAAGGTGTAGGCGCCAGGAGCGTTGGGGTCGCGGCCGAAAGCACAAAGGCGGCAGTGGGCGACGCAAACGTTCGTCGGGTTGATGTGGCGGTTGACGTTGTAATAGGTGATGTCGCCGTGGCGCTTTTCGCGGACGTGATTGGCAAGCCAGCCGACGGCGAGGAGATCAGGTGAGCGATAAAGTGTGATGCCGTCTTCGAGGCTGAGGCGCTCGCCGGCCAGGACTTTCGCCCCGATAGGCTGCAATCGATGATCGGTGATGGTGAGTTGGCTCATATTCAATTCGCCGAAACTTTCAAATGCGCCAAACCGCTGCCGCAGCGCCCCAGAACAGCAAGAACAACAAACTAATATAACCGTTCACGGCAAAAAACGCAGCGTCCAGCTTGCTGAGATCGCCGGGTTTGACAAGAGAATGCTCGTAAGCGAGAAGCGCCGCGACCACGACGATGCCTGCCCAGGCAGGCCAGGGAAGCGCGAAGCTGTAAGCGAGCCACGCAAGGAGAGCGATGACTCCGGCGTGCATCACGCGAGAGATAATCAGAGCGTTCGCGATACCGAAGCGCTTGGGAACGGAATAGAGGCCGGCGCGGCGGTCATAATCGACGTCCTGGCAGGCATAGAGAACGTCAAATCCGCCGACCCAGAAAGTGACAGCGCCGCAAAGAATGAGCATGCGCGCGTCGAGTGCACCGGTGATGGCAATCCACGCGGCGGCGGGAGAAATGCCGAGGGCGAAACCGAGAAAAACGTGGGACCAATTCGTGAAGCGTTTTGTGAACGAATAGAAAAAGAGAATGGCTATGGCCAGCGGGGCGAGCTCGAGTGCCAGGCGGTTGAGCTGCCAGGCCGCCACGAAAAAGATCGCAACGGCCACGAGCGTAAATAGCCGGGCAAATTGCATGGAAAGAGCGCCAGTTGCGAGGGCGCGCTGTTGTGTGCGGGGATTTTCCCTGTCGAAGCGAAGGTCGGCGATGCGATTCATGGTCATGGCGGCGGAACGGGCAGCGATCATGGCCACAATGATCCAGACGAATTGACGTAAGGTCGGCCAGCCTTTCGGCGGCTGATGCGTGGCGCGGGCGGCGAGAAGAGCGCCGGTAAGCGCGAACGGGAGCGCGAAAACGGAATGCTCGAACTTGATCATTTCAAGGACGGTGCGAATGCGGCTGGTCATGTGGACCTACGCCTCCGCCTTTTTTGCGTTTGGCTTGCCGGTCCAGCGGTACATGGCGTCTTGAGGCAGATTAACCTGCGCGAGAACGCGGCAGACATATTGGGTGATCAGATCATCGATGGTTTGCGGATGATGATAGAAGGCGGGAATCACGGGCATGACGACGGCGCCAGCCCGCTGCGCGCGCAACATGTTTTCGAGGTGGATGCGGTTGAATGGAGTATCGCGCACGCAGAGAATGAGCTTGCGGCCCTCTTTAAGCATTACGTCGGCCGCGCGGGAGACGAGGTCATCACTGATACCCGAAGAGATCGCAGCCAGCGTACCCATGGAACAAGGAACGACAATCATCGAATCGACGGCATAGCTTCCGGAGGCAATGGCGGCACCGATGTCTTTGTTGGGGAGAACTTCGATTTTGGCGGACGAGTGCCCGAGCAGACGGCTGGGAAGTTGTCTTAAATCGCCGGACGGGACGGCCAATTCTTCAGAAAAAAGACGCTGGCCGGCTTCCGTGACAACGAGATGAATGCCGGCGACGCGTGCATCCTTGTCAAGCAAGGAAAGCGTTTTCTGCGCAAGCACGGCGCCGCTGGCCCCAGTCACACCTACGGTAACAACTTGTTTTTGCGCGTCTGACATGTTGCGTGTGCGGATAGAATCAGTCTCGCAGCCGCTCTAGAGCAAGTCAAGTTGGAGGCGCTGGCCGGCCGGATGATAGAATTCGCTGCGGACAAACACAATGAATGAACAGGAATTGTTGAAAATTTTGCAATTGGTGAAGCTGGGTGCGTTCACGCCGGAGAAGGCTGCCGAACGCTTGAAACACTTGCCATTCGAAGACCTGGGATTTGCCAAAGTGGATCATCACCGCGCTCTGCGGCAAGGTTTTGCGGAAGTGATTCTGGGAAAAGGCAAAACACCCATCCAGGTGGCGGAGATTGTCCACGCCATGCTCGCGAAAAAGGACTCGCATCACAATATTCTGGTGACGCGGGCCAGCGACAAGATTTTTGCGGCGGTGAAGCGCGCGAGCGGAAGAGCAAGCAGCTTGGCCAAATTTCACGAGAATTCCGGCGTCATCACGATCGAACGGAATCGCGAGATCAGTGGCAAAGGAAACATTCTGGTGGTCTCTGCCGGCACCAGCGATATTCCCGTGGCTGAAGAGGCCTTGTTGACTGCACGGATGATGGGAAATCGGGCGGAACACCTTTATGACGTGGGCGTAGCCGGAATTCACCGCCTTCTCGAGCACCGGGAGAAATTGACTAACGCGCGCGTAATTGTCTGCGTCGCTGGCATGGAGGGCGCGCTGCCCAGCGTAGTAGGGGGGCTGGTGGCAGCGCCCGTAATTGCAGTGCCGACGAGCACCGGCTACGGTGCAAGCCTCGGCGGAGTGGCCGCCCTACTCGGAATGCTGAATTCTTGCGCGTCAAACGTAACGGTCGTGAACATCGATAATGGATTCGGGGCCGCCTGTGTGGCGTCTTGCGTCAATCGCTTGTAAATCATTGTAAATAAACATTTTAATGGAATTTCAGGCCGACCTGCGTTACGACAACTTCCCTTCCTTCATCTAACTCTAGATTTATGAATGGTTTAGATAGAAATTGTGCCGCCATGGTAGGGAGTGATGCCTTGTAGCCTCGAGTTTGGCCTGAGAAAATTATTTCCGAGCAATGGAATCCAGGGGGTGCGCTTCCGAGCCTCGCACATCTCCTACGGTTATATCTCCTTATTTTACAATATCTTAGGCGGGTCAAAACGCGTCCGGCCAACATTTTTTGGACCCTGGCTTGCATATCTTAAAGGTCGTACTCTTCTGGATGCAGTGTCTGTTGCCGTTGAGCTCGGAGAATGGCATTTCCACTGGTTTTGGCAGGTTGGCTCCTAAACCAGGCGCGGATGGCCACGGCAAATCGATCCACAAGGGAGCGAGGCGGACAGATCGCTTGGGAAAAGACCAACAGATTTGCGTCGTAACCGGGGCGACCAGCGGCATTGGAAGGGCGATGGCGCTCGCCCTCAGCAAAGCTGGAACGACGCTTGGGTTGATTGGGCGCAACTCCGAGAGACTCGAAGAAGTAGCCACCGACGTTCGCAGTCGCTCAGGAGCCGCGCAAAAGTACCGGGTCGATCTTGGCCGTGCGGACGAAATACGGAAGGTTGCCGCGGAGATCGGTAGAGATTTTGAAGGGATCGACGTCTTGATCCATAGCGCGGGGATTTTCCGCATGGGAACGCTGGAGGAGTCGCCTATCGCCGATTTGGAGTTGCTGTACAAGACGAACGTGGAAGGGCCGTACGCGCTGACGCAAGCGGTTCTGCCGATGATGAAGGCAAGGCGCGGGCAGATTGTTTTTATCAATTCCAGCGTCGGCTTGACGGCGAGGGCAGGCGTTGGAGCGTATGCGGCATCGAAGCACGCGCTGAAAGCTATCGCGGATGCATTGCGAGCGGAAGTAAACGAATCCGGAGTCAGAGTGATCAGCGTGTACCCGGGACGGACGGCGACGCCCCAGCAGAAAAAAATCCATGAGCTTGAGGGCCGAGCATATAACGCAGAGCGGCTCCTTCAGCCCGAGGACGTCGCGCAGGCCGTTCTAAATGCACTCGCGATGCCGCGCACGGCGGAAGTGACCGATATTCAGATTCGACCCATGAGGAAGCTTTAACCGAATTCGAGGCGAAATGTCGAAACAGACCACGGTCATGCCAAACAAAGAAATCGAAACGAACGCGAGCGAGAGTGTGCAGAGTCAACGCGGGTACACCTCCTGCCGCTTCTGCGCCGCGCCGCTTTCCGCAAATCTCGTGGACCTGGGGATGTCGCCGCTTTGCGAAAGCTATCTTCCTGCGGATCAAGTCAACGCGATGGAACCCTTCTATCCTCTGCACGTTTTTGTTTGCGGCCAATGCTATCTCGCGCAGCTCGGAGAGTTTGTGCGGCCGGAACACATTTTCACCGAATATGCCTACTTTTCTTCGTTTTCCGATTCCTGGCTGAAGCACTCGAAGAAATATACGGACCTGATGACGCAGCGATTTTCGCTCGGTCCTAACAATCTGGTGATCGAGCTCGCGAGCAACGACGGTTACCTGCTGCAATATTTTGTGGAGAAAAACATTCCGGTGCTGGGCGTCGAGCCTGCTGCGAACGTGGCGAAAGTAGCGGTCGAAAAGGGTGTTCCCACCCTGGTCGAATTTTTCGGAGTGGAACTCGCCAAGAAACTCGCCGCCTCCGGACAGCGGCCTGATCTTCTGCTTGGGAACAACGTCCTGGCGCAAGTGCCCGACCTGAATGATTTCGTCGAAGGCATGAAGATTCTGCTGAAGCCGGGCGGCGTGATTACGATGGAGTTCCCGCACTTGCTGCGCCTCATGGACAAGAACCAGTTCGACACCATTTATCACGAGCATTTTTCCTACTTCTCGTTTCTCACCACGGAAAAAATCTTTGCAGCTCACGGCTTGACTCTATTCGACGTGGAAGAACTTGCGAGCCACGGCGGTTCGCTGCGAATTTACGCGCGGCATGCGGAAGACAAGAGCAAGCCCGTATCTGCCGCGGCGCAGGAGCTTCGCGCCCGCGAGATCGCCGCTGGGCTCGACCGAATCGAGCGATATGCCGAGTTTGAGGAAAAGGTGAAGGAGACGAAGCGAAAGCTGCTGGAGTTTTTGATCCGCGCCAAGCGCGAAGGCAATAAGATCGTTGGATACGGCGCGCCCGGCAAAGGGAATACTCTCTTAAATTACTGCGGCATTCGCACGGATTTTCTGGATTTCACGGTCGATCGGAATCCCTACAAGCACGGAAGATTCTTGCCCGGCACTCACATCCCCATCTACGCTCCAGAAAAGTTGCGAGCGGCGCGGCCGGACTACGTTTTCATACTTCCGTGGAATTTGAAGAACGAAATCATGGAGCAATTGTCGTTCATCCGCGAATGGGGCGGCAAGTTCATCGTGCCGATTCCGGAAGTGAAAGTTTACGAATGAAGGTTCACGCGATGCAGATTCCAGTGATCTTGGAAAGGTCGTCCCATTTATGAAAGTTGTACTCTTTTGCGGCGGGCTCGGTATGCGGCTTCGGGAGTATGCCGAGAATACGCCAAAGCCGATGGTCCCGATCGGCTACCGGCCGATTTTGTGGCATGTGATGAAATACTACGCGCATTATGGCCATCGCGATTTCATTCTTTGCCTCGGATACCGCGCGGACGCGATCAAGCATTATTTCCTGAACTACGACGAATGCCTCTCCAACGATTTCACGCTTTCCCAGGGCGGAAAACATCTCGAACTCTTCCATAGCGACATCCACGACTGGAACATCACGTTCGCGGATACGGGAGTAAACGCGAATATCGGGATGCGGCTGAAGTCTGTCGAGAAATACTTGGAAGGCGAGGAGATGTTCCTGGCGAACTATTCGGATGGGCTGATTGATTTGCCGTTGCCGAATTTCATTGAGAGCTTTCAAAAGCAGAAGAAAACGGCAAGCTTCATCAGCGTCAGGCCCAGCTTGAGCTACCACGTCGTCTCTGCGGAACCAGATGGCACCGTGCAGGAAATCCGCGAGATCTCGCGCTCGAGCATGCGCATCAACGGCGGCTATTTCATCTTCCGGAAACAAATCTTCGATTACATGAAGCCGGGAGAAGAGCTGGTGTTGCAGCCATTTCAAAGGCTGATCGAGCAAAAGCAGCTTGTCGCTCATCCGTACGACGGCTTTTTCGCATCCATGGACACGTTCAAGGACAAGCAGGTGCTGGACGATCTCTACAATAGCGGAAAAGCACCCTGGGAAGTGTGGAAGAGCGAAAGTGAAAATCGCAGCAAGGCCGTACCGGTAGCTGTTCAGTCGCGAGCGGAAAAGATTCGATAGAAACTCTGGAGCGATTGAGCGTGCTTGGTCTTCCTATCTCGAAAACTGATGGCAAAGAGCTCACCGTGCTGTGCATGGGAGCGCACTCGGATGACATCGAGATCGGGTGCGGCGGGACCATCTTGAGCCTTCTCGAAGCCATGCCGTCGGCTCGATTTCACTGGGTCGTGTTCAGCTCGAACCGGGTCCGGCGCGCGGAGGCAATCCGCAGCGCGAAGCTCTTCTTGAAAAATGCAAAGTCTCCCCAAATTGCCGTACACAACTTTCGCGACGGATTTTTTCCGTATCAGGGCGCCAAGATTAAGCTCGAGTTCGAGCGCCTCAAGAAGGTCGTCAATCCAGACTTGGTTTTAACGCATTATCGCCGCGACTTGCACCAGGACCACCGGCTGCTTAACGAGCTCACCTGGAACACCTTCCGGAATCACTTCGTCCTCGAGTACGAAGTCCCAAAGTATGATGGAGACTTGGGATCACCGAACGTGTTCGTGCCGCTGGATGAATCTGTGTGCAAGCGCAAGGCAGAATTGCTGGACCAGGCTTTCCAGACGCAGCGAAGCAAACACTGGTTTTCGGAGGGCACCTTCCTTGCGTTGATGCGGCTCCGCGGCGTGGAAGCCAATTCGCCGACGCGTTTCGCTGAAGCCTTTTACGGAAGGAAAGTGAATCTGTGGCTACGATAGCGCAAGCCGGTTTGCAGGAACACGGGAGCTCCGGAAACCCCGTGTTCCAGTGGATTTCCGAGTTTTGGCACTACCGCGAGCTCCTCTACTTCCTCGCCTGGCGCGAAGTCAAGGTGCGCTACAAACAGGCCGCCCTCGGAGCGGCCTGGGCCATCATCCAGCCGCTCTTCACGATGATCATTTTCACCCTCTTCTTTGGCCGTCTTGCGGGCGTCCCGAGCGATGGTATTCCTTATCCTCTGTTTTCGTTTTGCGCGCTCGTTCCCTGGACGTATTTCTCCGGAACCCTCGGTCTTGCCGGCAACAGCCTGGTCAGCAACGCTTCGCTGGTCACCAAAGTTTATTTTCCACGCGTGCTTTTGCCGTCTGCGACGGTCATCAGTGGAATGCTCGATTTCCTGATCGGCTCGGTTTTTCTCGTGTTGATGATGATCTATTACCACGTGCGGCCAGGATGGCAGCTTTTGTTTCTCCCGATGTTTGTCATCGCGATGATGCTGTTGGCCCTCGGCATCAGCCTGTTGCTTGCGGCGATCAACGTGCGCTATCGCGATGTGAAGTACGCGCTTCCTTTCATTATTCAAATCTGGCTGTTCGTCACGCCGATCATTTACCCGGTGACATTCTTGCCCGCAAAGTATCAAAAAATTCTGGCATTCAACCCGATGGCCGGGATTGTGGAAGGAATCCGGGCGTGCCTCTTTTCTTCGCGGCAGATGCCGTGGAAACTGGTTGGCATTTCGTTTTCGATGACGCTTGTCGTTCTTATTGCGGGCGCTGTGTACTTTCGGAAGACGGAAAGAACATTTGCGGACATCGTCTAAAGAACCGTTCGAGAATCTGGAGAAATCGTTCTTCCTATGAGCGACGCGATTGCCGTTGAAAAAATATCGAAAAAATACGAGCTAGGCGCTCTGCAGCGCGACACCATGCTGAGAGAACGTCTTGTCAGCCTCCTGCGTTCTCCCTTCAAGAAAAGCTCGGGTGACGAAAACACTCTTTGGGCCCTTCGCGATGTCTCTTTCAAAGTGGCCGTGGGCGAAGTCGTCGGAATTATCGGCCGCAACGGAGCGGGCAAGAGCACATTGCTCAAGGTGCTTTCCAAAATCACGTATCCAACTTCTGGACGGATGAAGGTAAATGGACGCGTTGCGTCGCTGCTCGAAGTGGGAACCGGATTCCATGAGGAATTGACGGGCCGGGAAAATATCTTTTTGAATGGCTCGATCCTGGGAATGAAAAAGGACGAAGTCAGGTCCAAGCTGGATTCGATTATCAGCTTTGCGGGCGTGGAGCGATTTGTGGACACGCCGATCAAGCGCTATTCGTCGGGCATGCGGTTGCGTCTTGGCTTTGCCGTGGCGGCGCATCTCGATCCGGATGTGCTGATCGTGGACGAAGTTCTGGCCGTCGGCGACGCGGGGTTCCAGAAGAAGTGCCTCGATACGATGGAAGATTTGCGCAGCGGCGGCCGAACGGTTCTCTTCGTATCGCACAACATGGCGGCGGTCGAAAATCTCTGCACGCGCGGGATTTGGATCGACGGCGGCCGCGTTCGCCAGGATGGCCCGACGCGAGATGTCATCGAATCTTATATGTCCACTTTCGCGGACGCCCAGCAGTCGGCGGATTTGTCGCAAATACAATCGCGCCGCGGAAACGGCGAAATCCGCTACACGGGATTCGAGTTTCGTTCAAAGGACGGCCAGCCGCAACCGGTCACGCGCAGCGGCGACGGCATCACTTTGCGTTTTTTCTACCACGCCAAGCAACCGATCCTTCGCCCAAGCTTTGGCTTCCGCCTCTATACCGAGCTCGGCACTCTGGTCACAGAAACGAGCACGTGGCATCACGGGCTCCATATTTCGGAGATTCCCGCCGGCGATGGACACATTGACCTCGAAATCGACTCCTTGAATTTAATGCCAGCGCGATATCTTTTCTCCTTGTGGCTTACTGGCGACGGCGGGCATGTTTTTGATGGAATCGAGCATTGCGTCAAGCTGGAAGTCGAAAGCGCGAACATCTACAACTCGGGCCACTCGCTGGACAGCCGTTTTGGCATCGTCTTTTTCCCGCAGCGGTGGCGGCTAGAGGGAACCCGCATGGAGAAGGTGTCCCGCGAAGCAGATGAACCGGTAGTTTCCGGGCCGTTGCAGGGCGGCTGAGGGAGCTACAATGCATGCTCTCTTGAGGAAAGCCCACGCTTCCCCATCGAAGCCAGTTCAGAATGGAGCATGGAATTGAGCGTTGATTCCAAGCAGCCGCTCGTGACGGTATTGACACCGGTCTACAACGGCGAGGCGTACCTCCGCGAGTGCATCGAGAGCGTGCTGGCTCAGACTTATTCGAATTGGGAATACTGCATCATCAACAATTGCAGCAAAGACCGCACGCTCGAAATCGCAGAAGAGTATGCGCGGCGCGACGCGCGCATTCGCATTCTCAACAACACCGAGTTTGTCGGCGTCATACAAAACCACAACATCGCCTTCCGGCAGATTTCCGCCGAGAGTAAGTACTGCAAGCTGGTTCTGGCGGATGATTGGATTTTCCCGGAATGCATAGAACAGATGGTCCGGCTTGCCGAAACGCACCCGACCGTAGGCGTCGTTTCAGCATACGGGCTCCAAGGCAGAAAAGTCGTTTGGGACGGTCTTCCCTATTTGACGCAAGTAATGCCGGGACGCGAGATTTGCCGCTACACATTGCTTGGCGGTGAATATGTGTTCGGATCGCCGACCACTATTCTGATGCGTTCCGACCTCATTCGCCGGCAGGATCCTTTCTACGATGAAGCCAATCTGCACGCGGACTACGCCGTTTGCTTCGACCTTCTGCAGGACACGGACTTTGGATTTATCCATCAGGTGCTTTCGTTTTCCAGGGTCCACCAAGACTCTGTCAGCTCGTTTTCTCACGACTACAACACGTATCTCCTGGGCACCATTGCCGTGTTGTTGAAGTACGGACCGCTGGTTCTGACCGGGGAGGAGTTGCGGCGGCGCAAAGAGTTTAGGATGAAGCTCTACTATGCGTTCCTGGCGAGGAGCGCTTTCCGCCTCCGCGGCCGCGAATTTTGGAGCTTTCATCGCAAATGGATGCGCATGTTGGGGGAACCGATTCGCCCCGGACGTTTGCTTGGGTCAATGCTGCGGGAATTGGGCGACGGGATCCTGCATCCTGGCCGCACTATTTCCGGCATCTGGGAATGGTGGCCACGCGTGATCACCAGGATGCGGCCTCGCCGGAGCGGCTAGCCCGCGGAACAACCACATGAAGCTCAATATTGTCGTTGCGACCTACAACCGCTCAGCGAACTTGCGCGATTTGCTGGAGGGTTTGCTTCGCTGCGAAACCTCAAGCAGCTGCGATTGGGACGTCATCGTCGTCGATAACAATTCAAAGGATGCTACGCGCGAAATCGTGAAAGAGTTCGGCGAGCGCGACCCCGAACACTTCAAGTATCTTTTCGAGGGCAAGAAGGGGAAAGCGTACGCGCTGAATCTCGGAATCCGGAAGTCGTCCGGCGACGTCGTCGTATTCACCGATGACGATTGCATTCCGGATGCGCATTGGATCGAGAATATCGCACGCGAATTCTCGTCCCGCGCCGATCTCGGCGTCCTCGGCGGTCGAATCGAGCTCTATGACCCGCGCGACCTGCCAATTACCATACGCACCTCTCGGGAGCGCCTCGTCCTCTCGAATGGCGCCGGCGTTTTCAGCTTCATTGCTGGCTGCAACATGGCCATCCGGCGCGAAGTACTCCAAAGGGTTGGCCCCTTTGACACAAAGCTTGGCCCGGGTTCTCCGAAAGACACCGTTGCCGACGACCCTGATTACGTCTATCGTGCTTTCCGATCGGGTGCCAAGGTCGAATATGTCCCCGACATCCTCGTCCACCACAATCACGGAAGACGCTCCGATCTTGATGCGCAAAATCTTAAACGGAAGTATCTTCGTGGCCGTGGCGCTTTCTACGCCAAGCACATTCTTCGTGGCGATAGGACCGTCTTGAAAATGGCTTATTGGGAGCTTCGTCCCCTCATCCTAGCTGCCTTCGCCAGACGCGGCCCCAGCGAGTCCGTTCGTATTCAACGCGAATCGCTGCGCCATCTCTTAGCCGGCATGGCTTCCCGCGTCCTTCCCTGAGCTGCGCCCTCTTTTTGCTTGCTTCCAGCGGGTTATTTTCGGTATACTTTGGACAGGTAAAGTTCTGATTTTCGTCCGCCGCCAGCGTCTCGCTGGCGTTTTTGTTTTACGGGGAGCCACCAGCGCCGTCTACCCATGTCCGCTGAACAGCCAGAGAAGTAAGAGACGAACCCGGCACCCACTCGCTCGTAACTCTTTTAAAATCAACACTTACACAACCGCCCGGAAACGCAGATTTCAAAGGACTTATGGGAAACGTAAGTCCTTTAGAAGCAACACTTACAAGAAAATAGGGGGTGGCCTTCGCCGATTTTCTAAGCCCATTCAGCGAAGCACAGGCCTGCAACTTCGCAGACCTGCTCTATTCCGCTCTCTTGAGCCAGATTTCTCGCCAATAGGAGTAAATGCTTCTCGGGCAGGCAATCCTCTTGTCGCTGTACCAAGCCCGGCAGATTACTCCTTCCATCATGATGCAGGCTCCGGGGAGTTTGCTCATTTCACCGTTCTTTTCGTTGACGATTTTTTCCACTCGGTCCAGCACGCGGTGTTTTTCGCCGCAGAACGGCACCATTTCTGAGTCGAAGTACAAACCACGGTTCTTGTTGCGTCCGTCCAGGGTCGCCACAATCTCCGGGTAGCTCTTGATCTGCACCATTTCTCCCGGATGGAGGTTCAATTCCTCGGTCGGCGTCTTGCTCAGCTTGCCGGAAAAGAACGGGTAGGGCACTCCTCCACGCATTTTCTGAATTCGATTGTAAACTCCCAGCAAGACGCGGTATCGCACGATCTTGAGGGCCTTCTTGAAGGCCCAGAAAAACATGCCGCGCGCCACGTCCGAGACGCCCGCGTTTCCCCAGCAGACATCTCGATAGTATTGGCGAGGATCCCACCAGGGCAGGGGCTTCGACGCGCGCAAGACCTCAGTCGCCTGGCACGAAAAAATAACTTTGCCTGCGTTTTCACCCTGTCCTTCGGAGCGCGTTGCGCGTGTCAGGTCACGTCTGGTGAACGAATTCTTGCCGAAAGCGGTCGCCGATACTTTCTCTTGCGAGGCGTCTGGCTTGGCTCTCTTGAGCCACGCTTCCTTCCAGTAGAGCAGACAACGCGCCTGGCATCCATCATGGCCGGCACCGTTGCAGCGCGTGTCTTCCAAGTGAACGGTGTTCCACATCCTGCGTGACCCGGTGTTCGAAATTGTGTCGCACGTCTTGTCCGACCGTTTGTAGACCTTGAACTGCTTGCCGCAATATTCCAGCATTTCCGGCATGAAGGGCTGCGCATCCAGCCGTCCGTTGGCGTCGAGCGTCGCGAGAATTTCCTCCTCGCTGCGTACCTCGACAAGTTCACCGGGCCGTAGATTCAGCGCGACGTCGTGTTCCGGGGCATTCTTTCTCATCCGATGTTTCCCTTTGGATTGAGTTGATTTGCTCGATCGTTTTTCAAGTCTGTTTCACCAGACTAACACGACGCTTCATGTTGTCCGGGCGCTCCGCTCCTTATTGTTTCTCTCCGAAAAACCCATCACCCGCCGACAACGCTAGCGATGCAATCGAAAATCGAGCAATGAGTTGCAAATAAGAACACCTACTTGCGGCGCATAAGTCGGGCGCATCGCGGCAAGCAGGCCTTGGAGAAACTACGGCAGCGCCGTGGCCATATCCGACTGAATTTGTGCCTGCGTCAGAGCGATGTTGTAGACGCGGACTTCGTCGATGATCCCTTTGAAGTATTGGCCATAGGTAGTGTCGCCGCCGATTTGCAGCGCATCTGTCGATGTAGTGATCGTGCCGCTCTGCGTTGTGCTATTGATGAGCGTGCCGTTCACATACATTTTCAGCGTCGTACCATCGTAGGTCATCGCCAGGTGCGTCCACGTGCCAGCGGCGAGCTGCGCGGATCCATAGGCCAGCGGTTCGGCGTTCGAAGTCAGTAGCACGCCGGCTGCAGGTTCCTTCCCGTTCGTTGAGCAACCCTCAAGGTAATAGTTGTCCACCGCCTTATAGATGACGTCCTGCCAACCGGTTGGGGCCGTGGTCGGGTTCACCCAGGCTTCCAACGTGACCGCAGTCGTCAGATGAAGAGACGCTGCGTCGTTGATGGTTACCTGAGCGTTCGTTCCATTGAACGAGAGAGCGCCGCCATATTTTCCGCTCGTCGTCCACGTGGCGTTGACGATCGTTCCGGTGTTGCCATTGCCGGAAACGTCCGCCACCGTCGTGCCGGACCCGGCGTTGAAGTCGTACGCGGCTACAAGCCCGGGTGTGCCAGTCGAAGCGCTCGTCGTCGCAGTGGCAGTGTTCGAGAACGTACTCAAGTTGCCGACTGCGTCGGTAGCTTCCACGCGATAACTGTACGAGGTTGAACCTGCCAAGCCCGTATCGCTATAGGTGGTCGTCGTGCCGGAAACCTCGGCGACTTGCGCGAAGTTCGAGCAGCCGCTACCGGAGCAGCGCTGCACGTAGTATCCCGTTACGCCGACGTTGTCCGTGGAAGCGGTCCATGAAAGATTGATCTGGCTGGAGGAAGCCGCAGTAGCCGTCAGATTGGAAGGCGCGGTCGGCGGCGTGGTGTCGCCTCCCGAAGAACCGGCGGCGAAGGTCACCATCTGCATGACCCATGCCCCGGCCGGGGTGACCGTCGCTGTCGCGCTATTGCTGCCGGTCGCGGTTACGACTTTATCTTCTGCTATGTCGCCGTTCGGCGAAGTGATGATGCGCGAAGTGAATCCGCTGCCGGCCGCAGTGGTCAAAGTCGCGACCATGTTCGCACCGAAGATCAGCTCGCTCGCCGATGTCGTTGTTGCGGAGCCGCTGTTTGCGGTAGCGCTGTTCCCGCTCGCGCCAGCCTTCACATCCAGCGTCGTCACTCCTTTATATTCCAGAATGCGCACATCCGGATAAGCTGCCGCCTGGTTAAACGTGACGGTCACCGTGTTGCTTCCGCCCACGATTCCTGACGCATAGTAGATCGATTGAGACAACCCAGTTCCGGTGGTCGGCCCGATCGCCAGAGCGTACTGATTTCCGGCGCTGTCCTTGACTGTGCTCACCGTCGAGGTCGTATCGTTCCATCCAACCACCACGACGTTCAGGTCCCCCGCCGTTTGCGCGGAAGGATACGCGAGGGAAACCGTCGCTGTCGGTGATTGCGGTGTGGCAGCGGCTACTTGACCGAAGCCGGGTGCTACCGCGGCATTGTAGGTAAAGCCGTTGGTGAGGCTTCCGCTCTGGCCGTTGACCGTTACTGTCACGGTCGCCGCACCTGAAGCGTGTGCCGGTGTCGTAGCCGTAATGCTCGTGCTACTGACCACGACAACGCTTGTCGCCGCGGTGCCGCCGATGGTTACGGTCGCACCCGAGGCGAAGTTCGTCCCGGTGATCGTCACCGCTGTCCCACCCGCTGCCGGTCCATTGGCCGGAGAAATGGCGCTGACTGTCGGCACAACTGCATAAGTGAACCCGTTCGTCATACTGCCGCTCAAAGCGCCAGGATTCGTGACTGTTACAGTCACTGCTCCCACGCTGCCTGCCGGAGTCGTCGCCGTAATGCTGGTTCCGCTAACGACGACAACATTCGTCGCCGCAGCACTGCCAAACGTGACGGTTGCTCCGGAAACAAAATTTGTTCCGGTAATCGTGACCGCCGTCCCTCCCGCGGTTGTTCCGCTGTTTGGCGAAACACTAGTCACCGTCGGAGGAGCAACGTTCGTGAATCCATTCGCCAGGCTTCCACTCTGTCCAGCAACCGTGACCGTTACGATGACTGGCCCTGAGCTTCCTGCCGGCGTTGTCGCGGTAATGCTGGTTGCGCTCACGACTACCACGTTTGTCGCAGCAGCACTGCCAAAGGTGACTGTCGCTCCGGAGGCAAAGTTCGTGCCCGTGATGGTAACGGCCGTTCCACCAGCGACTGGACCATTGCTTGGCGATACGCCTGTCACCGTCGGTACAGCCACATAGGTGAACCCGTTGGTCAGAGTTCCCGTCTCGCCGTTCACCGTGACGGCCTCGTTCACCGCGCCCGGATTGCCCGCGGGTGTCGTCGCTGTGATTTCCGTTGAGCTCACGACCACAACATTCGTTGCGTTCGCGTTCCCGTCGCCGCCCTGCCGCCCGGCGCCAAATGTTACCGTTGCGCCGGCTGCAAAGTTTGTTCCCATGATGGTGACGTTCGTGCCTCCGTTGGCTGACCCGCTGGTAGGTGAAACGCTCGTCACGGTCGGCGGATTGACGTAGGTAAAGCCGTTAGCCAAGCTTCCATTTTGTCCGCCCGCTGTCACGGTTACGGTTACGGCTCCGACACTACCAGCCGGCGAGACGGCGGTAATTTCCGTTGCGCTCACGACAACGACGCTCGTCGCCGCCGCGCTGCCAAACGTAACGGTCGCACCGGAAACAAAGTCCGTGCCGATGATCGTCACCGCCGTGCCGCCGGCAGGTTGGCCATTGCCGGGCGAAACGCTGCTCACCGTCAATCCTGTTACAAACGTGAAGCCGTTCGAAAGACTGCCGCTCTGGCCGGTCGGGTTCGTTACAGTCACAGTCACCGCTCCGGCACTGCCAGCCGGCGCCGTCGCTGTGATGCTCGTGCTGTTGGATACAACCACATTCGTAGCTGCTGTGCTGCCGAAAGTCACTGTCGCCCCCGAGGCGAAGTTAGTTCCAGTAATGGTGACTGCCGTCCCGCCGCCTGTTGAACCGCTGCTCGGGGAGACGCTCGCTACTGTCGGCGAAGGTGTGGACACCGCGGAGACCGCAACCATTTGAATGACCCATTGCCCGGTTGTGCTGAGCGTGGCGCTGGCGTCGTAACTTCCCGTGGCTGTCACGAGGCGATCTTCAGCAATGTCGCCATCCGGAGTCGTGATGATGCGAGAAGTGAACCCTGCGCCTGCCCCACCAGTTCCCGTGGTCACCATATTGGCGGCGAAGAGAAGGTCGTTCGCGTTGGTTGTTGTTGCCGCGCCCGTGGTGCTCCCCGTACTGTTTCCGGTTCCGGTAGCGGTAACGTCGATTGGTGAAGTAAGGCTCGCGCCGCTGTATTCGAGGATGCGAATGTCGGGGTAGGCCGTCGCGCCGCTGAACGTGACCGTCACGGTGTTCGCGCCTGCTGTGGCCGCGGGAATGTTCTTGGCGTAGTAGATGGTTTGGCTCAAGCTGCCAGCGGAGTTCTGCGTTGTGGGGACGGCAACGGAGTACTTGTTGCCTGCACTATCCGTGACAGAACTTACTGTGTGCGAGACGTCATTCCAACCGACCACCACGATGTTCAAATCGCCGGCAAACTGAGGAGCAGAATAGGGGATTGAAACTGTAGTTTCCGGTGATTGGGGCGTGGCTGAATTGACTTGCACGAAACTGATAGTCCCTGTTTGCGAAGCAATCGTGTAGTCGCCCACCGCATCAGCGCTGTTATTCAAGCCAGGGGCGACAGCAATCGCCTGAATGGTCGTCGTCGAGGGCACATTAATGGGGCCGGTATAAACGGTGGAAGAGGTCGTCGGAATGTTGCCGTTCGTTGTGTAGTAGATCGTCGCACCGGAGGTAGAGTCGGAAAGGGTGACGGTTTGCGCGGAGGAATACCCACCCGGCGCAGGACTAAACGTTGGGGCAGCCGCGGCGGGAGCCAGGCTCAGCGAACCGTATATAGTCAGAGTTTCGACGCCACCTACATAGACTTTTCCGTTTGCTACCGTAGGGACAACAAATTTCACTGCGTTTCCAGCTTGATCGCGGTTGCTCGCTGCCTGCGTGCTGTCCCAGAATTCATTTCCTAGGTTGTTCGGATCGAACGCGTAGAGAACTGCCGCACCGGTCGGTGCGCCATTTGTTCCGCTGGAGGAAGAATCAACGGCCCAAATGATGGCGTTCGCGGTGCCCGCTGCTGATACCACAGGCGTCAGACCGGGAAAAGCGATTAAAGCATTCGATTGTGAAGTCGGCGCCGTATCAAAGAGTCCCGTTGTGGTGTTGAAAGGAAAAGCTTGCAGGGGCGAATTTGCCGCACCGATATAGAAAGTGTTCTGCCAAAAAGTTCCGGAAGCCGCGATCATGTTACCCAGCGACCAGGTCTGAATCGCTGCGTTGTTGTTGTTGCTGTTGTAGTGCCCCATGCTGTCGCGGTTTATGAGATAGAGCACTCCTCCCTTGCCGCCCCCGATGACGAGGTGTGGATAGGGACCGGACACCGAATCCAACAGCGTGACAGCTCCTCCCTGTCCCAAATCGATGTTATTCGTGCCCATGGTGGCCTGATTGTCGGGCGTGAACCAATCGGAAAGCGTCAGGCCACTCGTTGTGGAAAGCTTCAGGAAGCTGTCGGAAAATTCCGTGTTCCCATCGTAAGTTCCGTTGCTGCTGATCACAAAAATATTGTTGCTGGAATCGAAAACGGGCGCGCTTCCGGACATCCAGATACCGCCGCCGTTGGTGTTCGGAGTCGTGCAGTAAGCAGTGGAAAACGTCAGATTAGACGCATTGTATCCGACTATCCACCCGTGCCATGGCGAGTTATCGCCGTGCGAACCGGACGCCATATATATAATTCCGTTGACGAGCGCCAAGCCGGGGCGCTGGTTTTGGTGCAGCGGGATGTACGGCAGAGATCCTCCGGACGATCCGTTTCCGCTGCCGGTGACACTGGCCGAAACGACGACTGGAGAGCCGGACGTTTCCACCCCTGTTGCGAGTGTCAATCGATGGAGGCGCTGATAATACTGGCCGCTTTCCTTCGTGGCGGAAACAACGTACAGATAGTTTGTCGTTGGATCGATGACCGGAGTCGACGTTACGCCGATTTTCGTCGGAATGTCCCCCGTCTCACCGGTGTCCGCCGGCGGGATGGGCGTCGCACCCGTTCCCGCGCCATACGCAGAAGTGAGCAGGGATGCTTTCCAATACTGCGTGCATGTCGTGCCGCTCCCATTGTCCGCGTCAAACGCATAAACGGTGTCATTCTGCGTCGCAACGATCACGATGTTGTGCACGCCCCCGCCGATCGCAACGTTGGCGACCCACAAAGGCTGTGCGTAGACGCTCTCGTCCAGCGCGCACTGGAACAGTTTTCCAAACGACGAAGTGTTGACATTGGAAGGCGTCAGCAGAAATTCATGCGAGTTGATGCTGGTGCGAGTGCCGTCATTTCGGTAGGTATAGACGCCAGTTAGATCCGTGACGCCGATCGAAGCTGTTGCGCTCTTGGTAACGTTGGCCACGCTCGTCGCAGTCACAATGTAAACGCCGCCCGTTGTCGGGGCTGTGTACTTGACCGAGGTGCTCGTCGCCGAACTCAGAGTTCCGCAGGTGGCGCCGCTACAAGCAGAGCCGGAGACATTCCACGTCACGCCATCGCCCGAGGAATCATTGATGACCGTCGCCGTCAGCGTTACTGACTGTGAGACGGTAATGCCGTATTGAGCAGGGGTAATGGCGACGGCAATCTGGCTTTGCGGCATCGCCGCTGGCACCGGCATAGCTTTAGCTGGGGCCGCAGGGGACGCCTTAAGGGGCAAAGTAGCCAACAACGGGAACAGCGTCGCCAATGCTAGCGCCAAGCTGATTCGACGGGTCGAGAAACGCTTTACTCCAGACCACATGTACATTGAACCTCCGAAATTCATGACTAAATCCACACTCCAAGGCTGAGGGAGAAGCGAAACACCCCTGCGGCGTCCGAGACACACGCCAAGAACCCAATCGTCATCCCTATCGCAGGTGGGTAGGTGCAATCTCCGTACCCAAGAATGGCCACAAGTGTTGGCAGGGAGTTTCGATAACATGTTTATTGTCAATAAGTTATAAGCAATGCTGCTTTCAAGTACGCTTCGGGTTAGTCCAGAAAATGAAATGATTCGGAGCTAGTAGGAAAATCTTTGGGGTAATCGGAGCTTAAAGGGCCACTTACGACGGAAAAGACATTTCCTTGTCCAGAGAAACATTTCTGGAGGCAGCAATCAAACAGCTGGGAATGTGAGCTGCGAAGTCGCTTTAATCCATTGAAAATAAGGACTTTAGTGTAGAACACGTCCGCGGTAACAATGGCACCGCAACTGCTCTCTACCTCATTGGATACGTCTGAAAACGTGAGCCGGAGGTTTGGCCATACCCAAACTCCGGTCGTCGGCCTAGCGATCTGCCGCCGCCCACCTTGTCTGGCTGGGCTTTACGTTAAGATAGATAATAGATACTGGAGAGTCCCATTCATGCGCGTACTCGTAACGGGCCATCATGGCTATATCGGCTCTGTTCTCGTGAGGATGCTTGCCAGGACGGATTTTGAAGTTATCGGCCTGGATAGCGACTTTTTCTCTCAAAACCGGTTTGTGGGTGACGTCCATGACATTCCAGGTTTGCACAAGGACCTTCGCGACGTCGAAAAGCACGACCTCGCGGGGTTCGACGCCGTTCTTCACTTGGCCGCTCTCTCCAACGATCCTCTCGGAGACCTGAATCCGCAACTGACCTATGAGATCAACCATCGCGCGACGATGCGCTTGGCTGCCTTGGCGAAACAGGCCGGCGTAAAGCGCTTTCTGTTTTCTTCTTCGTGCAGCATGTATGGTGCCGCCGGCTCCGCGATGTTGACGGAGGAAGCCTCATTTAATCCTGTCACTCCCTACGCCGAATCCAAAGTATTCGTCGAAAAGGAGCTCGGCGACCTTGCAGGTCCGAATTTCAGCCCCGTGTTTCTGCGCAATACGACCGCTTACGGCGTATCGCCGTTCATGCGCTTTGACGTTGTCTTGAACAATCTGGTGGCTTGGGCCGTCACCACCGGCAACATCCGTATTCAGTCTGATGGCACGCCCTGGCGTCCGCTCGTCCACATTGAAGACATCTGCCGGGCCTTTATGGCCGCGCTCGTGGCCCCGAAAGAAAGCATTCACAATCAGGCATTCAACGTTGGAATTACCGAAGAGAATTACCAAGTCCGCGATCTCGCAGAGGTTGTTCGTGAAACCGTTCCTGGCTGCAAACTGGAATATTCTCCGGACGGCGGACCCGATCCGCGTTCTTATCGTGTCGATTTCAGCAAAATCAAGAATCACCTTCCCGGATTTGCTCCTCAATGGAATGTTCGCAGGGGAGCTCAAGAACTCTACGACGCTTGCCGCCAAGCAAATCTGAAGTGGGAAGACTTCGATGGTCCCCGTTTCAAGCGCATCATTCACGTGCGGAAGCTTCTGGCCTCCGGCCAATTGGACTCCCAGCTTCGTTGGACCAGCGCCGTACCCGCGTCCGCTGTATAGTCTTTTCGGGCGAATCAGCATTCGCAAATAATGAGAGGACTCCGGCCGTGATTTTCAAGCCGACCGAACTTCCCGGCGCTTACCTCATCGAGCCGGAAAGGCATGGCGATATGCGCGGGCACTTCGCTCGCACGTATTGCGAGAAAGAGTTCGCCGAGCATGGCTTGGAGCCGAGCGTCGTTCAGTGCAGCGTTTCCTTCAACCGACGGAAGGGCACCCTCCGGGGAATGCATTATCAGGCGGCGCCCTTTGAAGAAGTAAAAGTCGTGCGCTGCAACCGCGGCTCTATTTATGATGTCATCATCGATCTGCGTCCCGATTCACCAGCGTACAAAAAGTGGTTCGCCGCGCAACTCGATCAAGAAAACGGCAAAATGCTTTATATTCCTGGGGGATTTGCGCATGGATTCCAGACGCTTGCGGACAACACCGAGGTCTTTTATCAAATGTCCCAGGTTTTCTCTCCGGAACACGCACGCGGTGTCCGCTGGAATGATCCAGCTTTCTCCATTGCCTGGCCCGAAGATGAGCGCATCATTCTTGACCGTGACGCAAAGTATCCCGACTTCTCCTGAGATGCGATGACCAGCGTTCCCACGATCGCCGCCGCGAGCTTCGACCCTGCGTCGCCCGAACTCGGCAACCGCCTTCACGCTTTCGTTTCGGAGCTATATCCGATTTGTAGCAGCATCACGGGCAACGGGCTTCGCGAAGTTCTGCGCCGCATTGGCCAGCGCATTCCTCTTCAAACTTACGAGGTTCCCACGGGCACGCAGGTCTTTGACTGGACCGTTCCCCGCGAATGGAATATCCGTGACGCATGGGTTCGAAACTCTCGCGGCGAGAAAATCATCGATTTCAAGAACTCGAATCTGCATGTCGTGAACTACAGCGTTCCCGTAAACGCGAAGCTTTCGCTTCAAGAATTGAAACAGCATCTGTTCGCTCTGCCAGACCGGCCAGATTGGATTCCCTACCGCACTTCCTACTACCGCGAAACTTGGGGGTTTTGCATAACACAGCGACAACTGGATTCGCTACCGGAAGATGAGTATGAAGTAGTGATCGATTCGTCTCTGGAAGATGGCAGCCTGACGTATGCGGAGCACGTCCTCCCGGGCAAAACGAACGAAGAAATTCTCGTTTCATGCCACGCTTGCCATCCATCGCTATGCAACGACAACTTGTCCGGCTTGGCGGTGGCCACATTTCTCGCCCAAGCACTTGCGGGCATGGAGCGGCGATACACCTACCGGTTCTTGTTCATTCCCGGCACCATCGGCTCGATCACCTGGTTGAGCCGCAATGAGCACATTGTTCCGCTCATCAAACATGGTCTAGTCCTCGCGTGTGTCGGAGACCCTGGCTCGTTCTCGTATAAGAAAAGCCGCCGCGGCAACGCGGAAATCGACCGAGCCGTCCTTCATATGCTGGCCACTTCAGGTGCCCCCTTCAACGTCCGCGATTTCTCCCCGTACGGCTACGATGAACGCCAGTATTGCTCGCCTGGCTTCAATCTTCCCGTCGGCTGCCTCAATCGCACGCAGCATGGCAAGTTCCCGGAGTACCACACCTCTGCCGACAATCTTTCCTTTGTGCAACCTGAAGCACTTGCAGGAACTTTCCGGCTTTGTCTGGAAGTCTTTCGCGTTCTGGAAAACAATCTCGCCTACCTGAACCAGAACCCCAAGTGCGAACCCCAGCTTGGCCGTCGCGGCCTTTACCGGCTAATGGGCGGTCTGCCTGACGCCGGCGCCCGAGAACTGGCCATGCTATGGGTCCTGAATCTCTCCGACGGGGGCCATACCCTCCTGGACATCGCTGAGCGCTCCACCTTGAAATTCGACGCTATCCTCCAGGCTTCCAAGGATTTAGCGGACGCTGGCCTCCTCCTCCCTTGTAAACCTTGAGAGGGATCTTGGCTTCCGATCTCCCCATGTACGATCGTCCCTAGTTTCGATTCCGATTCCCCTGTCCTCTTTTTGTACCTCTGTACAGTTAGGTGCGGCTCGCCTCCCGTTTATTCTGGGCTGGTAAGCTAAGACACCTAAGTGAAGGATTGTCCCCCTGCGTCTGGGGTGTCCCGGGTTGGTAAGATTTTCGGATCTGTAGCGGACCCAAATTGACGAGAGGCGCATCCAGTTATGGGCATGTTCGGGCGATTGAGGGGAATTCATCGAAGCCTTTTTTCTGCGGCGGCGATTTCTGCGCTGGTATTCTGCGTTTCCGGCTGCGCAGGACTCGTCGAATCGCAAACCAAACCTTCTGATCCAGCGGGTGCTCCGGCCATTTCCGGCGTAACTACCACTCAAGTCAGTTCGACCGGCGCGATGATTTCCTGGGCGACAGACCAGGCCGCAAGCTCCCAGGTTGATTACGGCACGACCACGAGTTACGGTTCGAGTTCTGCCCTGAACACAACCATGGTTTCGAGCCACTCCGTGGGCTTGTCCAGTTTGAAGGCCAGCACTCTCTACCACTACCGTGTAGAGTCCACCAATTCTGCCGGCAGTTTGGGAACGAGCGGCGACTTCACCTTCACCACGGCGAGCGGCACGGATACGACTCCTCCCAAGGTCTCCATTACGTCGCCCGTCTCCGGCGCGACCGTTTCGGGAACGATCACGGTTTCGGCCACTGCCACGGACAACGTCGGCGTGGCCAGCGTTCAGTTTCTGGTCGACAATGTGGACACGGGCGCGGCGGACACTTCCGCGCCGTTCTCGCTCTCGCTCGACACAACAAAGCTTTCCAACGGCACTCACTCCCTGACCGCTACGGCCAGCGACGCTGCGGGAAATCGGGCCACGTCGACGGCAGTCTCGATTACCGTCTCGAATGCAACGCTTCCCGTTATCACGTCTCAGCCGACGAATAAGACTGTGACCGCAGGTCAAACGGCAACGTTTAGCGTTGCCGCGACAGGAACTGCGCCACTCACATATCAGTGGAAGAAAGATGGCGCGAGTATTGCTGGAGCAACAGCCTCCGGTTACACGACGCCAGGGACGACCACGGCTGATAACGGTTCTACATTCGAAGTCGTCGTAAGCAACTCCGCTGGCAGCACGCCAAGCACTACGGTCACTCTTACGGTCAACGCAGCCGCTGTCGCCCCGACGATCACAACAGAACCTATCAGCCAAACCGTGACTGCCGGCCAAACCGCGACATTCTCGGTCGCCGCAACTGGCACAGCTCCACTCACGTATCAATGGAAGAAGAACGGTTCCAACATCGCTGGGGCGATGGCTTCCAGCTACACCACGCCCGCAACCACTTCTGCCGACAACGGCTCTACATTCCAGGTCGTCGTTACCAACTCCGCTGGCAGCACGCCGAGTACGACAGTCACTCTGACCGTCAACGCTGCAGCTGTTGCTCCGACAATCACAACGCAGCCGACGAATCAGACCGTCACCGCTGGCCAGACGGCAACCTTCTCCGTTTCTGCCACCGGGACGGCTCCGTTGACCTATCAGTGGAAAGAAAACGGGGCGAATATCCCTGGGGCCACTTCATCAAGCTACACGACGGCTGCAACCACTTCTGCTGATAACGGGTCCACGTTCCAGGTCGTCGTCAGCAACGCCACCGGCAACACGCCAAGCACAACAGTGACGTTGACGGTGAACGCATCGGGAGGAGGGTCGGCTGTAGCGGCTTTGGTGCAGCATGTCAGTAGCTCGAACACGCGCAACAACAGCTTCTCGAGCCCCTACTGCTATCACTTCCAGCTTCCCAATTTCACCACTGCCGGTAACGCCGTTGTCG
>JBAQJX010000025.1:0-31763 GCA_049641765.1 Candidatus Acidiferrum sp.
GGCCAAACGCAAAGTCATTCCTGCGATGTACGACCTTTCCACGCACAACTCTCTCGGCTCGCGCTACGCAGTTGTGGGATTTGCCCGCACGCCGATGAGCGACGAAAACTTTCGTTCCGCTACGGGCGAAGCCGCCAAGACCATGTCCGAGGTCGGCCCGATCGATCCCAAACAGTGGGACGCTTTTTCATCCTGCCTTTATTACCACGCTGGCGATTATTCCGATCCGCAAGCCTACCAGCAACTTGCCAAACGGCTCGCCGAGCTCGACGCCGAAAAAAAGCTTGGTGGCAACCGCCTCTTCTACTTGTCGACTCCGCCGGAAGTTTATCCCCACATCGTCGAGCAGCTCGGCCGCGCTGGCCTTGCGCGCCCTTCTTCACCCGATTCCTGGGTGCGCATTATTATTGAGAAGCCTTTCGGCCGCGACCTCGCCAGCGCCAAACAACTCAATCAGATCGTCCTCAACGTCTTCGAGGAAAAGCAGGTCTACCGCATCGATCACTATCTCGGCAAGGACACCGTCCAGAACTTGCTCGTTCTGCGTTTCAGCAACGGAATCTTTGAGCCATTGTGGAATCGCAACTACGTCGACTGTGTGCAAATCACCGCTGCCGAAACGCTTGGCGTCGAGCGGCGCGGCGGCTTTTACGAAACAACCGGCGCCTTGCGCGACATGATCCAAAGCCACGTCTTGCAGCTCACCTCGCTCGTCGCCGTCGAGCCGCCCGCTTCCTTCGATGCAACCGCCGTTCGCAACGAAAAACTCAAAGTGTTGCAGTCCATTCGCCCTTTCGACCTGGAAATGGTCGCGCAATCCGTCGTTCGCGGCCAATACGCTCCTGGCGAGATGGACGGCAAACGCGTCCCCGGCTATCGCGAGGAGCAGGGCGTCAGCCAGTCTTCCCGCACCGAAACGTTCGTTGCCGCTCGCCTTTTGATCGACAATTGGCGCTGGGCCGGCGTTCCCTTTTATCTGCGCACCGGTAAGCGCCTTGCCAAACGCAGCACGGAAATTGTCATTCAGTTTCGTTGCGCTCCGCATATTGTGTTTCGCGACCGCGACATCGCGCCCAACCGCCTCGTCCTGAACATTCAGCCCGAAGAAGGCATTTCCGTTTCGTTCGGCGCCAAGCGCCCCGGAACGGAAATGCGCATCGGCAACGTCACCATGAATTTCAGCTACAAGGAAGGATTTGGCGAAGCATCGCGCAGCGCGTATGCCACTCTCGTCAACGATTGTCTCCGCGGTGACGCCACTCTTTTCGATCGTGGCGACAACGTCGAAGCTGCTTGGGCGCTGATCGATCCCATTCTCGATGTCTGGAGCGCCGCAAAAAGCGCGAAAGTTCCGGAGTACGCCGCCGGCAGTTGGGGCCCGCGCGAGTCGGACCACCTGCTCGAGCGCGACGGCAAGCAGTGGCACAATCCGTGATTCTTTTCCGGGCCGGCAACACCGGGCAGCACCAGGACAGGGGGACCAGATGATCCTTGCGGGCGACGTTGGCGGTACCAAGTGCAATCTCGCGCTCTTCTCCGAAAAAAACGGCAAGCTGACGCCCGTTTTGAAGCAGAGGTTCGCGAGCAAGGATTTTGCGCAGTTCGATCTGATCGTTCGCGAATTTTCTCGCCAGGCCGCCCCTCATCTCAAGAAAGAGAAAGTGCGCGCCGCTGGTTTTGGCGTGGCCGGCCCCGTCATCAACAATCGCGTGCGCGCCACAAATCTCCCCTGGACGGTCGACGCCGCGACTCTGGCAAAAGAGCTGAGTGTTTCCGACGTCGTGTTGATGAACGATTTAGGCGCCACTGGCCACAGCGTCGAACATCTCGCGCCGGAAGAATTTTGCGTTCTCAACCCCGGCAAGCCCGAACACGGCGGAACACGTGCTCTCATCGCTGCCGGCACCGGACTCGGCCAATCGATTCTTGTGTGGGACGGAGGCCGCTACCGTGTCGTGCCCTCCGAAGGCGGCCATTCCGATTTTGCCCCGCACACCGAGCAGCAAATCGATCTTCTCCGTTTTATGCGCCGCCGCTATCCTCAGGTCAGTTGGGAACACATTCTTTCTGGCCGCGGCTTCCGCACGCTCCACGAATTTCTCAACCCCAAAGTGATTCATCCCTCGTTCGAAGATCCCGGCATGGACCCCGCGCCGGAAATCAGCCGGCTTGGTCTCTCGAAGGAGTGCCCCGTCTGCGCCGATACTCTCGATCTTTGGACCGCCATCTACGGCTCCGAAGCGGGCAATCTTGCCCTCAAGGTTCTCGCGCTTGGCGGCGTCTACATTGCAGGTGGCATCGCCGTCAAAATCATCGAAAAAATAAAGGACGGCACCTTCTTCACCGCTTTCCGCGACAAATGGAAATTCGAGAATTTGTTGGGCGCCATCCCCGTTTCCGTCATTCTCAATGAATCCGCTCCACTTCTCGGAGCCGCTTACGAAGCTCTCGCTTCGCTCCCGCGCTAGAGATTTTCGCCATCCAATTAAAAACGTCGAAACACTTCGCTCGGTTGTCTGCCATCGCGTTAGAGCGTAAAATTTAACTGCTGGAGCTGCCAATCGAACGCGATTTCCAGCGCTGGCATCAAGGAGCATCTCATGAGCAGTCCTGCAACCATTCACGTTACTGAGCCGCGGAATTTCATCAATGGCGACTGGCGCCGTCCCGCCTCCACGGAATTTTTCGACGTCACCAATCCCGCCACTTCTGAGCTTCTCGCGCGCACCCCCATGTCCACCCCCGCCGATGTGGACGCCGCTGTTCAAGCCGCTGCCGCTGCGTTTCCCGCATGGCGGCGCACTCCGCCCGGTGAACGTATTCGTTATCTCTTCACATTCCGCAATCTGCTCGAAGAACATATCGACGAGCTCTCCCGGCTCATCACCGTCGAAAATGGGAAAACGTTTGGCGAAGCCAAAGCCGAGCTTCGCCGCGGCATTGAAAACGTCGAGGTTGCCTGCGGGATTCCGGTGATGATGCAAGGTTACAATCTGGAAGATGTCACGCCCGGTGTCGACGAATTCCAGATTCGCCAGCCGCTCGGCGTCGTCGCCGCTATCGTCCCTTTCAATTTTCCCGCCATGATCGCGTATTGGTTCCTTCCTTACGCCATCGCCTGCGGCAACACCTTCATCATCAAGCCATCCGAGCGCGTCCCGCTCAGCCTCTGCCGCGCCTTCGAGCTGCTAGAAAAAACCGGCCTGCCCAAAGGCGTTGTCAATCTCGTGAACGGCGGCCGTGAAGTTGTCGACGCGCTTTGCGATCATCCGCAAATTCGCGCCATCAGCTTCGTCGGTTCGACTCCCGTCGCGAAGCACGTCTACGCGCGTTCAGCCGCTTCCGGCAAGCGCGCCCAATGCCAGGGCGGGGCGAAAAATCATGTAGTCGTTCTTCCCGATGCGGATATGGACCTCGCCACGCAAATCATCAGCGACAGCGCCTTCGGCTGTGCCGGCCAGCGCTGCCTCGCGGTCAGCGTCGCCGTCACCATCGGTGACGCGCAAGAAAGGTTTCGCGATTCCATCGCCCACGCCGCCTCGAACATTCACGTCGGCAACGGCCTCGAACCCAACATTCAGATGGGACCCGTCATTTCTCCAACGAGCAAGCAGCGCATCGAGTCGCTCATCTCCGCGGGTGTTGGCGAAGGTGCGAAAGCCATCCTTGACGGCCGTAATACCAAACTCCCCAAGTACGAGTCCGGCAGTTTTATCACGCCGACCGTCTTGGACGGACTTCCTTCATCGAGCTCGCTCGCACACACGGAAATTTTTGGCCCTGTCCTAAGCCTTGTTCATGCCAACACTCTTGACGAAGCTCTGGATTTTCTCCGCCGCAGTCCCTACGGCAATCAGGCTTCGCTTTTCACGACCAGCGGCTCTGCCGCGCGTAAATTCCGCTACGAGGCCCCCGCGGGAAATGTCGGCATCAACATCGGCGTCGCCGCGCCCATGGCCTATTTCCCCTTCAGCGGATGGAAAGAGAGCTTCTTCGGCGTGCAGCACGGCCAGGGTCGCGATGCCGTCGAATTTTTCACGGAATCTAAAATCGTCGTAGAGCGCTGGTCCCGCCAGGAAACCCGCAAGTTCTAGCGGTCGGCTCCCACTTTCGCCGCATCATGAAGTTTCTGTCTCTGTGGGGGATCGTGATCTCTTCATCTGCCATTTTTTCGTTCTTTGCATCGAACGATCAGGTATCCTGAAGAAGGCAACTTATTCTTTCGAGTTCGTCGAGGACTCTTCGGCTGTTGCCGCGCTTTGAAGCGAAGGAATTTCGCAATGGACAAACTGGATCGAATCACGATCGATGCTGCTCGCATGAACGGAGAGCCCTGCATTCGCGACCTCCGTCTCACCGTTCGTCGTGTTCTCGAAGCGCTCGCGCTCTATCCGGATCGTGCCGAACTTAAACGCGAATTCCCGGAACTTGAAGAAGAGGACATCCGCCAATCGCTGGCGTTCGCCGCTGCCTTGGTTGAAGACAAGGTCTTGCCTCTGCCGCAACACCGATGACTTTGCTCCTCGATCAGGGGCTCCCACGCAGCACTGTCTTCCATCTTCGAGCGGTCGGCATTGAAAGCATACATGTGGGAGAAAGAGGTCTGGCGACTGCTTCCGATGCCAGCATTCTTGATGTTGCACGCAGAGAGAATCTTATTGTGGTGACTTTGGATGCAGACTTCCATGCTTTGCTGGCTCTGTCTGTCGCTGCTAGCCCGTCCGTAATCCGCATCCGGATTGAAGGTCTACGAGGGGAGCAAATAGCCAATATGCTGGTCGACGTGCTCTCTCTCTGCGAGAAAGACTTGGCGATCGGGGCGGTGGTGTCTGTTACCGAAAATGGCGCCAGAATCAGGCGTCTCCCGTTGGTCCGTTAGAGCGGTCAGTCGCCGCCACACACCCATTCCAAGCTCAACGAAGCTTCGGCCATTGTCGCTGACACTTGGCGTGATGAATGAACTCTCGCCTCTTTTTTTTTGGCTTCGCCGCTCTCCTCGGGCCTCGGTCGCTTGATACCTTCTCTTCTTTTAACTTTCCGCGCTCGACGATAGACTTCTCCTAATGTCCGCGCCATATCCAAAACCAGACGTTCACGCGCAAATTGAATCCGCCTACACACTCGCTTCCAACTTCTACACCGACCCCGCAATTCTCGATCTCGAGAAATCTCGTATCTTCCTCCGCACTTGGCAACTGGTCGGCACGCTCAATACTCCTTGCGGCGAGGTAAATGGAACTCCTCGAGCCATCTCCGATCCCGAAACATTTTTTACCGTTGATGTTGTCGACGAACCTGTCGTCATCGTCCGCGATAAACTTGGAATTCTTCGCGCCTTCAGCAACGTTTGCCGTCACCGCGCTGGTCCCATCGCGCAGGGCAGCGGCTGCAAGAATGTTCTTCGCTGCGGCTATCATGGCTGGACGTACACACTCGATGGCCGCCTCATCGGCACGCCCGACGTGGATGGCGTCGAGTTTTTTGATCGCTCCACGATGGGCATGGTCCCTCTACGTTGCGAAACGTGGGAGCAATTCATCTTCGTTAACTTTGATGCGAATGCCGAGCCGCTCTCCGTCTATCTCGGAAAAATCCCCGAACAATCTCGCGGCTTTCAGTTCAAGGGTCTCGAACTCGTCGAGCGCCGCGACTACGTCATCGATTGCAACTGGAAGGTTTACGTCGACAACTATCTCGAGGGCTACCACATTCCCATCGCGCATCCGGGCTTGATGCGCGAAATTGATTACACGCAATACCGCACGGATACATTCCGCTACTATTCCCAGCAATTCGCGCCAATCCGCGCTTTGAAGCCGGACGACGTCGTCGAGCGCGCTTATGCTCCTGGCACTGGCAGTCTGAAAGAAGCTCTATACTTTTGGATTTTCCCGAACCTCATGCTCAACATCTATCCCGACAATATCTCCACGAATCTGATCGTCCCGCTATCGCACGACAAGACTCTAACGATCTTTGAGTGGTTCTTTCACGACGCAAAATCAGAAACAACTCGCGAGCGAATTCAGCGAGCCATTGCCTTCAGCGACGAAGTCCAGCAGGAAGACATCGAACTCTGCCGTGCTGTCCAGCGCGGCCTGCGGTCGTCGACCTACGATCGTGGCCGCTACTCTCCGAAACGAGAAAACGGCGTCCACCACTTCCATCTTCTCCTCGCCGAATTCCTCGCCCGCGCTTGACGATCGTCCGAAGGCATCGAACTCTTCTTCGGAACCCGCCGGCTGATGCGTTCAGAGGTTGTTACAATTCTCAACTCTCGATACTTCGGCTGGCGGTTTCTGATCGTTTGCAAATCACTGCCGACTGCAATGACCTCTTTGCCGCTACCGCGCTGCGTTAGAGGTTTTTTGTCTGCACTCCACGCCGCCGGTCGAGTCGCGCACGATGAGTTCAGGCTCGATGGCGATGTCGGCGACGTATTCTTCGCGTTGTTCTATTTGGCTGACGAGTGCCTGTGCGGCAATTTCGCCCATTCGGACCAGAGGCTGGCGAACCGTTGTCAGCGCTGGATTGGCGAAGGCCGCGCCCGGAATATCGTCAAAGCCCACGACGGAAACATCTTGGGGAACGCGCAGACCAGCTTCGCGCAGCGCCCAGATCGCGCCGATCGCCGATATATCGTTGTAGGCAAACAGCGCCGAGAAAGATTCTTTTCTCGCAAGCAATTCCTTCGTGACGGGGAAGCCGACCTCGGGCGTGGAAACCGTGCTATCGATGCGAATGGTCAGCTCCGGACGTATGCGAATGCCGAGTTCCGCGGCCGCTTCCATGATGGCGTTCCATCGCTCTTCCGAGTCCGAACTGAAAACCTGCCCTTGAATGAATGCGATTTTTTCGTGGCCCAGTTCCTTCAAGTGTTCGAGAGCCAGCCGGGCGGCACGCTTGTGGTCCAGGACGATATTGATGACGCCGGGAATTTGCCGATGTCCGGCGACGGCTACCGTTGGCAACGTGGGCTCAGCAAGAATGGAAGTGTCCACGGTGATGAGGCCTTCGACGCCGCGCTGCACGAGCATTTCCGAATAGGCTTCGAGCAATTTCGGATCGTGCCGGTGGACGACCGTCAGAAAGAAATAATTCTGCGCGGTGAGATACTTCTCGATGCCGCTGATGACTTGGGACCCGTATGCGTCGCCGATTTCTTCCGCGATCACGCCAACAGTAAACGTTCGCTTCATGCGCAGCGTGCGCGCGTAGAAATCCGGCCTGTAATTCAGTTCCTGCGCCGCCGCAAGAATTCTCTTCTTGGTGTGTTCCGGAATAGACCGCGCGGCCGGCGAGTTGTTGAGCGTGGCCGATACCGTTCCCGCTGCAAGACCGAGATGCGTGGCCACCGTCTTGAGCGTTACTTTTTTGTTTTCTCTGCGGCTGCCGTTTTCCTTCTTTGGGGTTGGCGTCATCTACTCGGCCTCGACAATCTCTCGCGCTTCCGAAACGCAATGCGCATCCAATTGCTGTTCGGCGCACCGCTGCTATGTGCGGAACATATCGTACCGGGAGTATATCAGGGAGCCGCTCCAATCGCGCTTTTCTGGCCCCGCGCAAAAGCCCCCTTTCCGCTAGGGTTTTCTTTGGGTGCCATTTCCTTTGCGTTAGAATGACGCAAATGCCCGGGCACCTCGCGCGGTCGCTTGTCTGCCAGATCCTTCTTAGTTCGCTATTCCTGGCTTTCTTTTTTCCGGCCTCCATGCGCGCGCAAAGCGCTTCCGTTCCTCTTCCGCCGCCGGCAAAGTTGCCTGCTAAAAGAGTGAACCGCGCCGACTTTCCTCCCATTCCGAAATTCGAGGACGTCGCCAAATCGCTCGGCCTCACCGTCCCACACATTTCGGCCAGCGAGAAGCGCTACATCGTCGAATCGATGAGCGGCGGCGTGGGCCTTTTCGACTGCGATGACGACGGCCGGCTCGACATCGTCACCGTCAACGGCTCGACCGTCGATCGCTACCTAAAGGGCGGAGACTTGATGGTCACGCTCTACCATCAGGAACCCGACGGCAGCTTCAAAGACATCACACAGCAAGCCCGATTGACGCGGCGCGGCTGGGGCATGGGCGTCGCCGTGGCCGACTACGACAACGACGGAAAGCTCGACCTTTTCGTAACGGGCTACGGCGGCAACGTCCTCTATCGCAATCTCGGCGGATGCAAATTCGAAGACGTCACCGAAAAAGCGGGCGTCCGCGGCGGCGGCTTCAGCACGGGCGCGGCGTGGGGCGATTATGACCGCGACGGCAACGTGGACCTCTTCGTCTCGCGTTACGTTCACGTCGACATCAACAACCTGCCTGCTCCAGGCAGCAACAAATTCTGCCGTTACAAAGGGCTGCTTGTGCAGTGCGGCCCCTGGGGCCTGGAAGGCGAAAGCGATCTTCTCTACCACAATCGCGGCGACGGCACTTTCGAAGAGGTTTCGCAGCGCGCCGGTGTTCACGATCAAATCGGCTACTACGGCCTCGGCGTGCAATGGTCCGACTACGACAACGACGGCTGGCCCGATCTAGTGGTCGCCAACGATTCCGTTCCCAACTATCTCTACCACAACAATCACAACGGCACTTTTTCCGATGTCGGCATGCTCGCCGGAGTTTCGCTGAGCGGCGATGGCACGCAACTCGGCAACATGGGAGTGGACTTTGGCGATTACGATCATTCCGGCCGATTCAGTCTTTTCATCACCACGTTTCAGGAGCAGCCCAAAGCTCTTTGGCGGAACACGGGCGCGAACGGATTCGAGGACGTCAGCTGGCCTTCCGGTGTTGGCCGCCCAAGCTATTCCGACGTCTGCTGGGGCACGAGCTTTTTCGACATGGACAATGACGGCTGGCTCGATCTTCTGATGGCCTGTGGCCACGTCTATCCACAGATGGATACGCTCGAAAACGGACCGGGGTACCGGCAGCCGATTTTCCTTGAGCGCAACAACCGCGATGGAACCTTCGATGAGGTCTCGAAAGAAGCCGGGTTGGCGGACTTGCCGCTTGAGTCGCGCCGCGGCGCGGCTTTTGGGGACATCTTCAATACCGGCAATGTCGATGTGGTGTTGCTGAATGTCGGCGAACCTCCTTCGCTTCTTCTGAACAGGAATAGGGACGGCAATCATCGCGTCTTGTTGAAGTTGATTGGAACGAAAAGCAACCGCGCAGCGATTGGTGCGAGGGTGACGATTCACGCTGGCGGCGTGCGGCAGATCGGCGAAGTGCGCGGAGGGGGAAGCTATCTCTCGCAAAACGACTTGCGGCTTCATTTTGGATTGGGGAAAGCCGTGAAGGTGGATTCGGTCGAGATTCGATGGCCGAGCGGGAAGGTAGACACGCTGAAGGATATCGCCGCCGACAGGATTTACACGATAGTCGAAAGTACCGGGATTCGAGATACGAAGCCCTTTCAGCAGCCGCGCTGATCTTCGGGCGGTACGATGAGAGTTGAGGGAGGAAGGGCAGGGGCCCTCCCCCCTTTTTTTTGTAAGTGTTGCTTCTAAAGGGTTTAGCGTTTTTGTAAGTGGTTTAGAATCAATAGATGCGGGGAATTTTGTAAGTGTTGATTCTAAACGAGATAGTGTGGGCGGAAGATCGATCCATTGACGAAGGCCAACCGCTCGCCGCGTTCCGTTCTTAGAACGCCGGGGCGAGCGAAACCGAGGGAAGAGAGATCCAGGTACCCAACAGGTGACCGGTGCATGATGGTCTCCAGCTGTGGAAGAAATGGGAAGGGAATGGGAAGGATGGGGGGCGGGGAGGGTGCCACCCCGGGTGTTTTGCCAAAGAGTGCGGAACGAATTGATTTGGAAGGAGTTACGGAAATGCTCATTTTGGAAGAGTGCGCAAGAGATAGAAAGGGAAGGAGTTAACTTTTGTCGATGATTGCAAAAGAGTGAAAAAGAGCGCGAGGAGGAAGAGGAAAAAATGGATCGCTTTGTGCGGCCAACTACGGGAGACAGTTTCGGGATGGCAAGAAGGGAGGCCGAGGGATGCTGGAGCGGGCCGGTCGGCTCCGAGAGCGAAGTTAGCGACGAGAACATGGGGGATTTTACTACGAACATATACGCAATGTCAAGTCAAATGTTAGTTATGATTCGAATCGGCGCGGAAGTGGATGGATTCTAAGGGGTTGGGATGGGGCCGGGAGTTTGGTGATGCTGCGGAAACGTATGGAAAAATCGGAAAACGTCCCGTCTGTCCCCAGGTTCCCGTCGCCCGGCATCTGGCGGAGGCCAGCTACTGGATTCTCCGCAAGCAGGAATCGTACCGGGCACCGCACAGCAAACAGATTTCGTCCAGGAACGGGTAAGCGCGAGACACGTCTGGCCCTTCTCCAGCGAACCACAGGGGAAGAGGTCTCGGGGTGAATGCGAAACCCTAAACCGATATGCTCATGCCCGCAGTCAGGGCGAATACATGGCTCACGACGAAACCGCAAGCACGAGCAAATGGGCGAAAAGCGAACAGTCGCTTGGAGGCCAACAGCAGCTAAAGAAAAATCCCTTACAGGTGAAAAGAAAACTCCCGTCCGTCTCCGCCGACTCTGTTCAAGAGCAACACTTCCGCGGCACGTGTGCTGGTGTGTCTCCACGCCCATCCTCGCGAAAAAAAAGGAGCCAGAAACCCCTCAAAGCTCTTGACACAGCGCAGCGCTTTCATACATGACGTGTCATAGGCCATCCCGGTGCCGCAGGCACCACTATTCTCAGGCGCGCAACGAAGCCTCTATCCCCCTATCGAACGATTGGAAGCAATGCCCGGACTTGTGGCCCCATGTGCTTCTGTGCCTTTGCAAGATGCCCAGGGTCTCGGACCAACTTTTGGACCACTTCTAATTTGAGTAGATTAACCACCTCAGGGTCACCCGAGGCCGCCATTTCCTCAAAGAATGCGAAAAGTTTGGCTAGGGTCTGTCCGTCTCCTTGTTCATCTAGTTGGCCGACGAGGTAAGGAACTACCACCGTAGCAAAGACCAAATAGCTCCCTGGGCGTTCCTTATCCCAGTCCACCCAATCGGTGAACTCCCTTTGATGAAGGACAGCGAGTTGTGGGAAAGCTTCGAAGAGGCGTTTTTCAACCTCGGCGTAGATTAGAGAGTGGGTCGCCATGCTTATTTCCCCGCCAAAGCATCACTCAGTTTCTGAATCATCGCCCTTGCAACCTGCTGATCGTGGGCGGAAAGTGTGCCAGATTTGAGTAAGTTCTGAGCACCATTGATGAGGTCTTGTGCCTTCTGGGAATGGAATGCTCCACCAACCGGGTCACCAGTTGCTAATTCGGATCTGACCGCGCCAGCCGTTCCGTCCCAAAGCTGGTCACCTTCCTGGTACATCCAGTTGATCAGCTTTGCCAGTGCAGGGCTTGTCGCCACCCAAGGTACAAACCTGGGCGTAATGCCGAGCGTGGTAATCGTCGAGCCAGCGAGGAAGAAGTGAGCCCCACCGACGAGCAGATAGTTCGGCGCGGTAACCAGCATCGCGTAATTTACGCCTATTTGGCCGATGCGTCCGGCTCGCTGAAGGGCTTCAGCTGGTTTTTCGTCGTAGTAGGACTCCGACCCAACCTTCGTTTCTGAGCCGTCCTCGTTTATCGCGTAGAGATTACCGCCGTAAGCGTGGATGTTGGGATTATCTCTGAGGTACTGGTCATACTGATTATCAGTAAGATCAGCGCAGTTCTTGCCGTTGACATCGCACACCGTATAGTTCAGCCCCTCAGGATCGGTGTAGCGAAGCGGGTTGTTGCGCCCATAGGCATAGCCATTCCACGCCTGCGGGTCGTCACTGTTGAGTACCGCACTGATGTTCTCTGGGTCAGGGGACATGAAGCGGCCCATGTTGGAAGCGTTGTAGCGGGCGACGAAGTTGTCGAGGCCGGACTCGAAGTCGCGTTCTTTGCCGGTGAAGTGGTTGACGTTGCTGTTGTAGCTGGTGCAGGTGAGGCCGTCGCCGAACGCCAGGCTGGTGCAGACCTGCGCACCGTAGGTGGGATTGGCGTCGGAGTTGGTCAGCCGGATGGTGCCGAGCCAATCGGCGTGCGAGAAAAACGTGCCGCCGCCGAGGCGGCCGAACTGCCGGTTGCCGACAAACAGATAGCCGTAGCAAGCCGCTCCCCCGTCGTTGATCTCGACGATGGCGTGGCCGGCGAGGTCATAAACATAGTCGCGCTTGCCGGTGTTGTCGCAGGTGTCGTTGAGGTAGCCGGTGCGGTGCACGCGGCGTCCGTCGGCGTCGTAGTAGTAGCAGGCCGTGGCGGCCGAGCCGGAAGCGCCGTCGCTGGTGCAGTAGGGCAGCGTGCCATCGACTTGGATCAAGCGATTCTCGGCGTCGTAGAAATACTGATGCGTGCCGTTGTTGAGAAGATTGCCGGCGGAGTCGTAGGAGTAAAGGTCCATGCGATTGTTGTTGCTGGTGGCATTGCCGGTGAACGTCGTGGAGAAATTATAGGGGCCGCCGGAAGGCCCGTTCTGCTGCCAGCGGTTGCCGAAGCGGTCGTAGACATAGGCGTACGTGGGCGTGCCGCCGGTCGGCGAAGCGCACGTTCCATTGGAAGCGAGGTTCGAGCACGCCAGCCGGTTGAATTCGTCGTACTGATAATTCCAGTTGCCGTTGACGCTGTCGTTGGCTGCGGTGACGTCGCCATTGGGAGCGAAGGTCAAGGAGTAAGAGTAAATCGAAGTGCTATTCAGCACCGAGCTTTCCGCCTGCAATTGATTTCGCTTAGTGTAAGTATACGTCTCCGTTTCGCCGTCGCCTAGCGCGTCGGAAGCGATCTGGCCCGCGGCATTGTAGTGTGCGGCGGACATAAGATTGGACGAGGGGGACGTTGCCCCTGACAGGCGCTGAGATGGAACGCCAGGTTTCAAACCGGGCACGGGAACGCCGGGGGCGCGTTTTGGGCGGGGACGATTATTTCCAGCCGAGGATGGAATCGGGCTTGATTAGCGTGGGGTTGTAGTTTGCGGCGCGATTGCTCATGCCGAGGGAATATCCGTTGGCAAGATAGTCGGGGATATCGCGGTCGTCGAAGATGGGGATGTGCGGGCCCTGGCGGGTGAGGCTGACGTGAAAACGGTCATCCTCTTTATAGCGATGGGGGAAGAGGCGAACTCCAGACTTCTTACCACGGCTAACCACAGCGAACAGCATAGTGCGCTCCCTCGGCTGGAGACGTACAGGATTAAGTGTGAGGGAGAGGAGTGGCGGAGGCAACCGGGTAGAAACCGGAGAACTGTGGAAAACTGAGGAAAAAGGGGCGGGCCAAGGCCCGCCCCTAGAAATGATGCTCCACGTTTTGGCACCAAGGCTCCCGCGTGATCGGCGGGAGCCTTGGCTGCGTTAGAAGGTCAAGTGCAAGCTCAATTGCAGGAAGCGTGGGCTGCCGATTGTGTTCTGGATCATGCCGAGGCTACCCGCGGGAGGAATCGACGGCGGACCCTCGAAGTTGGGGAAGAAGCTGACGTCGTTGTTGGGAGCGTCAAAATCCGGATGGTTGAACATGTTGAAGGCGTCAAATTCGAACCGCAGGCGGAAACGAGCCTTGATTGGGAACTCCTTCGCCAGGCTCATGTCAAAGCGCACCTGGAAGGGACCACGGAAGATGTTGCGGCCGGTGTTGCCGTAGAGGGATTCGAATTCATCGCAACCCGAAGGGTCGCAAGCAGGAACGCCGTTGGTGCCGGGAGCGACGAACTGCGGAGCGAAATCAGAGACGTTGAGCACCGGCTTGTTTACATTGACGCCGAGAGTGCCCTGGTTTTTTGCCTGAGCGGCGGTTACGCCCGGCGCCAGCGGCACGATGGGATTTCCAATTTCGTCGTCGGTGCCGAAGAACAAGCTCCCAACCGAACCGGTATAGTCATAGACGCTGTACGGCTGACCGCTCTCCGCTACGGTTTGGCCGCCAATGACCCAGCCATTCACGGCGTATCCGAGAGTCTTGTTGCTGGTCAGGGTCGGAATCGTGTAGCTGTAGTTGATCAGGAAAACATGCGTCTGGTCGAAGTCGGAAGAAGCGTAATTGGCTCGAGGAGTGAGCGGATTGTTGCCGGTGAAGAAGAGGCCGAGTCCGCTCTGTTCGTCGAGAGAATGCGACCAGGTGTAGGAGCCGGTGAGGAGAAAACCGTGAGAAAAGCGCTTATGCACCTGAACTTGTAGAGCATCGAAATTCGAAATGCCCTCGGCTTCGTAGAGGACGGAGTTCATATCATAACCGGGAAAAGGAACGCGAAGAGGAGCGTTACCGGAGAATTCGCTGGTAAAAACGGGTTCGTTATCTAGAAATAAAGGGCTTGTACCTCCATAGGAAGTTGTTTGGCCGTTGACGACGTTGGAAGATGTGGCGATGGACGGCTGGTTGAAAGGAATCGGAAGCACGAGGTGGGTGCCGTGATTGCCGACGTAGCCGACCTCAAACATCCAGCTGTTGAAGGGCTGGTATTGGAGATCGAGGGTCCAGTTCTGGGTGTAGGGAAGCTTGTTGTGGATGTCGTAACCGCCGAAGAGCAAAGGGCCGAAGAGGTTCCCCTGGGGGAAGCAGCCGGCGAAGCCGCAGGCGGTCTGCTGAAGATTCGGGAAATAGGAGAGTATGTTCGCAGGACTGACATTCGGCGGAGGGGGCAACGTAGAGCCGAAGGGCTCCGAAAGCGAAGCGTTCTTAGCGATGGAGATCGGCTCCACAAACGGAGGGGCGAGAGTGACGCCGAAAGGACCGTTGAAACCAGCGCCCGCGCTGGGGGAGAGGTAGCTGAAGAGCTCGCCGCGATCATAATAAATGCCGTAACCCGCGCGCACAGTGAGATTCGAGCGAGGCGACCAAGCGACGCCAAGCCGGGGAGCAAAACCCCATTGATGGTTGAGCATCAGCGAGTCGCTGGCACCGGGAGTTCCGGCGTCCTTATTGTTTCCGGCGACTTCGAGACCGGAGCTGGTGATGAGGTCAGAACCGGGATCGCAGGTCTGTGTGCCGGGGTCGCCCTGAACGCCGCCCACGAGGCACTGGCTGTAGCTATATTTGGCCGGATTGAAGGCGGTAAGGCGGCCGTTTTTTTCGGAGAGCGGGCCATCAATATCCCAGCGGAGCCCGGCCGTAATGGTCAAATTGCTGCGAAGCTTGAAGTTGTCGTTGATGTAGGTTCCGACGGTGTCCGAGCGATAGTAACGATTGGCGTTGCCGACGAATTCGTCACCGCCGTGAAGGGTGCCCTCGACAAACGTGAGAAAGGTCTGGAAATCGGCAGTATCGGTATTGAGGTTATTGTTGATGATGTTGAGCTGGGTGTGATCCCAGACGGTGCCAACGCTGATGAGATGCTTGCCGTGGGTCCAACTGATGGAGGAGCCAAGCTCTCCCTGATTTTGAAACATACCGCCATTGCCGAAACTGGTGCTGGGACCGAACTCTAATCCTTTCGCAATTTGCGGATCGCCACTCGAGATATCGAATTGGGGGAAGGTGGCATCACCCGGGAGAGAGATACCCATGGAGCTGGCGGTGAAACCTTGAGTGGTGGCGGCATAGGCGCGAAGCCGAGTAAAGCCTAAATGCTGCTCCCATGTGAGGTTGGGAGTCAGAATTGTGGTGTTCGAAAGCGAAACTACCTGGCTGCCAGCGGAGAGCTGCTGGCCGAAGCCAAGCAGGTCGCCGACTGCGCCAAATGGGTCCTTGGTCGGGTCACGCTGGAAGTAATACTTGCCGGAGAGTCGGTCTTTTGGACTGAACTGATAGTCAATGGCCGCGATGCCTTGATCGACACTGGATTCCGTGTTGGGGCCTTGGATGATGGCATCGTAGCCGAGCTTGAGAGCCTGCGTCTGATTGAAAACGGCGCTCGGGATCAGGAAGTTGCCATTGGGTAGCTTGGCATTCAGAAGATCCATGGAAGCGGGATTTAGAGTGCCGGAAAAGCAAGTGCCCCCCGAGTTGCAATTTGGGAAATAAGAGGCGTTGAGCATATTTGTAATTCCCTGGGCAGAGCGGTCGTCAGTCAGGCTGAGCGGAACGGTGACCTGTTTTGTCGAAGGACCGGCATCGGCGATGCGAACACCTTGGTAAGAGACGAAATAAAAGAGCTTGTCTTTCTTGATGGGACCGCCAAGCGTCGCGCCAAAGGAGTTGCGATTGAGAAAGGGGCGCGGGAGCAGGGGGGCACCGGTGATAGGGTTCGGGCCGGCGGCGTTGTAAAAGAACGGAGCGGCGTTCATGTCGCTGTTCTGCCATTGTTCCCAGACGCTGCCGTGCATCTGGTTGGTGCCGGACTTGGTGACGACATCAATGTGCGCGCCACTGTTGTTGCCCTGGGTGGCGTCGTACATGGAAGCGTTGACGGTAATTTCCGAGATGGCGTCGGGAGGAGGAGTGGGGAGAGCCTGACCGATGGCGCCGTAGACGGAGGTGCTGGTCTGAATGGTGCCGGCGCCGCCGAAGTTTTCACCGGTGTTGAGTACAAAGCGGTTCTCTCCAACCTGGCTGGTGGAGTTGCCGTTGAATAGATTGTTGGTGCTGGTGCCGTTCAAGGAAAAACTATTGCTCGTGTCGCGGTTTCCATTGGCAAAAATGGCTTGATTGCCGAGGCCGGAGTTGGTGCCCGCGCCGCCCAGAAAGTCGGCGTGCACGCCGGGGCTAAGAATGGCCAACTGGGTGAAACTGCCGGTGCCGAGAGGAGTTTCCTGAATGGTTTGCGTATCGATCACGTAGCCGGTGGTGGTGTCCGTCTGGTTCATTAGGGGAGTGCCCGAGACGGTTACTGTGACATTGACTTCACCGGGCTGCAGGGAGCCATTCACGGTGGTGGTGCGATCGCTTTGAACGATGATTTCCGAGTGGACCTCGCTCTTGAACCCATCGCGCGAGAAAGTGACACTATACGTGCCGATGGGGAGATCCGGAAAGCTGAACGAACCATCAACTTTGGTGGTCGCGGTCTTTTCCAAACCAGTGCCCAGGTTATGAATCTTGACGAGCGCCTGACGGATGACAGCGCCGGAGCTATCCTCTACCGTCCCGCTGATGGAGCCGGAAGTTTGCTGGCCGAGGACAGGCAACGCAAGCAAAGGAAGAAGACACAAAGAGACAAAGCACAGCTGTACGAACTTTTTCATTGAAACACACCCCTCTGCGTATTTCGCTACACCACCCACTACTTGTCTAGCACAATCGCGTGAATAAAAGCGAGAGCGCGGCTGTGAATAACTTTTCACGGTGAAAAATTTTGCGAAGGGAAAAACGGCCAGAATGAGTTTCCGGCGGACTAGCTTCATGAATTACTTGCGGCCTGACTGGATTTTTCCGTTGGTGGCGAGACCGTCCAGCCAGCGGCGCGCGAGGGCTGCTTCGTGCATGTTTCCATGGTCCTTTAGAAATTCACGAAGCAATTGCGCTGCGTCTTCGTAACGGCCAACGGCGACGAGCGATTGGGCAACGAGAAGGGCGATTTCCGGCGCCTTGCCGTTCGAATCGGCTAGTGCGTCCTGGGAAGATTTCAGAGCGGCGTCGTATTGGGCTCCCTGGTAATACGTTCTTGCGAGCGTCCACCGAGTTTCCCAAGCGTTGGCCGGGGCCAGTTCCAGAGACTTGTCGAGCGGCACAACGGCGTCAGCGAATTTTCCCTGGTCGAAGAGGGCCATGCCTAGCGCGGCAAGAGCGCGCGCGTGACTCGGGTCAATCTGCGTGGCTTTTTCAAGCGTGGTTTGCGCCTGCGTCCACTGGCGTTGTTTGAGGTACAGAACGCCTTGCACGTAAAGGACGTCGGGATTGCTGGGCGCCAGGCGAATCGCTTCGCCTACATATTTTTCAGCGTCACCGATTTTGTTGTCGGTGATGGCCTGCAAACCTTTATCCAGCGCTTTTTGGGCTTTGGGGGCCAGCAAGGGTTTTCCAGGAACGCCGGAAGCGGAACCGGAGGCGCCGGTCGGCTGGAGGTAAACATCGATTTGAGCGTGGCCGTTTGTATCGAGCGAAACATCCTTTTGCGATTCCGTATAGCCGGGAGCGTCGACGGTCACGGTGAAATGGCCCAGCCTGTTCACGACAAGCACGGCACTGCCGCGGAAGGTTTCTGCCTGGCCGCTGGGAACGGTTCCATCGCGCAGGAGTTTGACGACGGCAAGCGAAGAAATGACTTCGCCGGAACCGCTGTGAACGGTGACGGTGATTTCCACGCCGCTTCCGTGGAATTCCTTGTCTTCACTGCCATTGTCCTGGGGCCAAGCCGGAAGGGCAAACAGTGCAAAGCAAATTGCCGGAAGCAAAAGGCGCGCGAGACACAGAGACTCACATGACTGAGCTCGCACCTGAGCCGGAGTCTCCGCACAATTCGGGGCCCCACTCTGGGAAAAACGCATAACAGCCCCCGACCAATTGGCGTGAGGGTAGTCCGGCCGGCGAGGGGCGTCAAGCGAAAGGTTTGCGATTCACTGAGCCGAAATAGGATTGAAGGTGACAGCCAGCGCGGTTGGTTGGCGTTGGCTTGCGGCTACTGCGTTACGGTGATCCTGCTCCCTGAATACTGCACAGTTTTGTCAGGGCTTTCCGTGAGGCCGCCGCCCGTTCCGTGGTTTTCGCGGACGAAGACGATACGGAACGTGCGCTTTTCAAGCATGCCGGGGAAGGAACCGGAGCGGTCGGCGATGGTGAGCGTTTGAGCGGCGTCGTCCCAGGAGAAGGGAATCGTGGCGTGGACACCCTTCTCGTAATCGTATGTGTCGTTCTCATCTTCGTAGAGAGTGAACGAGCCGTTCGCGCCGCGATAGACGCGCAATTCGATGGGGTCGGCGGATTTTTGCGCGGCGTATTCGACGTCGGGGCCAAGCGGGAGGATAGAGCCCGCACGGATGTAGAGAGGCATGTGAGCTAGCGTGGTGGGCGCGTTAAGTGTGCGGCCGCCTTGCACGGATGAGCCGGTCCAGAAGTCGTACCACTTCGCGGAGGGAAGATAGAGATGGCGCGTGGTGGCGCCGGGCTCGGTGACTGGATTCACGAGAATCGCGGGGCCGAAGAGATACTGGTCGCCGACGTTTTGCGCCTGAACGTCTTCGCGGAAGTCCATGACAAGGGGACGCATGATGGTGTAGCCCTCGCTGGTGGTTTTCCAGGCGAGCGAATAGATGTAGGGCATCAAGCGATAGCGGAGCTTGTCGTACTCGACGAGAATTTTTTGCGCGTCGGGACCATACGACCAAAGTTCATTTTGATTTGTGGTGCGCGTGCCGTGCGCACGGAAAATGGGGCAGAAGGCGCCGAACTCAAACCAGCGAACGTAGAGTTCGCGATACGCGGGATCGTCGGGATTGGCGGAGACAAAGCCGCCGATGTCGGTGGTCCAATAAGGAAGGCCGGAGAGTGAGTAATTCAATCCCGCGGGAATCTGGCGGCGAAACGTTTCCCAGTTGGGATCGATGTCTCCGGACCAGACCGCGGCGGCATTGCGCTGCTCGCCGGCGTAGGCTGATCGCGAAAGAATGAAGACGCGCTTTTTGTCAGAGGCGGCGCGCTGGCCGTCGTAAACAGCGGCGGTGGTGTAGAGCGGAAACTCATTCGCGTAGCGGGCGCCGTTTTCTCCGGAATTAACTTTGTTGGTGACGAGGATGTTGGTTTCGCGAGCTTCCGTTTCCGGCTCGGTGGTGTCCAGCCACCAGGCGTCGACGCCAATCTTGAAGAGAGCGTTATCCATGAGGTGCCAATAGTATTTGCGGGCTTCGGGATTGAAGGCGTCGTAGAGAGCCTGTCCGACGGGGTGGAAGCTCGGCGCGATGGTTTTGGCGATGAAGAAGCCGCGCTTGTCCATGTCGTCGTAAACGGGTGAGCCGGGACGAAAATAGGGCCAGACGGAAATCATCAGGTGGACGTGATCGTTGTGAAGGGCGTCGACCATGCCTTTGGGATCGGGATAATTCTTATTGAAGACGGGATCGCCCATGATGTTCCACCAGAACCAGTCCTGAACGATGTTGTCCAACGGAATATGCAGGCCGCGGTACTTTTCCGCGATGGCGAGAAGTTCGGCCTGCGAGTCGTAGCGATTCTTGCATTGCCAATAGCCGTAGGCCCATTTGCCGAACAGAGGAACGGAGCCGGTGAGTTCGCGATACGCACCGATGATGTGGTCGAAGTCGGGTCCGTAGAGGAAGTAGTAGTCGATGGAATCAGAAACTTCCGAGCTCATGTAAAAAGCGTGGACAAAGCGATTGTTAAAACGGCTGCGAGAACCGTTGTTCCAGAAGATGCCGTAACCGTTGCTGGAAAGAAGCAAGGGGATGGAAATGTTGGTGTTGTCTTGCGAGATGTCGACCGATTCGCCGCGGTAGTTCCAAACGCCGGACTGGTGCTGGCCGTAGCCGTAAAAGGCTTCCTGTGTGTCCCACATATTGACAAAGCGTTCGGAGTGCAACGTTTTTTCGCCATTGACCTCGACTGGCGCTAAAGTTCGCGAATTTTCCTGGGTGAGTTTATGGCCGTCGGAGTCGAAGAACAGGACGGAGCTGTCTGCGCGAGTGATTTCGATTCTGAGGCGAGCGGTGGTGAAGGTGATGACCTTGGGATCATCGGCGTGAAGCGAAAAATCGGCCTTGGGCCAAGATTTTTTGGTGATGATAAGATCTGGGTGCTGGGGAACGTCGCGTTCGAGGGAGTAGATAACGTGGACGATGGAATCCGAGCAGACCTGGAAGCGGAGGAATCCTGTTTTTAGGACGATGAGGGCGCCATCCGGCCGTGGCTCGACGGAGTCAACAGGGTTGACTGGAACCCATTGGGCCCTCAGAGAGGGAGCAAAGGCGGCAAAGAATAGGATGGCAAGCAGAGAAATGTGCTTATAGGATAGGACGCGCATGAAAGTTATGGAACTCCGTGAACGATAACGTTATTTTAAAGCGGATACGCGAAGGGACATTGTGACCGAGAGTTGAGGGTTGTCAATGGCCATTCCTCGACATGGCCGGAGGCTGCCGGAGCAGCGGAAGGCGGGCAAGTGTAAGAAAAATAAGGACAAGATTCGCGAATAGGGATTATTTGTGATACAAGGCGAGGTGCGAAGCGATAGCTTTGCGGGTTCTTGGGCGTGGAGGAGGACTGGAATGGTGTTTTGGGGGAGAGTTTGCATGGTGGCATTGTTGATGGTACTCGGGCCGGAGTTTGCGTCTTCATCGCCCAAGGAAGACTCGCAAACCATGGCCAAAGCAAGCGCGCACGTTGACAAGTCGACATTTGGCAAGCTGGCGGACGGGACCGAAGTTGAGGCTTACACGCTGTACAACGCGCGTGGCGCTTCGGCAAAAGTAATTACCTACGGGGCCACGCTCACGGAGCTTCATGTTCCAGATAAGAACGGAAAGATGGGCGACGTGGTGTTGGGCTTCGACAATTTGGAAGGCTACTCGGAGGGACCGCATCCCTTCTTTGGAGCCACGATCGGCCGGTACGGCAACCGCATCGCGAGAGGGAAGTTCACGCTGGACGGAAAGGAATACCAACTGGCGATCAACAATGCGCCAAATAGCTTGCACGGCGGACCGAATGGATTTGACAAGAGAGTTTGGAAAGCGGAGCCGCTGAAGGTAAACGACGGAGCGGCTGTGCGGTTTACATATTTGAGCAAGGACGGCGAGGAAAACTATCCGGGCAATCTTCACGTGAGCGTGGTCTATACGCTGACAAACGCAAATGAGCTGAAGCTGCAATATTCCGCGGAGACGGACAAGGACACGGTCGTCAACCTGACGAACCACAGCTACTTCAATTTGTCGGGCACGGGCGAGGGCAACATTTTGAAGTATGTGCTCTATCTGAATGCGGACAAGTACACGCCGGTGGATTCGACGCTCATTCCGACGGGCGAAATCGCGAGCGTTGCGAACACGCCTCTGGATTTCCGGAAGCCCACGGAAATCGGAGCGCACATCGGGGAGATCCAGGGAATCGGCGGGTACGACCACAACTTTGTGCTGAACGGAAAGACGGGAACGCTGCGGCTCGCCGCGCGAGTGACCGATCCGGCGTCAGGCAGGGTGATGGAAGTCTGGACGACGCAGCCGGGAGTGCAGTTCTACTCGGCGATCGGCTTAAACGGGAGCATCAAAGGAAAGGGTGGAGTCGCCTACGAGAAATACGGGGCGATTTGCCTGGAGACGCAGCACTTTCCCGATTCGCCAAACCATCCCAATTTTCCGTCAACCGTTTTGAAGCCCGGCGAACACTTTCATTCGGAAACGATCTACAAGTTTTCGGCAAAGTGAAGCGGGAGTAGCCGCTGTTGAAGGCCAGGGCCAAGTTGTTTCACGAGATGTGCAAGAAACTCGCAGAGGAGACGCGCACCGAGACTCTATGACCAACCTTTTCGCGTTTGCGACACCCACCCAGCTCGTTCATCTCTCCTCCGTTGATGTCATTATCGTGGTTTTTTACTTCGCGCTGGTGCTAGGCATCGGCTTCTACCTGCGCGGCCGTTCGAATACGGGCGAGGACTTCTTCATGGCCGGCCGCGAGATGACGGCTTGGGTGGCGGGCCTCAGCTTTCTTTCGGCGAATCTGGGCGCGTTGGAACTGATGGGATGGGCGGGTTCGGCGTATCAGTACGGAATTCTGGCGACGCATTGGTACTGGATTGGCGCGATTCCGGCAATGCTGTTCCTCGCGCTGGTGATGATGCCGTTCTACTACATCTCCAAAACGCACTCGGTGCCTGGCTATTTGAAGTTGCGGTTTGGAGAACCGGCCCGCGCAGTCTCGGCCATTTCGTTTGCGTTCATGACCGTGTTGATGAGCGGCGTGAACATGTTCGCCATGGCGAAGGTGATGCAGATCGTGCTGGGCTGGGACATCAATTTCAGCATTTGGGTGTCAGCGCTGACGGTGGCGATTTACGTCGCTCTTGGCGGCCTGAGGTCGGCCATCTTCAATGAAGTGCTGCAGTTCTTCCTGATTTGGGCGGGCGCGCTTCTGATTCCGATTCTTGGCCTCTACGAAGCGGGCGGCTGGAGCAACCTGAAGGTGCAGATCGCGCACCGGTTTTCAGCGGAGTACGTACACTTGTGGTCCGGAGTGGGGCACTTCAACACAAACCCAATGGGCATCAACTGGATCGGGATTGTGTTTGGGCTCGGCGCGGTCATTTCGATGGGCTACTGGACGACGGACTTTCTGGTGGTGCAACGCATTCTTGCCGCCAAGGATATTCGCAGTGCCGAGATGGCTCCCATTATTGGAGCGGGCTTCAAGATGCTGGTTCCGCTCATCGTTATTTTGCCGGGACTGCTTGGACTGGCTGTGCTTCCGGTAAAGCTCGTGCCGGAGTCGGTGGCCGCCGCCACGGGAGGACTCAGCTATAACGACGTGCTTCCATTGATGCTGGCGCGCTACTGCGGGCCAGGCTTGCTGGGGCTGGGCATTACCGCGTTGATTGCGGGCTTCATGTCCGGGATGGCGGGGAATGTGACGGCATTCACGACCGTTTGGACTTACGACATCTACCGTCCGCTGATGAACAGCAAGGCCAGCGATCAGCATTACGTGAGCATGGGACGCTGGACCACAGTCATCGGCGTGCTGATCAGCATCGGCACCGCCTATTTCGTGATGCAGTTTGCAAGCATCATGGACTACGTCCAGAACCTGTTCAGTTTTTTCATTGCACCCTTATTCGGCACCGTTCTACTCGGAATGCTCTGGAAGCGGGCGACTGGTTGGGGAGGATTTTGGGGATTGCTCTGTGGCATCGTGTCGTCCGTGAGCTTGTGGGCGTGGGTTAAGATCGATCCCACGGCTTTGCGCTACGTGGCGCTCTCCCCGGACGCCAAAACACTGGCACAGGATATGTTTCAGGCGCTGTGGTCATTTCTCGTGTGCGTGATCGTGACCGTTGTGGTGAGCCTGGCGACGAAACCGAAAGCCGATGCTGAATTGAACGGCTTGGTGTACGGGCTGACCCAAGTTCCATCCGTCGGAAATGTTCCCTGGTATCAGAAGCCGCTGTTTTGGGCAGGCGTGGTTGTTGTCGTCTTCTTCGTGCTGAACATCATCTTTTGGTAGCGCAGGCGAGCGGAGGCTTTACGCATGATTTCCATTTGGTTTTTTATCGGGCTGTCGCTTCTGGTGAATGGAGTGCTGATTTTGTGCGCCGGCATCTACGAGATGGTTCATCCTTCCGCGCTGGCGGGCCAGGCGCAGCTGTTCAATTTGCACATCACGACGACCGCGACCGTTTGGTGGGGCGTGCTGATGACGTTGCTCGGCGCGGTCTACTGCATCCGGTACAGGCCGGGCCAGCATAGAGCTTAGTGATTGAGCCTGGTTGCGCCGACCGGCGCCAAATCCGGGGGAGTGCGCTTGCTTCCTAGCCCGCGCTCGAAGACTTGTCTTCCGCGAAAATAGAGTGCAATGCCGGATAAATCCGGCGATACGTTTTATAGCCGCGTTGCATAGTGGCGCTGCTTTGTTCGATCACACTCACGCGTTTCGCGACGCTGACCGCGGCGTCGCACGCTTCATCGACGCTCTTCCAGCCACCTGAACCAACGCCAGCAAGAATCGCGGCACCATAGGCAGCGCCTTCTTCCGCTTTTAGAATTTCCACTTCGCGCGCGTACACATCCGCCTGGATCTGTTGCCAAAGTGGCGAGCGAGCGCCACCGCCGCCCAGACGGATGCGTTCAACGGGTACGTGGATCTCATCGAAGATGCTGAACGTATCCTTCAAGCTGTAGGCCACGCCTTCGAGAACGGCGCGGACCAAATGGGCGCGCGTGTGTGAGGCGGACAATCCCACAAAGGCGGCTCGCGCAAACGGATCGAGGTGCGGAGTTCTCTCGCCCATCAGATAGGGCGCCCAGAAAGCGCCCTCCGAGCTGGCCGAAGCGGATGCCGCTTCGGCGGAAAGTCGTTCGTACGGATCGCGGCCGTCGCCGGGGCCGGCGCCAAAACGATCGCGAAACCAGCGCAGCGAAAGTCCTGCAGCTTGCGTGACGCCCATGACGTGCCACCGACCTGGGATAGCATGACAAAAGGTGTGGAGGCGGCCCTTGGGATCGAGGGAAGGGCGATCCGTGGCGGCAAAGACCACGCCGGAAGTTCCGATAGTCGCGCTGACCACACCGGCACGAGTGATGCCCATACCGACTGCGCCGGCAGCTTGATCACCGGCCCCAGCAACGACCGGAGTTCCTTTGCGGAGACCGGTTGTGCTTGCGCCAGCTTCGGAGAGCCGTCCACAGATTTCCTGCGATTCGAAAAGCTTGGGAAGCAGTTTGATATCGATGCCGGTCTTGCTGAAAACTTCGGTAGACCATGTTCGATTCGCGACATCAAGCAGCAAGGTTCCGGATGCGTCCGCAACATCGATGGCAGACTCGCCGGTCAGCCGCAGGCGAACGTAGTCCTTCGGAAGCATGATTCTGCGGACGCGCTGCCAATTGTCTGGTTCGTTTTCACGGACCCAGAGTAGCTTCGTCAGTGTGAAATTCGTCAGTGGAGGATTGCAGGTCAACTGAATCAGGCGATCGAGCCCGATCGTACGAAGCAGCTCCTGGGATTGGGCTTCGGTGCGCTGGTCGCACCAGATCAATGCGGGACGAATGACTTCGTCATTTTCGTCGAGGAGAACGGCGCCGTGCATTTGGCCGGAAAATCCGATGGCGGCGATGGATTCCGCGGCGAGGCCGAAGGTTTGGAGCGCTTTGCGAACGGCAATTGCGGCGGCGCGCCACCAGTCGCGCGGGTCTTGTTCCGCCCAGCCGGGTTGTGGACTGGCAAAGTTGGCATGTTCTTCCGTGCCCGATGCAATGACCGCGCCGCGTTCGTCGAGTATGACGGCGCGAGTGCCGCTGGTTCCAACGTCAATGCCGAGAAAAGGAATAGGTCCTCCTAGACGAGCAGCCGACGATAAGAAAACCGCACTACATCAGAGCCGTGAACGTACACGGAAGGACATTTAAGACTAGCGGAAGCACCTTGTCAACGCGGAGGGTCAGATATGCGAAGGCCTAGTTGATCGCTTCGGAAACACAGCACGATTGACAAGCGGAAATACGAGACAGAGAATGCGTGCGAAGAATATATGTTTGGGTTTGGCGAGATTAAGTAGTGCAGGAGGCTGTGCGATGGATGATTCAGATAGGACTATCGACCGGAGGGAATTTTTCGGCAAGACGGCGGCCTTCATCGCGGGAAGCGCTGCGCTGCCGAGTACGGCGCTTTCGTACGAAAGAATTGTGGGGGCCAACGATCGGATTTCGCTGGCGCATATCGGAACGGGAAGCCGCGGTGAGGATTTGGCATGGATCGCCGCGCAATTGAAGAGTAGCCAGAACGCCGAGATCAACGTGATTTGCGATTTGTGGAAGTACAATCGCGAAAAGGCCGCAGCGGCAAATGAGAAATATTATGGGCGAGCGCCGCGCACGTTCGAATACCTGGAGGATGTGCTGGCGCTGAAAGACGTGGACGCGGTCATCATCTCGACGCCGGAACACGCGCATACAACCATTTTGAAAATGGCGGTCGAGGCGGGCAAGGATGCATATGTCGAGAAGCCGATGGGCAACGTGCTCGCGGAAGTCAAAGCAGCGCGCGATACAGTTCGAAAAAGCGACCGCATCGTGCAAGTGGGCACGCAACATCGAAGCGAGCCATATCCGAACGCAGCGCATGATTTGATACAGACGGGCGCGCTCGGAGACGTAAGCAAAATCGAGATCGTTTGGAATTATCACGGGCCGCGATGGCGGGGGCGCGAAGAGACGAAATTGATCCGTGAACAGGACACGGACTGGCGCAAATGGCTGCTGACGAAGCCTTACCGGCCGTTCGATCCAAAGATTTATTGCGAGTTCCGCTTGTACAAGGAATTTTCGAGCGGCATTCCCGACCAGTGGATGAGCCACGCGATCGATTTGGTGCATTGGTTCATGAAGGATAGCTTTCCCAAGTCCGCGGTGGCGCACGGAGGAATATTCGCGTGGCACGATGGGCGGGAGAATGCAGACACGTTTCAGGCGTTGTTCGAGTATCCCAAGGGATTCTTGGTGAGTTACGCGACGAGTTTTGGGAACGATTCGCCCAGCTCGACGCGCTACATGGGCAAGAAAGCTACGCTTACCAACATCGGCGGCGAAGGCAGCCCGAGGTATCAGCTCGTCGAAGAAAAGGGCACGCACGAGGATGACGACGAGATCGATAAGAAACGCGCGTCAAGATATATCCTGCTGCCCGGCGAAACCGGGATTCCGCCGATGGGCTTGGGAGACAGGACTCTGGGCCACATGACCAACTGGTTCGAATGCATGAGGTCGCGCCAGCAGCCGCATTGCACGGTTCAGGATGGGCTCGCTCATTCGGTGGCGAATATGATGGCAACGGAGGCGTACTGGTCTGGGAAGAAACAATATTGGGATGCAGCGAGCGAAACCTACAGCGACCGGGCTCCGGCGAGCTAAGGCGATGGAGATTTGCCGCGCCGGCCGGCTGGCGTAATTAAGACAGGTATTTGATCGTTTGCTCGATCAACTTCGTCGTTGGCGGATAAGGATCGCCGGGCGAATCGAATTCCATCGAGCAATAGCCGCGATAGTTGCTGGCTTTCAGGATATCGAAGGACTTCTTCAAATCTATATTCAACAATTTGCCGTCGTCGTCAGTCTCGCCGTCCTTCACGTGGCAAATATTGTAGGCGTGCTTGAACATGGCCTCGAGAGCGCGGTAGTCGAAGTCCGCGTCTCCGCCCATCATGGAGTTCGCGAAGTCCGGCAAGGCGTGCAGAAAAGGATGATTGACAGCCTCGATGACCTTGACGATGAAGAAGGCGTCCTCGGTGACCAAATCGTCGTTCTCGAGGGTGACGACGACGTTCTTGCCGGCAGCATAGTCGGCGAGGGCGCGCAGACTTTCGGAGGCGCGTGCGACGTTAGGCAAAGAATTCTTCGCGCCGGCGATGTGCGTGCGGATACCGGGAGAGCCGATGTACGCGGCGACGTCTACCCATTTCTTCGCGTAAGCAACCGCCATATCTCGCGCGGATGAATCGTCATCATAGAAACTGTTGATGGCGCCGACTGCAATGTTGATAGGGCGCACTCTTGCTTTCTGCATGGTCTTCCGGAAATCGTCCAGATAGCCCGGTTGCATCGAGGTGAAATGCGCGCTGAGAGGCTCGATGTTATGAATGTTGAATTTCTCAACGACGTGCGCCGGGAAGTCGAGCAGATTCATTCCCGGAAGGTCGTCGTCACGATCGCGATTGTTGGGACTTTCGATGTATGCCCGAAACGGATACGAGGGAACAGCGATGCGGTCGCGCGGATGAGTGGGAAACAAAACGTGCGGCTCGGGATCGGTGTCCGCAAGGGCAACAGGCAGGTGCGCGGCGGCAAGGCCCGTTGCTGCAAGGGCGGAGAGGTTTTTCAAGAAGGCGCGTCGAGTCCGAGAATTCATTTTCTTTTTTATCCCCAGGGATACGGCGTCTACGCGGACAGCATACCACTTCAAGAAGCACAAACCAGACTTCACTAAAGCTTGCCGTCCGCGAGCTCTGACTACGTCATGCGTTTTTCCGAAAAAATTGCGAGAAGGTTGTTCGCTTGACGCAAGCAGGAAAGGTGAATAGCCTGTCGCTTGAAGGAACAATTTCGTGAGCGAATTTGTGCGAATAACCGATCCATCGCCCGAGGACGGGGCCAGCGCGACGAGCGTTCGAGAAGGCGAATTGCTCTGGACGCCTAGCGCCGCGCAAATCGAGGACACAAATCTTACGCGATTCAGGAGATGGCTCGATCGCGAACGAGGCTTGCGGTTCGCAGACTACGAAGCGTTGTGGAATTGGTCCGTGCAGGAACTGGAAGAGTTTTGGCAGGCGATTTGGGATTATTTCGGCGTTGAATCGTCAGCGCCGCACACGCGAGTGCTCGGGAAGCGGACGATGCCGGGCGCGGACTGGTTTCCCGGCGCGCGACTGAATTATGCGCAGCACGTTCTGAGGAGGGAACGAGCGGGCGGCGATGCAGTGCTATTCATGAATGAAACTTGGCCGCTCAGCGGCGTGCCGTGGGAATCGCTGGCCAGCGATGTGCGCACTCTTGCGACGCGGCTCAGGGAATTGGGCGTGCGACCGGGCGACCGAGTCGTGGCGTACATGCCGAATATCCCGCAAACGATGATCGCGATGCTGGCAACGACGGCGATTGGCGCGATTTGGGCGTGCTGTTCGCCAGACTTCGGCTCGTACGGCGTGATCGATCGCGTGCAGCAGCTTTCGCCGAAGGTGCTCTTCTGCGTGGATGGATACCAATACGGTGGAAAGGCTTTTGACCGGAGAGACGAACTCGCCGAAATTATCGGGGCGCTGGAAGGGCTCGAACATGTCGTGTACTTGCCTTACTTGAACGCCGGAAATCACACTGGTCCTTGCAAAGATGCTTTGAAATGGAGCGAACTGCTGAATCGCAATGCCGTGCCGCGCGAGGAATTCGAATTTGAACAGGTCCCGTTCAGCCACCCGCTCTGGGTTTTGTTTTCCTCCGGCACCACGGGGCTGCCGAAAGCGATCGTGCAGAGCCATGGCGGCATACTTCTGGAGCAGCTAAAGTTACAGTACTTTCACATGGATTATCGCGAGAGCGAGCGCGCGTTTTTCTTCACGACAAGCGGCTGGATGATGTGGAATTTCCTGGTGAGCATGCCGCTGACAGGCGTGTGCCCGGTACTTTACGACGGCAATCCGGCGTATCCTTCGGCGGACGTGTTGTGGCGCGTGGCGCAAGACTCGCGCGCTAGTTTTTTTGGTGCCAGCCCAGCTTATGTCGAAGTGATGGCCAAAGCTGGAATTGTGCCGCGCAAGCGGTTTGATTTGTCGCATCTGCGGGCGATCATGCCGGCGGGTTCGCCGGTCTCACCGGAATGCACGGCATGGTTTTACCGCAACGTAAAAAGAGATGTATGGATTGCAACCGGGAGCGGCGGAACGGATTGTTGCACCGGTTTTGTCGGCGGAGTGCCGACGCAGCCTGTGTATGCCGGAGAGATTCAAGGACGCTCGCTCGGTGTTGCCGCATACGCGTTCAATGAAAAGGGCGAAAGTGTGACGGACGAAGTCGGCGAACTGGTGATGACCGAGCCGATGCCATCCATGCCGATCTATTTTTGGAATGACAAGGATGGGTCTCGCTATCGCGAATCGTATTTCGATATGCATCCGGGCACATGGAGGCATGGCGATTTTTTTCGCATTAACCGGCGGGGCGGTTGTTTTGTATTAGGAAGATCAGACGCAACGTTGAACCGGCATGGAGTACGCATCGGGACAGCGGAAATCTACAGAGTCGTGGCGCAGATCGAAGAGGTCGAAGACTCGCTCATCGTGAATCTCGACCTGCCTGGCGGCAAGTTCTTTATGCCGCTCTTCGTGAAGCTTGTAAGCGGATTCGATTTGGATGCCGCACTGGAACGGAAGATCTGCGAGCGGCTCAAGCGCGAGTACACTCCGCGGCACGTTCCGGACAGAGTGATTCAGGCACCCGGTATTCCGATGACGCTTACGCGGAAAAAGATGGAAGTGCCTGTCCGCAAGATCCTCATGGGTGTACCGCCCGAACGAGCCGCGAATCGCAACGCAATGACAAATCCTGAATCGCTGGCGTTTTTCGTGGATTACGCAAACACGCAGAAGGATTATTCGCTGGCTACCAGCCGCGCCGTGGATGGCCGTGAACGTGAATCTAAGAATTCGGAAGAACTGCATGGACGATGAAAGCAAAGCGTCTCAGCGATTGGACAAAGCAGCTATCGGCAAGCAACGGCCGAGGCTTATCGTTCACGGAGCGGACGAATTTCTCTCGCTTTACAAAGGCTACCGATGAAAATCGCTGAATTGATCGCCATCGACGTTCACACTCACGCGGAGATTTCCTGTCATGAGCCGGTCGACGAATTCGGCAAGGAATTCGACGAAGCGAAGGTCAAGTATTTCAAGTCGGGAAAGCTCCCCACGATTGCAGAGACCATCGAGTATTATCGCAGCCGGAAAATTGGGCTCATCATGTTCTCCGTGGACAGCGAATTCGAAATGGGACGCCGCCGAATTCCCAACGAGGAAGTCGCGGAGGCAGCGGCTGCAAATGCGGACATTATGATCGCTTTTGCGAGCGTCGATCCTCACAAAGGCAAGCTCGGTGTGCGAGAGATGCGCCGGCTGCTGCGCGACCACGGCGTTAAAGGCTTCAAATTTCATCCGACAAGCCAGGGATTTTTTCCGAACGATCGCATTGCCTATCCGATGTACGAGGTCATTGCCGAACACGGCCTGCCCGCGATCTTCCATAGCGGCCATTCCGGCGTGGGCACGGGCATGCCTGGTGGGGGCGGTTTACGTTTGAAATACTCCAACCCGATGTACCTGGATGATGTCGCAGCCGATTTCCCAGAAATGAAGATTGTGATCGCACATCCGTCGTGGCCCTGGCAGGACGAGGCGCTTTCGGTTTGCCTCCACAAGCCGAACGTCTACATCGATCTTTCCGGATGGTCGCCGAAGTATTTCTCGCCTCAACTCGTGCAATACGCGAACACACTGCTGAAGCGCAAGATGCTCTTCGGAACGGATTTTCCGTTGATTACGCCGGATCGATGGCTGGAGGATTTCAAAGAGGCGGGCTTTCGCCCCGAGGTGCACCCCTTGATCCTCAAAGAGAACGCTTGTCGTTTGCTGGGACTCGGCGGCGCTGCTTCCGATTAGCAGCGAAGTGTTTGGCTGAGAATTCAGCCCGGACGCTGCGCCGGCGTGTGTCC
>JBAQJX010000030.1:0-31943 GCA_049641765.1 Candidatus Acidiferrum sp.
GAGTGATAGTCAACGAGCACTTCGATCCGGACGTGGCGACGGACTTGGAGGGCGTTTTCGAAAGGCTGGTGCCGCGCGTGGGACCCTACCGCCATGCCGAAGGGAACTCGGATTCCCACGCGAAGGCCGCGTTGACGGGGACCAGCGAGACGATTTTCGTGGAGGATGGCAAGTTGGCCCTGGGAAGATGGCAGGGCGTGTTTTTCTGCGAGTTTGACGGGCCGAGGGAGCGGAAGCTTTGGGTGAAGGTGCAAGGAACGAAGTGAGGGAGCGCGAGGTCGTGTGCTAGAGTTTTTGCGATGACGAAGCTGGGGATTTACGTTCAGGTGCCGTTCTGCCAGACGAAGTGCACCTACTGCAACTTTCATACGGGCGTGGTGTCGGCGGGACGATTTGCGCCTTATGCGGCGGCGGTCTGCAAAGAGATTCGCGGGCACCGCGCGTTGTACGAAGCGGCTGGGATCGCATTGCCGCAGGGATTCGGCCGGGCAGCAGTGGATACGATTTATTTTGGGGGCGGAACGCCGAGTCTGCTGGAGCCGCGATTGCTGGCGTCGATGATCGAGGTCATACGCGAGACGTTTGCGGCCGATTTGAACGAGGTGACGTTGGAAGCGGATCCTGAAACGGTGGGAAAGGAAAAGGTGGAGGCGTGGGTTCTGGCCGGGATCAACCGCGTCAGTTTTGGTGTGCAGTCGTTTTCAGATCGCGAGTTGGCAGCGGCGGGGAGAATGCACCGGCGTGCAGACATTGAGCGCGCTGTGCCGATTCTGCGAACTGCGGGCGTTCGCAATATCAGTTTTGATTTGATCGCCGGGCTGGCGTTCCAGACGAAGGAGCGTTGGCGCGAGTCGCTAGGGGCATTGGGAGAGCTTGGGCCGGAGCATGTGTCCGTCTATCTATTGGAAGTGGACGAGGGAAGCCGGCTGGGAAAAGAGCTTCTTGCAGGTGGCGTAAAATATAACGCGGGTGCCGTGCCGAGCGATGACGAAATGGCTGATTTTTATGAAATGGCTTGCGCATTTCTCGCGGAAGCGGGCTATCACCATTACGAAATATCCAATTGGGCCAAGCCGGGATTCGAATCGCGGCATAATCTGAAGTATTGGAGGCGCGAGCGGTACCTGGGATTCGGGGCGGGCGCGCATTCGTTCTCCGGCGCGCAGCGATGGGCAAACGCGCACGACGCGGCGCAGTATGTTGCTGCGATCGAGTCGGGGTGTTTGCCGGTGGAGCAGCTCGAGCCGGTGACGCGCGCGAGCGCGCTCGAGGAAGAGTTGTTCCTGGGATTGCGGCAACTGGATGGGATTGATGTGGGACGCATCGAACGAGAATATGGTGTGGCGCTTGGCGAGCGTTTTGGTCCGCTGGAGTTGGCCGGGTTGCTCGAACGAGACGGCGATGTGGTGCGGTTGGCGGAGAAGAGGCTGAGCGTTTCGAATGAAGTTTTTGTTGGGTTGATGCGGTAAACGCGACAGAGATTCTGGATGGAAGAAGGTGGGACAGGTGGGAACCATTGCAAAAAGCGGGATGCGCAGTGAAGCGGACGAAGTGGCGGATGTGAGCAACGCCATCGATTTGCGAAGCGACACGGTCACGCGGCCAACGTCCGAGATGCGCCGAGCGATGGCCGAAGCGGAGGTGGGCGACGACGTTTACGGTGAAGACCCGACCGTGAACCGGCTCGAGCAGCGTGCCGCGGAAATGTTTGGCAAAGAGGGCGCGCTGTTTGTGCCGACGGGCTGCATGGGCAACCTGATCGGCATCAAGGTGTGGACGCATCACGGCGACGAAGTGATTTGCGACGAGAAGAGCCACGTCAATTTGTACGAATTGGCGTCGATGGCCGCGATCGCCGGCTGTATGCCCCGCATCGCGCGAGGCGAGGACGGCATTCTCACCTGGAAGATGATCGAGGAAGCGATTCGGCCGAAGATTTATTACGATTCGCAGACTGCGCTGGTCTGCCTGGAAAATACGCACAACATGGCGGGAGGCACGCTCTACCCGACCGCGCAAGTGGACGACATTTGCGACCACGCCCACGACGTGAAACTGAAAGTGCACCTCGACGGCGCGCGCATTTTTAACGCGGCGGCCTCGCTCGACGACAACGTCGCAAATATGACGAAGAAAGTGGATTCGGTGATGTTTTCTCTGTCGAAGGGGTTGGGCGCGCCGGTGGGTTCGATGATCGTCGGCTCGGCGGCGTTCATCGAAAAGGCGCGGATCTACCGCAAGATGTTTGGCGGAGGCATGAGGCAGGCGGGGATACTGACTGCGGCTGGCTTGATCGCACTCGAGAAATCGCCGGGGCGCTTGCACCTCGACCACGAGAACGCGCGGATGCTGGCGACGGGAGTCGCAAAGTTGCCAGGGCTGAAAATCGATCCGGCTAAGGTGCGCAGCAATATTGTGATTTTCGATTGCGAAGGAACGGGAAAGACGGCGGTCGAATTCTGCGATCTGCTCCGCGAGAAAGATATTTGGGCGCTGGATACGGCCGCGTATTCAGTGCGTTTTGTGACGCATTGCGACGTGGACCGCGCAGGCTGCGAGCGGGCGCTGGCGGCCGTGAAGGAAGTCGCGGCAAAGCCACAAACGGCACGAGCATAGGGACCAGGAATTAATACAACAGTTCGGGGCGATCAGGACGGTCGCGTGACAGCGCTGAGTTCAGAAAGGTGCATCATCCGGGGCCAGGCGGCGCAACCGATTCCTTCGGTGCTGCTATTGTTTGGTTTTGGTCGACGGAGAAAAGGAGAAACTGGCTGAACGTATGACGCCGGTGATACCGGTGGCCGCCGATAGAGCAGTACCAATCGGCGCTCTTGGGAAGCCATAAGTGCATCGAATTGTTGCGAAAGCTGACCGGCCCGTATTCGATGAGCTGGTGATCGCGGGCGAGACGAATCTCCGGGACTGTACGCATGAGGTCCGATTCCATAGCCACGATTTGAAACGTCCGGGCATCAATCCAGGCACGGCCCCGCAGGCCGACGGGAATGTAGCGGGCGCCCACATGGTAGGTCAGCATTCCGTCGGTGCGGCCGGCGCCCTGCCGAAAGTGAACAACCCAAGCGGGCTTGCCCGTCCAGGAACCGAGTCCTTCGCACTGGAATTCGTATCTGTCCTGCAAGGACGGATGAAAAACGAGCGCCAACGAGGGAAGGCCTGTTGTCGAGACATCTCCCGGAAATTCTTCTTTAGCGATGGAACCGCCGCGATATTCGCGAACATCCAGATCGTGCGCGTTGACCTGCCGTATTTCGACAACGTAATTGTATTTTCGAGTTTCGTGCGAGGTCGCAAGCCCCATTGGGCTGAGATCGAAGTGCTCAATATGCTCGGTGGCGGTGAAACGGTCGACGTTTCGTACAAGTTCCTGGATCCGTTTGCTGGCCGCCTGCATCACTTTGTCCAGGTTGCAGCCATCAGAACTCTCGAACTCTACTTTTTCGACATCCACGTCCGGCGGCGCCCAATTAATTTCAGTGTCCGGTGTGAGGTCGAGTGGAGGCAGGTCTGGCGCAGAAGATCCCGCGTGTGAAGCATTGGTTGCGGAAGGTACGTTTCCCTCAGCGACAGTCGCTCTCGCCGAAAGCACCTGGTGGATAGAGTTCAGATATTTGCGGGCGACCAAAGCCTGGGGACTATTTGGTTCCGCGGCAAGAAATGTTTCTAGCGAGCCGCTTGCGGGGGCATAGTCTCCGGCAAAATATTGGGCTTCGCCAAGCATAAGCAGAGCCGCTGTGTGGTTTGGAGAGACCTTCAAAGACTCTTGTAGATAGCCGACCGCACGTCCCGGCTCTTTGCGACGCAGCATCAAAAGAGCCATCAGGTAGTTTGCGTCGGCAAGTTTTGGATCGATGGAGAGAGCGCGGTCCAAGTGCTGCTGAGCTTCGTCAAGCGCGTTCAACTCGAGAGCCCGCGCCGCTTTGTCGGACTCCTTGACCGCCTTCGTCGATACAGGAGCGGAGCCCCGCTTGTTCGATGCTGCATCCATCTTAGGGAGCAATGCGAGTTGAAGATTGTGCGCTTTTTGCGTGTTGGTGATCAGAACTTGTGATTCCACCGAGCGATAGCCGGGTGCGGTAACCTCGATCAAGTACTGGCCGACGGGAAGGCCGTTGAACTGCGCCTGACCGCTCGGATCGGAAAATATAATGTACGTCTCTGAGATGCTGCGCGTGAGGAGCGAAACCTTAGCGCCCGGAAGGAAGGGCGCCCCGTCGGGACCCTTGATTTGGATGGATATCTGGCCGGTGTATGCGACTTCTGTTGCAAGGCGCGGGTCATGGACGATCTGCGCCAGGGTAAATCGAGGGAAGGCAACGAAAGACAGGCCAGCGAGAAGCGCCGAGAAGACCTGGAATGAAGAACGACTGAACCCGAGCCCCATAAGTTCTAATCCACTGGCCGTGAAGATATCACACCCATCGCGCAAAAGGTGAAGTTCGAACGCGCTGGAACATTGCCAGAGTACCCGGATGTTTCTTTGGCCGCCACAAAAGGTGGAGTCGAGTCTCACATTTCAAAGAACAATTTCAAACAGAAGGGAATGAGGGGTTGGCTCTCCTTGTGTAAAATGGACGTATAAGCGGAACTTTGGTTGAGCATAGCCAGGGTAAATGTCCGCTCCGGAGACACCGTGGACTTCACTTTCACCGAAGAGCAGCAACAGTTGCGGCGCAGCGTGCGCGAGTTCGCCGAGGGAGAGATTCGCCCGCACGTCATGGAGTGGGACGAAGCCTCGCACTTTCCTTTGGAGATCATCCCCAAACTCGGCGAAATGGGCCTGCTCGGCGTGATTTTTCCGGAGGAATACGGCGGCGCGGGCCTCGGCTACATCGAATACGCGACGGCGATTGAAGAGCTGGCGCGCGTCGACGGCTCGGTTGGCCTGATCGTTGCGGCGCACAATTCGCTCTGCAGCAATCACATCTACAAATTCGGCACGGAGTCGCAAAAGAAGAAGTACCTGGCGCCGCTCGCGCAAGGCAAAAAAATTGGCGCATGGTCGCTGACGGAGCCGGAGGCAGGGTCCGACGCCGGAGGAACACGGACCACAGCGACGCGCGATGGAAATTTCTGGGTGCTGAACGGCGCAAAGACGTTCACGACAAACGGGCATTACGCGGATTTTTGCGTGGCCATGGCGGTGACGGACAAATCGAAAGGCTCTCACGGAATCAGCGCCTTCATTTTGGAAAAGGGAACGTCTGGATTCAAGCCCGGGAAGAAAGAAAACAAACTAGGCATGCGCGCGAGCGACACGTCGGAAGTGATTTTCTCCGATTGCCGCGTGCCACACGAAAATCTTCTGGGGCCGGAGGGCGAAGGTTTCATCGGGAGTCTGAAAATTCTCGATGGGGGCCGGATTTCGATTGCGGCATTGGCGCTTGGCATGGCCCAGGGCGCGCTTGAAGCGGCGACGAACTACGCGAAACAGCGCAAACAGTTTGGGCAGCCCATCAGCGAGTTTCAGGCCATCCAGTTCAAGTTGGCGGACATGGCCACGCAGGTCGAGGCCGCGCGGCTGCTGGTATATCAAGCGGCATGGCTCGCCGACCGCAAAGATGTGCGCTTCACGCGCGAGTCGAGCATGGCGAAACTTTTTGCCAGCGAAGTGGCTGTGAAAGTCGCAAACGAGTGCGTGCAAGTGCACGGCGGCTACGGATTCATCAAGGACTATCCGGCGGAAAAATTCTATCGCGATGTGAAACTGTGTACGATCGGCGAAGGCACGAGCGAAATTCAGAAATTGGTTATCGCGCGGCAGTTGCTTGGAAAGAAGTAACGGCGGCCTGCCGCCTGGTATCGCTCGAATACTCTGGCGACGTAACGTTCTTCGCAGCGCTTTGGACTGTCCGCAAAAATCGGCATAATAGGCGAGTGCATCCAGTCCCCTTCAAACTACCCCGCGAAAAACAGGAATGCTATGACGCCGCCCATTGAGGATTGGGCCGCACAGGTCCGCGTAGGCGAGGTTCGCGCGATTTCGCGCGCGATCACGGCCATCGAAAATCATCAGCCGGAAGCCGAAGCGTTGCTGCAACGCCTTTTTGCGCAGACGGGCCGTGCCTATCTAACCGGCGTCACCGGCGCGCCGGGAACCGGCAAGAGCACGCTGGTCGATCGCCTTGGGGCCTACTATCGGAAGCGCGACCAGCAAGTCGGGGTCATCGCCGTGGACCCGACGAGCCCCTACACGGGCGGCGCGATTCTCGGCGACCGTATCCGCATGCAAAGCCACGCGGGAGATCGCGGAATGTTCATCCGCTCGATGGCCACGCGCGGATTCATGGGCGGTTTGGCGCGCACAACGGCCGAAGTGGCGCTGTTGCTGGACGCCGCGGGCAAACAGGAAGTTTTGATCGAGACGGTCGGCGTCGGCCAGGACGAGATCGATATCGTGCGACTCGCGGATTGCGTTTTGGTCGTGCTCGTGCCCGGCCTCGGCGACGACATCCAGAACATGAAAGCCGGCTTGATGGAGATCGGCGACATTTTTGTTTTGAATAAGGCCGACCGCGAGGGCGCGGATCGGCTTGAGCAGCAATTGCTCGCGATGCTTTCGCTGGTGATGCCGCGCGACGGCTGGCATCCGCCGGTGGTTCGAACATCGGCCAGCGAAAGCAAGGGTATCGAGGCGCTGGCGGAAACCATCGGCAAATTCCGCAAACATTTTGAAACCAGCGGCGAGCGCGAACGTAAGCACGTCGAGCACTGGAAGAAGCGTCTGCTCGGGCTGATCGAGTCGCGCCTGGTGGACCGCGTGCTGGGCGGCGCGCACGGTGAACAATTGCTGACGGAGATGGCGAAGTCGGTCGCTGCTCGAAAAAAGGATCCGTTCACTGCGGTGAGCGAGTTGCTCGAAAAAAGCGGCGTGCACGCCTAAACCAGCTTGACGAGGATTCGGATGCACCTGGGCGACATCGAAGTTCGGCACATGGACGGCGGCAAATTCTGGCTCGACGGCGGCTCGATGTTTGGAATCGTGCCCAAGACCATGTGGGAAAAGAAAATGGTGCCCGACGAACGAAATCGCTTGCCGTTCGCGACCGGCTCGCTTCTCGTGCGCGCCGGTGGCAAGAACATTCTCGTCGAGACGGGCAACGGCACGAAGTGGGACGCGAAACTTCGCGCCATTTACAAATTTCCCGAAAATGATCCGCTAGTGGAATCGCTCGGCAAGGCCGGCGTCGAACCCAAAGACATCGACCTCGTCATCAACACGCACTTGCATTTCGATCACGCCGGCGGCGACACGAAACTAGTCGATGGAAAGGCCGTTCTCACGTTTTCCAACGCAAAGTACATCGTGCAGCGCGGCGAACTCGAGCACGCCATGCACCCGACCGAGCGTGACCGCGCCAGCTACTACGAACACGATTTTGCCCCCATCACGCACGCCGGCCAGTGGCAGCTTGTGGACGGCGACACGGAAATTCTGCCGGGAATTTCCGTCGTCAAAATCCCCGGCCACAACCTAAATATTCAGGCCGTGCAAATCCGCGGAGGCGGCAAGAAACTGATGTACATCTCCGACCTCATTCCCACTCGGCACCATTTGCCGCTGCCATGGATTATTGCGTACGATTTGTATCCGCTGACGACGCTCGAAACGAAGCGGCGCTGGCTAGCGGAGTTCGTCAAGGACGGCTGGATCGTCGTCTTCGGACATGACCCCGACCTACCTGCGGCAACATTGCACGAGCAGGACGGGAAAGTCGTTTACGAGCCGTTTGACCTAAATCGCTGATTTCACGGAGAGAAGAATGGCGGGTTCAAAAGCGCAAAAGTCGAAGCGCGCGAAGGCGCAGGCGGAAATTGGCATCATCGGCGGCAGCGGCCTCTACTCGATGAGCGGGTTGACCAAGACGCGCGAGATTCGCGTGAAGACGCCGTTCGGCGAGCCGCCCGATGCCATCGTGCTCGGCACTCTCGAAGGCAAGCAGGTCGCGTTTCTAGCGCGGCATGGCCGTGGTCATCGCATATTGCCCGGCGAAATCAATTTTCGCGCGAACGTCTACGCCATGAAGCTGCTCGGTGTCGATCGCATCATTTCCGTGAGCGCCGTTGGCTCTCTCAAAGAGGAATTGCGGCCGGGCGAATTTCTCGTTCCGGATCAGTTCGTGGACCGCACCAAGAATCGCATTTCGACATTCTTCGGCGACGGCCTTGTCGCGCACGTCGGCTTTGACAAACCGACTTGCGCGCAGGTTTCCGCCGTGCTCGCGGACGCCAGCGTTCACTGCGGCGTGATGGTGCACCGGCGCGGCACGTACGTTTGCATCGAAGGGCCTCAGTTTTCGACGCTCGCCGAAGCGCACATGCACCGCCAATTGAATTTCGACGTCATCGGCATGACCAACGTCACCGAAGCGAAGCTCGCGCGCGAAGCCGAAATTTGCTACGCAACGATCACCATGATCACCGATTTCGACTGTTGGCATCCCGAGCACGAGTCCGTTACGGCTTCGCAGATTATCGCCACGCTGGTGCAAAATGCGGAGAACGCGCAAAAAGTGTTGCGCGAAGCGGTGCGCGCCATGCCGGGGGAACCGAATTGCAAGTGCGGCGCCGCATTGAAGCACGCGCTCGTGACGGACGTGAAGCTCGTGCCCAAAGCCACGAAGAAAAAACTCGAAGCCATCATCGGCAAATACATTTCCTAGGAGAAACCTGTGTCCTTACTCGTGGTCGGTTCAGTTGCGTTTGATGCGCTCGAGAGTCCTTACGGAAAAGTGGAGCGCACGGTTGGCGGCGCGGCGACGTATTTCGCGGTGGCGGCGAGCTTTTTCGCGCCGGTAAGCCTGGTAGCCATCGTCGGAGAGGATTTCACGAAAAAAGATGAGGAAGTGTTTCGCGGCCGGCACATTGATACGGAAGGCCTCGAGCGCGCTCAGGGCAAGACTTTTTTCTGGGCAGGGAAGTATTCGCAAAACCTGAATGAGCGCGTCACGCTCGCGACGGACTTGAACGTCTTCGCGGGGTTCAAGCCGCGCCTGCCGGAAAAATACCGCTCTTCGAAATACGTTTTCCTCGCGAACATCGCGCCGGATTTGCAGCGCGACGTGCTGCACCAGGTGAAAGGCACACCGAAACTGGCTGCGCTCGACACCATGAACTACTGGATCGAACGCACTAACGGCGAATTGAAAGAAACACTGCGCCACGTCGACATCTTGATGATCAACGATTCCGAAACGCGCCAACTCTCCGACGAGCACAATTTGCTGCGCGCCGCGAAACATATTTTCAAGATGGGACCCTCGACCCTGGTCGTAAAGCGCGGCGAATATGGCGCCATGATGGTCGATAAACACGGCGTCTTCTGCGTTCCTGCGTTTCCGCTCGAAGAGCCCCATGACCCGACAGGAGCGGGCGACAGTTTCGCTGGCGGCTTCATGGGATATTTGGCCGGCGCAAACAGCGTGAACGATGCCACGCTTCGCCGCGCCATGGTGTATGGTTCCGTGCTTGGCAGCTTTACCGTCGAACGCTTCGGCCTCGACCGCCTGCGCGTGCTAAAGCGCAGCGAGATACACGCCAGGGCACGCCACTTCGCGAAATTGACGCAATTCAAACTGTAATGTGTAGAATCCTGCGATAGCTTCGATTTGCAGGGGAATATGCTTCCGTTAAGCACTGTCATTGCTCGCCTCGCCTGGGCTGCGCTCCTCGGCTCGGTCATCGGCATCGAGCGCAACGTTCGCCGCCGTCCCTCGGGCATGCGCACAGGTTTTTGCGTTTCCCTCGGCGCCGCGCTTTTCACTATTGTTTCCATCGAGATCGCCAGGCGCACGGGCGACTCCAGTCCCACGCGCATCGCTTCCAACATCGTTCAGGGCATTGGATTCTTGGGCGCGGGCGTCATTCTTCGCGAACGCGGCAGCGTCGTCGGCTTGACGACTGCAGCCACGATTTTCGCAGTTGCCGCCATGGGCATGGCCGCCGGCGGCGGACTTTATGCCATCTCAGGGGTTGCCTGCGTGCTGGTGCTGTTCGCCCTCGTTTTCCTCTTCTATGTCGAGGACTGGTTCAACCTGAAGCCGCGCTACATGCTCTTCCGCATTTTCACCGACCGTTCTGAAAATATGGTTTCCGATGTGCACCAGGTCTTCAAGGAATTGAAAGTAGGCATCGATAATTTTCAAGTGTCGCTCTCCGGCGCGAGAAACTTGATTCAGTTCGACGCCGAGGTCAGCACGCATCAGCAGGACAAGATTCTGGCGGCATTATGCAAGCCGGGCGTCGATTGCGAAATGGTTCCCATCGATCGGCAAAACGGATGAGCGTGCGCGCGGAAAGCGTTCAGCAAGCGGAGGCCGAAGTGCCTGCACCATCGGTGGTTCGAAAACCGCGCGCCTTAAATTCGCGAAGCACGCTGATGCCGTTTGCTCCGGCGTCGCCCGCGGATTTTGCAAAGGTGCTTGCCGGCGCCGAGGAGTTGCGAAACCTTGGCTTTCACGTTGCTGATTCCACCCCGCTAACCCCCGATGGATATTTCTCGGGAACTGCTGCGAATCGGCGCAATGAATTGATCGGAGAGCTTGAACGCAGCGACGTCGATGCGCTCGTTGCCATTCGTGGAGGATACGGCTCGAACTACATCCTGGAGAATCTGGAAGTGCGCGACCCAGATGCTCTGAAAATAATTTTAGGCTACAGCGATTTGACGTCGCTTCAGGCCTATCTGTGGAAACGCTATGGGTGGGTTGGCTTTTACGGGCCGATGTTGGCCGCCGGACTGGACGCGGGAGCCGGCGCGGCAAAAGGGTATGACCGCGCTTCGTTGCTCGCTGCCGTCGGAAAGAGCGATGGCGGTTGGACCCTGAAGTTGCAGGGCGAGGCGCTCGCTCGCGGCGAAGCCGAAGGGCGCATCCTCGGTGGGTGCATGACGCTGGTCGAAACAACGCTCGGAACTCCGTGGGAATTGGACACGCGAGGCTCGATTCTTCTGCTCGAAGATCGCGGCATGAAGCCCTGGCAAATCGATCGCACCCTGATGCATCTAAAACAGTCGGGAAAATTTGAAGAAGTTCGCGGACTTGTGCTCGGCGAATTTCCCGAATGCGATGCGCCTGTGGCAGGCAGCGCGTCCGCTCGTGAAGTGTGCGCTCGCATCCTCGGCCCGCTTGGAGTGCCGGTTGTCTACGGAGCAGCCGTAGGTCACACGCCGCGGCCGATGCTCACCGTCCCTCTGGGAGTGAACGCTCGCCTGCAAGCGCAAGGAGAAGGAGAACTCGAAATTCTCGAACCGGCGGTCAGACTATGAACGACACTAAGCACATTCACGTGATTGGCATTGGTGGCTCGGCCATGGCACCGCTCGCTGGTATGCTCCGCGAACACGGCTACCGCGTGACGGGCTCGGACTCTGGCGTTTATCCGCCGGCCTCCACACTGCTCGAAAATCTCGGCATATCTTTTTTTCATACCTTTGACGCTTCGCACCTCGATCCGGCACCGGACTTGGTCGTCGTTGGCAACATCATTGCGCGCGGGAATCCCGAGCTTGAAGAAGTGCTCGACTGCAAAATTCCGTATCGCTCCATGCCCGAAATTCTGGAAGAGGTATTTCTCCCGGGACGCCATTCGATTGTCGTGAGCGGCACGCACGGGAAAACCACGACGACGGCGATGCTCGCGTGGATTTTTCACACGGCAGGGAAGAGGCCGAATTTCCTGGTCGGCGGCGTTGCCGAGAATTTCGGCAAGAGCTACGGATTGGGCGGCGGCGAAGAATTTATTCTCGAAGGCGATGAGTACGAAACCGCGTTCTGGGACCGCGGGCCGAAGTTCTTCCACTATCATCCCGACGATCTCATCGTGACCTCGCTCGAATTCGACCACGCGGACATCTATCGCGACTTTGAAACTTACGAGCTTGCCTTTCGGCGGCTCGTCAATCTCGTTCCGCGACGCGGACGCGTGGTGATTTGGGGCGACACGGAGCAATCCGGGCCCGCGTTGCGGCGAGCCGCGGAGAAGGCTTTCTGCCCAGTTGAAACGTATGGATTTTCCGCCGGAAACGATTGGGTCGCTAGCGACTTGGCCGTGGATGGCGGCGGAATGAAGTTTCGCGCCACATATCGAGGCAAGCTCTTTGGTGAATTCTCTCTGGCGGCGAGCGGTCGCCACAACGTCTTGAACGCGCTGGCTGCGATGGCCGTGGCGTGCGGGCGCGGCATTGGCGCGGACGATTTGGCGAAAGCGCTAAGCACGTTCCGAAGCGTGAAGCGCCGCATGGATGTAAAAGGTGAAGTGCGCGGTGTGCTGGTCGTCGATGACTTTGCGCATCATCCAACGGCGGTGCGCGCAACCATTGAAGCGGCGCAAGCGCGCTGGCCAGGGCGTCGACTTTGGGCCATTCTCGAGCCGCGGTCCAATTCCATGCGTCGAAAGATATTCCAGGAAACACTGCCACAAGCTTTGGCGCTGGCCGATCGCGTGGTCTTAGGCGGAGTATTTCGCGCACAGCAACTTGGCGATGACAACCGGCTCGAGCCGGAAGCCGTCGCGGAAAGCGTACGAGCCTTGGGCAAAAGCGCGAAGGTGTTTTCGAGCGCAGATGCCATTGCCGAACATCTTGCAACAGAAGCGGAGCGGGGCGACCTCATGCTGATCATGTCAAACGGCAGCTTCGATGGTCTTTGCGACAAGCTTTTGAAAAGACTCGAACCTGCAAAAGCTCAACAACCAGAGGCCGTTCAATCGTGAAACGTCGGCTTGTGCTGTTGACGTGCGCCGCGTTTCTTCTTTCGTGCTCCCAATTTATTTTCTCGGCGTTTGCTGGCGGCAAACCAGGTGATGATTCTATCCGCTACGAAATCTCGCTCGATCATCCGGAAAGCCACCTGTTTCACGTGACGATGAACGTTCCCGATGTCGAAGGGGAACTAACCGTCCAGATGCCGGCGTGGAACGCGCTTTACCAGATTCGCGATTTCAGCAGCCACGTGCAGCAAGTAGAAGCGCACGCTGGCACAGAAGAACTCTCGATCGAAAAAGTCGACAAGCAGACCTGGAAGATACACGGGAGCGGAACGATCCGCATTGACTACGCAGTGTATTGGGATGATCCCGGCCCTTTCGCCTCACAACTGAATCACGAGCACGCATTTATCAATCCCGCGATGCTCCTTCTCTATGTTCCGTCCCGAAGAGGAGACAAGACGCTGCTCACGATCGGCGATATTCCGGACGGTTGGCGCGCGGCCAGCTCTCTGAAACTGGATTGCGGTCCGGTGACGGGAAAACCGTCTTGCACTTCGATCACGACCACGTACGACGCGATGGCGGATGCGCCCGTGGAAGTGGGAAAGTTCAAAGAGTTCAACATTCCCAATGTTCCGGTGGACATCCGGGCAGTGGTGCACGGCGACGATTGGACCCAGGGAAAAATCGAAAGCGAGCTGAGCCGCATTTGCAACTATGAGATCAAGCTAATGGACGGCGCTCCGTTCGACCACTACGTTTTTATTCTGCACATTGGCCGCGGCGCGGGCGGCGGAGGGATGGAACACGCCAATTCGACGGCGATCGGCGTGCCGACCGATGATTTTCTGGCAGGCGTTGCCGCACATGAGTTTTTTCATTTGTGGAATGTGAAGCGCATCCGGCCGGCTACTCTGGAGCCGGTGGACTACACCAAAGAGCAATACACACGCGCGCTATGGTTCGCGGAGGGCGTGACGAGCACCTACGGCGCCTACACCCTCGTGCGCAGCGGGCTCTGGAGCAAAGAACGCTTTTACGCAGATCTCGGCGATCAGATTACCGAACTGGAATCGCGGCCTGCGCATCTCTGGCAAAGCGCGGAGCAATCGAGCCTGGACGCCTGGCTCGAAAAATATCCGATGTACAACGGACCGGACTACAGCGTTTCGTACTACAACAAAGGGCAGTTGCTCGGCGAACTCCTGGACATCGTCATTCGCGACCGTACTGGAAACGAAAAAAGCCTCGATGACGTGCTGCGTGGCATGAATACCGACTTTGCCAAGAAAGAAAAAACGTACCGCGACAGTTTGGATATTCGCCTGGAAGCCGAAAAAGTGGCCGGCGGCTCGTTCCAGGAATTCTTCAAAGATTATGTCGCCGGAACGGAGCCACTGCCGTATCAGCAGATCCTGGCGCTGGCAGGTCTCGAATTGCGAACATCGGAATCCAAGAAAGCCACACTCGGATTTTCCGCCCAACGCGAGCCCGGAGGCGGCATCAGCGTGCGCGCCGTCGATTCCGGAAGTTCCGCCGAGGCGGCAGGATTGCAAGTGGGCGACGTCCTCGTGAGCTGGAATGGCGGCGATGTGCCGCGATCCTCGCGGCGGTGGCTGCAGGATCACCAGCCGGGCGAGACCGTGAAGCTACGCGTGCGCCGGGACGAGAAAGAATTGAACCTCGAGTTTAAGCTGGGCGAAGAGAAAGAAGTGCTTTATCAGATCTCTGAAGACGCGCATGCAAACGAAAAAGCGCGCGAAATTCGCGAAGGCCTTCTGCACGGGGTCACGCAAACGGTTGCCGTGCACTGACCAGAGGGACAGGCAGTGGTCAGGCTTCATACCTGAACTTCAAATAAGCAACCAAGAGATTCGATTTCACATCTCATGTACGCGGGCAGAAAAGCCGTGTACCCCACCTTACCGGCTAGCTTGGGAAATTTTTAAAATAAAGGACTGCGGTAATCCCCACGTCATCAGGAGAGACAGGCCAAAGACCGAAGGCGAGTTCGGTGATTCCGGATTCTTTCGATCCAGCAGAAGCTCGCGCTGTGACATCTCGCGGGCAAGGAGGCCTCATCCAATGAAGTTGACGATCCTCGGTGGTATCTTCGGCGCTATTCTCGCGCTGCTTGCGCTGCCATTTCCGGCGGCCGCTTCGCTCGGAGGAGATGTCTCGTCGGTGCATGCCGACGTGGCGAAAATGCAGGCTTCGCTGCGCACGAGCAGCACTGACTCCTACACAATCCATGAAATCCAGGCGCCGACCGGCGTGGCGGTCAAAGAATACATGTCATCTGCCGGAACGGTTTTTGCCGTAACGTGGCAAGGCTCCTTCCATCCGGATTTGCGGCAACTTCTCGGAACGTATTACGAGCAATACACGCAGGCGATTCAAGCGCAACGCGCGCACCGCCGCGGCCGCGGACCCATCCTGATTCAGCAGCCCGGTTTGGTCATTCAAGTCGCCGGACACATGCGGTCTTTTCTAGGGAAAGCTTACGTGCCGCAAATGATGCCGGCAGGAATCCACGCCGAGGATCTCCGATGAAACGATCTCCGATGAAGCGCGCGCGGAAGCACGAATTTCTTTTCGCGATTTTGGCGGCTGCATTGATCACGACAGTCGGCTGCTCGGGAGGCACGGGCGGCATCACGCCGGGCGGCGGCGGAGGCGGTGGCTCGACCACCTCGAACACGCAGACGATCACGGTTAACACCGGACCGACGGGAAATTATGTCGACGGCGCGTTCACGAGCGTGACGATTTGCGTGCCGGGAAGCACGACGAGCTGCCAGACGATCGACGGAATTCTGGTGGATACGGGGTCATCGGGTCTGCGGATTCTGGCGTCGGCGCTCACTCTGTCCCTCCCTCAGCAGAAAAGCGCGAGCGGCGATTCGATCGTCGAGTGCCTCCCCTTTGTCGACGGCGTGACCTGGGGACCGGTGCAAACGGCGGACATGACGATTGCCGGTGAGCAAGCGAAATCATTGCCGATACAGGTCATCGGCAGTTCAAGCTTTTCCAATGTCCCGGCGGCGTGCACGAGCTTTGGAGTGCCGGAAGATACAGTGGAAAGTTTCGGAGCCAACGGCGTGTTGGGCGTGGGCAATTTTGCGCAGGACTGCGGCGACGGCTGCACTGTGAGCGGAGGCGCCAACCCCGGCTTGTACTTCACGTGCCGGGCGAACAACTGCAACGTGACAACGGAAAGCATTGCGAACCAGGTAGCGAATCCGGTCATTTTTTTCGCTTCGGATAACAATGGAGTTCTCATCGACATCCCGGGGGTGACGGGAGAAGAGACTACGGTCAGCGGCTCGCTCATCTTCGGCATTGGGACGCAATCGGACAATGCCGTGGGGAGCGCGACGGTATATTCACTCGATCCGGACATTGGAAATTTCACCACGAAATTTAACAACGTGACTTACTCGGACGCCGCCTTTCTGGATACGGGGTCCAACGGCATCTACTTCCTGGACTCGAATACTACGGGCATCCCGGTTTGCACCGATGCGACGTTCTGGTATTGCCCGAACGCGACGCAGAACCTTTCCGCAACGAACGAGGCATTCAGCAACGGCGCGACGGGGACAGTCAATTTCTCCGTTGCGAATGCCGGCACGATTACGGCGAACATAAACGACGCGGCGGTGAACGGGCTGGCGGGGCCGGATTCGGCGACGTTCGATTGGGGGCTGCCGTTCTTCTTTGGCCGGAAAGTATTCACCGCGATTGAAGGGTCGAACACGCCCGTCGGCCAGGGTCCCTACGTCGCTTATTGAGAACGTATGAGGGGGGCGGTGTGCTGACCCCTCCCCCGTGTTTTTTGTAAGTGCGGATTCTAAAGGACTTAATTTTGCCGTAAGCGCCTTTAGAATGAATACTTATGGGACCTTCTGCAAGTGTTGATTCTAAAGCATTTAAGCTCACTGTAGCGGCTCGCTCGCGCGCCGCGGCTTACGCCGCCTAAAAGGGAAGCTGCGTAGGACAGTAGCCCAGACCAAAATCCGGGACCAACTATCCAGGAAAGAGTCGGCGAATTTTCGAGAGCGCCACCGCGGATGTGCCGTGGACGGTTGGCGTAAGCGGGCCAGGTTCCGCTTGACCTGAAAGGCTGGATTCGAGACAGTGCTGCGCAGTGCATGCTTCGAACCCTTTTCATCGCAGTTTTTCTTTCCGTCTACATCCTGATTCTTGGACCACCGCTGCTGATTTACACGCTTATTACAAAGAACGTCGACCCGCTGTACCGGGCAGGCCTTGGGGGCGTGGTGTTTTTTGTGCGGGCCGTGGGCGTAAGAATTCGCGTGCTGGGAAGGGAGAAAATTCCGAGTGGCGTTTGCCTGTTTGTCGCCAATCACACGAGTTCGGCGGACGCGCCCGCGGTGGTTGGGGCGATCCCGAGACGGCTTGCGGTGCTGCTCAAAGAGTCTCTATTCAAGTGGCCGATTGTGGGGCAGGCATTCACGCTAGCGCATTTTATTCCAGTGAGGCGAAACGACCGAGAAGCGGCAATGGCCAGCGTGGAACGAGCGGCGGAGGCGATGAAAGCAGGGCAATCGTTTCTGATTTATCCGGAGGGGACGCGGAGCCCGGACGGGCGGCTACAGGAGTTCAAGAAGGGCGCGATCGTGCTGGGGATCAAAGCGGGCGTGCCGATCGTGCCCGTGCTCTGCTCGGGGGCGCAGAAGGTAATGGCGAAGCGATCGTGGGTGATTCATCCGGGAGAGATCCTGGTGGAGTTCCTGGAGCCGATTGACGCCGCGAAGTTCACGTGGGAAGAGCGGGACGCGTTGCGGCAGCGGGTACACGATGCAATGGCTGCGGGATTGCCGCCGGATCAGAGGCCGATCGGTTTTCCTGGGGCGGAGTAAAGCTAACGAGAGGGAGCGGAACGCGGGCGGCCACCGAGGCGTTCCAGTTCGGCCTCAAGCTCGCGAACGCGCTTCTGAAGTTCAGGCAAACGGTTGAGAGCGGCGACGGTCTTGAGCCACTGGCGATTGTCGACGGCAGGATATCCAGAAAACATGGCGCGGGAGGGAACGTCGTTGGGAACACCGCTTTTTGCGGTGATGACAGCGCCATCGCCAATGGTCAGGTGCCCGGCAGTGCCGACCTGGCCGGCGAGAATGCAGCCATCGCCGACTTTCGTGGACCCGGCGAGTCCGACCTGGCCGCAGAGCATGGTGTTTGCGCCGACCTGGGAAGCATGGCCGACGATCACGAGGTCGTCGAGCTTGGTGCCGCGGCCGATGCGCGTTTCGCCGACGGTAGCACGGTCGACGCAAGCATTGGCCTGAATCTCGACGTCGTCTTCGAGCACGGCGGGGCCGGACTGCTGCATTTTGTACCAGGTGCCGTCATTCTGCTTGGCGAAGCCGAGGCCATCGCCGCCGATGACGACGCCGTTCTGCAAGATGACGCGATCCCCGATTTGGCAAAATTCACGAACGACGGCGTGCGAATGGGCAAAGAAGTCGTCTCCAATGCGGGCGCCCTGGTAGACGGTGACGAAGCTATGGAGAACGGCGTTGCGGCCGATGCGGGCGTCTTTTTCGATGATGCAATACGGGCCTATGTGAGCGCCGGCGCCAATGCGCGCCGATTTGGCAATCAAGGCGGTGGGGTGAAACACGGGCTCATAGCGGGGAGCCTGGTAGAAGAGCTCGATGGCATGAGCAAAGGCGAGGTAGGGATTGGGCGTGCGCAGTGCGGCGAGGAGCGGCATTTCGTCACCGCGCTCGATCTTGATGCCGTCCTGAATGAGCACGGCGGAGGCGCGGGTCGTTTTAAGCAAAGGGAAGTAACGGCGGTTGGCGAGGAAGGTGATTTGGCCGGGTTCGGCATGCTCGATGCCGGCGATGCCGTGGATGGGAGTATCGCCGTGGCCGTCGAGCCGGCAGCCGAGCTTTTGGGCAATCTCGGCGAGTTTCATGGGCATAAAGAACTCTCCTTGGGGCTGAGAGCGAGTCTCGCACACCGAGAAGCGTGAAGTACAGCCGTGCGGGACTGCGGTAGTAAGTCAGTCTGAAAATCTGAGGGACTTGCATCCCGCTAAGCATGTGGCACTATGAGGGCATTCTGTGGGTTTGAGCGTGCGGGCACACTAAGATCGGCCTGATTGCAACGCGACTGAAGGAAGGGCCATGAAACTCAATTTGGTGACAATGGCGGTGGTAATCATCGGCTTATCGCTCATTGGCATGCATGCTTATATCGTGCATCTGCCATGGACTGCATGGCGCATTGCGGGAATTGCCATTGCAGCGCCGGCATTTCTCTTGTTTGTGGCGGCACGCATTGAACTGGGACGCGCCTTCAGCGTGCAGGCTAAGGCGACCACGCTGGTCACGACGGGCGTCTATTCGCGAATCCGCAATCCGATTTACTTCTTTGGCGCGATGCTCATCCTGGGATTCATCATTTGGATGGGACGGCCGTGGTGGCTGCTGATTTTTGTGGTCCTGATTCCGCTGCAGGTGGTGCGCAGCCGGAAAGAGGAGCAGGTGCTGACCGAAAAGTTCGGCACCGCGTATCTCGAATACAAGCAAAAGACTTGGTTCTGACGCGGGTTGTTTGTTGGCCGGTCAGTTTGCTTGAACCAATGCCTCAGGATTGAAATCCTTACAGCACGACTGAAGTCGCGCAGTTTCAAAACCGATCCTGACTGACTCAGTACCGAGACTATTCATTGAACAGGCGAGGTTGAGATGCGGCGGCAGCGGCGGCGGGTTTGCGGCGGGCGATGCCAACGACGCCGAGGACGGTGAGATCGGACAGGGCGGAGCGAGGGATGAAGATACGGTCGGTGGAAGAATTGAGATCGGGCGGCGTGATTTGGATGCCGTTATCGAGAAGGGAGAGGAGGTCGTTGGGGACGACGCCTTCGAGAACTTCGCCATCGAGATAGCGCAAGCGAACCCACAGACCGTCGAGCTTGGGACGGCTTAGGAAGGCTTTGCGCTCCGGTTCGAAGTCGTCCGAGAACTCGCGAACGAAGTACATGGAACGGACGCGGGAGAGAGGAATCTCCTGGTGTTCGCCATCGGGGGTGAGGAGATCAATGGGATCGGCCTGGCCGAGACGAGCGGGGTTCAGATAGCCGCGGTGGGACTTTTTGTCCGCAAGGACAATGACGACTTTCTTGTGAGTAGAGGCTGGGGCGCGATTTTTCAAAGAAATCAGTTTGCCAAAGACTGGAACTGGCGAAATTTGCGAATAATCAAGATGTATGTTATGTTAAGCGCGTTTTTCCTGTCAACCTATTGTTTTCATTAGGGTTAGCCCCTGGAGCGCCGGCCGTTGACCGATAAAAAGCATATCCTCAAATCGGCCTCGATCATCTCCATGGTAACCGTAGTCAGTCGTGTTCTCGGCTACGTGCGCGACCAACGAATTACACTTCTCCTCGGAACATCGCCCGTCGCTGACGCCTTCGTGCTGGCGTACCGCATTCCCAATCTTTTTCGGCGGCTGGTGGCGGAAGGCGCGATGACCGCGTCGTTCATCCCCGTATTTACCACATACATGAAGGAGAAGTCGAAGGAAGAGGTGTGGGAGTTCGCGAACAAGCTTTTCTGGACGCTGGCACTGGTTGTGGCGGTCATCACGATTTTGGGGATGGTTTTTTCGCCGGGCGTGGTGCACTTGTTCGCCGGAAGCAACGTGGCCGCGACAAAGGCGATTGATCTGAATCGCATCGTGTTTCCGTACCTGTTTTTCGTTTCGCTTGCTGCGCTGGCGATGGGCATCCTGAACTGCTTTCACCTCTTTGGATTGCCCGCGGCGACGCCCGTGATTTTGAACCTGGCGACGATTCTATTTACGTTCGAAGTGTTCCGGAAATATTTTCACGATACGGCGACGGCCATCGTGGTGGGAATCCTCGTTGGAGGCGTGCTGCAATTCCTGATGCAGGTGCCGCTGCTGGTGCAGAAGGGAATGAAATTCAATTTCGGGATTTCATTTTCCCATCCGGGGATTCGAAATGTGGCGAGCCTGATGCTTCCGCGGTTGTTCGGGATCGGCATCGGGCAGATCAATCTTTTCATCGATACGCGTTTTGCAACGGCGAGTTTGATGCCGGAAGGAAGCCTGGCTTCGCTGTATGTTGCGGACCGGGTGATGGAGTTGGTGCTGGGCGGGTACGCGATTGCGGTGGCGACGGCGATTCTGCCGATGATGTCGCATCAAGCCGCGGCGAAGGATTTCGAGTCGCTGAAGAAGACGCTGGCGTTTTCGGTGCGGATCGTGGCGTTCATTACGGTGCCTGCCGCGCTGGGACTAATGATTCTGCGCGAGCCAATCATCCGCGTGCTATTCCAGCACGGACAGTTCGTGGCGGAATCGACGCGGTTGACGGCAAGGGCGCTGCTGTATTACGCGATAGGATTGCCGGCGCTGGCGACGGTGAAGCTAGTGGTTCCGGCGTTTTATTCGACGGGGGACACGAAAACACCCGTGATTGTGGCTTCGATCTCGCTGGTGCTCAACATCGTGCTGAATATCATTTTCCTGGAGTTCTTTTTCCGGCGCGTGCAGAACGGCGGGCCGGCGCTGGCGACGGCGATCGCCAGCTTCTTCGATTTCTTCGCGCTGTTGATCATTTTCCGGCTGCGGCAAGGGTCGATGGGGACGCTCGATCTGCTGCGCTCGTTTGCGAAGATTTCTCTGTGCGCGAGCCTGATGGGAGCAGCGTGCTGGGTTGCGAATTACTATACGGCGTTTACGGTGCACTCGCGCTTCCTCATTCAGCTTTCCGTTTTTGCGGGAATGATCGCGGGAGCTACGGCACTTTATTTGGCGCTGGCGTGGCTATTCCGCTGCCATGAGATCCACGAGGTTTATGGAATCGCGATGCGGCGGCCGGCCAGCGCAGGAAACGGATACGCGGAGCCCTGATGGAAATCATAGCTGTCATCAACCAGTTTTTGACGCACGTAAAGGTCGAGAAGGGCCTTTCGCTAAATACGATCTCCGCGTACCAGCGGGATTTGATGAAGTTCAAGGTGTTCGCGGAGAAACGGAAATTGACGCTGGAAGCGGTGAGCCGGGACGACCTGGTGGATTTTCTCGCGGGACTGTACCGCGAAAAGCTGGAAAGCCGAACGGTGGCGCGACACCTGGTGACGATGCGGAATTACTTCCGGTTCGCGCAGATTCAGGAATACATCCCGGTGGACCCGTCGCTGAATCTCGAGTCACCGAAAATTCGGCGGACATTGCCAGGATATTTGAGGCTGGAGGAAGTGGAAAGGCTGTTGGCCGAGCCGGATGCGAAGACGGAACTCGGGCTGCGGGACCGCGCGATGCTCGAGGTGCTGTACTCGACCGGGCTGCGCGTATCGGAGCTGATCGGGCTGCGCGTGACGGATGTCGACCCGAAAGTGGGCTGCATACACTGCATCGGCAAAGGAGACAAAGAAAGAATCGTTCCAGCCGGCCGCAAGGCGGTGGGAATGGTGGAGAAATATCTGCGCGAGGCGCGTCCAAAGCTTTTGGGAAAGCGCCCGTCAAATCCGGCGTTGTTTGTGAACCGGCGAGGCGCGGCGCTGAGCCGGGTGGGCGTGTGGAAGATTCTGTCGTCGTACGGAAAGCGCGCGGGATTGCGCGTGGCGCTGACGCCGCACATGCTGCGCCACAGCTTTGCGACGCACCTGCTCGAACGAGGCGCGGACCTTAGGTCGGTGCAACTGATGCTGGGGCACGCGGACATTTCGACGACGCAGATTTACACGCACGTGGTGGAAGAGCGTTTGAAGCAGATCTACAAGGCGCATCACCCGCGCGCGTGAGGCGCGGCGGCCCCGGGCCCCAATTGCGAATGCGGATGCTGCCGCGGCGGTCAGCGCGGACATCCAGAACGTGAAGGAGAGCGATGCCAGATTACATGTTTTTACTGGAAAGCCGGTTGTCGCCGGAACAGCGCGCGGCCATGATGCGCGTGCAGGAATTGTCCGCGGCGATGGGATTCAACGTGTACCTGACGGGCGGGACGGTGCGCGACCTCGTGACGGGAGCCTCGCTGCGCGACCTGGACTTCACGGTGGAAGGAAATCCATCGAAGATCGCGCGGGAACTCGAAAAGGGCGGAGCGAAAATCCTTTCCGAGGACGAAAAGCTGCGGCATGTGGAGATTCTGTTCGCGGGCGACTGCGACGGGAGCATATCCGCAGCGCGCGATGACCATTATGTGCGGCCGGGAACGCGGCCCGAAATCCGGTGGTCGACGATCATGGAGGATCTGCGGCGGCGGGACTTTTCGCTGAACTCGATCGCCATTTCGCTGAACCCCGCGTCGCGCGGATTGCTGCTGGATCCGACGAACGGGCTTTCGGACATCGAACGCGCCGAAGTGCGCGCGCTGACGATCCACGGATTCACGAACCAGCCGGTGCGGCTGCTGCGCGTTTTGCGCTTTTCGGCCAGGATGGGCTTCAAGATCGAAGCGCGGACGCAGGAGTGGTTTGACCTGGCGATGGAGCGCGATTTGCAGCATACGATCGCGCCGGAGGACGCAGGCGCGGAGTTGCGGGCGCTGGCGCGGGAAGAGCGGCCGGCGGTGGTATTGAAGGCGTGGGAAGAGCACGATTTGCTCGAAGCGATTCATCCGGTGCTGGCGAAACGGCATGCGGATTACGACGCGATTTCGCGCTTGATGAAGGTGAGGGAAGACCTGTTCACAGCGGGATTCCGGCCAAAGCTGGCGACGCCGATGATGCTGGCGATTCTCGGAAAGCTGAAGGACCGGGAACAGGGCAGCGTGCTTTCCAAGGCGGGTTTCCGCGCGGCGGAGTCTGACGCAATTCTCGGTTTCGAGAAAGAAGTTGCCGGGGAGATGAAGGAACTGACAGGGCGGAAGTTAAATGCGCCGGCGGATGCGTACAAATTCCTTGAGAAGTATCCGGTGGATCGCATCGCCTACGCACTGGCGGAATCGAACAACTCTGGGGCGATTTCGAAGATCAAGGCATACCTGCACAAGTGGCGGCCGGTACGCGCGGGGCTGCCGATGGTGGCGAACGAATTGGAAGCGATCGGATTCGCGCGCGGACCGAAATTCGATGCGATTGTGGAGCAGGTTTTCGGGATGCAGCTTGCGGGGCGTGGGAAGACGCCGGAAGAGCGGCAGAAGATTTTGCGCAAATTGTCCGGGATCAAAGAGCAGCCGAAGAAAAAAGAGAAAGAGAAAAAGCCCGCGAAGGGCGGCGAGAAGCCTGCGGCCGCCGCAGCTATCTCGGGGGTAGCGGAAAAAGAAGCGAAGGCAAAGTCCGCGCAAGGGCACAAGAATGCGCTTGTAGCAAAGCAGGCCGCGAAGCACAAAGCGGCTACCGAACATGGGAAACATGCCGCAGCGGGAAAGAAAAGCGGCAGGCGAAGATAATCCACGCGACGCGAAGGCGGTTTTGCAAAGATAGTTGAGAATGCGATTCGCAATTCTCGCGCTAGAGATTTAGAATCGAGGTCCATGGGTCAGCCGCAGTTTGTCCACCTCCACGTTCACACGGATTACAGTCTGCTCGACGGGGCATGCGAGACGTCCGAGCTGCTGGACGAGGCGTCGCGGCAGAAGATGCCTGCGGTGGCCATCACGGACCATGGCAACCTGTTCGCGGCGGCGAACTTCTTCAATGAAGCGAGCAAGCGGGACGTGAAGGCGATCATCGGCTGCGAAGTGTACGTGGCGAAGGGCAGCCGGCACGACCGGGGCGATAAGACCAACGGAGCGAACGGAGCCGAGCGAGGCGAGAACGAACCGGGAATGCGCGGCAGTAATCACCTGGTGCTCCTGTGCGAATCGCTCGAGGGCTATCACAACCTGATCAAGCTGGTGTCTTCGGGATTCCTCGAAGGGTTCTACTACAAGCCGAGAATTGATTACGACCTGCTTGGGAAGCACAGCAGGGGGCTGATTGCGCTGTCGGCATGCTTGCGAGGGGCGGTGACGGAGGCGGTGGTCGACGAGAAGTACGACCAGGCGCGCGAAAACGCATACCGGCTGCGGGATGTTTTCGGCAAAGGGAATTTCTTCCTGGAGATTCAGGACCAGGGGCTGGAGATCGAACAGGGCGTGAACCGTGAGCTGGTGCGGCTGTCGAAAGAGACGGGCATTCCGCTGGTGGCTACGAACGACTGCCACTATCTGCATCACGAAGACGCGCACGCGCAGGAAGTTTTGCTCTGCATCCAGACGGGCAAGACGATGAGTGACACGCATCGGATGAAATTTGCGACGGACCAGTTTTATTTCAAGACGGCCGCGGAAATGGCGAAAGTGTTTGGCGAGCTGCCGGACGCGTTGAGCAGGACGGTGGATATCGCGGCGCGGTGCAACGTCAAGATTGAGCGCATTCCGAATCCGTTTCCGGAATTTACGATTCCCGAAGGGCACACGGCCGGGAGCTACTTCGAGAAGGTGGTGCGCGAAGGATTCGCGACGCGTGTGCCAGCTCTGGAGCGGCTGGCGCAGCAAGGCGTGCTGCACTGTCCGCTGGCGGAGTACGAGCGGCGGCTGACGTCGGAAATCGAAATGATCAAGAAGATGCGCTATGAAGGCTACTTCCTGATCGTGTGGGATTTCATTCACTATGCGCGGGCGCAGGACGTGCCAGTGGGGCCTGGACGCGGGTCGGCGGCGGGCAGCCTGGTGAGTTATGCGCTGCGGATTACGGATGTGGACCCGCTGCAGTACAACTTGCTGTTCGAACGGTTTCTGAATCCCGAGCGCGTTTCGCTGCCGGATATCGACATCGATTTTTGCATGAGGCGGCGAGGCGAGGTGATCGAATACGTCACGCAGAAATATGGGCGCGAAAATGTGGCGCAGATCATCACGTTTGGAACGATGGCTGCGAAAGCGGCGGTCAAGGACGTGGGCCGCGCGATGGATATTCAGTACGGAGAAGTGGACCGGCTGGCGAAGCTGATTCCGACGACGCTGGGGATTGACCTCGAGACGGCTCTGGCCGAAGCGCCGCAACTGAAGGCGGCCATCAACAGCGACGAGAAGCTGAAAGATTTGATGGCCGTGGCGCTGCGACTGGAAGGCTTGGCGAGGCACGCTTCGACGCACGCGGCGGGGGTGGTAATTTCGCCGAGGCCGCTGACGGACGTCGTGCCGGTTTACAAGACGAACCGGGATGAAATCACGACGCAGTACGACATGAACGCCCTGGAGCGCATCGGCCTGCTGAAGATGGATTTTCTCGGGCTGACGACGCTGACGGTGCTGCAAGACACCGTGCGCATGATCGAGAAAAATCGCGGAGTGAAGGTCGACATCGACAATTTGTCGCTGGACGACGCGGAGACGTACAAACTGTTTTCGCGCGGAGACACGACGGCGATATTCCAGTTTGAGTCCCACGGGATGCGCGACATTTTGCGGCGTTACCAGCCCTCGCGAATCGAAGACCTCACCGCGTTGAACGCGCTCTACCGCCCGGGGCCGATTCAAGGCGGGATGATCGACGACTTCATCAGCCGGAAAACGGGGAAGACAAAAGTCAGCTTCGAGCTGCCGCAGCTCAAGCCGATTCTCGAGGAGACCTACGGCGTGATTTTGTACCAGGAACAGGTGATGCAGATCGCGAACCTGCTGGCGAGTTTTTCGCTCGGTGAAGCGGACATCCTGCGCCGGGCGATGGGCAAAAAGAAAAAAGAAGAGATGGCGGCGCAGCGGGCAAAGTTCATGGCCGGGTGCCTGGGGAACAAAGTCCCGGAAAAGAAGGCCGACCGCATTTTCAATCTGATGGAAGAATTTGCCGGCTACGGATTCAATAAATCGCATTCCTGCGCGTACGCGCTGCTGGCATATCAGACCGCCTATTTGAAGACGCACTACCCGGTGGAGTTCATGGCCGCGCTGCTGACCTCGGAAACTGGGAACGCGGAAAAAGCGGTGAAGTACATCAACGAAGCGCGTGGAATGAGCATTTCGATTTTGCCGCCGGATGTGAACGAGAGCGATCTTTACTTCACGCCGGTGGGCGAATCGATTCGTTTTGGTCTTGCGGCTATCAAGAATGTCGGCGAAAACACGGCCAAAGCGGTTCGCGATTCGCGCTTGGGCGCCGGCGAATTTACGACGCTGTACGATTTGTGCGAGCGCATCGAGGCGCGGTTCCTGAACAAGCGCGTCTTCGAGAGCTTGATCAAGTCGGGCGCGTTGGATTCTCTGGGGCCGCGCGAAGCGATGCTGGCGTCGGTGGACGATGCGCTTGCAGCGGTGCAACGCGCCACGCGGACGCGCGAATCGGGGCAGCACGGTCTTTTCGGGACAGCAACGGCGCCGGCGACGATGCCCTTCGTTTTGCACGAAGCCGAACCGTGGAGCGAAACCGAGCGCCTTGCCAGCGAGTACGCCATGCTCGGGTTTTACGTATCCGGGCATCCACTGGCGAAGTACGCGTCACGGCTTGAAGAGCTGAAGTGCATTTCGCTGGATCAAGTCGAAGGCCAGCGCAACGGCAAAGAGACCACGGTGGCGGCGCTGATCGTGGGCACGCGCCCGATGCGGTCGAAGAAGGGCGCACGCTGGGCGATTTTCACGATCCAGGATATGACGGGCGTGCAGGAATTGCTCGCGTTTCCGGAGAGCTTCGCGCGGCTCGAACCGATGCTGAAGGCTGGAACACCGCTGCTGCTGAAGGTGCGCGCACAAGTTGAAGAAGCGGGAACGCGGCTTTCCTTGCAGGAAGCGGCGCGGCTCGGCGACCTTGCCGAACGCACTTCCTCCGGCTTGCGGATTCGCCTGAAGCTGGAAGACCTGAATGAAGAGTTGCTCGAGCGACTCGAGGAGATTTTCGCTTCGTATCGCGGATCGAGCCTGGTTTCGCTCGATCTTTTTGCGGCGGAAGGCGCCATGGCCACGATTCAAGTGGAAAAGCGCGTACGAACCTGTCCGGAGCTGATCGCCGCGGTGCGGGAATGCGCGGGCGAACAATCGATCTGGTGATGTGATGAAGTCCAAAGACAAACCGAAGAAGGCTGTCGCCCAGGCAGATCGCCAGAGCGAGATCGAGCGCCTGGAAAAGGATGTGGAAGAACTGCGCCAGCTCGCGGGCGACGAAGAGGCGGATGCCGAGCTGGAGCGCCTTCGCGAACAAGTTGCGGAGCTGCGCAAGGAGTTTTACAGCCATCTCGGACCCTGGCAGCGCGCACAAATCGCGCGGCACCAGCAACGGCCTTACGCGCTGGATTATATCGGCTCACTTTTCACCGATTTCATCGAGTTGCATGGCGATCGAAACTATGGCGACGACCGCGCTTTGATTACGGGACTTGCAAAGTTTCAAGGGCGGCCCATCGCGGTGATCGGGCACCAGAAGGGCAGAGATACGAAGCAGCGGCTGGTGCGCAATTTCGGGCAGCCCAAGCCCGAGGGGTATCGCAAGGCGCTGCGGATCATGCTGCTGGCGGCGAAGTTTGGCCGGCCTGTGATTACATTCATCGATACGCCCGGCGCGTATCCGGGAATCGGCGCCGAGGAGCGCGGACAGGCGGAAGCCATCGCGCGAAACCTGCGGGAAATGGCTCGGCTTCCCGTGCCGATCCTGGTTACGGTGACGGGCGAAGGCGGGTCGGGCGGGGCGCTGGCCATCGCCGTGGGAGACCGCGTCAACATTCTGGAGAACAGTTTTTACTCCGTGATTTCGCCGGAAGGCTGCGCGGCGATTATGTGGCGCGACGCGACGAAGGCAGAAACGGCCGCCGCCGCGTTGAAAATTACGTCGAAGGACTTGAAAGAATTCGGGATCGTCGATGAAATCGTGCCGGAACCGGAAGGCGGGGCGCACGTCGATCCGGAGGGCGCGGCACAGTTGCTCGGAGAGGTGCTGGAGCGGCAACTGGTCGCGCTGACGCAGCAGTCCACGAAGGATTTGCTGGATGCGCGCTATGAGAAGTTCCGCAAGATGGGCCAGTTCTTCGATTTCGGCAATTGAACCTCTGCGAGTGAGCTTCTGCAAGTGAGCTGCGGCAAGCGAGTTATTGCTTGACGGCCCGGCAGTCTTCCGAGTCCTGTACCTACCCCTTAGCACATTGGCAACTCTCCCGTGGGCAATCGTTGTCGGCTCCCGGGGCTGCGGCTACTCTGGATAAGCACTCATTAGAGCAATCCGTCTCGGGGGAACTTCTGCTTTCATGCGGCGGCCCGTCCACGGAGGACAGGATTCATTATGTCGGAACCGTTTCGCCCCTATGAAAAACTCGTGGAAATCACCGTAATGGGCAGGAAATTCCATGTGCCGGAGCGCAACTCGCTTTTGCGATGCTTTCAGTTCATCAGCCCGGAAACGATTCCGTACGGACGCTTTTGCTGGAATCAGGAATGCCAGTATTGCCGGGTTTCCTGCCAGTTGCCCGATGATGACGAGCCGCGGGAGATGTTGAGCTGCAAGTTCATCGTGATGCCGGGAATGGAAATCACCGAGCTGAGCCAGGAATTGAAGTGGTGCCTGCGGTCGAAATTGCCGGAAGATGCCGCCGTTTCGTCCTGAAAGTCCCCGCGCAAGACTCCAAGATCAAAAGCAAGCTAACCGTCGAGGAATTGTTGCGGTTAGAGCGACGGCACGAAAAGATGCTCGGTGACGGGGGAAATGCGCATGGCAGATTCAGTCTACCTCAGCGTTAATTGGAACAGACTCGGACAGCGGTAAGTCCTGATAAATCGTTACGGGAAACTTGAAATCCACATCTCCGGTAACCCCGTTTGAACGAAGCCGCCCGCGCGGCGGACGCTACGCGTGAGGCGCTCGGAGCGGTTGTTGCCTTTCCGCTAAGATAAATTTGGGTCACAAGGAGGTCCCTGTGACCCATCTCAGAAAAATGATGCTGGAAGATCTTCAGCGTCGTAATTACGCTCAAACTACCATAAGCAGTTACATCCGGATATTGGAAGATTTTTCGCGACGCTTCCATCGTTCTCCTGACCGCCTGGGCCCTAAGCACATTCGCGAATATCAATCGGAGCTGTTCACCAAGCGGAAGTTCTCAGCGACCACCGTCACGGTATATCTTGCCGCGCTGCGGTTCTTCTACACCAAGACACTCAAGAGGGCCTGGAGCACCGCCGAGACCCCCTATCCCAAAAGGGTGTCTGCACTACCCACGGTCTTAAGCCAGGAAGAAGTGGCTCAGCTCATCGATGCCGCTAATCCTCCCATGCATCGCACTCTGCTGATGACCCTCTATGCCACCGGCCTCCGGCGCGCCGAACTCGCGCGTTTAAAAGTCACTGATATCGACAGCCGGCGCATGGTCGTTCATGTTCAGGGTGGCAAGGGTCGTCAAGATCGCGATGTCATGCTGAGCCCAAAACTGCTCGGCGAGTTACGGAAACACTGGCATCGGTTAAAGCGAAAACCAAGCGAGTGGTTGTTTCCAGGCAACCGGCACCATAACAGCGATCGGCCAATTACTACCAAAGTGGTTTGGAATGCCTGCCAGAATGCCGCCAAGCGAGCGGGCATCCAAAAACGGCTGCACCCTCACACCATTCGACATTGTTTTGCTACTCACCTGCTCGAAGCAGGCGCGGACCTGCGCACCATTCAGGTCTTGTTAGGCCATCGCGATCTCAAAGAAACCACCATCTACCTGCATCTTTCGCAGCGCCATCTCCAAGCCACACCGAGTCCCTTGGACTCGCTACAGCTCAAAGATAGGTCACCGCAGGAGGAGTAGATGGATCGGCCGCCGCTCGAGGTGGCCGATCTAGTTCGCGCTGCGGGACAGGCATTCATCGAACGAAACCGTAAGTGGATCAGCTGGAAGCACATCAAAGTGCTATTGGCTATCGTGCGGTGTCGTACGGCCGTACTCGGCGGTCATCTCGATGAGTGCACGCGCTGCGGACATCGCGTCATCTCTTTCAATTCCTGTAGAAATCGCCACTGCCCGAAGTGTCAGATGGGCGCTCGCGAACGCTGGCTGGAAAAGCGTCGCCGCGAGCTTCTTCCCACGCCATACGTGCATGTGGTCTTCACCCTACCTCGCCACTTAGCCCCATTGGCTTTGCAGAACAAGAAGGTCATCTACGATCTTTTGTTTCGCACCAGTGCCGAAACGCTTCTCGAAGTCGCTCGCGAACCCAAGCATCTCGGTGCAGAAATCGGCTTCTTCAGCGTGCTGCACACCTGGAATCAAAAAATCGACCTTCACCCGCATGTTCATTGTGTCGTTCCCGCCGGTGGACTCTCTGCCGATCGAACGCGCTGGATCAAATCACGCCACGACTTCTTTCTTCCCGTCAAAGTACTCAGCCGCGTCTTCCGCGGCAAGTTTCACGAGGCGCTCAAACGCGCCTTCGCGAACGGCCAACTAAACTTTCATGGAGACTTGAAGCTCCTCGCTCAACCGAAACCCTTTGCGGCATGGCTCAGGCCATTGTTTAGAAAGGACTGGGTGGTCTACGCCAAACCACCCTTCGGAGGCCCCGAGTATGTGCTCCGCTATCTGGGCCGTTACACTCATCGCGTAGCCATCTCCAACCACCGACTGGTCTCTTTCGCCGACCAGAAAGTCACCTTTCGCTGGCGTGACTCCGCCCATAACAACGAACAGCGACGGATGACTCTCTCGCTCGATGAATTCCTACGTCGCTTCCTGTTGCATCTGCTTCCCGACGGCTTCGTGCGTATCCGCAACTTTGGCTTCCTAGCCAACCGGCGCCGTGCCACTTTCTTGCCTCTTTGCTTTTCCTTGCTCGGCTCGGCACCGCCAACCGAGCAAGACACGTCGGGCACCAACGACGCCACTGATCTTTGGCTCTGCCCCAAGTGTGCCGGACCGATGGTGGTCGTCGAAAGACTCACTGCTGCCGAGATGCAACTTCGTTCGCCACCGCTGGTCACCGCTGCCGCATGAAACGACTCTTCCAATCAAGAACACTCTGCGTGCTTCGCCACGGTCCGTTGTGGTTCGCCTTATTGCCGAACCAATCTGTTCTTCCGGCTTCCTCGGTGGCTCGCTTTGTCACATTTTCTCGCAGCATCTACGTTCCGGACGCGCTGTGTGATGGGCTGTGCTCCGTTGTACAGTTCCGCAGCATCTCGATGCCAACCCCTCCCACCATTCAATTTCCATAGGGCCCGCGTCCGCCGCGCGGACGGCTCCGTTCAAACGGCTTTATCGAACGCGCGCAGAGCTCCGCGTCCAACTTCGCACCGAGGAGAAACGCGCGTCCGATAAAGCTCTAACGTTTA
>JBAQJX010000036.1:0-36549 GCA_049641765.1 Candidatus Acidiferrum sp.
ATTTCCATAGGGCCCGCGTCCGCCGCGCGGACGGCTCCGTTCAAACGGCTTTATCGAACGCGCGCAGAGCTCCGCGTCCAACTTCGCACCGAGGAGAAACGCGCGTCCGATAAAGCTCTAACGTTTATCAATACTTGGGACCAATGATATGCCCCGTCATATGTACGGGTTGAAAAAGGAAATTGACCTCAGTTTCTTAACAGGGCGTGAACTCATCCAACTAGCTATTGGCGTTTATCAAGTCCAATTCGGCCTCGATGAGGACGTCAGAATTTCGGTAGAGAGTGAGTTTCGATACTTCGATGGGCAAACAGAATGGATTTGGCGACCGGAGCCAGGTTCCTCTTCCATTGCTGCTCGTGCGGTCGCGCTGCTTGGGGCTACAATTGAGTCCTCTGCGAGCAATATGGAAGGGGCCCTGGCTTTTGCCTTCTCGAATCAGCACCGCCTAACGATACTGGATTCGTCCAAGGAGTACGAGTCGTACGACATTCCCCGACCTGGACAGACCATCATCGTCTAATACGGCCTTACTAGGATCTAGCGCGGCTAACTGCCCCAATCCACTTTTTAAGAATCGACTTTACCCACTGTTTGAGATTGTCGAGCGCCGGAATCCTGTGGCGAGATTCCGCTGCAATGACAGTCAGGTGGGCCTGCAAATAATCTGTTTCGGTGCAAATCTCTAATTTTGTTCTCAGAGGATGCTCCTACGGCGCAAAACTTGCCAGAAGCTAGAGCAGCTTTTCGCGAATAACAATCCTTCTGTCGAAGAAACGCCAGGTTCAGTGCCTCTGTTCTGTGATCGGCTCGGTCGCGACGGATGGCGCCACGGCATGCAGCCCTCCTCCGAACCCTTGCCTCATGAGTTTGAAAATGGTGCGCCGATTTTCAAGAATAGTTTTCAGCCACGCAAACCTGCCCATCTGCGGAAAATAAATTCCCCGGAAACAGACGCGCGAGATAAAGATGTTGATGCGATAACCCAGCGGCTTGTGGTTCAGTGAATCCACCGCTTTTTCGATGGCCTCCGGGCTGTAAGAGCTGGCCCACCCAATGCGCACCTCTTTATGAGCTTCGTCGATGCTCATCTTCAGCGGCGTATGCGCCATCGCAAAGGGAATGAACTCTTGCCAGTGCTTCGGACGTGTGAGCCGACCAGCGGCTTCCAGCTTCTTGTACAGGGGAGTCCCAGGCAGTGGGGTCATCAAACCAAAGATCGGCAGCCCCGCCGGCCAGGTACGAATTTCCTTCATAGTTCGCTCCGCCACGCCAGGAGTGTCATTGTCCATGCCAAAAATAAAAGACGTGATGGCAAAAACGTTGCGTCGGGCGAGTCGAGAGAGGACCACGGCATATTCACCTGGCTTGTTGAAGCCTTTTTTTACATCAGCAAGGTTGGCCGGATCGATGGATTCCATCCCGATGAAGATCCATTTGCCGCCCGCCGCCGCAATTAGATCAACGAGCTCCTCATCGCGCAAGAGGTTGGCGCTGATCTGAGCGACCCAATGCACTTGCGCGTTAGCGGCAATGATGTCTCGCAGCAACGATTTTGTGCGCTTCACGTTGATGGCAAAATTGTCGTCGATGAAAAACACGGCGATCTGCCCGCCCTCCTCGCGTGCGCGCGCTTTCAGCAGCAAGAGTTCGTTCACAACACTTTCATTGGTGCGAAACCGGATGGAGTCGCCAAAAAATCCCGTCACCGTGCAAAATTCGCATCCATAAGGACAGCCCCGCCCGGACTCCACTGGAATGATTCGAAAGCTTCCCCAGCCAGCCCCCATGCGCTTCAGCAGCGGATGCAAAACTCCCGGGAGCAAATTGAATTGCTCCAGCTTGATTTTGTCCCAGGGAATCTCCGGATAAGGCCGGAGCGATGGTTTGCGCTCCTGACCGAAGTCGTCCACGGGCGCGTAGACATCCTTGAGTGCGCCGCGCGCGGCATCTTCCACGATTCTGGGCCATGTCTCGTCAGCTTCGCCAAGAGCAACCGCATCCGCATGGCGCGAGCCGCCATCGCGCCCGAGCGCCTCGTCGGCCATTTCCGTGACGTGCGGGCCACCCATGACGACCTTTACTCCTGCGGCGCGCACCGCGTCCGCCATGCGATAAGCTTTGGCGATCATCCTGGTCATCGCACCGATGCCAACTAGTCCGATATTCTGTTCTCGCACGTAGCGCGCGATACTTTCTTCATTCATGGGCTGCGCATTGCCGTCGATCAGCACTACTTCGTGGCCGGGCGGAGTGAGGGCTTGCAGGAGAAACATCCAAAGATGCGGCATGAAGTTGCGAGTCACGCCGTTGTCTGGGTTGTACAAGAGGATTTTCATTAAAAAAGAGTTCCCGCCCTGGATCCAGGACGTTTCCGAAACAGGCTATCGCGTCGAGCCTAAACGCAGGATAAATTGCAACTGGATTTCCGTGTCTTCAACGAATTTCGTTCCCCCGCATGACTCAGTCTAATCGGCACAAACGCCGCGCTACTGGAAACCTGAAATCCACATCTCCGGTAAGCGCCTTTACCTGGACCTATCCAAGCGACGGGCAGGAAAGGCGCTAGTTTATACTGAATCTATGCCAAACGGAGACGATTCAATTACTGCGGCCGAGTGGGCGAAGATAAGGAATTTCTTTCAAAAGCTTTCGGCGGTTCTCCAGGATTTCGCTTCTGCCCACAACCTTGCGATGGTGGAGTACTACCACGAATCGCCGTCTTGGTCCTTTCGTTTTCGCCATCCGAAGGGCGGTGGTGCTACCGTGCATCTGGAACGTCTCGACGATTCAAATGTCCGAATCAACGGGTCGTGGTACATCGACGAATATGAAGCTTTTACGCGACATTTCAAGTGGGGCTCAAACCATGATTTATCTTTGGAGAATATCGACCTGCGAAAAGAGTTGGAAGCAAACCTGCACGAAATGGTTTCTTGGGACAAGGACTCACTGACGCCGTACCCCAATTACAAGAATGTTTGGTCAGGTTACAGCAAGAAAGAATGGGACCGCATTTACAGCACCGACCGTCTGCCACTCCTGAGGCCGTAGGCATGCCGGCACGTCCACAATTGCGGCAAAAACGCTTCTGACCTTCGAGGATGTCCTTCGAGAGCGGGGTCAACGCCTGGTAGGTCGTTACCGGACAAGCGGTTTTGGTCACAAAACCATTCTCAACAGTGGCACATAGAGTTCCAAGAACAACGGAAAAAACCACGGGTAAGGTGCAACTCTTTCGCCCGTTGAGGGTTTGTAGGCTCAGGTACATGTATCAGCGAGCGGCGGCGGTTGTGCGACGCCAAAACCCAATCAACCATCCCCGGCGCATGGCTGCCGTCGTCGTCGATATCTGAGCGGTTGCGAGCAGGACGCTCTCTGCTATTCGGGGGCGCGCACGATAATACGGTAGTGTCCTAATTTCAGTTGCGTAGTCTCGAGTCAGCGATCAAAGGACGAGGACGAATCTCAGGCATGCGTGTTGCGCTGACAAGCGGAAGCTTTTTCCACGTCAAAATTGGCAAAAGCGGGAGCAGAGCTCCCGCACTTCAAATTAGAACGCCATCGATCGTACGCGCGATTTGCACTCCGTACTTCTCTCGACTACGATTCTTGTTTGCCAATCACACCTGCTAATGCCATGGTTTGCGACGGCTGCGGACAGACCGCGACGCCGGAACACATCGCACGACGACTTGCGCGTCTGGAATGGACGACGCGTTACCGGCCGATCCACATCGGAACGCTCCTATTGGGGGCGGTTTCACCGATTGCCGACGACGAGTTTCTCTACGCCGGCCAATTTCGAGGCGAGGCAGGCCGCGTGCTCGAAGCAGCCGGAATTGCCGCGGCAGGGAAGCCGGCGGAGAGCGTTTTGAGCGAGTTTCAGCGCGCTGGATTTTTTCTCACGCACCTGCTCGAGTGCCCGCTGGAAGCGGGCGGGAGCGGCCAGCCCTCCTGCCAGATGTTGATGGTGGCGCGCCTTTCGGCGATTGCGGCACGGATTCGGAGATCACTGAAGCCGAAGCGAGTTGCGCTGATCTCCGGGCAACTCGCGCCGATGGTTGCGCAATTCGCGAGCGCCGGGTTCGGATGCCCTTTGCTCTTGGATGGAACGAATCCGTTTGGGCTGGACGCCGCAAATTCTTCGGGCGCGATTCACAAATTGCGGGAAGCCCTCGGCTCGGCTGCTGCCGCGGGGAGCTAGACCAACGGCCAGTGCGAATGCTGCCCGGGGGCTGCCCCGCAGGACAGGCCAAGAACTATACTTTGACGGACTTGCTGCAGTTGCGGCTGTGATAGAATCGAGAACTTAAAGGACGTGGATTTTTCCCCAGGAGTTCGGCGTGAAGAAAAAAGCAAAGTTCGGGATCGGGATCGGCGTAATCGTGGTGTCCATGCTGTTTCTTGCGTGGCTCGGTTACGGCGAAAGCAAGACGTACTATCACACGATCGCGGAACTCCAGACCCTTCACGGCGCCGAGCTCTCTCACCGCATTCGCGTCGGCGGCACCGTGGCCCCCGGAAGCATCCATCGCATGACCGGCCGAGTGGATTTCGTTTTGGAAGGGGAGGGCAAATCGCTCCCCGTGAGTTACGTTGGCAGCGACCCGCTGCCGGACACGTTCATCGATAAATCGCAAGCGTTGGTGGAGGGCCGGCCGGCGTCTGATGGGCGCTTTGTTGCCGAGGTCGTCCAAGCGAAGTGCGCGTCCAAGTACACGGCAGCCCCCGGGGGAACCGTCACCTCTTCCACTTCCACAGCGGAACCAAAAGGCAATATGTAAGGGGCCCGGCTTGGCCGGGGGATAGGCGGAGTACCGGTGGATGTATTCGGTTCGTTCGCGCTACTTCTTGCGTTTATCTGCGCGGTGTATGCATTTGGAGGCGGGATCGCGGCGATTCTCACGCGGCATCCGCTTCTCGTCAAAAGCAGCCGGCAGGCGGGAATCGCCACCTGCTGTCTGATTTTCATCGCCACCTTCAGCCTTGAATACCTCTTTTTCTCCGACAATTTCTCCGTAGCGTACGTCGTCGAGCACAGCGACCGGGCGCTAGCGACTTTTTACAAGGTGGCGGCGCTGTGGTCCGGGCAGGAAGGCTCGCTGCTGTTTTGGAGCTTCCTGCTATCGATCTACGTTTTCTCGGTGCTGATCGCTTATCGAAACAAGAACGGCGAACTGATGCCGTATGTCGGCGTGATTCTTGCCGGCGTGCAGATTTTTTTTCTAACGCTGAACAACTTCGTGGCCAGCCCGTTCAAGATGCTGGGCATTCCCGGTGTCCACGGCGCGTTGCAGATGGTGTCCCGCGCCGACGGCAACGGCCTGACGCCGCTGCTGCGCTATCCGGAAATGGTGATTCACCCGCCGAATCTTTATTCGGGCTACACGGGATTCACGATTCCGTTTGCGTTTGCGCTGGCCGCGCTGCTTGCGCGCTATCCCGGCGAGAAGTGGATTCACTTGACGCGCAAGTGGACGATGATTGCGTGGTGCTTCCAGACCGCGGGCATCCTGCTCGGTGCGCACTGGGCGTATGCCGTGCTCGGCTGGGGTGGCTACTGGGGCTGGGACCCGGTCGAAAATGCGTCGCTGCTGCCGTGGATAACGGGGACAGCGTTTCTGCACTCCGTGATGATGCAAGAGAAGCGCGGGATGATGAAAGTGTGGAACGTCTGGCTGGTGTTCGCGACATTTTTTCTGTGCATTCTAGGGACGTTCCTGACGCGGAGCGGCATCGTGCCCTCGGTCCATGCCTTTGCTCAGTCCAGCATTGGCAGCTGGTTTGTGGGCTTTCTTGCGACCATTCTCGTGGTCTGCGTTGTGGCTTACGTCAAGAACCGCGACTATTTGAAGAGTGAAAACCAGCTAGACGCCGTCGTTTCGCGCGAGTCGAGTTTCCTGTTCAACAATCTGGTTCTTCTGGTTGCTTGCGTCGCCGTATTGTCCGGCACCCTTTTCCCGGTGATGTCAGAGCTGTTTACGGGTTCCAGAATTAGCGTCGGTGCACCGTTCTTCAACAAGGTCAACATCCCACTGGGCTTGCTGCTGCTGTTCCTGACGGGCGTTGGGCCGTTGCTCGCGTGGCGGAAGACGTCGCTCGAAAGCTTGAAGAGGAATTTTGCGTGGCCGGTGATCGTCGGAATTATCGGTGGCACGGTGATCTTTGCGCTGGGATACCGCGAGCTCTATTCGCTGATCTGCTTCACGCTGTGTTTCTTCGTTGCAGCGACGATCGTCATGGAGTTTTATCGCGGCGCGAAAGTCATTCGGGTTCGCTCTGGCGCGTCGTACCTGACATCCGCGATGGAACTGACGATGCGCAACACGCGGCGCTATGGCGGCTACATCGTTCACATGGGAATGGTGCTGATATTCGTTGGCCTGGCGGGCGCGGCGTTCAACCAGAACGTGCAGAAGGAAATGACGCCCGGATCGTCCATGCAAATCGGCAAGTACACGCTGGTGATGCAGAACGCGGACACCCAGCCCGCAGCGGACTACACGGGGCTTCGGTTGATCGTCGAGGTGCTCGTCAAGGGCAAGCCGCTGATGATGCTCTATCCGGAGCGGCGCGTTTTCGATACGAACGGCGAGACGGGAACGATGGTGGCGATTTATTCGACGCTGCGCGAGGATTTGTACGTCGTCTATGCGGGGCAGAGTCCGGACAAGCAATTGCCGGTGATTCACGCGTATTTGAATCCGCTGGTGAAATGGATTTGGTTTGGCGGCGTGATCGTCGTGTTTGGCACATTGGTAGCCTTGATGTCCAATCGGCGCGCCGTGCTAGTGCTCTCCGCCGCACGACAACCGGCGCAAGAAACGCTTGCGCCTCAGTTGGCGCCTTCGGTTAGCCTGAGGGAAGGGCACGATTAACATGCGAACATTCCGGAAGCCGGCAATCCTCGCATCGGCGCTGCTGCTGTGCTTTGCCAGCGCGCTGCCCGTCCTTTCGGCGTTTGGTGATACGCAAGCTCCCGATCACGCTCACCGGCTCGGCATGAAAGTGAAGTGCATGTGTGGCGGCTGCAACGATTCCGCCGGCGGATGCTATCACGTGGGTGGCGCGTTCTCCGGTCCCTGCGATGTCGCGCTGGGAATGCTGAAGAAAATCAATGACCGGCTGGCGCAGGGCGAATCGGACGATTTGATCGTGCAATCGTTCGTGCAGGAGTATGGCCAGGCCGTGCTGATCGAGCCGCCGCACAGCGGGTTTGGGCTCGTGGCGTGGTGGATTCCGGCGCTGGCGCTGATCGCTGGGTTTGCGTTGGTGCTGGCGGTGATTTCGCGCTGGAGAAAGCGTTTGGCGCCGGTCCCGGTGCTCGCCGGAGCGGGTGAAGCGCGCGCGATTCCTGCGGAACTGCTCGAGCGAGCGCGTAAACAAGCGGCGCGCGATACCGAGGATTGAGCTTGATCGTCCCAACTGCCATCGTTATCTACGTGATTTCATCCGCGGATTGGGCTGTGCTCGGTGCTTGCCTTGCTCTTGCCTGCGCGACGGCGCTTTTCATTTTCTACATTCAACCGGACGCTTCCGACCTCGCTCCGCGCCGATCGAAGCTCGACCAGCTTCTCGAACGGCGCGACACCCTCTATGACAATCTGCGCGATCTGCGCTTCGAGTTTCGCTCTGGAAAGTACGCGGAGAATGACTACGAAGCCATGAAGATCTCGCTCGAAAACGAAGCCGCGGTGACGCTTGCGGAAATTGATGAGCTGACGGAATCCCAGGTGCGGCGGCCGCGCGGGATCAAGCCGGCTGCGTCTGAGCGAGGCGCGCAATGAAAGCGCGGCTGAATCCATATTTCGCGCTGGCGTGCTTTTTTCTTGCGCCGTTTTCGTTTGCCTATGGCGCGACCGTGCATGGCACGGTGAAAAACGGCACGACCGGCAAGGCCGCGGCGGATGTGGAAGTTATTCTCATTCAGTTGCAAGGCGGTATGCAGCCGGTCCAGAACACGAAAACCGATGCACAAGGACACTTCGCGTTCGACTACGCGATGATCGGCACGCAACCCATGTTGCTGCGCGCTGTCTATCGCGGCGTGATGTTTCACGAACCGCTGCCGCCGGGGCAGAACGACGTGCAAATCGAGATTTTTGAGCCGTCGCGCGATCCAAAGACCATCACCATCGGCACGCACTTCGTAATTTTCCAGCCGAATGGCGCGACTCTCCAGGTGGGAGAGGAATACGCAATCCGGAACGACTCGAAACCCGCGGAGGCGTACTTCCGGCCGGACGGCGACTTCGACTTTGCGCTGCCGGAAGGCTCGACACTGAAACAAGCCGCTGCGCAAGGGCCATCGGGCATGCCGGTGGTGCAAACGCCGCTCGAGCGCGGCAAGGATCGCTACAGCGTCGCGTACGCGTTTCGGCCTGGGGACAACGGCGTACGTTACTCGTACGATTTGCCGTATACGGGGAATGCGGCCACGGTGAAGCTGCCGACGGTTTATCCTAACGCGCGGCTGGTGGTCGTTGCGCCTCCCAGCGTCCAGATCACGGGCGACGGATTGCTCTCGGGCGGACAAGAGCAGGGCATGAACGTGTACAGCCGGGATGGGCTGGCGGCAAATGCGACGGTGAGCGTCAGCGTGTCCGGCACGGCGCCGCCGTCGAGCACGCTCGATTCGGATGCGGACGCGTCCGCGGGGCAGGGCCGCGATGCGCAGCAGGGAAGCGGGGCGTCGACGGGAGTGCCGATTCAAGTTGCGCCGGCGCGATTGGATGCGCTGAGGTGGCCGCTGCTGGCGGGGTTCTTGTTCATGTTCGCTTTCCTGGCCGTTTTGCTTGCGCGCAAGCCGGTTGCGGCGGTGGCAGGTGGAGCTGACGGTGATTTCACGAGTGCGGCGGTAAAGCAGGCGACGAATTCCCCATCCGTCTCAGCATCGACGACGCCGCGCAGCACTAATCTTGCCGGAGTCGATGCCGCCGTGGGGACAAGTTTGGATGCGCTAAAGGACACGCTGTTCCGGCTCGAACTGCGCCGCCAGGCGGGCACCATTCCCGAGGAAGAGTACAAACAGGAACGCGCGCGTGCGGAGAAGGTCTTGCGTGATCTTGTGCGAGGCTGAAAAGTGACGCCGCGCCGCGATTTGTCCCGAGGCGAGGTCCATCCGTGACGCTGCGCGGCTTCTCTCCCGTTGGCCTCCAATTTGAAAACATCGAAAAGCGCTACGGCGGATTGCTCGCCTTGCGCGGAGTGTCGCTCTCCATCGCGCCCGGAGAGTGCGTGGTGGTCGCTGGACGAAATGGTTCCGGCAAGACGACGCTGCTACGCGTTGCCGCGAAACTGGTGAGGCCTTCGCGAGGAACGCTGCACTTTTCCGGGGATTCGGCGAATCCGGACGCTCCCGACGTTCGACCCGGATTCGTGGCGCATGCCACGATGGTTTACGACGAGCTGACGGCGGAAGAAAATTTGCTGTTGTTTGCGCGGCTGCTCGGCGTGACGCAAGCGCGGAAACGCGTCGATGCGCTGCTCGATGAAGTCGGCCTGGCCGAACGGCGCGCATCGCTGGTGCGCACGTTTTCCCGGGGAATGCGGCAGCGCGTCGCGATTGCGCGCGCTTTGCTGCACGAGCCGGCCATTTTTCTGATGGACGAGCCCGCTACGGGACTCGATCCGCAGGGCGTGGCCTGGCTTGCGGAAGCGCTTCGCCGTTTGCGAGATTCCGGCCGCACGATTCTGATGAGCCTGCACGGAGAATCCGAAATCTCAGCGCTGGGCACGCGCGCTGTTCGTCTGGATGGCGGCGCCGTCGCGGCGGACACGCGCACCGGAGCAACGTTTCGCTCGATTCTCACCTTTGCCGACGCCTGAATGAGCCTGATCTCCAACACGACGACGTTGATCGGCAAGGAGCTTCGCACGGAGTTCCGTTCTCGCGAGTTGCTGACGACCACAATCGTTTTTATTTTGATTGTGATTGTACTTTTTAACTTTACGTTTGACCCTACGTCGGACGAATCGCGGCGGTTTGCTCCCGGGCTGCTTTGGCTGGCGTTTTTGTTTGCGTCGTCGCTGATGCTTCAGCCGTGTTTCCTGCGGGAGCAGCACAACGACACGCTCAGCGCTCTGCGGCTTTCCGTTGAAGATCCTTTCGCGATCTTTCTGGCCAAACTGAAAGCCAACACGATGTTCCTGGTCGCGACGGAGCTCATCCTGCTGCCCATTTTCTCCGTGATGTACAACGTGCCCGTTCTGCCGGTGCTGCACTGGCTCCTGCTGGTGTTCTTGCTCGCCAGTCTGGGGATCTCCATCGCGGGCACGGCGCTGTCGGCAATTTCGGCGCAAGCGCGCATGCGCGAGCTTCTCTTGCCGTTGCTTATGCTGCCGCTCCTGGTGCCGATTCTGGTCGCTAGCACTGAAGTCACGCAGGCACTCTTTGACCGCTCGCCGTACGTGCAGTGGAAGGGAATCGGTTTCCTGGCGGTTTTCGACCTGGTGTTTTTGACGGCGCTATGGCTTTTCGGCGAATATCTTCTGGAGGAATGAGGTCCATGGGGAAGAAGGTTCTTGCTGCCGCGATTGTGTTCGTGCTGCTTGGAGCAGCTACGTACGCGGCGTTCTTCATTGCTCCCACCGATGCGAAGCAGGGTCTGATTTACCGCATCATCTTTCTACATGTTCCCAGCGCGTGGACTGGGCTCACCTCGTTTCTCATCTGCTTCATCGCGAATTTGCTTTACGTTTGGCGACGCCAGCCGCGCTGGGACTGGCTGGGCGTATCTGCCGCGGAAGTCGGCCTGGCGTTTACCAGCGTGGTGCTCGTGACAGGGCCGATATGGGCGCATCCCGTCTGGGGGATTTGGTGGACGTGGTCGCCGAGGCTGACTTCGACGTTCGTTTTGTGGCTGCTCTATGTGGTGTATCTGGTCTTGCGAACGCTCATCGAGGAGCCCGACCGGCGCGCGCTGTTGAGCGCGCTCTTTGGCATTTTTGCGTTCATTGATGTGCCGCTGGTGTTTGGTTCGATTCGCTGGTGGCGCGACCAACATCCGCAGCCGGTGGTGATGGGCGAGCCGGGTGCGGGCCTGGATCCCGTAATGTTCGACGTACTCTTTTTCGCGTGGTTCGCCATGCTGACCCTGATGGCGCTGCTGTTGCGCCAGCGCTACCAGCTGGAAGCCTTGCGGAGCGAGGTCGGTGCGTTGCAGCAGGAACTGGAGGCAAGATGAAGAATCTCGACAGCGTGTTTGCCGCGTACATGGCTGCGTGGGCGATTTTTTTCGTCTATTACCTTACGGTGGCGCGGCGCGCGTCGGAGATCCGGCGCGACCTCGAACGCCTGAAAAATCTGATGCATCAGGGAAAATAGTTGGCGGCGAAGAAAAAGGTCGGGATTGTGCTGTTCCAGCTCGGCGGCCCGGACTCGCTCGAGGCCGTGGAGCCGTTTCTCGAAAATCTGTTTCGCGACCCGGACATCATTCCGATGGGGCCGCTGGGCTTTCTCCGCAAGCCCTTGGCAAAGGTGATTTCGTCTCGCCGCTCGGTTCCCGTGCGGGGCCGCTATGCGGAGATTGGAGGGCGTTCCCCGATTGAGCCGTTGACGGAACGTCAGCGCGCGGCGCTGGCGGAAGCGCTCTCGGCGGAGGTTGATCCCGTAGCGGTGGTGGCCATGCGTTACTGGCACCCTCTCACGGAAGAGGCGGTTGAATCGCTGCGGAAGGCATTTCCGCTGGATGAAATCGTGCTGCTACCGCTCTACCCGCATTTTTCCTATGCCACGACGCTCAGCAGCCTGAAAGAATGGCAGCGCGTCTATGGCGACCCGAGCAGCGGGCCACCGCAGCGAACCGTCGGACAATTTTTCGATCACCCGCTTTACATTCGGGCGCTCGTGGAGCGCATCGGCTCCGTGCTTCCGGAATTCGCGGACAGCTCGAAGATCCATCTCGTTTTCAGTGCGCACGGCTTGCCGATGAGCCTGGTGGAAAAGGGCGATCCCTATCCGGGCCAGATCGAAACGACGATGCGCCTGGTCTGCGAGGAAGGGAAGAAGCAATTCCCCGGCTGGCCGTTGACGCATTTGCTGTGCTACCAGAGCCGCGTGGGACCGGCGAAATGGCTTCAGCCACCGCTGACGGGAACGATCGAACGGCTCGGCACCGAGGGGGTGAAGGAGATGCTGGTCGTGCCGATTTCGTTCGTGACGGAGCACATCGAGACGCTGCATGAAATCGATATCGAGGCGCGCGAGGAAGCGGAGAAATTCGGCATTGAGGTTTTCCGCATGATGCCCGCGGTCGGCGATTCGCCGCTGTTTATCGGCGCTTTGAAGGACCTGGTGCTGCGAGCCGTGGGGCTTTCTAAGGATCCGGCCTCAGCGCAAGTTGCTTCGACTGCACAGCAATGAAAAAATGCGGGCCCGAAGGCCTTCCAAAATGGCCGCGAATAATTTTGGCGGGCGATCGAGATTTGCGGCGCAAGAAGAGCAGAAAAATTCACGTTGCGTTATAATTTGTGGTTCAAAACAACGCCATGAAAACTTCCTATCATCCAGGTGTTCATCGATTTGCGGTCCTTACGGTTCTTTGGACGGTGCTGCTGCTCATTGCGGGGGCTCTCGTCACTTCCAATGCAGCGGCGCTTTCCGTACTGGACTGGCCAAAATCGCACGGCGCATGGATTCCTTCTCCTCTGACAGGCGGGGATATCTACGAATACTCGCATCGCGTCATCGCGGGCGTGCTTGGGGTACTCGTTCTGCTCCTGACCGTGGTCCTATGGATTAAAGAGGAGCGCCGTTGGCTGCGCTGGTTCGCGGTGATCGCGCTGGGCGGCATCGTCGCACAGGCGATTCTCGGCGGCGAGGTGGTGATCCGGTTGCTGCACTACTGGTTGCCGGTGATCCATGCATGCTTTGCGCAGATCATGTTTGGAGCGCTGCTGGCTATTGCCGTGTTCACGAGCAAATGGTGGGTCGAAGATCACGCGACGCTCGAGGACCGCGGATCGATGTCGATACACTCCGTTGTGCTGATCAACGCCATTGTGATTTTCTTTCAGGTTTTTCTCGGCGCGGGATTCCGGCATAACGACATGCCGATCTGGCCTCACGCAGCCGGCGCGCTGCTCGTGTTGGCCGCGGTTGTCTGGACTGGCGCGGTGTTGCGCAAGCGCTTCGAGAAATCGCGCGAACTAACGACCATGCGGATTCTGCTGCACTCATTTTTCGGAGTGCAATTCCTGCTCGGGATTGGCGCGTATTGGGCGCGGCTGGTGACGGCGGAAGCGCCGCGGCCGCCGCAAATGCTGGTTGCGCTGACCGTGATTCATACGGTTGTAGGGGCGCTGCTCTTTGCCGTTTCGATCCTCCTCATTCTCGTGTGCCACCGGTTGGTGCCGCGCTCCGGCGAAGTGGCCGTGCCATCGGCAGGGCAGGTGACGGCTCGATGAGCACGAGCACGGCACGCACGACGGAGTTGACGCTGGCCTCGCGGGCGAGCGCCTACGTTGCGCTGACCAAGCCGGATGTTTCGTTTCTCGTCGTGATTACGACGGCCGCGGGCTTCTACATGGGCGCGCGCGGCGCGGTCGATTGGCTGCACTTGATACAAACCGTATTCGCCACGCTGCTGATTGCCGCAGGCACGGCGACGCTAAATCATTACATCGAACGCGAATCAGACCGCTACATGCGGCGCACGGCTTCGCGTCCCTTGCCGAGCGGGCTATTGCAGCCTGGAGAGGCGCTGGCGTTTGGCGTGATCCTCTGTATCGCCGGCGCACTCGATTTGTACTTCACCGCCGGAATCCTTGCATCGGCCCTGGGCGTGCTGACTTGCCTGAGCTATCTGCTGGCCTACACGCCGCTGAAAAAGCGAACGGTTTGGGCTACGTTCGTCGGCGCGTTTCCGGGAGCGATTCCGCCGATGATCGGTTGGGCCGCCGCAACCGGCAGCCTGGATCGCGGCGCGTGGCTGCTCTTTGCGATTCTTTTCCTGTGGCAGTTTCCGCACTTTTACGCCATCGCGTGGATGTACCGCGAAGACTACGCACGGGCGGGAATTCAGATGCTGCCGGTGGTGGACCGCACGGGGAAGCGAACCTTCCGGCAGATTATTTTGACGGCGATTGCGCTGGTTGGCGTCAGCCTGCTGCCTGCGGTGATGGGACTCGCCGGCGTGCGCTATTTCTTTGGCGCGCTGGTGGTGAGCACGGCGCTGGTCCAGGTTTGCGTGTGGGCCGCAAGCGCAAAGACCAACATGCGCGCGAAGTGGCTGATGCACGCCACGGTGCTGCACATTCCCTTGCTTCTTGGTTTGATGGTCTACGACAAAATCCCTCGCTAAGCCGGTCTTTTCCGGGAAGGACGTTCGCCAACCGATGTTCTCGCAGGCCGCGCTCAATGCCTCTCTCAACGGAACCAGCGCCGTTCTTCTTACCTGCGGCTATGTGGCCATCCGGAACGGAAAGAAAAATGTCCACCGGGCGTTCATGCTTTCCGCGTTCACCGTGTCGGTCGCGTTCCTGATTTCCTACGTGATATATCACATCCGCGTCGGGCATGTTCTGTTCCAAGGACAGGGATGGATTCGCCCGGTGTACTTCGCGCTGCTGCTTTCGCACACAGTTTTGGCCGTGGTGATCGTGCCGCTGATTTTGATCACGCTGCGCCGCGCGTGGCTCGAACGGTTCGATAGGCATCGAGTCATCGCTCGATGGACGCTGCCGCTGTGGCTTTATGTTTCGGTCACCGGAGTGATCATCTACATTCTTCTCTATCAGATCTACGCGCCACATGTGGGCTAGGCGCCGCCAAAAGAGCAGGGCAGAGAGAGACCTGAAAATATCGCCAGAAAATCGAGAGCCTAAGTCTGGACGGCTAAGAGCTTGCTAAGCTCGCGGAGGAAGGCTGGACCTTTTTTCGGGCTGGACGAGCGAACCGGTTTGCGAAGAACGCACTGCCTGACGAGTACCGGATTTCGGAAAGACGACGTGCCAAAAATCTTTTTTCGGGCTGGCAAAGCCGACCCCGATGAAACGCTGTTCCTGCTTCTCGCGCACCGAGGTGACGAAGCAGTCGACGGAGTCGGAAGTCATCTCATTGAAAACGCGGACGACCTGGCCGGGCATGAGAGGCGCATCCATCACAATGAGCGCGCCGTGGGCGCTGACAAACTGCGTAAATGCCTTCAGGTCGATCGCCTCGCCCTCCGGCATCTGGCAACGAACTTTCAATGGAATCTGGAGAGTTATTCGGACTGTGCGACGACGCTCTGGGTATCTCGACCGATGCATTCATCCGCCTTGGTGTCGGGCCTAGGACTGCAAGAGTGCCACGATTTTGCGGGAATAACAAGGCTGCGCGATGGAAGCGAGCGATAGCCGCTATCGCTTCTCACAAGGGGAATTAGCTAGGTCCAAGGGACGCGATGACGGCTTCGGTGAACTCAGCGGTGCCTGCCTGGCCGCCGACGTCGCGGGTTACGTGCTTGCCTTCGCTGTGTACTCGTTCGAGAGAGCTTTGAATGCGGCGCGCGGCGGTGCGCTCGCCGAGATGATCCAGCATCATAATCGTACTGAGAAGCAGGGCCGTGGGATTGGCCAGGCCTTTTCCAGCGATGTCCGGCGCGGTTCCGTGGACGGCTTCAAACATCGCGGCTTCGTCGCCGATATTCGCGCTGCCGACGACGCCGAGGCCGCCGACGAGACCGGCGGCGAGATCGCTCATGACGTCGCCATAAAGATTCGGCAGGAGCAGCATGTCGAATTGTTGCGGGTTCAAGACCATCTGCATGCAGGCGTTGTCGACGATGAGTTCTTTGTACTCGATTTCGGGGTACTGCGGCGCGACGTTACGGATGGATTTCAAGAACAGGCCGTCCGAAAGCTTCATGATGTTCGCTTTGTGGATGGCGTGGATTTTCTTGCGGCCCTCGCGCTTGGCGTGTTTGAAAGCGAAGTGGGCAATTTGCGTGGAAGCTTTTTCCGTGATGATTTTCAGGCTCTCGACGACGCCTGGAACGACTTCGTGCTCCAAGCCGGAATAGAGGTCCTCGGTGTTTTCGCGAATCAGAATTACATCGACGTTTTCAAATCGCGCTTTGACGCCGGGCAGGTTTTTGACGGGCCGGACGTTGGCGTAAAGATCGAGCGTTTTGCGCAGAGCGACGTTGATGCTTGGGGCCCCTCCGGCTACGGCTGTGCCCATGGGGCCTTTGAGCGCCACGCGATTGCGGCGGACGGATTCGACGGCGCCTTCGGTGACGAATTGGCCCGTCGCAGAAGCTTTATCGGAGCGCGCTTCGACCTCTTCCCAATCGATTTGAACGCCGGCTGCGTCGAGGACGGCGCGGGTGGCGGCGGCGACTTCGGGTCCGATGCCTTCGCCGGGGATCAAGGTGACTTTATGTCTCATGGCGCATCCTATTGTATGCGAAGCGTTTAGAGTTGTGGAGACGCGCTCCTTCTGGGAGTTTCCAGGCAAGAAATCGCGTTGAGAACCGCGAGATGAAGTTGTGGAAAAGGTTTGATATACTGCATTTGAAAGGTGCATCGCAGGCTTGCCTGCGAGCGGAGGCCAAAGGAATTTATGATTAGTCTGACTCCCACTGCCAGCAGCAAGGTCAAAGAAATTATGGGCATGCAGAATCCTGTACCGGTGGCGCTGCGCGTTGCCGTCGTCGGCGGAGGCTGCTCCGGATTCCAATACCACATGGCGTTTGAAAACGCGACCAATGAGACCGACGAGGTCGTGGATTTCAACGGGCTCAAGGTCGCGGTCGACCAAATGAGCTCGATGTACCTGGATGGCGTCGAGATTGATTACATCGAGACCATTGAGGGCGCAGGATTTAAGTTCAATAACCCGAACGTGAAGAGCACTTGCGGCTGCGGAAGCTCCTTCAGCGTCTAGCTGAATGAATTCGCTGAATGAATGATAGATAGAATGAATCGGGCTTTGCCGATTTAAGCGACGCCCGCCCGGATTTCAAGGCTCTTGAACCTCACGTTCAAGAGCCTTTTCTTATGCCCACGAACGAAACGGAATGGGACGCCCATTACCGAGCGAGCGCCGAGAGGAAGCTTACCTCCGTAAGCGGATGCGTCTTGCCGCTGGGCGAGAGCATCGACATCGTTTCCGAGTGGCTGCCCTTGTCGCCGCGGGGACCCGCGCTCGATATCGCTTGTGAAGCCGGTCGGCACTCGCTCTTGCTGGCGGCTCAGGGGCGAAGCGTGACGGCGATTGATTCTTCGGGCGAGGCGCTGAAGATTCTCGAAACGCGCGCCCAGAGTTTAAAGCTGCCCGCAACGCGGTCAGATACGATCTCCGCGGAAGGCCGACACGATCGCGGCATCCAGCTAGTACAAGCAAATCTCGAGGAGATACGGCTGCCGGATTCGGCTTATGCGCTGATTCTTTGTATCCGGTATTTGCAGCGGTCGCTGTTCCCGCAGATGGCGCGTGCGCTGGAGCCTGGCGGGCTGCTGCTTTTCGAGACGTTCACGCGAGCACAGCTTAACTACGATGGCGGACCGCGGAATCCGGCGCATCTGCTGGAACCTGGTGAGCTTCGCTCAGCGTTTCCGGAGCTGCGTGTACTTTTCTATCGAGAGCTGAACGCCGGACAGGGAATCGCGAGTCTGGTGGCGCGAAAGCCGGAGCGCAGCGGGCGATGAGCCAGCGCGAATAAATCGGACACAGCGCGGCGCGCAGGTGTTTGCAATCCCGCGTGTGGCTCCGTATTCTAAAGTGCCAGCATGAAGATAGCCCTTGGGCAGTTCAACCCCACGGTAGGCGACTTCGCAGGAAATTCGGCCCGCATTTTGAGCTTGGCGGAGCAAGCCAGGCAGCGCGGGGCCGACCTGGCCGTTTTTTCCGAACTGTGTCTTTGCGGCTACCTTCCTCAAGACCTTCTCGAGCGGCCTTCCTTCATCGATCGCAACCACACAGAACTAAAGCAGCTTGCGTCCAAGCTGCCGATCCCGGCGATTGTCGGGTACGCCGGACGGGTGAGAAACGGCAGCGGAAAATCCATCGCAAATAAAGCGGCGCTGGTTTGCAGCGGACGCGTGGTGTTTGAGCAAAGCAAGATGCTGCTGCCGACGTACGACGTGTTCGACGAATCGCGCTATTTTCAGCCGGCAGGAAAACAGTTCGCCTACGGGTTCGGAAAAGAACAGCTCGGCATCACGATTTGCGAAGACGTTTGGAACGACAAAACGTTTTGGGCGGAATGCCGGTACGACCGCGATCCAGTTACGGAACTGATCGGGCAGGGAATTACGGTTTTGCTCAATATCTCCGCGTCGCCCTACACCATCGACAAGCGCGCGCTGCGGCTGGAGATGCTGCAAACGATCGCGGTGAATCAGCACCGGCCAGTCGTTTATGTGAATCAGGTTGGCGGCGACGACAGCCTTATTTTCGATGGCGCGAGCATGGCGTTGACGGCGGATGGAAAGGTCGCGGCGCAGGCGCTGGCGTTTGAAGAGGACCTCGTTCTTTTCGACACTTTCACGGGTGAAGGCGACATCCACGCCCAGCCGCATGAAGAGATTGCGTACGCGTACCGCGCGCTGGTGACGGGAACGCAAGATTATGTGCGCAAGTGCGGGTTCAAGAAGGTGCTCGTCGGGCTGAGCGGCGGCATCGATTCCGCGGTGGTGGCAGCGATTGCGGTGGACGCGCTTGGGGCGGCCAACGTGCTGGGAGTATCGATGCCGGGGCCGTATTCGTCCGAGGGCAGTAAGGCGGACGCGAAGGCACTCGCTCACAATCTCGGCATCGAATACGTCACGCTTCCGATCGGGGAGGTGTTCGATGCTTACCGGAAAACGCTGACGCCCGCATTTGGCGCGCGGCCCGTCGACGTGACGGAAGAGAATATACAGGCGCGCGTTCGCGGCAACTTCCTGATGGCGCTCTCGAATAAGTTTGGCTCGATGGTGCTGAGCACGGGAAACAAGTCGGAGCTAGCCGTGGGATACTGCACGCTGTATGGCGACATGGCCGGAGGCTTGGCCGTGATCTCGGACGTGCCGAAACTGATGGTTTACGAGCTGGCGCGCTGGATCAATCGCGAGAGGGAATTGATTCCTGTCTCGACTATTGAGAAAGTGCCTTCGGCGGAATTGCGGCCGAACCAGAAGGACGAAGACAGCCTGCCGCCGTATGACGTCCTGGACCGTATTTTGAAGGCCTACATCGAGGACCTTCACAGCCCGCAGGAAATTGCGGACCATTATGGGTTCGACCTGCGGATGGTGCGCGACATCGCCGTGCTCGTCGACCGGAGCGAGTACAAGCGGAAGCAAGCCGCTCCCGGGCTTAAAATTACGTCGCGGGCTTTCGGGTTCGGAAGGCCGTTCCCGATCGCCCAGAAATTCGTGCCGTAAGGAGTGAGGTCCAGCGTGAAGACACCTTTGTTTGTGACGGCCATTCTCGCCCTTCAGATGACGACTCCGGCAACGCGCGGGGCGCAGCCGAAACCACAGCCGCAGAGCGCGGCAGCTGGACAATCGGCGATGCAGAAGACTGTGGAGAAGTACCTGCGCGATTTATATGCGCTGGGATCGGATACTACGGTCAAAGTTTCCGCGCCTAAGGATATCGGCGTGGAAGGACTCGAGGAAGTCGACATAGAGGTGAAGGTTGGCGACAACCAGCAAACCGGAAAGGTCTACGTCACGAAGGACGGAAAATTCATGTTCCGCGGGGAACTGAACGATCTTTCCAAGGACCCTGCGACTGAGGCGCTTGCCAAACTTCAAACAAAAGACAGTCCCTCTCTGGGACCGGCAAACGCGCCTATCACGTTGGTGGAGTTCTCCGACTTCGAGTGCCCTGTCTGCCGCAGCCTGCACGACTTGCTGAGGCAGCTCTTGCCGAACTTCCCCCAGGTACGCGTGGTCTTCAAGGACTTTCCGCTAGATCAGATCCATCCCTGGGCCAGGACGGCGGCTTTGGCTGGACGGTGCGCCTACCAGCAGGACCCAAAGGCTTTCTGGAAGATGTACGACCTCATCTACGACAACCAGGAGGTCATTTCGCCTGAGAATGCTTACAGCGAGATGACCGACTTTGCCGGCCAGGCTGGTCTGAATGCGGACGCCCTCAAAACCTGCATGGCAAGCCCGGAGGCCGGAGCAGCCATTGACGCGAGCCGGGCCAACGGTATTTCGCTGGAGGTTGGCAGCACGCCGACGATCTTCGTTAATGGGCGCCGGCTGGTCGGAGCCGACTCGCGAGCGCTTGAGCAGTACATTAAGTACGAACTGGAACAGCACAAGTCCGTGAAAGCCGCGAGCAAGAATTAAATCTACCGTTGATTGCCCTGCCGCCGTTTCAGTGCAAATCGTTCTAGATTGACAAAGTTGCGAATCGCTAAAAGCAAACTGAAAATCGACTGCACGGGTGTCTCTGGAAGGAAGAGGGGAGACTGGGCCCTGGAGGGTCTTTAGGGTTTGGGGATAAGGGCAGGATTCAAACCCATTTGTTAGTTAACATAATATCTCTTATAAGACGCAGTGTCAAGAGGAATCTTTGGTTAATTTGAGGTTTCCCACAGATTTGCTGGCTGCTGTTCCTCTCCAGGGCTTGGGGACTTTTCGAGGGGAGGCCGGCTGGCGCGGGGGGTGCGCCAGCCGGATCGAAGCGTGGTTGTGGTGCAGTTGGTGTAGCGGATTGAGAGCAAAGAATTTGTAGAGTTTCGTCACAACAAGGGGACGGGCATTGATGCACGGGATTTTTCTAGTGGACGGCTTTGGCGGCAACGGCACCCGCCGCGGCGCCGAGGGCGAACCATTTGGCGGCGCGCAGAATTCGATGCAGGGCACTTCCCCCTTTGGCCGCGGTCACGGCGGCGTCACGCTGCTTGGTCAAGGCGTCGTTTTCGGTCTTCTCGTCGTTGAGGTCGCCTTGGACAGCGGCGAGCTTGGCCTGGCAGGCTTTGCAGTCCATGGCGAAGTCATAGAGAGGCTTCAGATCGGCTGCGGGGAGGACGGCGTCCGGCGATTGGTCCTGAGTTGACGCCGCGTCTGAGTTAGGCGTGGGATTAGTCGGCAAGGCAGCGTTATGGGCGTTGACTGACTGGGACGGCTTTCCTGCCGTCTGTGCGGCGGAGGTTGCGGGCTGTGTCGAGGGCGTGGGAGCTTGCAATGTGATGGGCGCTGGAAGCGGTAGCGCGCTGGGAAGGTCCTTGAGGATGAGCGCCGGAGTCGTGGCGGCTTGTTTTTGTGCGGCGAGTTGGGCGAGGGTCTGGTTGAGGAGCGTGTCGCGGTCGTGCTGGCTGGCGGCGGCGTCCGAAATGGTTTTCTGAGCGGCGGCGAGTTGCGAGGCAAGTTGCGCGCGGTCGCGGCGGTCGGCTTGCCAGGAAACGTAGATGGTGATGGCCAGGATAACGGGAACGAGGATTTCCGCGAGGCGTAGCCAAATTCTTGAAGTCATGGATGAGTCCACGGTTATAAAACAAAGAGGGGCACGATATATCGTGCCCCTACGAAATTGTCATGAGAGATGTGCCAGTGCCGAGCTGCAAACGGAAAACTTGCCGGGCTACAAATAGTGCGCGCGGCGGGCGAGGACTTGCGCGGCGTAGGCGGGATCTGCGCCGCCGTTCCAGGCAAGCAGACCGCGGGTCGTGTCGCCGGCCATGGCGTCGAGCTTCTTGCGCAGCAGCTTGCAGCCGATCGCCAGGTTCTGTTCGGGATCGCAGAGCGCGGAAAGAAACGTTCCGTCGAAGCCCATTTCGCGCGCGACCTGTCCCATCACTTGCATGAGCCCCCAGGAAAACCCGCGTGCATAGGCTTCGGATGCGGTGATTTTGTTGTTGGTGTAGAGGCCGGCGACGTATTTCGCGAAAAACGCCGGCTCGTAGCGCATCGCCCAGGCGTACCAGGAGGATTCCTGCTCGACGACGGCGCAGACGAGAGCCGGATCGAGCGCCTGGGCCGCGGCGGCTTTGCGCGCGAGCGCGACGAGTTGAGGCGGTGCGGACATTTGTTTGCCTGCGCTGCGCACGTTGCGTGCGACGAGCTGCGTTGAGATACAGGACGCGCTGAGTGCCGTGCAGGGAACTTCCCTGTTGCTTGCGGCGCTTCAATCGTGGCGACGATGGCCGTGCAGGTCGATGAAGCGCACCAGCGGCGGCTCTTGCAGCTCAATTCCCTGCTCTTGCGCGATGTCACGCAAGGCCGAGTAGATGTGCGGCAAGTGGTTCGTGGCGATGTCGCGGACGAAGGTGCGCGTGATTTCGTCGTCGCGCATGCGGCGATGCAGCCACCTGAGGAAGAGAACGAATTGCACGCCGCCGGCGAAGAGGGCGGTCAAAAGGCCGTACCAGTGAATGGTCATGAATTGAGCCTGGGAAAGAGAGGAAGTAGAGGAGGTAAGGGAGGTTGAGGAGGTAAAGGATTCGGAAACACGGGGCGACCTTCGCGAGGCGACTCGATCTGCCCCACCGTTTTGCGTGTTATAGCGGCAGCGCCTGTAGGGGCACGATATATCGTGCCCCTACATCTTCGCCCTACGGATATGCTCGACAAATCAATGCGCGCGTCGCCGCTTGCGGTTCGCGATGGATCGGTTTTCCTTTACTTCCTTTATCTCCTCTACTTCCTCTACCTCATTTACTTCATGAAAGCCTGTGCCGCTAAATCAGAGCGCTGGGCAAAGCACCCAGTGTGGCGCCGAGACCGGATCCGAGCGAGGTGAAAAATCCGGCGCTGGGCCGAGACACGTTGGCGCTGACGTTCAGCAACTGGGCGGGAATGCCGAGCGTGCGGCCAAGAAGGTTGGTGTCCACGCCGTAGAGGCCGGAGAGGCCTTGCAGGGCGGACATTTGCTGCTGATAAGCGGTGTTGGCGAAAGAGAGCTGGTTCTGCTGGGCCTGATTCCCTTCCGCGATCCCCTTTTGGCGGGCTAGCTCGTCGGTGAGTTCGCTGAAGCCGGCGGAGTTGTTAGTGGCCGCGACGCGATTCGCAGCGGACTGCTGCAGAGAATCGAAGGCGCTGGCGATCGAGCCCTGGGATTGCGCAGTGACGGCGGCTTTCTGCGCGGGGCTTAGGCCTGGATTATTCAAGATGCTTTGGTACTGCGAGCTGATATTGCTGCCGAGCTGTTGCTGCTGATTCAGGAATTGCTGGTTCTGGGAGTTGATATTGGCAAGCTGCTGGTCGGTCAACTGCAGAGTTTGCGTTTGGGCGCGACTCATGAGGCCTCCGGAGAGATGGAAGTAGCGGACGCTTCGAGAGCGTCTTAAATCGTGATTGTGACGGTGATCGTCGCAGGATCGGTCTGCGTGGCGGTGACCGTTGCAGCAGCGATGCGGGTTTGAATCGCGGCCGCTGCGGCGGCAACGGGAGCGGAGTCTTGCGTGTCTTCGGTATCGAAGCCGAAGACCGCAGAGAGATTCACCGGATCGCTGGGATTGAAATCCCAGGAAGCGGAGTGAGTTGTGTTAGGCATATTTTCTCCTTCAAGGACAAGATTTCTGAGATGCCGGAGCCAGTCGCTTGCAGTATGGCGTCCAAGTGTCGTCGCGGCGCCAACCGAGGCTTTCGATGCGCTTGCCAAATTTGCCAGCGATGGCCGGCGGCAACCAGGCGTGGACGTCTTCGAGGCCGCGCTGCCACGCGTCGCGCTCCGCGGCGGCGTGCAGGCCGAGGAGCCATCGCCAACGATCGCGCGGCGTGCCTGCATTCGGGTCGAGCAGCAGGTACGCTTCGGCGGTGAGGCGCAGAAGTGCGGCGCCGATAATGTTTTCGCGTTGCGTGTCGATCGCAACGGCATTCGCGGCCACGGCGCCGGTTTCGTTGGCGCTCTCCGGCTCGGTGATCACGAGCTTCGTGAGGAAGAGCGGATTGCGAAGATCCGGCAACGGATAGTCGAAGCCCTGAGCGGCGTGAATCGCGCGCAGCGCGGCGAGGTCGGATTCGCGGTATTCGCGGATTTGCATGAAATAGACGCGGGCAGGGTTGAGGCAACCATAGGGGCACGAACTATCGTGCCCCTACATGTGCGCGATCACTGCTCAGAGAGCTGATCAGAGAATTGTTGCCTTAGTGACGCGCGAGCCGGCGTTGGTGCCGAAACCGTTTCCGCCGCGCACCTGGCCGTTGGGCAGCACGCCGCTTCCGCTGGAAGGCAGCGGAGCGGGTCCTGCGGAGCCGCCACCGACGACAGCGGTCGGCGGTGAACCAAACGTGATCGGCGCGGACGGCAGCGAGCCGACATACTGCGAATAGGCGCGCCAGTAAAGCGTCTGATTGCCGAGCTGCAGATACAAATTGCGCGACGCGCCCATGAAATAAACGCGCGGCGAATTGAATGCCGGCGTGGTGTCCGACTCGGCGAAATAAAAAAGTCCGGGACGCGAGTTGGATGGGTCGGTGACGGAAATGTCGAACCAGCCGTTGGAGGCTTGTACGTTGATCGATGCAACGGCGGTCGGTGCGGGCGCGGGCGTGCTTGGGTCGACGCCGGCGGCCTGGCTCGTGGCGTTCACGGACGAGACGATTTTCGTGAGCGTCTCGTAGAGGTACGGATCGCGGTCTTTGATTGGTGCGAGTTGCGCGACGGTTAGCATGGATGATCGGTACCTAAGGGGCGAGACCTAAAAAAAGGCCCAACCGAGGTTGGGCCTTTGGGGAATCTCGATATGCCAAGGTCTTGTTAGGCGGCTGCCCTCTTGTGGCCGGAAGCTGATGGCCGCCGCTTCGGAAGGTTGTGGAGACCAACGAAGACCAAGCCTGCGCATACCACGCTAAATAGGAGCATCGGAAATATCATTTCGGCCTCCTCCTTCCTGAAGCTCTTTCAACGCCAAGTCCGCTTCACTTTCTATTTTGATGCCAAAGTATAGCAAGAGGATTCCAACCACGGCGAAAAACACTAGAGTAACGTGCCGCCACGATGTGCAAGAGGATCCCCAACAGAGCAGACGCCAGTCAATAGTACCTCTTGCCTCAAGCAAAATGTCCAAGGGCGCGAAAATAAGTACCAAGACTCCACATTCCCGCAAGGATTCGCCAAGCAGGCGGGTACGAACCAGTCTTGTTACTTCATCGAGCCTCGGCATAAGCAAGAGAATGATATCACGCTTTAGTTCACACCGCGGACGGGGGCCCAGGGATCGGGGCGGACCGAGGGGGTGAATTTTTGCAGCTTGAACCATGCGCCGGGTTGATTGGTGCTCACCTGAAACGCGACGCGTTCGCCCAACACATTGATCTGGAGTTCGAGATCCTTGAGCGAAGGCGAGCTGAGAGGTAGCGGCTGCTGCGCCTGCGGCACGCTTTGCGAATCGACGAATGTCGTCAGCGACAAGTTCCCTGCGCCTTCGACAAACATCGTCAGATAGCTGAACAGTTTGCGATGCGCGCCGAGATTGAGCGATTGTTCGACGGCGCGTTCGGGGAAAAAGTGCGTCGTGTAGTAGCTGGGGATGGCGGCGCCGTCGTCGGAAAGCTGCGTGTCATTGAGCTGGTAGACTTTGCCTGTGGCGCCAGCGCCGCCGACGCCGGGCAATCCTCCCCCCATGGCGACCATAGCGGTGCCGTCGGAGCGCTCGATCAACGCGCAGGAATTGGCGGCGATCGTCCACGGCGACCACTTGCGGGCCATGTCCGTGGCGGCTTTTCGTCCGGTATAGGTGACGTTCACGGGCGGCCGCGTGGAGATGTCGCTCGCGTCGTCGAGATCGTGATAGTCGAGCATGAGCACGGCGTTGGGAGACGTGGCCGTGCCGAGCGGCGCGCCGACCATGATGCGGCGCTCCTTGATGTCCACGGTGACCCATAGCGTGTGGCCGTACTGCCAGTTGATCTGATTCCAGGTGGGCTGAATTTCCTGGGAGATTTTGATGGGCTCGCCACCGTTGAAAATGTAGAGGCCGGTGCGGTGGGCGATGACGACCCAGTCTTCGCCGACGCCCACGCCGCGAACGGAAGGCGTACCGAGGCGGTGCGACACTTCGGAAATCGTCCAGAGCGAAGGCTCGTTTACGCCATCATCCTGCGTGACGTGCAGGGAGTGCTCTTTGACGAAGTAAAGGCGCTCGCGCAAGGTGAACGCCGCACGAATGGCCTGGCCGTTGTTTTCCGCGACGCTGAGAAAGCCCTCGATGCCGTCGTAGCTTTCCGGATCTTCGACCCGGCTGCCGCGGACGATCGATGTGTTCGCAGGAGTCGACGTGGGAAAGATCTCGACGCTGTCGATGTAGAACTGGCCGCCGGTGTTGGGAGTTCCGTCGGCGTAGACGCGCAGGACGAGGTCACCGGGAATGGTGGCGAGCGGCGCGGTCAGTTCCGCGGAGTATTCGACGTAACTGGTGGTGAGCTGCGAAGCGGTGAGCTGGAGGCCGGTGGTGTTGATGCCGGCGCTCTGGCTGAAGAGGTGCAGGTGCAGCGTGCCCTGCGAAAGTGTTGTGTTGCGCGCGCAGTGAGCGCGAATGGTGTAGTCGGTGTTGGCTTGAATGCGCTGGGCGCCGAGCGAATCCTGGACGGCGGTTTGCGTCATGAGGCCGCGCGTGGGTGTCGAGCCGTTGCCGACGATGGAATAGGCCGCGCCCCACACGACGAAGTTTTCTTCGTCAGTGCCGCCCGGGGCGAAGATGGCGTCGGGAGTCCATCCCAGCGGATAGTGCGGGAGCGATGGGCCGGTGAACCCGCCATCGAAACCGAGGTTCAGCCAGTTGTTCATTTTGTTGCGTTCGCCCCACCAGAAAAGGCGCTCCGAATATTCGAGGACACCGGAGCAATCGCCAAGCTCGACGAGGGTGAAGAGATTGTCGACGTTGGTGCCGGCGAGAAGAATGGCGTCGGAAAAATCCACGGCGATGGAGGTCGTGGCGTTGTCGTTGATCACCATGTTGCCGGTGAAAAGCGACGAGCCGCTGCCGGTATAGAAAAAGCTGGCGCCGCCCGCGCCGGTGAAGCACAAGATGCGCGCGACGACATTCGATGGGCCGGTGGGAATGTTGGTCACGATGGCGCGTAAGCCGCCGCTCGCGGTCCAGGATGTGGCCGGACTGGGCGCGGTGAGATAGCCCTGGCGCGTTTGGAAAATGACGCAGACCTGGTGCACGCCGGCGTCGACGCTGCCCGCGGCCGAAGCGGTGCCTCCACCGGACGCGGCGAGGCCGCCAGTGTCGGCGGTAAACGTGAAATGCGTGGCGTCGGGGACGGACGCGATGGGGAATGTGCCGTTGTAATCGGCTACGGCGATGCCGCTGGTGGTGACGAGTTGGCCGACGAAGAGGCCGTGCGCGGCAGTGGTTTGAATCGTGGCCGTGGCGGAGGCGGCCGTTCCGCCGCCCGAAGCGGCTAGGCCGCTCGCGCCAGCAATGTAGGTGAATTGCGTGCTGCTGGGCGCGGCGACGACGGGAAACGTGCCGTTGTAGGAAGCGACGGCGACTCCAGAGATGGTGACGGATTGTCCGGCGGAAAGGCCATGCGCGGATGTCGTGGTGATGGTGACGAGAAAACCGTTTTGCGTTGCGCCAGTTGGACTAGCGGCGATGGTGACCGCGGCAGGTTGCGTTGCGCCCGTGGGGCTGGCGGCTACATTGACGATCATATTTTCGTCGATGACGGTTGGCCCCGCGCCGGGACCGCTCTGGCTGACGCGATCGAAATTCGTGTCGTCGAACTGGCGCGGAAGATCGTTGCCGATCTTTCCGTCGCTGATGGCGAGATATTCGCGGCCGAAGATGGTCGTGGAATGGCCGTAGGCATTGGGCGTGAGGCCGCTGGCGACTGTGGCGAGCGTGCCCGGGGTCGTCTCTTTGTAGAGCACGCCGTTCGAGTCGAGGACCATCGTGCGCAGCGTGGCATTGAGCGTTTCGTAGGTCTTGATGTAGTTGACCGTCGGATTGCCGGCGAGCGGGCCAAAGAGCGCCTGCAAACCGGGGCGCGTCAGCACGCCGCCGTTGCCAAAGACGAGGTCCTGGCAATCGGGTGAGACTCCGTGCGGGAGATCGGCAGGGGACATGTCAGTCACCAGGCCGCCGAAAATTTCAATGGGTGCGTCGAATGATCCGATAGTGGACATTAGTTGTAGTGTTAGCTACCAGTGTGATATACAAGCCTGTGCAGGCGTGCTTCGGAGAGTGCTCCCAGTGGGGGTACTGGGCCCGCCTGACAAGCGCTGAGGGTTGCTCTGCAGCCCCAGGAGTTCGAGTCTCCCACTCTCCGCACCGTCTCTCAGCGCGCTATTGACAGACGCAATAGCTCTGCTAATCTTGATTTGCTTGTCAGGCGTGCCCAGAAATTGGGTTGTTCAGGGCGGTTCTTCGGAGCCGCCCTTTTTCTTTTGTGCCTGGCGATTCATCGTATCAGCACTAAATGCGTTTCACTTCCCCGCTGCGCGCGGCTACTTCCCTGCCCGATCCTGGTTCGCGGGTGCGGGTTTGCGCTGGCTGTCGAGGCCCAGACCGTACTGCGCGGCTTTTTCGCGATCGAGGATGGCGCCGCAGGATTTGCAAACGGCGACGCCGTGTTTGATCTTCTCGGCGCAGACGGGACATTCGGCGAGCGGCTTGGGGTCGTAGAGCCACGGCTTCTCGAGACCGAGCTGCCGCGCGGCGCGGCGCTCGAGGTCGGTGATGAACATGGGATTGCGGGTGCGTTCCCATTCGAGATCCGCGGAGGCAACCAGGCGACGATGGAACTCTTCGAGGCGCCGGCGCGCATCGGCAAGTTCCGCCTCGGTGGGCGCCTCGGCGGCCGCTACAAAGACGCCGTGGAAGCTTCCCTCGCCGGAATCGCCGTTGATTTCGCGCGCGATGTCTTCCGCGATCTCGCGCGCCGTGAGGTGGTAGTCCATGACGCGCTTGTCGCCGAGATCCATCACGCCTCTGCAGCCGCGGATCGTGGTGATCGCGAACGGCTCGCCGGCTTCGGGCGAACTGACCAGGAGCGAGCCGAAGTACGTGCGCTGGCGTGGAGGCCATTTTTCCGTCGAGATGTTCACAAGCGACACCACTTCATTTTTGGCACTCACGGCAGATCTCCTGGATTCGAAAATAAAGAAAGGCGGAACTAAGCTGATCAGAAACTAGTTGGCCGTCGCGAAAAGGGTCGCGACGAAAGTCGTGTGCTGCCCAACGATGCGGTTCCCCGCAAAGTCGGTAACTTCTTTCTGGGCCACGGGCACGAGCTCGCCCTCGGCCTGCAACTCCTCGAGAGGCTTGGCGATTGCCTCGGGATATTCCGGGGCGCGCAGCACCCAACCGATGTTTTCTTTCTGGAGAAACTGGCGCCAGTCTTCGGCGGTGCGCAGCCGGCTGGGATCGATCGCCCAGCTGTCGATCGGATCGCCATAGCGGTATGGCACGCGCAGATAGTACAGATGGTGAAAAAACACGAGCACGGACTTGCCGTTGTTCCGCGCACCCAGAGTTTGATTGACGAACAAACTCAGCTCGTAGTTCGGCGCCCGCTCGCGCAAGTAATCGTCACGGCTTGTCAACCCCAGCGCCGCGCCCAATGCCGGGCGGGTGTATGCCGCCGCAGCGCCTACACCGAGCGCGACGAACAGCGCTACGGTAATGACACTGAGGGCGCGAAGCACGGCACGTCGATTCCCTGCTATGGCCAGTGCCAGGCCCGCGAACGATAGCGCCAGCGCCACGGGAAGCAGAGGCAACAAGAATCGCGACAGCCGGGACGCCAGGCTCATCGCGACGGCGCTGCCGATCCAAACCAGTGCTGCGGGACGCGACGTGCGCTCTCGCTTGAGAAGCGGCAGAACAAATGGCGCGAAAACAAGGACGAGAGGGCCGAAGAAATCCCATAAGCCGAGATGCTGGACATCCATGCGGACAAAGAACGGGAACCCGATCATCTGAACGAACGAAGAATGAATAATCGAGCCGGTGTCGGCGCGCATCGCTTCCAGGGTAATGGTGTTGATGCGCCCGGGCGCGAGCCAGCGAATTCCCAGAGGGAAAAACGGGTCGCCTGTCCAAATTAAATTGCGAAGGTACGGACCGATGCCCGCAAGTACGGCGGCAACGAAGAAAACGGCTGACCGAACAGCAGAACGCGTGGCCATCACAAAGGCCAGGAACAACATCGCCGCGATCGCACAGTTCGAGTATTTTGCGCCGGCAATCCCGCCGGCGAGAATTCCCGCGACGATCGCGTGCCGGTTGGTCTGCACGCCGTCAACGTTAATGACCGCCAGCAGCGCGGCGACGGTGAGCATCGCGGTCCACAAATCCGCAGTGCCCGCGGCAGTTATCTGCCACATCACGACTGGACAGGCCAGGAAGCTCAGACCCGCGCTCATGGCCCACGCGGCAGATGTCCAGCGCCTCGCCAGGCAGACGACCGACAAAGACGCCAACACTCCACCGAACCACAGAATGGCGAGCGACAGCTTCTCGCTTCCAAGCGCCAAGCCAAAAAGGATCAAACCGTGTCCCTGGCCGACGAAGAAGCTGTTTGCCAGAAAAAAGTTCGGATGAAAACCGAACTGGAGTGTATCGAGGGGCGTCCTGAAATGATAAAAGAGAGCGTCGGAGCCCGTTAGCGGCGCCGTTGCAGCGATTCCTTCCCACAGAGCAAGGACCAAAAACAGCGCCGAAAGCAGGGATTCGCTTCGGCTGCTGTTCGCGATGCGTCTGGCCACCGAAGCAAGGGCCACGAACGGTGGCTGCAGCGTCCAGAACCCGTAGATGGCAGCGCTGACCAGCAAGACGAGAATGGCGGCCAAAATATGGCCGGTCATCTGCGCGACGAAGATCCCTAGTTCAAGACCGACGGTCCCGATGGCTGCGGCGACGAGAAGTTGCTCGGAGGGCTCGGCAAACTTGAGCCCGAGCTGCGTCAGAAAGTGCCAACCAACCGCGGCCGCCAGCAGAGCAAAAAGCAAAGCGCCAGCCAGTGCCGCCAGAGACGTAAGCAGCGCGGTGAGTACTTCCATCTACGCCCGCAACCGCCGAAGGGCAGACAAGATGGCTGCGCGCAACAGGCCCGAGAATTCGTGGTAATACCAAATCTGCACACCGACGATCCAGGCACAGAGCAAGGCTTCGATCAGTACTCTGCCGATGCTCGTTTTGGCTTGCACGGCGGAAGTATATAAGACGGCTATTTGCGTTCGCTACTGCATTCGGTACTGCACGATCACGTTGGCGTCCGCCGGGCTTGTAGTGCAGCCGGCAGCAGCCGTTTGGACGCTGACGGTCAGCGAAGACGCGGCGGCATAGTTCTGCGTGACGGGCCCGGAATCATTGGCGGCCGCGGAGACGGTAACGTTGACCGGCGAAGTTCCGTTGGTCAATTGCACGACGGCGTTGGTACTGCAAGCGGAAGGCGCGGTCTTGGCCTGAATTTGAACGCGCGTGATGGTGACGGCCTTGTCGAGCGTCCAGGTCGATCCTGTCCAAGTTGCAGTGAGCGCTCCCGGCAAGAAGACGCTCTGCACGCCACGAGGGCTTGCAGTGAAGGTTTCCGTTCCGAAGGCCACGCCTTGCGGGAAGTGCTGCGTCTTGCTCCAATCCTGCTCGACGTCGAGATGCCCGAGCGGATGCAAGTTTCCGCCAGACCAATTTTTCAGAGCGGCAACGCCGCCGGCGATGATCAGCCCCGGAGCTCCGGAAGTCAGTTGCATGTCCGTGAACGTCAAGATGACCGCGCCGTTCTTGTAGCACGTGAGCGAGCCACCTGGCGCCGCTTCCATCCGCAAAACATCCCCCGCCGCCCCAGTGGACGCCGTGCTGGTGAGGTTGGTGGAACTAGCGTTCACGACTTTCTGAATGTAAATGTTCGTGGAGTTTTCGAGGCAGGCGTAGAAGTCCGTCGTGCCGCCGGATCCGCTGTTCAGGACGGTTACGCCGGGAAAATCCGTGGTGCCATTCAGCGCGGTGATGGCGGCTTCGGAAAACTGGGAAGCCGAAAAAGTGTTGGCAGTCCAGTAGGCGGTGTTCGATGAAGTGGTCGTCCCCTGAATTTGATTGGAGGCGATGTTGAGCCCATTCTGCTCCATGGTCCAGTTCGAGCCGATCGATGCATTGGCGCGAGTGGCGTTATCGTAGGCGCTGTTCAGATAGCTTGTGACCGGCACGATTCCAGTAACATCCGGCAAGATTTGCGTCCGAGGCGCGGAAAGAGGAACGGGCGCGAGAGTGTCCGCATAATTGTTGGTGAGCCTCAGCTGAGGGCCGGCCAACCCATTGGCTGCGACGCTGGATGCGCCAGCCAGGCTGATGGAGGGCGCGCTAGCGCCGCACGTAAAGCCAAAGCTGTCCGTGAACGGCGCGCTCCCAGGAATATACGTGCAGCCAGGGACATTGGCCAGCGAGCCTGAACGGTAAGGTTGCCAACCGATGGAACCAGGAGGCAGCGTTGGAGGAGTCACGGTTACCGTCTGCGTCCCCGAAACGACGTTGATCGTTACTCCCGGACCTAAGTACGTTGGGTTTCCATTTGCGTCTATCGCAGCAGCGTAATAAGTCATGCTTCCTGTGGGAACGGAACCGCCGGAACTGGCCACCACGGTCGGAGCGGATGTTGGCGCGCCGAGGGAATAGGCGAATTGACCCAACGCTCCATTCGCGAGCACCGGCGTATTGACAAAGCTCTGATTGTTGGCGATGTAGCTTGGCAGACCAAACGAATCGCACCCTCCAAGTCCATTCTCGATGGTAACCGACGCATAAGTCCCGGAGGGATTTGACTGGAAAAGCGCCTGCGTGCCATTGGCGCAAAGCGGTTGAAAAACGTCAAGCCCGTTGATCTCCGCGTTGACCGCATCAATGAGAGGCGTGGCCGCTCCGCCCAGGAAATCCGCATAGGACAAGCTGTAATACTGGCCGGAGAACTTGCTCGATCCCAACCGCAGCCGAACCATCGGGCCGAAGGAAGACTCCGCGAGCATATCGTAGAAAAAACCTCCGGCACCTTCGCTGCTGAGTGGTACTTGGCCACCGGCGTCGAAAAGCTGTCCACCGAACACGAAGAGATGCCGAGTAAAGAAAATGCCCACCAATTGGCTGTTTACGCTTTTGCTCAGGCCGTAATTCACCTTATCCCAAAATGCCGGTGGGCTTGCAAAGCTGGAACCAGACGTACTCCAGCCGCCATATTCCCAGAAAAATCCAAATCCGCCGCCGATGATATAGGCAGGTGCATTGACCGCGTTGGTTTGGACGTTCGTGTACTTGATATCTGTGACGTTGTTAGCGTTGCCGTCCTGATCCTGCAAGATGTCTGACTGGTACGGGCTGTTCGTATTCATCCAGAAATTCTTCATGCTCCAGTCGTGGGAAGTTCCGGGAAGCGCATAGATGAAGGGGAAGGCGCTTCCCTCCCATACGGTCATCGGTTCCATCGTATAGAAGTTCCCAACGTGGCCGTTGTTGGTGATTCCGACGATGGTCATTTGAGAGCGCGGGATAATGGAAGCGCTGGCGACGACCGTAGCTCCGATATCCACTTCAAGCTGATTGGAGCCGTTCGGTTGCGGACAAGCCGTGGCGAAGTTCAGTGCCGCATGAATAGGAAAGTCGCCGTTGTTTGGGATGTAGAGGATGCCTCCGCCGGCATTGGACGGTAGAACGCGCATGGCCGTGCAGGCTGCTTTGACGGCGGGAACATTGTCGTGCTTGACGGCCGCGCCAGAGACGGCGGTCGTCGAAGCCGCGGCGAGCGTGAGGGAAGTTGTTCCCGCGCCGTTGGCGATGGTGGTGTCGAGGTAGTCTGCCGTGGCGCTGGTCGGAACGGTCTGAGGAACGTCGCCGTTGCCGACTTGAGAAGCGGTCATCGCATAGCCGTAATCGAGAAAGCCGCCGTCCATGCCCTGCGTGACGCCGGCAAGCGTGTAGTTCGCGGCATTCGCGGGCAGCGCGCAAGTGGTCGTGCAGCGATAGACGTAGCTGCGCAAGACGCTGTAATCCACCTCGTTCCACTGCACTACGTTGATGGCGAGCGCCTTAACGGTGCCTGCGGAAACTCCCGTCGAATCGTTTTGCTGGCCCTGCTGCGAAAAAGTGAAGGTCGAACCGCTCGCGGAGAGAAGCGTTGCCGTGCCGTTGTAGTTGTTGCTGCCCGTTGCCGATAGTTCAACGAAGGAGCCGGCGAAGAGATTGTGCGGCGCGGTGGTTGTGCAAGTGACGATGCCGGACGTGCGCGTGCAAGCGGAGATGGTCGCCGTGGTGAAGGTGCCGAGGTTTGCGGTGCCCGTTGACGTGGAACCTGCTGCCGAACACGCGGTGCGTCCGCCAGCGTAGTCTTCGGCGACGACGCAGTAGCTGTACGAGGTTGAGCCGACCACGTTTTGCTGGCCGACTGCGACGCCAGTGGGAGCATCGAGCGTTGTCGCGGGACCGGCGCCGAGGATGAGAATGCCCTGTCCGTTTACGAAATCCTGCGCCGCAGCAAGAGTCAACGCGGTGGAACTCGAGCTCATTGTGCCGGTGGTAGATGGTTCCGATCCGGCGAACTCGTAGCCGCCGAACATGGTCACGTCGAAGGACGGGTTCGGACCCTTGGTGTGAAAATCGGCGGCGATGTTTTGGTTGGCCGTGAAGGTATTGGCGACGTTGAGCTGGGCGCCGTTGCCTGGACCAAGCGGGCCGATCTCCGTGCCGGTCTGGTCTTTGTAATAGAGACGCATGTCGGCGGACTTCGTGTACAGATTCACCGTTCCGGTGGCGGCAGCACCAGGCGGTGAGCCCTGGTTGTTGAGCGTAAGAGTGCCGCTGGCCAGCGCGCCGATTACGGTGGTGTTGCCGGAAACGGAGAGGTTGCCGCCGAGGCTCAGCGAAAACGCGCTGACGGCGCCGCTGAACGTCGGAGAGGAAGGATCGTTTGGCAGCACGACGTTCGGCGTCTGCTTGTCCGTGATGCCTGGCCCGGAAACTTCGATTTCGTATTGTCCCGGCGCGGCGTAGAAGAAATAGTTGCCGAGGCCGTCGGTCGTTGTGGGATTGGCGATCGCCTGGGTCAAGCCGACATCGGAATAAATTTGCGCCAGCGGCGTGCACGGCTGGCCCGACGCAGGCATCGCGCAAACGCGCACGCTGGCCCCCGCCAGCGGAATGCCGCGCGAGTTGAAAACGATGTCGTCCTTGCGCGTGCCTTGGGCGTGGAGAGAGCCAACCGCCCCAGGAATGACGTGGAGCGCGAGAGCCAACAATGCCCAGAGAAAGCCCATGGAGGTTGCGCGTTTAAGACGCAGCGCAATTTTTGATCGTATCATCAGTGTGCCCCGGAGTTCGATTTCAACTGCGGATTCTTGATTTGTGCGTTGGGCCGAAGCGATTTATTGCAGTTTCCGCGCGATAATGCTGAGCTGCACGACGTCGCTTGTGACGCTCGAGGGATATGCGCCGGCGCTGATTTCCGTGCCGGTGGCTGTGAAGGCTTTCAATTTCCAATTGTTGAGCGCGCTTCCCTGCACCGGGATGTAGTTGCCGGCATTGCCGTTCTGGCTGTCGGCGAGAACCTGAATGACTTGCATGGTGGGCAGCTTGTCGGCGACCTTGCTTAGGTCGAGCGTGTCGCCGCCGGTCGTGTAGCTGCCCGAAAAGGCCAGCGTGCCGATGGCGTAGAAAAGATTGCTGCCGGAACCGTCGGCGTTCGACGGTTGAAGCGTGATCGAGATGGGCATGATTGGCTCCGAGAATGAATGAGATAAAGGAGGTAGAGGAAGTTAAGGAGGTAAGGGAAAAGAGGCTCCCAGTAAGCACGCGATCGTCCTATCGTTCACGTGGCGCAGACAATTCGCCGATCGCGAGCGAGATGGAAGGCCGCGACCAAATCCCGCCGCCGAGCGAGCTCTTATCCTTTACTTCCTTTATATCCTCTACTTCCCTTCCTTCCTCAAAATGGCGTGTAGCCGCTGCGCGAAGAAAATGGCCGGCGGCGCCGCGCGGATTGCTGTTCGCGGCGCACCGCTGCGCTGACGAGATCCTCGATCGCGTCGGCTGCGGCATCGTCCCACTTTTCCGCGAGCGGGCTGCCGCGCGCCCAACCGGCGAGCGCGGCCGTGGCATACGCAATCGCTTCCTGCGCGTTGCGCACTAAAACCGGCGAAGTGGAGTCGGTGAAATCCGGATACGCTTTCGCATAGCGCAGCCGAATTTGCGTGTCCTGCGTCGCGCCGAGGAAATAGATTCCGTCGGCGCGCCACTCCCAGACGCTGAGGGTGAGGTCTTGCACGCGCGACGGCAAACCGCCGTGCTGGCTGACGTCGACCATCTCGAGAAAGTCATCCGTCGAGCCGTTCGGCCGCTCCCAGATTTTTACGGGCACCAGAAGATCGGTTGGCAATTGATTGGGCGGCGCGGTTGCGTCGGTGATCGAAACCTGGAGCGACGAGTCTGTCTGCCCAACAGCGGTGACGACCAGCAGCGCATCATCCTGGATGAACCCGCCGCCGCCCGCGTTTCCCAACGCGCGCTGTACTTTGCGATACGCCGAATTCGCGTACGGCAGAAGGATTGTGTCCGTGAACAGGTTGCCCTGGGCGTCGTTCAACAGCGAGCGCACCAGCGACGTGATCTGTCCGGCCGAGTTGTACGCGCTTGATCCTACGACTGGCATGATTGCCTCAATGTAGGGGCACGATATATCGTGCCCCTA
>JBAQJX010000040.1:0-6337 GCA_049641765.1 Candidatus Acidiferrum sp.
ATTTCCATAGGGCCCGCGTCCGCCGCGCGGACGGCTCCGTTCAAACGGCTTTATCGAACGCGCGCAGAGCTCCGCGTCCAACTTCGCACCGAGGAGAAACGCGCGTCCGATAAAGCTCTAACGTTTAACGGTACCAATCTGGAGGCATTACTTCCGGCTTGCCCATTACCCGCCCAAGGACGACTACGAGGCCGCCGAAGACTCAAACGTAGTCCGAGCTAATGGCCAGATCAAGAAACTTTTACGCAGAGTTCGGTACCACTTTTAAGTGGGAGATTCACGGAGATGAAGCCGTTTGCCGAATCGCGAATGAATTCGAGAAAATCCGGTTCTGCGTTGTCGTTCACGACGTAGCCCCCAATACGAATTTGAGGAGCGATGACCTGGATAAGTTCGCGCGCGAGCGAAGGTTCCTGGGAAACTGGCCAGCCGTCAATCAGAACAAAATCAACAGGACCGCCAAGATCGCTAAGAGTTACGCGCGCGTCTCCCTCTCTAATATCAACGTAGCCCGAAAGTCCAGCGTCCGCCAGATTGCTTTTCGCAGTCGCGATTTTCGCCGGCACGAGTTCTGAGCCAATTACGGTGCCACCGCCATTGTCATGCATGGCTGCCGCAAAATAGAGAGCTGACATGCCGACCGAGGTCGCGAAATCAACGACCCGTTTCGCGCCGATACCGCGGCAAAGCAAATAGATCAGCTCGCCCTGCTCAGGAACAATCGAAAAGCCGTATTCCGCGTAGTCATAGGGATCAAGACTTGCGGCCGGATCGTTGTGTGGACCACCGCTCGGCGGGCGACGCGGCGCCTCCGCAAGCCGGTTGATGACAGCATGAACGCGCGCATTTTTAATGGGGCTCTGAAAGCTCCTGTTTGGCATGAGAAAACCTCTTTCCTGGTTCAATTTGGGGTGGCTTCCCACGCGGAATTTCCGGCCGCCGTGGGAATTGTCGCTATTTGCTTCGGATTTCGTCGATCGCGCGACGGAGGATTGCGAAAACTCTCTTTCTCTCTTCCGGCTGCGCATCGAACTTCTCGCAGAGCGCGGCCTTGAGGTCATTTCGCACCTCGCGAAATTCCCGTCTCGCCTCGCGCCATTCTGATTTGATCCCGTGCCGGGAATCGGTCCCTGAGTTTTCTCTCTCTTCATCTTCGTGTTCCGCAAATTCCTTCTGGAATTCGGCGAGCTTCCGGCCAAAGCGCGCCAGTTGATCGAGTGTGTCCTCCACGCTGGCCCGGTTTTCATTCAGATACGCGGTACCAGTTTCCGTGATTCGGTAGAGTTTCTTGGTGCCCGCTGACTCTGAAGCTGCGTAACCCATCTCTTCGAGATAGGTGAGTGCCGGGTACACCATACCGGGGCTTGGCGTATAAGCCCCACTGGAGTGCTCTTCTACCTGCTTAATGATCTCGTATCCGTGACTCGGTTTTTCGCTGAGCAACGCCAGGATGATGAGTTGAAGATCTCCCGAGGCGAGCATTTTCGCGACCCTCATCCCCGGTCCACCCAAGAAGCCTGCGGCAAAGTGACCGTAGCGTCTTCCCCTGCGCCCGAAGTGACCGCGAAGACCGCGGCCTTCAAAAGAAGCAAAATCGTGATGTCGATGCATGTGATTCTCCTTGAACTTCACAATATATCGTACATGTATATCGTACGATATATTGTGAGTCAAGTCTTTTGCGCTAGGTCATCGGGGATGCACGTCTCACCGAAATCGGGTTGTAGTTTGCTATGGGTCGTGTAGAACTCTCCGGCCCGCAAGCTACTGATTCCATGTGATATGGCTGCGGGGGTGGTTTCGGGCCGACGCCGGGAAGGTTAACGCAAGGGCCCGAGGGCTTCGAACGGTCTGTTGCCTCGCCGCTCCAACCTCGTAGGCTATGTGCGATGGGACGCACAGTCTGATCGATTTCCTCCTTGCCAGACAATCATTCCAACAGCTTTCAGGTCGCAATCCGGTTTGCCCGTCAATCGCCAATCGGACTGCGTGCCAGTCGACTCACCCTCCTTAAGGTGACTACAAGGTGACTACCGCGCCCCGTGCGCTATCTGTTCGAAATAATTCACCCCGTCAAGATCGGCAATGAGTCCGGGCCCGGTTGGGCGCCATCCCAGTCGTCGCTGGGTTTGCACGCTCGAACCGATAAGGTCGCGACCAACGAACATCCCCAGCCATCCGAAATGGGCCGCTGCCTCCTCGCGGGATTTGGATACGACCGGCACCTTCAGGCCGCGGCCGATGGCCGCAGCGATGTCCCGAACCGGCACTCCCTCTTCGGCGATCGCGTGATACCTAGCCCCGGCTTCCTGCTTCTCGAGCGCCAGCCTGTAGACGCGGGCGGTGTCGAGGACGTGCACGGCCGCCCAGCGGTTGAGTCCATCGCTCACGTACGCTGACACACCCTTCTCGCGAGCCACCGCGATTGCATAGGTAACCAGACCCTGCTTGATTGTGTTGTGAACCTGGGGAAGGCGCACCACCGATGCGCGCACGCCACGCTTCAGCAACGTCTCAGCCGTCACTTCCGAGGCGCGGGGATACGCGGGAGAAGGAGGTAGAGGGGCATCTTCCTCGGTGGGCGTCCGCCCCTCCGCTACCGTCCCAAGCCCGGCGGTGACAAGCAGTGGCCGACCGGAGCCTTCGAGAGCCGCGCCGAGCGCCTCGATGGCACGCTTGTCGATCTCGCAGTTCTCTGCGAACTTCGAGAAGTCGTGGATGAAACCTGTATGAATCACGCCATCCGCAGCAGCCGCTCCGCTCCGCAGACTTTCCAGGTCAGTAAGATCGCCGCGATGCACCTGGGCACCCAAAGCGACAAGTGACTTGGCGCCCCCATCGGAACGAGCAAGTCCGATCACCTTATGCCCCGCACGGATAAGCTCCTGAACAACCGCAGAACCGACGAAACCTGTTGCTCCTGTGACGAATATCTTCATAAATCGCTCCTTACTTTCGGCATAGGGAAATCAAAATCAGTGCGCAGATTGAGGTGCCGCCACGGCATTTTTGCCGATTGCATTGAGCTCGGCGATGGTGGCCGGCGGGAGTCGCAACTCTGCAGCACCAAGATTTTCTCGAAGATGCTTTATCGAAGATGTGCCGGGTATAAGCAGAATGTTGGGAGAACGCTGAAGAAGCCAAGCAAGCGCGACCTGCATGGTGGTAGCTTGCAAGGATCCCGCGACCTGGTCGAGCACGGATGACTGTAACGGCGTGAATCCTCCCAACGGGAAAAACGGGACGTACGCTACGCCTAGCTGCGCGAGAGCATCGATGAAGGAATCGTCACTCCGCTGTGCGACGTTGTAGAAGTTTTGGACGCAAACGATCTCCGTGATTTTCTGCGCCTCCAGGAATTGCTGGGGAGTGACGTTGCTGACACCGATGTGACGAATCAGCCCCTGATTCTTCAATTCAGCAAGCACCGTCAATGGCTCCTCGATCGATCCCTCCGTTGGCTTCATGACCCCACCGACACGCAGGTTCACCACGTCCAGCCGGTCCACCTCAAGATTTCGAAGATTGTCATGCATGCCGTCGATCAGCTCCTGACGTGAACGGGCTGGAATCCATGATTTGTCCTCACCGCGCCGGGCGCCCAGTTTGGTTACGATCACCAGTGCGGCGGGATAGGGATGAAGGGCCTTCTTGATGATCTGGTTGGTCACATGGGGGCCGTAATAGTCGCTGGTGTCGATGTGGTTCACGCCCGCTGCAATCGCCTCGCAGAGAACCGCAATTGCAGCGTCGACGTCGCGCGGAGGGCCAAAAATTTCCGGGCCGGAAAGTTGCATCGCCCCGTAGCCCATCCGGTGCAGGCTGAATCCGGTACCTGGGAGTGTGAAGGTGCCGCCGAGTTCCATCTGTTTGGTCATCGTGTTTTTCCCTTCTGCTGATTCATTTTCTCGATCTTCCTCGCGTTCGGTATCGTAACGGTTAGAAAGATTCTCCAACCATTTCTTCGCTTTTCTTCCAAAGCGCCTCGGCATTCGCTGCATCGAGCGCGTAGGCTCGCACTCCTTCGCTCATCACCGTGATGGTGGCATCGTCCGGAACGATGTTGCCGGCGTGACAGTTCTCGCAGTATCGGCCGCCGATCTCATCGGCTGGAGCAACGACGCCTGCCCACACCGAAGTCGCGGCACCCTGCGGAATCGTTTTCCACTGGAAGGGCCCTTTTCCCTGTGCGGCGAGCTGCTCATTGATTTGCGCGACGATCTTCTCAAAGCGGCTTGGATCCGTGTAGCGGCCCAGTTCCGTTTTTATCCCTCCTGGATGTACCGCTGCGGCGCGCACGCCACGTCCGCGATGGCGCTTGTCAAAGGCAACGGCGAAAAGAATGTTCGCCGTCTTCGAGCGGCCGTACGCCACGAAGGGCTCGTATGGTGTGCGCTCAAAGTTCGGGTCTTGCAGATCGACATTGGAATAGCGGTGGCCTGCGGAAGAGAGATTGATCAGCCGGCCGCCTGCGCGGATAAGCGGCGCGATTCGGTTGACGAAAACAAAATGGCCCAAATGATTGGTGCCGAACTGCGTTTCAAAACCGTCCATTGTCTGTCCAAATGGCGTGGCCATTACCCCGGCATTGGCGATCACCACGTCGAAGGGTTCGCCTTTTTTGAGCAGCTTGTCGGCGCTTGCTCGCACGCTCTTCAGGCTTGCAAGATCAAGTTCAACCATCTCAAAGCTTCCACCATTGGCTGCGGCGTCCTTTCGTACCTGCGCGGTCGCCCTTTCCGCCTTGGCTAAGTCCCGAGCGGCACCCACCACCTGCGCGCCATGCGCGGCGAGGGACCGCGCCGTCTCCACACCCAGTCCTGCCGAAACACCCGTTACCAGGATCCGTTTCCCCCGGAGATTCACGCCCGACAAAACCTCGTCTGTTGTTGAGGTCGCCCCAAATACGTCTACCATTTTCTTTCTCCTTATATGCTTATCTATATGCTTCTCTAAAGTTGTTCGAGCTCTGTACTTTGCACCACCGCTATCGGCAACCACCACTTCGATGGAACGGAGAGTCCCCCCGCACACTTAGATAATCGGAGCCTGTCTCCGGTTACATTCCTTATGCCAGCGAAACGTCATTCGCTTCATCTTTTTTCCCCAGTCCTCCTTGCGGAAATTGACGAACCGCCAGGACTTCGATAAAGTGGAGAGTGTCTCCGGTTGCTTAGATAATCGGAGCCTGCCTCCGGTTACATTCTTTTATGCCCATCAAGCGTTCTAAACCCGCCCCACGCAAGCCACGCGCTGACGCTCAGCGCAACCGCGAGCGCATTCTGGAAGTGGCAAAGCAGGCCTTCACCAGGTCTGGCGCAGACACCAGCTTGGACGACATCGCCAAGGAGGCGGACGTCGGACCGGGAACTTTGTATCGCCACTTTCCCACGCGCAACGTACTCCTCGAGGCGGTTTATCGATCTGAAGTGGAAAAGCTGGCCGCTGCCGAGCGCAAGTTCGCTGCCTCCATGCCTCCGATGGAAGCCCTGCGCGCCTGGATGCTGCTGTTTATTGATTACATCGCGACGAAGAAGATCATCGCCCCGGCACTGAATACGCTGGTCGGAGGTCATGCGAAGGTGATCGAAGCTTCTTACGCTCAGATCCAGAGAGCGATTCGTGCTCTGGTGAAGCGGGGGATCCAGAGCGGCGAGATACGTAAAGACCTGGACGCGATCGATTTACTTAAGGCTCTTATCGGCGTCGCTTACGTGGCCAGCCCTGATTGGCAGCAAAGCGCCAGGAGGCTCGTGCATATCCTCATCACGGGTTCGCGGCCAATCAAATAACCCTGGAGCTGACATCAGCATTTTCGGCATACCGGAAGTACTCCAGATCCGGACATGCGAATAGGTAACGAGAAGTCGGCTTGTAGGAGGTGATCTCCGCGCTTGCCATCGACTCTGGTCGGATTACGGACAACCCAGAAGTAATGTGGCACATTCCTCGCGACGATTTGTGTACAAGTTGTGTACAAGAAGGCGGTTTTGAAGGGCCTGAAATTGGACCTAAGCAACGCAGAATCAACAACAGACTCTTGAGCTACAGGCCCCAACATCGCAGGGGGAACGTTCACAACTATTTCATTGTACGGTGGTTTAGCGTATTTCGCAATTGTGCGGAATCTGCGCTTCGGTACAAGACTGCAACTTCTCCGGTTCACTTACTGTATATGATCTCCTGAATCAGAGTTCCGTCTATCGCGGAGGGTTCAGCCCACGCAGCGTCAAGATGTACTGGTTCAGCCAGGAAGTGCAGTGTTTTTGCGTAGATCCGATCAACAAACAGACCACAATGCGGGTCGCTCGAAGATAAACTCTTAAAAAGCGACGAG
>JBAQJX010000101.1:0-17317 GCA_049641765.1 Candidatus Acidiferrum sp.
ACTGTTCTTTTTCCGAAGCCGCCATCATGCGGGCTTCGAGGCTTTTCATCAGGTCGTGGCGGCGCCCTTCGAGAAAGAGGCGCACGTCGCGCGCGGCTTCCGCGTAGCGCTCGTCGGTGGTCAGGCCCGTGACGCAAGGGCCGAGGCAGCGATGAATGTAATACTGCAAACAGGGGCGCGGATGGCTGCGAGTCAAATCGACCGTGCAACTCGGAACGAGAAATCGTTTGTGCACGAAGTGGAGAATGCGGCGCGCGAGGCCGGCTGGGAAATACGGCCCGAAATAGAGCGAGCCGTCTTTTTTGATGCGGCGCGTGAAATAGACGCGAGGGTATTTTTCGGCGGCGGTGAACTTGATGTACGGATATGTTTTGTCGTCGCGAAGAACGACGTTGAACTTCGGGCTGTATTGCTTGATGAGGTTGTGTTCGAGGGCCAGCGCTTCGCGCTCGTTGTCGACAATGATGGTTTCGAGGTCGGCGATTTCCCGCGCGAGCGAACCGGTCTTGGCATTCACCCAGCTCGATTCGAGAAAATAGGAACGCGCGCGGCTGCGCAGGGAGCGCGCTTTGCCGACGTAAAGCACAGTTCCGCCAGCGTCTCGAAACATGTAGACGCCGGGACTTTCCGGGAGCAGGTCGGCTTTTTCGCGGGGTTCCATGGCACGCCGGTACGATATGCAGGCTTAACGAATCTTTCCCCATCATACTAGAATTGAGAGTTGCAGTTTGTGGGCGTGACTGGTGACTCGTGACTGGTGAATAGTGACTGGTGACTGGTGAGGGATGAAGAGTGAGTGGTGAGTAGCGCGTAGTGAATAGCGGAAGAGGAGTGATGGCAACATGGCGGGTAAACGGCGGCATCCAATGGACTGGATGAAACACACGAAGAGAACGTGGCTGCTACCGTTGTGCACTTTGCTTGCAGCTTTGTTGCCGCTTGTCGCGCCCGCGCGAAGTGCCGCGCAGAATCCACCGCCACCGCCTCCGCCTGCGAATCCCACCGGCCCTGATGCCGCGCCTCCGAAAAAACCGGACGCGAAGCCAGCGAAACCGAATACGGACACGGCGACGCAAAATGCGCCGGACCAGCCGACCTGGGATCCGCTGCGCGCGGAAAGAGACATGCAGGTGGGCATCTACTACATGCACAAAGGCGATCTCGATGCGGCGATTGACCGTTTTCAGGACGCGACGCTGGCCAAGCCGGGATACGCCATTCCCTTTCTGCGTTTGGGCGAGGCCCAGGAAAAAAAGGGGCTGAAGCGGCAAGCCATCAAATCCTATACGAGGTATCTGGATCTGTATCCGAAGGCGGAAGACAAAGACAAGATCCAGAAGAAAATCGACAAGCTATACAAGGATGTCCAAAACGAGAAAAAGTCGATGTAGGAATGCGGTGGGGTCTTCGCTTCTCAGAGCGGTCCGCCAGGAACCATACACCAATAAGCGCGCTCAACGTCACGCGCTCGCGCCTCCGGCTTCATCGAGCGCATTTTGATCTGAACGGAAAGCTGCGCTAGTCGGCGGTTTTTAGGCTGGTGCGCTTGGTGAGCAGGGCGAGTTTTTGTTCGCGATTCATGGGTTCCCAGGGGACGAGTTTTTCGGCGAGGACGTCCATGCGGCGGAGCACAGTCAGCTCGAAGAAAAGTCCCATGAAATCCAGGTCGCGGAAGACGAGCGAGCCTGCCGTTCTCATCTTGTCGCTCAAGCGATCGAAATGCGCGGGCATTTCGGTCCAATGCAAGCTGGAACGATGGTGATGGCAGAGGTGGTAGCCTTCGTTCATGAAATTCACGTCGTCCATGACGGTGACGGAGTTGGCGAAATAATCTTCGGGATGTTCGGGATCGCAGAACGCGTGCTGCACCCAAGCGGTGATGGCGTTGATGAAGTTCATGCAGAGCATGGGGACGAGGACGAACAGAATTCCGATGCGCCAGTCGTAAATGAAAATGGCGGCGAAGAAAGCGTAGTAGCGCGCCATTCCCCAGATCATCCGCTTGCGGTACTTTGCATCGCCGTGCGCGATGAAGTAAGCGAGGGGAGCCAGACCGAGAACGGTCCAAATGTTGTCCGAGAGATACCAGAGAAAATCGAGGCGGCTGGTGCGATCGTAACCCATGGTGTTGCGCGTGTCGTCAGGGCCGCTGTTTTCGCGATGATGGAGGCAGACGTGAGCGGTGCGGCCAAGCTCCGGGATATTGCCGTAGAAATAGCCGAGGACAAATTCGAGATAGCGGCCGAAAATCCTGTCGGAGAATCCGGAGAAGTAGCCGTGACGGCGATGGGCTTCAAGGTGACTGGCGCTGAACATGCGGACAAAGCGCTGGAACTTGAGGCCGTAAAGGGCCAGATAGAACGCGATGACGAGCAGAAGCTGCGGTTTGCGCAAGACAAGCTGGGCCACGAAAATGGGCACGACGGTCAAGGTGAGCGAGACCATGAGGCGCAGCGCTGGCGTATCGCGCGGGTCGCGCAGAATTTGTTCGCCGATGCGGCCGAGGATGCGGTCGTAGGAACGCGAGAAAAATTCATACGTGACGCGGAGCGGCGAGATTTTCTCGAGAAGCCGAGCGAGACCGTAGCAGCCGAAGGAAAGAATCGCCACCGGCAACGCCGCCAGCGCGCTGGCGAGGCCCATCAGAATGGCGAACCACTGAAATAAAAAGAGGAATCTGGGTTTCGCTCCAAAGCTCATGGCCATGGAGGAGGCGCCTAATTCTGGATTGTAAGTGGCCATCTCAGCACCGCGCCACGATTTGGTTGAGACACCCAAGCCGCCATCTTAGGCCGCAGTTCGAAGGCGAGTCAACAGCCGTGCGAGGCGAAGACGGCGCAAGTTTCCCGAGGCATCCTTCCAAAGCACCTAACCCGCGCCCTGTTTGTTCGTCAAAACCTGCAGTTTGACGGGAACAAGCCGTGGCTGAGCAACGTATTCCAGCCGGGCATTCTGCGGGAGTAACTTACAGGGGGATCGATGTGGCGAGACGTACGCTTTGCGATCCGGATGCTGCTAAAACAACCCGGGTTTAGTTTGATTGCGGTGCTTACATTGGCCTTGGGAATTGGGGCGACTTCGGCAGTGTTCAGCTTGATCCAAGGAGTGCTGCTGACGCCGCCGCCGTACCGACAGGCGCAACAGTTGGTGCTCATTCCGAGCGCCCGAACGGACGGCCAAAAGCAGGATACTCCGAGAGGCTGGCCCGCCCAGCAATGGTTGGAATGGCAAAAAGAGGCGAAACATTTGCAGAGCCTCGCGGCATACGGCTGGACTTTCAATTTTCTGATCCGCAGCGAAGGCAGCCAATCGATCGAAGGTATGGCGGTAACGAAGGATTATTTCCAGGTCACAGGATTGCGGCCGGTGATTGGGCGGAGCTTTGAGGAAGCCGATATGGGGCAAGGCCCGGTGAGGGTGATTTTGCTGGGCTACGAGTTTTGGAAGAGCACGTTCGACGGCGACCCGAACATTATTGGAAAGACGGTGCACATCAGCCGGTGGGATATACCGCCGACGGTGATCGGGGTGATGCAGCCGGGAGTACGGTTTCTTCCGTCGCCGGGCAGCGCGAAAGAGCCAAATTACAATGTCAATGCACTGGTGGATTTCTGGATTCCTGCGGTACCTGACCCGAAAGACCTTAAAGGACCGTATTGGAATATCGTGGCGCGTCTGCGCGATGGAACGACGCTTTCACAAGCGCAAGGAGAACTAACCGTTCTTGCGGCGAGAGAGGCGCAATCGGAACATGACTTTGAGGGGATTACGCCGCAAGTGGAATCGTTGACGAACGAAATGAATCGGGATGGGCGAAGGATCCTATTTCCACTGCTAGGAGCGGCGGCGCTGGTCCTTTTGATCGGTTGCGGCAACGCTGCCGCGCTGTTGCTGGTACGCGGGTTGCAGCGGCAGCAGGAATACGCGGTGCGTATCGCGATGGGCATGGGGCGCATGGCGCTTATACGCCAGGTCGCGACCGAGAGTTTGTTACTGGCGCTGCTGGGTGGCGCGTTTGGAGTGGGGCTGGCCTTCGGCGTCGTGAAACTGTTCAAGTTGATTGCCGGGCATGCCATTCCGCGGCTCGACGGCGTGACGGCTGGGTGGGCGGTTCTGGCATGGGGAATGAGCGCGGCTGTGCTGGCCGCGATTTTCGCAGGAATATTCCCGGCGCTACGGACTTTCCGGTTGGATCCGATGGAGGTCTTGAAGAGCGCGGGTCCCAAGGGAACGGCGGGACTTGGCGAACGGCGGCTTCTGCGAGGGGTGACCATGGCGCAAACTGCGCTGACTCTGGCGCTGCTTGTCGGAGCCGGGCTGTTGATACGAACCATGGTCAAAATTGCGGAGGTCCCAGCAGGCTTCAGCCTGAGCCACATCCTAACGATGAGTGTCACGGAGGTGCGAGACCGTTCCGAATGGGCCAGTTTTCACAGGCACGCTTTGGAGAGGGTTTCGGCAATTCCCGGAGTGCAATACGCCGCTTTCGCGTGGGGAGTGCCACTGACGGGCAACAATTGGCCGGCGACTCTGGAAATCGAAGGGCAGCCTCCAGCGATGAAAGAAAGCGAAAAAACAGCGCTGCCGTTGCGGGCCGTGACCGAGGACTATTTCAAGCTGATGGGCGTGAGATTGCTGAGTGGGCGTGAGTTTCGTTCCAGCGATGCGTTCCAGGCACCGAACGTAGCCATCGTCAACAAGGCATTTGCGGAACGCTACTTTCCGCGCGGCGATGTTATTGGGCGGAAGTTTTGGCTAGACGGGCGGGACAAGCCTGGTACGGAAATCGTTGGAGAGGTCGCGAACAGCCGAACGGACGATTTGACGCTGGCGGCATCGCCCGAGATTTATCTGTCGTTGTGGCAAGCTTCGGCTTTTTCAAAACATCTCGTGATCCGAACGAGGGCGGACCCGCGCGCGGTTCTGGTTGCAGTGGAGCGTGAACTGCGCGCCGTCGATCCCACGGCTGCCATCGAGAACCCGAAGACTTTGGAGCAGATCCGCGATGATTCGTTGGCGTCGCGCACCTTTGCGATGCAACTCTTGATCGGATTTTCCGTGGTGGGAAGCGTGCTGACGCTTGTGGGAATTTACGGCGTGCTTTCGCTATCGGTGGCCTCGCGACGGCGGGAGCTCGCGATTCGCAGCGCCGTGGGTGCAGAACAAAAAGACATTCGGAATTTGATTTTCGGCGAAGGATTTCGATTGATTGCAAGCGGTGTACTCGCGGGAGCGGCGCTGGCGATTATTTTATCGCGTGTGCTGAGAACTTTTTTGTATGAGGTGCAGCCGAGCGATCCGGCGACGTTGCTGGTTGTTGGAGCGTTGTTCGTAGGAGTGGCTCTGCTGGCCTGCTGGGTGCCGGTGCGGCGAGCCGGGAAAGTGGATCCGCTGGAGGCACTGCGATACGAGTGAACTGCACCGCGCAGGAATCAGCGGGCAAGGTGGTCGAGGATGCGGCGAGCGCGCGCAAAATCGGCGAAGCGCTTTTCTTCGGCGCGAAAACCGGCGGAATGAGACACAAGGCTGCAACCGGAACGGCGCGTGGGATGCTTTACGTGCAGCATTTCGTGAAAGAGCACGTACTCGACGGCGACTTGCGGAACGCGGGGATGATCCATGCGGCGGTTGAGTAGAATTTGGTTGGGGCCGGGATCGTAGCAGCCGAACTGGCGGCGCCAGCCGCGCGTGCTCCAACCGATGTGCGGACGCTGCAACGCGCCGTCAAAATATTTCGCGTTCAGCGCTTCGAACATTTTTTCGAGATCGAAGTGCCGGCCACGCGGTCCCGCCGAAGATGGACGCACACGCCCGCGCCTCATGCGGCTGATTCGCCCACGGGTGCGATTCGAACGCGCGTATTCCAGGTACGGCTCGACCAACGCGCGGGCCGCTTTGCGGCGATAGACGCGCGCGAGCAGCAATGCCGCCGCGGCTTCCAGCACCGGCAGCGGCGCGCGGCGGAGCAAATCCGAAAAACGCACGTAGACGACGTCTTCCCTACGGCGAATCGTGAGAACGAGGCTGGCGTAAGGGTAAAACTCGACGCGGAAGCGCGGCGGCTGGCCGCCGCAGCCGAGCCGCGTGAACATGCGCTGAAACAAGGCCGCGCCACCGGGGACGTGAGGATTGGCAAGGCGCGTCAACCTGGATGGCATCGCTCGGGTCAATTTCCTGGGTTCCTTTGCGAACTTGGGGGCCTTCGGGGCTTTCAAGTCCCTGGGGTTCGAACGCTCAATTCTTTCGCCGGACTGGCGGAGGAGCGACGTTCTTCTTCGCATCTTCCGCTTCGCGCGAAGCGTCCTGCGTGCCCTCGATGGCGTCGTCGAGATTGTCCTTGTAGTTTTCAGCGTCGGCGCCGGTGGCCGGAAGCTTTTGCAAAATGGCGAGGTAGTCCTTGGTGCGCGCGGCCATCAAGTTGATCCCTTTGCGAATGTTCTGCTGCTTCTCGATGCCGATTTGAATGAGATCCGCGGCATCGTCGACGCAACCGACAAAGGCGTTCAGAAGCGAATTGATCATCTCGTCGTGCCTATTTTCCGAAGGATGATCGAATTCGTACTGAAGTTTTGTGAGGCGATCGTCCGCAAACGAAAGGAAAAGCGTGATGCGCTCGTTGGGTGTTTGCGCGTCGCGGATTTTGTCCGCCTCGATCTGGGAAAGATAGTCCTTCTGCGGCGGCACGGCAGCGCGAACGCCACGAACGGCAAGCAAAGCGCACGCACACGCGAGGGATAAAATAAAAATACAAAGTCGATGCTTCATCGGCGCACCCTAAACGACGGAGGAAGAGCGGTTGGAGGCTTGATCACCGGCGATTTGATAGTGGGACGTTCGGGGAAAAGAGACCGCAACAGCTGATTGTCCAAATTCAGAAGATCCTGGCGGACAAGCTGGAGCGGCGGTTTGTAAGGGTCCGGCGCTTCGAGCACGAACTCATCCATTTCCCGCAGTCCCTTTTGTAAATGCATTTCGAGCTGTTTGTAACCGGCGGGATGCCGCTCGCCATCGGGATTGGCTTTCGCCAGCGCGTCGGAAGCGATGCGAACATTGTCGCGATATTTCTCGAGAAGCAGGCCCATGCGAGAGTAGTCGCCGTTTTTTTCGGCCTGCCCCGCTTCCTCAAATTCGACGTCGCCCAGCTTTTCCATCATTTTTGCCTTATGCACGGCGTTCGTTTCGCTGTCAAAATTCTTCTGGAGCTCGCTCAATCTGTCGGCGGCGGTGGCGCTCCAAAGCGCTGCCAGAAGAACTGGAATCGCCATGCAATGCGCCATGCGGGGCCCCACCACTGTTCACCTGCTTTTGTCCAGCATACGGCGCAAGACTTTGCTGCGCTGCTGTGCTTGCCAGACCTGATCGGGGTTCTTGTCCTGGTCGAGAGCGAGAAATTTGTCGTACGCCTCGAGCGCGGGCTTGGGCTGGTTTAGTTTATCGTAGCAGAGAGCGCGGATAAACCACTCCCCCGCGCCGGGAGTTTCCGCCTTGGAGATGAGATCCAAAGTGGAGATCGCAGCGGCGTAGTTCCCACCGAGATAGTAGGTCGAGCTCAAATCCTTCCAGTACGCGAGATTCGCGCGATCGATTTGCAAAGCGGCCTTGATCTCTTTTTCCGCGGAAGGAAAATCGCGCTTCTGCATGTATACGCGGCCGAGGCCGCCGTGAAGCTGGGCGTCATTGGGAGCCAGGGCAATGGCCTTCCGTAGCGTGACGATGGAATCGTCCCATTTTTTCTGGGAGATCTGAATGTCGGCGCGGGAACGAAGCGAATCGAGGGTGGGCGGCTTGCCGGCTTCCTGGCGGTCCAACTCTGCCATCGCGGCGTCGTACTGTTTCTGTTTGAGCAGCAGATCGATCAGGCGGGAACGCGCGGGCGCATCGTTTGCATTGACGGAGAGATAGTCGCGATACGCCGCGGCTGCTTCGGGTTTGTGCTGGGCGTCGAGAGATTGTGCAAGGCCAAGCAAAGCGTGCTGCGATTTGGGCTGGGCTTCGAGCGCGGCGCGGAATTTCGCCTCCGCCTCGGGATATTTCTTGAGGCCGTAGTAGAGATTTCCGAGGTGCGTGACGGTCTCGACGTCATGCGGATCGAGGCGGAGCGCGGCTTCGTAGGATTCCGACGCAGCAGGGATGTCGCCGGAGCGTTCCAGCGCGTAGCCGAGCAGAAAACGCGGCCGGCTTTGCGCGGGAAGCAGATCGACAGCTTTGCGAAGCGCTGCAACCGCGGCAGCGGGATCGCTGTCCGTGAGAAGGATTCCGAGATTCAGATAAGCCTCGGACATTTTGGGATCGAGCGCGGTGGCACGTTCGTATTCCGCGCGCGCGTCGTTCGTGCGCTTCAATGCGGTGTAGGAGTAGCCGAGCTGAAAGTGTCCCCAAGCGAGGTCCGGTTTTTCGGCGAGCAACTTCTGCAGCGGGACGATCGCGGCTTCAAATTGATTCGCGTCGATGTCGCGCTCGGCCTCTTTGAGCAGATCGTTAAGGGGATTCGAAAGCGTTTGCCTGCGCGATTGCGGGGCAGATTGTGCCGGGAGAGCCGCGGCGCTTACGGGCGAAGGAACGACCGCTTGCGTCGCCGCGAAAACCAAAAGCAAAAGAACGATGCAAAGCCGTGCGCGCACAGCACGAAGCGCGGCTGCGAATAAATCAAGCGGAGGGACGAGCTTCATGGTTTAGCCGGAGGATGGCCTGCGGCATTTGCGATTGTACCTGAAGGCATGGTGGACTTGGATGCGCCGTTGCCCGCGCGCTTTGCCTGGCCGTTGGCGGCCAAAACGCGCGCGAGGAACCGACCAGTGTGCGATTGCTGGTTGCGAGCGACCTGCTCCGGCGTGCCGGTGGCAATGATTTTTCCGCCCTGGTCGCCGCCTTCGGGGCCGAGATCGATCAGCCAGTCAGCGGATTTGATGACATCAAGATTGTGTTCGATGACGAGCAGAGACGCGCCCGACTCGAGAAGTTTGCGGAAAGCGGAGAGAAGTTTCGCGATGTCGTCGAAGTGCAGACCGGTCGTGGGCTCATCGAGAATGTACAGGACACCGTGGTTTTCGGTGCGCGCGAGATGCGCGGCGAGCTTCAAGCGCTGCGCTTCGCCGCCGGAAAGTGTCGTGGCGGACTGCCCGAGCCGCAGATAACCGAGTCCGATTTCGTTCAGGATGCGGAGCTTCGAAACGACTTTCGGAACGCCGGTGAAAAACGCGAGGGCCTCGCGGGCCGTGAGCTGCAAAACCTCGTGCACATTTTTGCCGCGATAGCGCACGTCAAGAACGCTGGTCTTAAAGCGCGTGCCGCGGCACTCTTCGCAGACCAGCTCGACGTCGGCGAGAAACTGCATTTCGACGGTGACCGTCCCGTCGCCCTGGCAAGTTTCACAGCGGCCGCCGGGGACGTTGAACGAAAAATGTCCGGGGGTGAAGCCGCGTCGCTTGGCGTCAGGCGATGCGGCGAAGACTTCACGGATGGCGTCGAATGCCTTGAGATAGGTGGCGGGATTCGAGCGAGGCGTGCGGCCAATGGGCGACTGGTCGACGATGACCACCTCGTTGATGTGCGCACCGCCTTCGAGACGATCGCAAAATTCCTTGACGCTGCCACCGCTGCGGCCCGCAACAAGCGCGCGGTAGAGAACGTCGTGGACGAGAGTTGACTTGCCCGAACCGCTGACGCCGGTGACGACCGTAAGCGTGCCCAGAGGAATCATCAGGTCGATGTTCTGGAGATTGTGAAGCGTCGCGCCAAAGAGGCGCAGGAATTTGCCGGATGGTTTGTGGCGCGTGTTGGGAACGGGGATATTCAATTCCCCGCTCAGGTAGCGGCCGGTCAGCGATTTGTGCTCGGCGAGCATCGACGCGTAGTCGCCGGCGAAAAGAAGCTTGCCACCAAGCTCGCCTGCGCCGGGGCCGAGGTCGAGCACGCGGTCGGCGGCGCGAATGGTGTCGGGATCGTGCTCGACGACTAAGACGGTGTTGCCGAGGTCGCGGAGCGATTTGAGGATGTCAATCAGGCGCTGGGTGTCGCGTGGGTGCAAGCCGATGGAAGGCTCATCGAGAACATAGAGCGCGCCGACGAGATGCGAGCCGAGCGAGGTCGCGAGCTGAATGCGCTGCGACTCGCCGCCGGAAAGGGTGGATGTGAGGCGCTCGAGCGTCAGATAGTCGAGGCCAACCTCGTCCAGAAACTGCAAGCGCGTGCGGACCTCTTCGAGAATTTTCTCGGCGACTTTGGTTTGCGATTCGGAAAGGACGAGCGTCGAGAAAAACACGCGAGCCTCTTTTACGGTGAGCTTGCAGATCTCCGTGATCGAGCGGCCGGCAACGCGCACGGCGCGTGCCTCGGGGCGAAGGCGCGTGCCGTTGCAGTCGGGGCAGGTGGCGTAGCCGCGGTAACGGCTCAGGAAAACGCGAACGTGGAGCTTGTATTTTTTCCTCTCGAGCCAGTTGAAAAAGCCCTTCACGCCTTCGAACTTGTTTTCGGGGTCGCCTTCGAGAACCAGCCGCCGCTGCTCGGCGGTAAGCTGGCGCCACGGGACATTCAGCGGAATAGCGCGGCCGCGCGCCCACTTTTTCACGTCTTGCAGCAGAGCGCGATAGCGAGGCTTGGTCCACGGCTCGATGGCGCCTTCGTCGAGCGTTTTGCTCGGATCCGGCACGACGAGATTAAGGTCGAAATCGATGGTGTTCCCAAAGCCCTGGCAGCGCGGGCACGCGCCGTAGGGATTGTTGAACGAGAAGAGCCGCGGTTCCGGCTCCTGATAAAGCGTGCCGTCATTTTTACACTCGAACCGTTCGTTGAACGTAAGGCGTTCGGCGCGATTGCCGGCGGAGTCCGCGATGAATTCGAGAATGGCTTCGCCCTGGCCTTCGCGATAGCAGATCTCGATCGAGTCCGTCAGGCGAGAGCGCGATTCCGGATTGACGGCGAGCCTGTCGACGAGAACGTAGACCGGTTTGGAAAAGTCCACGTCGAGCAGAGTTTCCGGAGAAGAAAATTCGTGCACGCGGCCGTCCTGATAGAGCCGGTTGAAGCCACGCTTCTGGATGTCGCCCAGAGCCTGCTTGAGTAGTTCCTGCGGAGGTGGTGGAGTCTTCTTTTTGGGAACGCGCCGCGCGCTGCCCGTGGCTTGTGGCTGCGCCACGCGAAATGGATACATCACGTAAAAGCGGCGGCCGAGCGCGAGCGCAAGAATGCGCGTGGCGATTTCGTCGGGGCTGTCCCGGCGCACCTCGGTGCCGCAGTGGACGCAAAACGTCTGGCCGCAGCGCGCGAAAAGAAGGCGCAGATAATCGTAAATCTCAGTCGACGTCGCGACGGTCGAGCGCGGATTGCGGGTCGAGTTTTTCTGCCGAATGGCGACCGCCGGAGCGATTCCCGAAATGTCATCGACGTCGGGCTTCTCCATGCGCTCGAGGAACTGCCGCGCGTAGGCGGAAAGCGACTCGACGTAGCGGCGCTGGCCCTCCGCGTAGATCGTGTCGAACGCCAGCGAGGATTTGCCCGAGCCGCTAACGCCGGTGACCACTGTGATGGCGTTATGCGGAATTTCGACGGTGATGTTGCGCAGATTGTGGACGCGGGCTCCGCGTACGCGGATAGCCTCTTCTTCGATGAGCACGGGCGTGGGGTCTTTGGTAGCCAAAGGGAGTCCAGACAGCGCGTTCGAAGCGCACTGCCTAAACTTCAAAGTATACGACTTGCGGAAAATGGGGGCAAACGAAGCGGCAACGGTGAGGGAAGCCTACGGGTTCGCCGTCTTGGTGGTTTGTCCGGCATCTTTGGCCTTGCGCGCGCGAGCCAGTTTGTCTTGCAATGGCGCGTTCGACGGGTCGGCTTGCAGGCCCTGCTGGTATTCCTTGATGGCGTTGTCGTATTCGCCGTTCTGGAAATAGAGGTCGCCGAGCGAAGTCGTATCGCTCACCGTCTTTTGGCGCGCCGCTTTCTGGGCATCGGTTTCCTGCGGGGGCGACGATGCGGCCTCTTGCGCGGTGCGCTTCGGCTTAGGGGTCTCTGCTACTTTGTTGGAGAAAACTTTGCGCTCGGTAGCTTTTTCCGAGCCGTGAGAATCAGCAGGCGGCGCAGTGACTTCCGGCGAGCCCGGTTGCGTAGAATTGGGCTGTGTCGAAGGCGGCTGGACCGCCGCGGGAGAACTTGAAGTCTGTGGGGCGGAAACGTCTGGCTGCGACACCGCCGGCGAGCGGTGCGTGAAATACCAGCCTCCGCCAGCAACCGCGAGGACGAGCACTGCCACCAAACCGAGAACCATGCCACGTGAAGAAGAACTCGAGGCGCTCGCGGAAGAAGCTGCTGCTGCGGAATCGGACTCGAGCGACGAGCCGTGCGCGGCCGCTGCCGGAACTGTTGGAACTTGTGGAACGCGTGGTGTCGCAGGTTCGCGAAGCGATTGGCTTGCGGTCGGTGTACGAACCGTCGGCTGATCCGCGTACGCAGTCGCGCCCAGCGGCATGGTGCCGTCGGCAAATCGCGCGGGCGTCTCGGGAATCGTTGTGCTTTCCGAGAAATCCTGGTGCGGCTTCGCGTGCGTAGAGGACCCAGCGGGCACATTACCTGCCCTCTCGCACTGCTCGAGCGCCTCGATGAGATCTCGCCCCGTTTGCGGGCGTCGCGCGCGATCTTTTTCCAGGCACTTCATCACAAGTTCGCCGATGGGACCGGGAATCTTCACACCCGGCCGCGCTTCAAAAATGGGCGTAGGCGGCGTCTGGATCTGAGCAAACAACATGTTGAGCGGCGTGTCGGCCTTCAGCGGGAGGACACCGGTCAACATCTGGTACATGACCACGCCGAGCGAATAGATATCCGAGCGGCCGTCGAGTTCTTCGCTGTCCGCGCCCTTTGCTTGTTCAGGAGACATGTAGGGCGGCGTGCCGATGACCATGCCGGTCGCGGTGAGCGCCATGCCGGACGAGGTGCTTTGCGAATCGCGAATTTTGGCGATGCCGAAGTCGAGAACCTTGGCTACTTCCTCGCCGTTGGAAACAACCAGAACGATGTTGTCTGGCTTGATGTCGCGATGCACGAGGCCGAGCTGATGAGCGGCATCGAGCGCAGCGGCGGCCTGCTTGATGATGGAGGACGTGCGCGCCACGGGCAGCGGCCCTTGCGCGTTCATCAGGTTTTTGAGGCTTTGGCCCTCGATGTATTCCATGACGATGAACGGGCGGCCGTCTTCCGTCTCGTCAAAATCTTCCACTTTGACTGCATTTCTGTGCCGCAGCTTGCGCGCGATGATCGCCTCGCGCCCAAAGCGCTTGACCAGGCCGGAGTCGTTCATCAACTGCGGCGCCATGACCTTCAGAGCGCAGGATTCGTTGAAGTGCATGTGCAGCGCTTTGTAAACCGCGCCCATGCCGCCTTCGCCGATTTTTCCGACGATGCGATACTTCCCGCGAATGACGGTTCCTTCCGCCCATTCGAGGGATTCCGTGAGCCGCGCGCCGTCCTGTGGACAGATGGCAAAGGAAACCGGATAGCTGCGCTGGCATTGGGGGCAAGTCTTCATGGCCGGGTCTGGATGCGCGCATTCCGCATCAACGATAAAGGATTGTACACCGTGAGAGTTCTGCCAAAACAGCGGGATTGCGGCTGCGGTTTCCGAAAAGGAAGTCGTCTGGCAACATTGTCGCGGCAGCGCAATTCGTATTCACGCACCGCGCACATTTTCTCGGCCATTATTCCTCGCGGATGATTACCAGGCGTTTGCGACAGCGCTTCTGCATCGGCCCGTTTTTCCCTTTTCCGCTGGAAACAACGTATCCAAACGGAAATAAAACGAGAAAACGATGTGCGGCGGCGCATGTTCCGAGCTATTCTTTTCGCGAAATTCGATGCGAGCAGCGCGTGGCTCGTCGGTGCCATGGAATCCAGCCGGCGACAGGCGCAGTTTGCAGGATCCATTGGGAGCGGAGCTTCTCACCATGAAATCGAAGAGAGTCGTCTGGCTCGTATTGATTGCGGCGTTTGCCGCCGCCTTCAGTTGGGCCCAGGACCAAAAAGCGCTGACCAACAAAGATATTCTGGTCATGTTGAAGCAGGGTTTGAGCGAATCCGTGATCGTGAAAGTGATTCAAGCGAGCGACACGAATTTCGACACGTCGCCGGACGCCATGACCCAGATGCAAAGCGCGGGCGCGAGCGTGAAGGTCATGGATGCGATGCTGAAAGCGGACGCCAGCAAGAAAAAAGTGGCTGCGGCGCCGGCGGCGGCTCCCGCAGCGCCAACTGCTACGCCGCCCGCCGATGAACATGCCGGCAAACTTCTGCTCAAAGAAGGCACCGAAGTGCCGCTGAAGTTCGCGACCGACGAGAGTTCGCGATACGCCACGGAAGGCGACAAAGTCGAGCTCACGCTGGTGAGCGATCTTAGAGTCGGCGATGTGGTCCTTGTGAAGCAAGGAGCAAAGGCCATCGCGGTGGTCACACACGTGAAGAGATCGGGAATGCTGCCCGGGAGCAACGGCGAGTTGAGCATACAACTAAAAGAAATGTCGAGCGGAGGAGACCGCATACGGCTGCGCGGAGGAAGAGGGCGCGACGCGGTGCTCGGCTCCATTGGGCAAATCAGGCATGGCAACCTCGAAGTGGAAGAAGGAACGCCAGTGACGGGGTACGTCGACGAAGACATCTGGCTCTCGCCCCCGAAATAAAATCCTGCGCCGTCAGGCTTCCGGAATGAGGCGGATAGTGCCGACGCCGCCTTCCACTTTCAGATGAATCGTGACGGGCGATTTCCCGTAAAGGTCATTGGTGTACGTGTCGCCGTCGTGGTTCAAACCGTGCGCTTCGATCGTGCCGATTCCGCCGGAGGCGTTGACGATGACTCCGATATTTTTCGGAAGGCGAATGTTGGCTTCGCCGACGCCGCCCTCGATGTCCCCCGTCAAATCGGTTTTGCGATCGCCGGTGAGGTCGACGTCCACCTGGCCGGCGCCCATATCGAGGTTGAGGCGAGTGACGTCAATGTCACGAAGGCGAAGATTTCCGTGGCCCGCGCCCATATCGATCTTGATCTCCAGCGGAACGTCATTGGCGAGGTGCAGCGTCCAGTGGTTATCGCCCGTCGCGCGAAAATGTGGCTCTGAATTGTCCTGCGTAATGTTCAAATCGCCCTCCGTGCCGGAGACGGAATAATCAACGCGCGGCGCGCCATCGGAAAGGCGATAGTCAAAATCGGCTTCGAGCAGATGGCTTGAACCGCCGCTAAGATCGAGATCACCCGCCCCCATATCCAGATTCACGCGAACGGATTTGGCGTTTTGCCGGTCGATGCTCCGCGATTGATGTTGCATGGCATAGACCGAGCCCGTGCGCCAGTGCCGTGAATTCCGGCCATGCCAAACGATGGTGACGAGAATTAGTACGAAGACGATGGCGCCGAGGCTGGCTCCCATCGATGAACCGGGCGGGGCATTGGGATTCTGGCGCCGTCGCCAGTGCTCCCAGATTGTACCGAGACCGACGAAAATCAGGATGAGCGGCCAGTACGTCCATAGAATAGGCCATGGATCGAAGTCCGGGTGCCAGTTGCCATAAAGAAAAATTGCGCCGACCGCGATGAGAAAAACAGGAAAAACCAGTGAAGCGCGACGCGGCGCGCCGTCTTGAGCCATTACGCACCTCTTCACTCTCTACTACGCACGGCAAAAGAAAAAAGTTCAGGTGCAGAGAAATAAACTGCCTTCTCGGGAGACTACTGGGAGACATGGTGCAGGTCAATCGCGGCGTGTGTAGAGGAGAGGGTTTTGGCATTGTGCTAGAGTGCGGCGAAGGGCTGGAGCAGGCATCCAGCGGCCAGAAGAGTCGCAATAACGAGGGTTGGCGATGGCGAAATTCGAAAGAGTGATTTGGATTGTGCTGGACAGCGTGGGCATCGGCGAATTGCCCGACGCGGCGGCGTACGGCGACGTGGGCAGGACTACCTTGGGCCACATTGCGGAATCCCGGCCACTCGCGCTGCCCAATCTGGTGCGACTGGGGCTGGCGAATATCGCGCCGCTCGCGCACTTGAAACCAGCGGAAACGCCGATTGGCGCGTACGGCAAAGGCGCCACGCATTCGCCCGGAAAAGATACGACGACGGGACATTGGGAGATGGCGGGCGTCTGGCTGGATCAGGCGTTCCCTGTTTATCCGCATGGCTTTCCGAAAGAATTGATTGCGGAATTTGAAAAGCAGATCGGCCGCGGGACGCTTGGCAACAAACCCGCCTCGGGTACGGAGATCATCAAGGAGTTGGGCGAAGAGCACGTGCGAACCGGGAAACCGATTGTGTATACGTCGGGCGACAGCGTGTTTCAGATTGCCGCGCACGAAGACGTGATTCCCATCGCGGAGTTGTACCGCGAGTGCGCGATCGCGAGGAAATTGCTCGATGGGCCGAATCGCGTGGGCCGCGTGATTGCGCGGCCGTTTGCGGGAACGCCGGGAAATTTCAAGCGCACAACGCGGCGTCATGACTATGCGGTCGATCCGCCGAAGCCGATGCTGCTGGACGTGCTCGCAGAGCGCGGCGTGCCGGTGTTCGGGATTGGAAAAATCCATGACATTTATAACGGGCGCGGCGTCGAGAAATACGTCACGACGACGGGAAACGCGGACGGCATGGCGAAGCTCGCGGAAGCGCTTGGCGCGCAACAGAGTGGCCTGATTTTCTGCAACCTGGTGGATTTCGACATGCTCTACGGGCACCGGAAAGACGTCGAGGGTTTTGCGGAATCGCTCGAAGAGTTTGACCGCATGCTGGGACCGTTTCTCGGGCTGCTGCGCGCTACGGACTTGCTACTGATTACCGCCGATCACGGATGCGATCCAGATCCGCGATGGGCGACGACGGACCATTCGCGGGAGTATGTGCCGATCCTAGCCTATTCGCCGGGAGGCGGATCGGGCGTGAACCTAGGCGTGCGAGCCACGCTCGCGGACATGGGACAGACGGTTGCGGAGACGTTTGGGGGAGCGATTGTGCATGGCAAGAGTTTCTTGCAAGAGATACTGGGACAACGAAAGAATGAAGCAGCGAAACATTGAAATAACGATGCGGCGCAGTAAACGGACGTCTGGGTTGTCAATTCCGCAGGCAGAGTCGAGGAAAAGGCCGTGAACAATTTCAAATGGATGCGTTGGATTGGCAGCGTAATGGCGCTGGTGTGCCTGATTTCAGGCCTGATGGCAAGCGGCGCCGCGCGGGGCAAGCGGCAGAACACGAATGGACTGACGCCGGTGGCGCACCTGACGGCGGAGCAGGATCACCAGCGAATGATGGATTTGTTGCACATCACTTCCCTGCGGCGCGGAGCGGATGGCG
>JBAQJX010000113.1:0-17652 GCA_049641765.1 Candidatus Acidiferrum sp.
GGTCTATTCACCCACACTTCTTGTTCATAAAATGCCTGGTTTCCGCGTAATGTAGGCGTACGGGGAATTACTGGGTGCTCTGTGTTCTGGCGCAATCCTGATGCGCTTCGCGAGCTGGCTATAAAGGCGGCAGGCATCAAGTGGCTATCCAGATGTAGATCCGGCGGGAGAAGCGAGATGCGGAGTCGATTCAAGAGTGCAGACCAATCGCTTTGAAGGAGGTACGCGAGCGATGGGAACCTATAGCTGGTTTGAAAGTCTTTGGCAGGACATTCGGTTGGCGGCGCGGGGACTTCGCAAGAGCCCGGGATTTCTCGCGGTGGTGGTGCTGTCGTTGGCGTTGGGGATTGGAGCGAACAGCACGATCTACAGCGTGATAGACGCGCTGCTGTACCGGCCGTTGCCGTTCGAGCATCCGGAACAGCTCCTCGTGATTTGGGAAACAGACCAGGAGCATCCGGGGGATTATCAGCCGCCGCCGATTGCGGAACTGGTGGATTGGCAAAAGCAAAACGCGGTTTTCAAAGACATCGCACTGACGAGCTTTACGGAAGAGGTGATTTTGTCGCGCCTCGGCGAACCGCAGCCAGTGAGAGTGCAGTACGTCACGCCTAATTTCTTTAGTCTGTTGGGCGTGCGGCCGATCATGGGCAGGATTTTTACGGCAAAGGAAATGCAGGACCATTCGTATGCCGTAGTAATCAGCAGTGGATTTTGGACCAGCCATTTTAATAGGGATCCGCAGGTGCTCGGAAAGACGTTTAGTGTGGACAGCGTGCTTTCGACGGTCGTGGGAGTGATGCCGGCGGATTTTGCGCCGTTTTATGGAGGGAAGATCGACCTGTGGGTGCCCGTGGATCCGGAGAGCGCGAGATATTCCGCGCGAGCCGACCATTGGCTGATGCCGGTGGCGCGGTTGAAGCCGGGTGCGACGCTTGCGCAAGCGCAAACCGAGATGAACGTCATCGCGAAGCGCTTGGAGATGGCTTATCCGAAGACCAACAAGGGCGTGGGAAAGATTGTAAGGCCGTTGCACCAGGACCTTTACCGCGGAGACGGACAGGTGCTGTACCCGCTGCTCGGGGCGGTGGGCTGCGTTTTGCTGATTGCGTGCGTGAACGTGGCCAATCTCATGCGCTCGCGAACCGAGGCGCGGCGAAAAGAATATTCGGTGCGAGCGGCGCTCGGAGCGGGGCGGCGGCGATTGATGCAACAACTGTTTGCGGAGAGCGGGCTGCTGGCGCTTCTGGGTGGAGCTCTGGGAATTCTGTTTGCATATTGGGGCATTCAGATTTTGCGCAAGCTGGTTGGCGATTTTCCGAATTCCGACAGCGTCGGTATCGATCGGCGGGTGCTGCTGTTCACGCTCTGCGTTTCCTTGTTGACGGCGGTGATTTTTGGGTTGGCGCCAGCGCTTCAGGCTTCGAACCCGGATATCAACGCGACCTTGCGCGAAGGGGAAGGCCGAACTGTGGCGGGGTCACGCGGAGTTACGAGGCACGTGCTCGCTGTGGCGGAAGTCGCGCTGGCGATGCTGCTTTTGGTGGGCGCGGGATTGATGATCAACACGATGCTTCGATTGCAGCGCGTGAATCCGGGATTCGATACGAAAAATTTGCTGACGATGCTCGTGCAATTGCCGGAGGGAGGGAAGTATTTGGAAAGAGTGCCCGGCGGAGATATGGAGAAAGCGTTGCCGAACGTCGCAGCGTTTCATGAACAGTTGCTGGAGAAGATTGCGGCGCTGCCGGGAATCGAGTCGTCCGGGATTATCAGCAATTTGCCGATGCGTGGAGCGATGTTTTTTAGTTTTTCGATCCTCGGGCATCCTGCGCCGCCGCCGGACAATCGGTCGCATGCGGGATTTGACGACGTGAGCCCGAGCATCTTTCGAACTCTGGGCATTCCGCTGAAGAAGGGTCGCTATTTGGATGAACACGACACGGCCAGTGCGCCGTGGGCGATCGACGTGAATGAATCCTTTGCACGGCGTTATTTCCCGGACGAAGATCCCATCGGGCAGCAGGTGCTTTTCCGATTCGGGGCTTATGGAGTAGACGAAGAAAGGCCGCGGCAGATCGTCGGCATCGTGGGGGACGTGAAGCACTTCGGCCTGGCAGAGGAAGCGCCTCCATTCGTATACGCCTCGTTTCGGCAGGAGCAGGCAGTCGTTCCCGGGGGTACGGCGTTGGCGCAGCTTCATCACAACGTGGTGATTCGGAAAGCTGCTGGATTGGGCGCCGGGAATGGGTTGGCGGGGACCGTGAAGAAAGCGATCGCTGAGATTGACCCCGATCTGCCCGTCACCAGCGTGATGACGATGGAAGACGTTGTGGCGGAATCGATGGGCGATCAGCGCTTCTACATGCAGTTGCTCGGGATTTTTGCGGGGATGGCGCTGCTGTTGGCGGCCATCGGGATTTACGGCGTGATGTCGTACTTCGTGAGCGAAAGGACCCGCGAGATTGGGATTCGTGTCGCGCTCGGAGCGGGGCGCAGTGATGTCCTTGGACTGGTCGGAACGCTGGGGCTCAAACTTGCCGTGCTCGGTGTAGCCATCGGACTTGCGCTGGCGCTTGGGCTTACACGATTCATCGCGAGTTTCTTATACGGGGTGAAGGCCGCTGATCCTTTGACCTACGCCGCGGTCGCGCTGGCGCTAATAGGCGTGGCGATGCTCGCGACGTTTATTCCGGCGCGTCGTGCGATGAAAGTCGATCCAATGGTCGCCTTGCGATACGAATAGTCCAATGGCGGTGCAGGCCAGGTGCCGCCCACGCCAGCTTTGCGTGTGTGGGTTTAGAGGCCACGACAACCACGGCGAGAGCGCCGTCGCAAACCGCCACCAGATTGATATCAATCTTTTCTATTGACAAGCCCTTACTTTTGGCATATGGTTACTCCCGTAGATTACTGGGTTCTTTCCCCGTACCGTCGGCAACTTGCCGGCGTTTTGCTTTCTAGAGCCCAATCTTTCTCTAACTCCCTTGTTTGTAACACTTACAGAAGCATTCCCGATCTGCACAATTTTGGTGCAATCTCGGCCAGGCAAGCCCTTTAGAATGAACACTTCCAAAACGCTCCGTAAGTGTTGATTCCAAAGGACTTACGAAAATGTTAACCTCTTTAGAATGAACACTTACGAAAAATAGGGGGGCAGGGGGGGCCTGTTACGGTTAGCTTCCTACGGGCGACACAGGATGGATACATCCTTCCCGTTGGCAAGCTTGCCTCCGGAGGATGCGCAAATCTGAACCAGAGTGGATTTGCACCCCTCTTGGGCGTCCAGCTTCGCGGGAATCGAAGTCGCTCTGTTATTTTGCTTGTCTTTAGCCTGCCAAAACAACGCGGTGTCGCATTTTGCTTTAGCTCGCTCCTGTATAGATGGCACCAGTGCAGTCTCTTGCTGTGGGTCTACCCAAGGAACCATTTTGTTGCCCACCTTCACTCCGCTCTCGCTGATCGTGTAAGAAGCTGCCGCACCTGAGCTAAAACCCCTTCGGCTCTGACACGTTAGCTGCGGATTTAGGAAGCAAATGTCCTCCCCACCTGTTGAGTTAACCTTGGAATTGCCGCAGACGAGCGGGCCCAGAACTCTAAGTAGGCCTTCTGAATTAATCTCATAATGGTAGCGATCGCCATAAACGCACGGCACATTCATTGACACGATGCCGGCTGGATGCCCGGCATAAGCGCCGTCTTGAACATCGACCGTTTTCGCGGTTGGCGGCGTCTGTGGGTAGCCTGCATTTAGCCAAAGTGAAAATAGGAGAACGCTTATAAGGACCGCGGCTCTGCGCATAAGAACCCTCCATCGCGTAGGTGACAACCCTCGTGAGAAAACTTGGAATTGGGCCGTTATTTCCAGCAGGTATGTTACCTACGATGAATCTATCCTGCCTGCTGTGAAAACCGCCAGCTCCCTGCGGAAAGCGCCGCTTAAGAATTAATATTCAGCTGTCGGCGCATCCCACCCAGGACGAAGGGCCGCAACAAATCTGCAATCACTTGGTTGCAAAGTTCAGCAATACGGAGAGCTAGCCCGCAGTCCACTTACAATTCGCATCTTCCACCGCAAATCGTCTAAAGTATTTCTGAATTTCCTCGGGAGCCGAATCGGCATGAATCGTACACTCGTATCACTGTCCGCTCTTTGTCTTTGGCTATCATTTCTTCTTCCTTCCGCCATTTTAGCGGGGAAGGGAAAACCTCATTTCGGCAAAGTCGGCATCGCCCATCGCAGCTTCGTTCCGCCCGAACCCTATGACTGGCGCGGCGCAAAGACCCACGCCCTAGTCACCGACATCTGGTATCCCGTCGATTATTCAACCGTTGAGCAACCTCAATTGGTTGGCACTCCCGATGCGCCTTTTGCCAAGGCAGGAAAAGCCGCTCCCGACGCTCCGTTCATCACCACCACGGAAAAACTTCCACTCATCCTTCTCTCGCATGGCACAGGCGGTTCCGCGGCCATGATGGCCTGGCTCGGCACCGCTTTGGCCTCCCACGGCTACATCGCCGCGGCCGTAAATCATCCTGGCAACAACGCGCTGGAACCGTACACTCTTCAGGGATTTACCCTCTGGTGGGAACGCGCCGGTGATCTGACCGCCGTCCTTAACGCCATACTCGCAGATTCCACCTTCGGCCCGCACATCGACCAGAATCGTATCGGCGCGGCCGGCTTCTCGCTCGGCGGCTTCACCGTCATAGAAATTGCCGGAGGCATGGGCGAAGTTTCTCGCGTTCAGGCCTTCTGCCAATCGCCGCAACGCGACGGCATGTGTACGGACCCGCCCGAATTTCCAAACCTCACCGCCAAATTCAACGCTCTCTCCGAATCCGATCCTGCCTTCCAAGCCGCTGTGAACAAGGGCGCCGAATCCCATCGCGACCCGCGCGTCCGCGCCATTTTCGCCATCGCCCCCGCGCTAGGGCCCGCGTTCATCCCCGATTCGCTGGCCAAAATTTCGATCCCCGTTCAAATCCTTGCCGGCTCCGCCGACAACATCGTTCCTCTGGATTCCAGCGCCAAATTTTTCGCCACCCACATTCCCGGCGCTCAGCTCACCATCATCCAGGATGTTGGTCACTACACCTTTCTCGCCACTTGCCTTCCGCTCGGCGACCAGACCAAGCCGCAGATGTGCCTCGATCGCGCGGGTGTCCTTCGCGATGACATTCACGCGCAGGCCGCCACTCTCGCGTTTCACTTTTTCGAAAATAATTTGAAGTGAAGTTGCAACCCAAGGAGGTGCTACAAGTGACGCGTTTCCAATTCAAACGCAAGCGCCGCCAAAGTGCGCGCTAGCTCGGCAGCAGTGACTGCCTCTTCGGAACGCCCTTTTCCCGGTACAGATCGCGATCCGCCGCGGCCAGAATCTCGTTCAGCGTTTCTCCGTCGTCGGGAAAAACCGCCGTTCCGATGCTCACAAAAAGCTTTGGCGCTTCTCCATCCTCCGCCAAACGCTTCGAAATTCTCTGCGACACCATCCGCGCCGCTTCAGGATCCGTCTCCGGCAAAATCAGCACAAACTCGTCGCCGCCGTATCGCCCTGCCGTATCCATCTCGCGCGAATACAGCCGCAGCATATCCGCCAGCCGGCAAAGCGCCCGGCTCCCCACGATGTGCCCGTACGCATCATTAATCTTTTTCAGCCCGTCCAAATCCAGCAGCAGCAGCACGAACGGCCGCTCTGTTCTTCCGTATCTCTTGATTTCGTTTTCGAGTGCATCGACGATCTGCCGGTAATTGGCCAAGCCAGTCAGCGGATCGCTCACCGCAAGGCTCCGCACCTGTTCCACGGACCTGCGGTGCTCGGAGACTTCCGCCGACAAAGCCATCGTCGTAATCGCCACGATTCCCATGAACGCCTGCATCAAGAGCAGGGAAGTGTTGTGCGTCTCCCTGGCGAACGGTCCATACCCGTGCAGCGTTCCCCATGCGGCAATTCCCGCAAGCGTGCAAATCGCCGTGGCCGCTTCCCGAGAATCGAATCGAAAGGCCGCCCAAATCAGAAAGGGAATGCACAGGTACTCGAGCGGATAATTCTTCAACTCCGCGTGGAAAATTCCGCCAAACACAATCCACGCCGTGCACATCATTCCCGCGAACAGCGCCGTGATCTCAATAAGTTGTTCACGCTTCCAGCGCAGCTTGTGATTCTCTCTCCAGAGCAGCAACAATGGCGTCACGATCACCGCTCCGACACCATCGCCCATCCACCATGTGCACCAGATCGATCCAAATTCCTTCCAGTCCGCGAAACCTCCGACGGCCAGCGTGCTCACTCCCACTGTCGCGCTGATCGTCGTGGCAACCACTCCCGCCAGCAGCGCGAACTTGAAGATGTCCTGCGCTCGCCCGAACGCTTCCTTCCCGTGCGCGAACCGGCTAACCAGATAGCATCCCGCCAGCCCTTCGAGCGTATTCCCCGCGGCGATTCCGATCGACGTCTCGACATTGCCGGCCGTCAACAGGTTCACCAGGAACGCCCCAATCAAGATCCCCGGCCACATGCGATACCCAAACACCAGCAGCGCGGCCACCGCAAGTCCGGTGCAAGGCCAAACCGCCGTAGCGCTCGCGTGCAAATACGCCAGTTGCAATCCCAGCTTTCCGGCGATGAAATACACCCCGGCCAGGATCGCCACCGCCGCCACGTTTTTGAGCCTGTCCGACTGCGTCATTTCACTCTCTCCGCCTCTCCCGAACTACTCCGGGGGAGGGAATCAGGCACTGCTCGTTCGCAGCCTTTCCACTTCGCAGACACTCGCAGCGTCCTTCTTTGGACCGTATCCACGGCCCAGACGCTACTCCATTGTGCCGTAAAACGCTATTTTACTAAATTTTTGAGATTTTCAGGAATTCGAGCCGTGCCCGTTTGTCAGTTTAATTAATCCCTCGAACCTGCCCGTTCGCCGCCACGCCGTTGCCCATCCAAGGCATTCGCTGCCGCCCGGGCTCTTTAAGAATGTTCGCCTTCGTCAGGGCCCGCCATGAGGTGTTCGCGGGCTGTCAACCATGCTCCGAGATGCCCGCGTCCGATTCCGTGCAGCGTCTGGAACAAAACTCCCGCCATACCCTCCGCATTCGTCCAGGCGACCAAACCCTTCCCACTAATTTCCGCCCCAAACGCCAGTTCGAAGCGGAACTCAATTCCCGCTGCCTGCTTCAGCCGTTTCCCCGTTCGAACCGCCATGCCTCCTTCGCTCAGATTCGTGATCCGCCCATGTTGCTCGGCCCCATTGTCCTTCACTGTCAACGCAAGATTCACGGGATGGCGGAAGTACTTGCGCCTTTCGCGCAGCATAATCTCTTTCGCAATCGTGATATGCAGCGCCACGCCTTCCACGCTCAGCGGCGCGCGCAACACAAAATTCGCTCCCGCGTTCAGCGCTCCCGTGGTTTCTTTCGCGCTTTGCACGCATCCGAAAACCGCCGCCTTCGCGTTCGTGGGCCCTTTGCGCACGGATTCGATCAGCTCCAGCGCTCCTCGCACCTGCATGTCCACGAAAATTCCATCAATTTTTTTCCGGTCCAGGTAATCGCGCGCTTCTTCCGCCGTCGGCGCCAGCCCCAGTTTGGCTCCATGCTTTTTTACGCCGCCGGAAACCGCCGTCAGCGTTGCGTAGTCCTTCGACACCAGCAGCATTTCGAGCTCTGACAGTGTGGACATGGTGGTAGCGATTCTCCGTCCGCCCGCAACATCGCTTGTCTTGAATTGTCTTTCGGCTGTCACCACTATCTTTATCGTCGAACGGCGTACTCTGTCGAGGCTTTACGCGCCCTTTCCCCCCAATCAGCAAACACTTCCGGGCTCACTTCTCATTCTGGTAAGCCCGCCGACAGGCGCCCAACCGTTTTCCTCATATCGGGCTTCTCGCATCGGGTCATTCGTTGATTGCGCTTCGTGTGCTTCCGTTGTAGCTTCGATTCACCCTGGCCAAACCTGATCGGCGATGGAGGAGACATGGCCAAATACGGGAAGGCGGCAAGCGAAAGCGTTAAGAGAGCGCTTCATGAGGAAAAACGCGGCAAGCTCCGCTCCGGCAAAAAGGGCAAAGGTGGCGTGGTGAAAAGCCGCAAGCAGGCCATAGCCATCGGCCTTTCCGAAGCCCGCAAAAGAGGCGCAAAAGTTCCCAGAAAAAAATCCCGTTAAGCGTCGCGTCCCCGCGCCTGAATCCTGTCCCGGCCCTCCATTTTCCGTGCTACTCTCGCCCTATTCGAGTCGGCAAAGGGATTCCGCTATGAGGCCGTTTGCTGAATTTCTGGCTAGCCGCGCGGCTCTCGCGCTTGTCTTGCTCTTCGTACCGATGGACCGGGCCTCGCAGAACCCTCCCACGGCTCCTCAGATTCACGTCTCGACTCACCTCGTCCAGATCGGCGTCATCGTCCGAGATAAGAACGGGCCGGTCGCGAATCTGACGAAAGACGATTTCTCCATCTTTGATCACGGGAAGGCGGAGAAAATCAATGTTTTCTCGGTGGAGTCCGGTGCCTCGGCGCCGCCCGCGCAGCCGGCGCGACCGCTCCCGCCAAACACGTTCTCCGATCTGCCGCAGTACGGATCGAACAAGCCCAGGAGCGTCACCATTGTGCTGCTCGACAATCTCAACACACTTTCAGGCTCAACGCCGCAGCCTTACGAGACGACTCCTTACTGGCTCGAGGATCACGCGCTCGCGAATGCCAAGCAGCACTTGATGGACTTCCTCAAGCAATTAGATCCGGGCGACCGCATCGCCATCTATGGCCTCACGGATTCGCTGCACGTACTCTGCGACTTCGCCTGCGATCGCGACCAGCTCATGGCCGTGGTGAGCAATTACGACGCGACATCAAAGACGCAACGTGAGGCGGCCGAGCCGGGCTCTATGCATACTCCGCAAGGCCGCGATTTTAACCAACATATCGATGCGGATATGCAGTCGCTGGCGGCGCTGAATAATCAGGGACGCGCCGAAGCGACCATGGCCGCACTAACGGCGATTGCCAACCACGTCAGCGACATTCCGGGGCGAAAAAATTTGCTGTGGCTGACCGCCAATCTTCCGTTTTCTGGAGAAGCGATTGCCCGCGTCCTAGGCCGCGCGAATATCGCTGCTTATCCCGTGGACGCGCGCGGACTGCTTCCTCGCTCGCCAACGGTTTCGCCGGAAGCAGGCAGCAACGTCGGCGATGCTTACGTGCGCGGCGCGCTAGGGATGAATGCCACTCCGGCCGAGACTGATGATCCCATTGGTGTCGATGCCATGCAGAAAATGGCCGAAGAAACCGGCGGCCACGCGTTCGTCAACACCAATGACCTCACTGGGGCCATTCGCGACGCGGTTGAGGATTCCGCCGTTACCTACATGCTCGGGTTCTATGTTCCCGCCAACGCGCTTGATGGAAAATTCCACGAACTAAAAGTGAAGGTGGAGCGTTCCGGCGTGAGTCTCCGCTATCCCCGCGGTTACTTCGCGCTCAAAGACGATCAGGCCACGCAGGATGAGCGTCACAACAATTTCGTGACAGCTATACGCAGCCCGCTGAACTCCTCTTCTATTCCGGTGCAGGTCAAAATTGCTCGCGTGGAAGAGCCCTTGCCGCATAGTCTGAGCGTTTCTGGCTTGATTGACATTCACAATCTGCGCATCGAGCAAACGCCCGGCTTCCACGAGGGTGTCGTCGAAATCGCCATCGTCGAGCAGGACGAAACCGGCAAAATCCTTCGCCAATCCTCAAGCCGGATCGTGCTTCATTTCAACGAAGCGCAGTACGCTGCCGTCCTGAAGTCGGGCTTCACGTTTCATCAATTCGTCCAACCGCAAGCCGGCACTACTACTTTGCGCTTTGTCGTCGAAGACCCCGCCACCGCTCAGGTCGGCAGCCTTATCGTTCCGCTCTCGCGAGTGAACTGACTCTTCTTTCCCGTCAATCGAGTTTCCACCCAACTCCTCGGCGCGTCCTTCGTAATTAACGGCGCTTTACATTATATATTAATCGGAGTTAACATTGTCCCGGCAAAGGCCGCCGATGTTCGCGATGAAGATACGTCGATTTCGTTAAATCGTCGAGGACGGTAGAAATAATGCGCCCGATCACCACATGCCTTCTGGTTTGCATAATGTCATTCGCCGTTCCAACGCGAGCTCTGGCGCAAGGAGAAACGACCGCCGCCATCCTCGGCCAGGTCACCGATTCCAGCAGTGCAGCGCTGCCGGGCGCGACCGTTACCGTAATCAATCACGACACAGGTCTGAAGAGAAGTGCGCTGACCGATGGCGAGGGACGTTTCAATTTTCCTCAACTGCTGCCGGGGACTTACGCCGTTCAAGCCACGGCCGAGGGCTTCGCGCCACAGAAGATCGAGAACGTCTTCGCGGGCCTGGGCCAGAAGCAAACGGTAAATCTCACGTTGCATGTCGCCGCGTCCAAGGAGACCGTAGAAGTGAGTGGCGAAGCATCGATCCTGAATCCAGGTAATGCCAACACGTCGACGACGCTCAATGCGCCAGCGCTCGAAAACCTGCCCAATCCTGGCGGCGATTTGACGTATCCATTGCAATTCGCCGCGGGGGCACTCATCAATACCGCGGGAAGCGGGAATGACTTTGTCGGAGGCACAAACGGGTACGGTAATGTGGAATTCAACGGGCTTCCTGCACTTTCGAATGGGTATATCGTGGACGGACTCGAGACTAACGATCCCCTTACGAACCTCAATAGCGGTCTTTCCACAAATCTGGTGCTGGGTTTGAACTCGATCGCGGAAGTGACGGTAAATACGCTTTCCTACGCAGTGGACCAGGGAAGATATGGCGCGTCGCAGGTGAACTACGTGACCAAGTCCGGCAGCAACCAGTTTCACGGGAATCTGTATGAACTCTGGAATGGATCGATTCTGAATGCCTCCGATTATTTTGCTAACTCGAGTTCCGCGACACAGAAGCCGCGCTCGACCGTGAACCATTTCGGAGGCAGCATCGGCGGACGAATCATGCGCGACAAACTGTTTTTCTTCTTCGACAGCGAATGGGTGAGGATCGCCCTGCCGATCTTCAATACGATCACTGTGCCGACTGCGGCCTTTCAGCAGTATGTGGTGCAGCAGCTTCCGCTAGGCGGAATCGATTCGGTGACAGGAACGCAATACCCTGCCGCGCCGCAGCTCGTGCCCTTTTACCAAAAGATGTTTTCGCTCTACGGAGACACAAGCGGGTCGCCGCTCAGAGTTCTCGGTTGTCCATTCGAGGCCGGCGGAGGCACGCCGGCAATCGCCAACGACGGCAACGGCTGCGCGAATCGCAGGGGCCTCTCGCACTCAAGCGACGACCACGAGCAGGTCCAGACCGTGCGCGTCGATTACAACGCCGGGCCAGACGACACAACGTGGTTCCGGTTTCAGACGGACAACGGACTCCAGGCGGCCTACACGGACCCGATTAACCCTTTGTTCAACGCCCTTTCTCCTCAGCCGCTTTATTCGTTCGCGGCAGGCTACACCCACGTTTTCTCGCAAAACCTCGTGAATTATTTCAATCCAGCGTTCTCGTGGTACGCGAGCCTGTTCGGGCCCAGCGACTTCCAGCAGACTCTGGGCGCTTTTCCGATTGTGCTTCAGGGGAGCGGCGGGAACGCTCCGTTTACGACGATCGGAGGACTTGACAACACCTGGGTGCAAGGGCGGGAGGCTTCCCGGTTCTTCATCAACGACAATCTCGCCTGGAGCCAGGGCGGGCACGAGTTGCGCTTTGGCACGAACATGCGCATCTTTCGCTTGAACGACTTCGATTTCGGCGAGGGCACGGTTCCGCTGGTGACCTACACGGACTTGCCCCAGTTTATCTACGGCGCAGCCTCGACGGCGACGCAGACCTTTCCGACTTCGCTTAACGAACCATTCAACTTTCTCAACCTGGATTTTTATGCCCAGGACACGTGGAAAGTCACACCGACTCTCATCTGGACATTTGGCCTGCGGGATACGTTCAACTCGAATCCGCTGAACCCCCACGATCAGATCGCGCGACTTAAAGGATCATTTGCATCTATTTCGCACGACGTTAACCAACCGCTGAACGAAGCGATCCAAGTCGCCCAAGGTAACGTCTTTGCATCAACCCCGCTGGCGATTCTGCAACCTCGGACCGCCATCGCCTGGCAATTTCAGCCGAAGACGGTCTTGCGCACTGGTTTTGGGATTTTTAGCGACATTTTGCCGGGGAGCGTTGCCGATTTAGTTGGCGTGAATCCGCCCTATGTGCAGACATTCCAGGGCGGGCTTCTGGGTACCGTGGGTAAGCCCGGAACGACAGGCTGCGATCCCACGGTGGGCTGCACGGGAATTGCACCCGGAGTGACCAACAGCGCTGTCGGAGCAGTCGTTGACGCGAATCAAATATTTACATCCGGATTTGGGCAGGGTCAACTTTCGTGTGCTTCTTCGCTTGCCAAAGCGGCGACCTGCCTTCCCCCGGTGGCAATCACAGCGGTTCCCGAAGGCAAACTTCATGCACCGTACTTCATGGAATGGAGTCTGGGAATCGAGCGACAGTTGGGAACGACCGGCAGCCTCAAGGCTCAGTACGTAGGTACCCGCGCTGTAAATCAACCTTATCTCACGCAGGTGAACGGATACCAGACCGTGTGCGAGGGATGCTTTGCGCCGTTCCCCTACATGGAGCCAACCGATCCAAGATTTGCAGCGGTAACGCAGCTCTCGACGGGCGCCAACAGTAGCTATCACGGATTGCAACTGACAGCCATGAAACGCATCGGACACGGTCTTCAAGGGCAACTCAATTACACGTGGAGTCATTGCCTCGACACGGTTTCAAACGGAGGGTTCCTGCAGTTTTCGGCAGGGGGGCTTCTTTCGCCCTTGCCGGGCGACCTCGAGCGGGACTATGGCAACTGCGATTACGATATCCGGCACAATCTCACCGGGCAGTATGTTTATGAGCTGCCTATAAGGGTTCACAACCATGCGCTGGGCTATGCCCTCAACGGCTGGCAAGTCTCCGGCAGCGTTTTCTGGCACAGCGGAGTGCCATTCTCTGTATTGAGCACACCGTACTCTGCCAATGGCGATGGAATCGTGCAGGGCGGCGGACCGCAATTTGCCAGCCTCGTGCCTGGAGTGGACCCGTACTGCCGCAGTTGCAATTTGAGTGTTACGCAACCCGGGACGATTCAGTGGCTGAATCCCAATGCCTTCGTCTCCGCTGTGGATCCATCCACCGGGGCTTGCAGCGGAGGAGACTCGGCGAAGAACTGCCAATTTGGAGACTCAGGCCGCAATGCCTTTCGCGGGCCCGATTTTTTCTGGAGCGACTTCTACATCACGAAATGGTTTCCGATTACCGAACATGTAAAGCTGAGATTTGACGCGCAGTTCTTTAATGTCTTCAACCATCCCAATTTTGCGCTGCCTACCAACACGCTGGCGGGAATTCCGGGTGAACCGTCCACGCAGACCGGCTTTGGCGCGCTGACGTACACGACGGCCCCACCCACAGGCCTTCTCGGTGTGGGATTAGGAGGGGACAGCAGTCCGCGCATGATTGCCTTTCAGGCACGCTTGGAGTTTTAGGACCCGGAAACGCCCCTCCTATGCAGGTCAGTTTGGCGGGGGCTGGCAGAATTCCAAGTAACTATCTACCGGGAAGCAGCCGCTATCCATTTACCACCCCCCTCTTTTTTCCACAGACGATTCGAATAACGACGAAGTAAACTATTGACAGGGCGTTATCCTTCATGCTAACATTCCGCGTGAAGTTAAATCACCAACCCGTTTCTCTTTCCCATTCTGGAACACAACCTCTTCACGGCCTTTGTACCTCCGCCCCTATCCCAGTGCTCCATCATCGTCCACGCCTTTCTTACTCTGTGCTCCTGTCCTCGAGCGTCTCGACTTCATCACGCCCTCCCCGGTCATGTCCTTCCGCGCAAAGCTCGGGACTTGCATTCCTTTGCGCTTCCTTTTGCTTGCCGCATTCCTGTCACTCTTTTTCGCTCTCTCGTGAGAATCGCCAAAAGTTAACTCCTTCCATTTCTATCCCTTGCGCACTCTTCCAAAATGAGTATTTGCGTAACTATTTCATTCCACAGCCTTTATTCACTCTTTTGCAAAACACCGCGGGTGACACTCCCTCGGAAGCCGCCGACGCCGCATCCCTTCCTTTGTTTTCCACACTGGGGCGCGCAGCCGACATATCTCGCGCCGCTTTACTGCCTGAATTCGTACTGAGGCCGGTTACTTCATTCAATTTCCCTGGCCCGCTCGTACCGTTGCGCTGGCGTGCGCAAAGTGCCAGAATTGTAGGTGTTTCCGGAGCCCCAGCCCCGGGAACATATACGCTCTTACCGGTGTCCAAAGAAGTGAGAGCGGACAATGGGTGCGGCAAGGTAAGCGTGCCGCCCCCAGTCGCAAGTCGGTTCCGGCAGTTCGGGACCGCACTCGCAAGAAGGCCTGGGTCCACCGTTCTAAGGTTATGTTACAAGGTGGAACCTACCAGCAGGGAGGCCCGATCACCAGCTCGGGTCGGAAAGGCCGGCAGTGTCCGATTGGGCTAGTGCCCTTTCTTGGGGCCACGATGAAGCCGAACTCGTCTCCGAGTTGCAAGCCGGCTCGGAAACGGCATTCGACTGGCTCGTCACTCACTACCACGCTCCCGTCTACAACCTGATCCTGAGCATGCTGGGCGACACGTCCGATGCGGCGGACGGTTGTCAGGAAGTCTTCTTGAAAGCGTTTCGCGGGATCCGCAAGTTTCGGCAAGGCAGCTCGTTGAAAACCTGGCTCTATCGCATCGCGATTCGCGAAGCGCTCAACCACAAGCGCTGGTTCAAGCGCCATCTGCAAAAAAATGTTTCGATCGATGCCGAGCCGGAAGAGGGCCACGCCTCGATCGAGATTGAGGATCTGGGCGCCACGCCATTCGAGCAGCTCGCTTCGCGCGAAATTCAAATCGCCGTGCAGCAGGCTTTGCAGGAAGTCCCCGACGTTTTTCGCACCGCGGTCATCCTTCGCGATCTCGAAGGGCTCAGCTACGAGGAAGTCGCCGAAGTCCTGGAGTGCAGCGTCGGCACCGTGAAATCGCGCATTCTCCGCGGACGCCGCGCACTTCGGCAGGTTCTCGAGCCGCTTCTCGGAGAGCCTGATTCGCACGCCCCTTCTAGCAGCGCCGCGCATTCCAGCACGCACAGCGCCGTCGCGGAGCCGCAGCCATCGCCTTTTGCCGGCGCGTATGCCGCGGCGCGGCGCATCAACGATTCCTTGCATGAGCAAAATCGGTCCCTGCGCGCTAACGGGGCAGGGGAGGGGCTTCGATGAAGTGCACCACGGTTCGATCCAAATTGGCGGGCTATCTCGACGACGCTCTGACGGGAGTTGCGTCGGGCGAAGAGCGCGTGCTCATCGGCGAACATCTGAACGGCTGCCTCATGTGCCGCGCCGAGCTCCAACGCTTCCGCAAGCTGTCTGTTTTGCTTTCGCGCGTTCCGAAAAACGTTCCGCCCACTGAACTCGCCGTTCGCATCAAAGTGGCCGCGGCGCAGGCGCAGCAATCGCAGGATTGGCGCGGCCGTTTGCGCAAGATGCGCGACAGCGCCGAAATTCTTCTCGACAACGTGTTTCGTCCGCTCACCGTTCCGGCTACCGGCGGAATTTTTTCCGCGATCGTCATCTTCGTTGTCGTGCTGCAACTTATGGTTCCGGGCATCACCGTTCGCGCCGTCTCGAATGACGTGCCTCTGAATATTTTGCGTCCCGCCGAACTTGTGACGCTCTCCGACTATCCACAATCGTGGGCGCCGGAACAGCACGATCTCGAGCTTGCTCTGCCGCACGGCCTTCTTGTCGACGTGACCGTCGACGCGCAAGGCCAGATGGCCGACTATCAGATTCTTTCCGGTCCGAGCAGTCCTGATCTGCGGCACCAGCTTGATCAGATGTTGCTCTTCTCCCGCTTCCGCCCGATGATGAGCTTTGGCCGTCCGACTTCCGGAGGCCATGTCATCCTGAGCTTTAGCGCGGTTCGCGTTCGCGGCTAACCCTACATGAAAATTTGGCGCTGCTTACGAACCGCGGCAGCGGTGTCGACGCTCTGCTCGCTTTCTTCTTTGGCGCGCTCTCAGGATCGGCCACCGGCGGCAACGCAGCAGGGGGCATCTCATCCGAGCGCGGAAGAAAAAGCGCTGCTCGATTCCGCCAATCGCGAACGCGCGGCCGCGGGCGTGCAACTACTTCATTGGGATGGCGTTCTCGCCGTTGCCGCGCGACAGCACGATGAGCTGGCCGTGCGCGAGCACTTGCTCTCGCACCAATATCCCGACGAGCTTTCGCTCGCCGAACGCGCCTCGCGCGCCGGCGCGAAGTTTTCTTTCATCGAGGAAAACGTCGCGATGGGGCCCGATACACAGACGATTCACGATGGCTGGATGCACTCTCCTGGACACCGAAAAAATATGCTCAATCCCGAGGTCTCGGCGGTGGGCATTGCGGTGATGAAGAGCGGTGCCGAACTTTTCGCCGTTCAGGATTTTTCGAAGCCGGTTCTAGATTTGAGTCTGGCGCAGCAGGATCAGCGAGTGATTACTCTGTTGAAAGCAGCCGGCTTGCGCGGCGCTGTCGCCACGGAAGATGCGCGCAAGACCTGCGGAATGGAAACGGGTTATGCGGGCGATCATGTGTCCTATGTGCTTCACTTCCAGGCGATCGATCTCGACAAGCTCCCCGACGAACTTTTGCATGTGATTCAGAGCAGAGCTTATCGAGCGGCGGCCGTGGGTGCGTGCCGAGACAGCGATCCTGCCGGTTTCACGCGCTACCGAATGGCTGTTTTGCTTCACTGAACGATGGTCTGAGCCGCTACGCGCATGATCAACTTGGCCCGGCTTGCGAAGAAAAGAATTTCGGGGTCCAAAGAAGCGCGAAAAAGAAGGGTTGTGCGGGGAAGAAATTGGAAATACAATACGCCCATGAATCGCGTCGGCCACTCGTATTGGTTTCGATTTTGGTACCCACCCATCTAGGAAGCGAGGGGCGATTCTGTAATTCGTAAAGGCGCAAAGAGATTTCGACCCACTCGCACTACCGAGTGGGTTTTTTATTTTTGCGGCCGACTTTTTGGAAAGAGTCGGCGGAAAAATTTGTTGCGAAGCAAGTTGGAGAAGAAGTTCGGGAAGAAAAAATGGAAGCGAGAGGAACGAACCATGATTATTTCGATGAAGTTGCACGCGACGCGTCAGGAGATCGATGAAGTGCGGAGCCAGGTCGAGCATTTCGGATACAAAGTGCACTCGATCGAGGGGGAGGAACGCGTGGTCATCGGTGTGGTGGGCGTGGGCGACGTGACGGCGTGCCTTGAATCCGTCGAGTCGATGCCGCAGGTCGAGAAGGTCGTGCGCATTTCGGCGCCGTACAAATTCGTGAGCAAACAATTTCGGCCTGGGAAAACGCGCGTGCGCGTGAACGGAACGGAGATCGGCGGTGAGGAGTTCGTGGTGATGGCGGGGCCGTGCTCGGTGGAATCGGAAGCGCAGATCATGCGCGCGGCGGAAGGCGTCGCGGCGGCGGGAGCAAAGATTTTGCGCGGCGGCGCGTTCAAGCCGCGGACTTCGCCGTACGATTTTCAGGGCATGGAAGAAGAAGGACTGAAACT
>JBAQJX010000117.1:0-185466 GCA_049641765.1 Candidatus Acidiferrum sp.
CGCTGTGGCAGTTGTTACTGGGGATGTTGGATAAGGCGACTTTAACGCTGGGAGACAACCGGCGAGTGGACTTGTCGCAGACGGTGATCTTTCTGACGTCGAACCTGGGTGGAGGAGAGATCACGGAACTGATGCAAGGCGGTATGGGATTTGTTCAGCCGAAGGACAAGCCGGCGGCTGGATTGGACCAGAAGGTAGAACGGACGGCAGTCGAAGCAGCGCGCCGGAAGTTCTCTCCGGAATTCATGAACCGGCTGGACAAGGTTGTTGTATTCCATCCATTGCGCCGAGAACAGCTTGAAGATGTTTTGGAAATCGAACTGGGGCAAGTGCAACAGAGAGTCCTTGAGACAGCGAAAGGCCAGTTCCTGTTTCGCGTAACCGGCGCCGGAAGAGAATTTCTGCTGCAAGAGGGAACGGATCAGCGGTACGGAGCGCGGCACCTCAAGAGGGCAATCGAAAGGCACGTGGTTTATCCGTTGGCAAACCTGCTGGCGACGGAACAGGTGCATCTGGGCGATCTTGTGTGCATCGACTGGAACCGGACCAACGACGGATTGAGCTTCATACGAGAAGGCGAGAACCTCGCGATGCCGGCACGCCGGGCCGAGCCTGTGGTTGCGGTGAGAGCGTCCCAGGCGAGAAGCGGGAAGAGCGTCGAAGCACCGTCTAGTGCGGCAGGACCTGAACCGGCGCCGCGAATGGCGCGCTAAGCGAAAAGAACAAGGAACCTGGTTTCTGGAAGGCCCGGGAAAAACGATTCCCGGGCTTTTTCTTTTGTTGGCGGCACAGTGTAAAGTGAGTGAGAAGAGGCACGATGCACGTGCGCGGGGAGAAAACCAAGCTTCTCCGGAATGGGCCGGACTGTTGTGCAGGCTGGCTGGAGAGTCGTCAGCAAGCGGAAAAGACCTGGCTTCGGTCGGCTGCGATAAGTATTTTGGCGGTGGTATGTCTTTTGAGCGCGCCATATGCCTTGGCGCAGCGAACGGAATTCAAGCCAGCCTGGAATCTTTACTCTCCGCAGGATGACATTGCGCTAGGGAAGCAGGTTGCCGCGGATGCGGAGAAACAGTTGCCATCCTGCGATGCGCCAAGAGTGGATGCTTACTTAGCAGCGCTAGGCAGGAAGCTGATCGCGAAATTGCCGACGGGCGGAGTGCAGTACCCTTGGGAATTTCATTGCGTGAACGACAAAGAGATCAACGCATTTGCGTTGCCCGGAGGATATGTTTTCGTGAATCGAGGCGCGATCGAGGTGGCCGACGACGAGGCGCAGCTTGCGGGCGTGATGGCGCATGAGCTTGCGCACGTGGTGTTGCGGCACGGGACGGCGGAAGCGACCAAAGCGCAAGCGGCACAGGGCGTGGTGGGAATCCTTGGAGCGATCCTAGGAGGGAATGCCGGCGGAGAGTTGCTGACGGAATTAGGACGATTCAGCGCGGGTGGCGTCCTTCTGAAGTATTCGCGTTCCGCCGAAACGCAAGCGGACGTCACGGGCACACAGGTGCTCTACGATTCCGGATATGATCCGCGTGCGTTAGCGCAATTCTTTGAAAAGATTGAGGCGGAGAGCAAGGGAAAGAACCCGCCAGAATTCTTTTCAGACCACCCGAATCCGGAGTATCGCGTGCAACGCGTGCAGGAAGAGATCAACAAACTCGGCGGGCTGCCCGCAAAGTACAAAAAGGATTCGGCGGAGTTCGAGGCCATCAAGAAAGAAGTGGCGGCGCTGCCCGTGATAAAACGCATGACGACGGGAGAGGGCGGGCCAATGCCGAGACCCGCGGGGCCGCCGCCGCCGCCATCCGGGAACTTCTCGGAGTATCGAGCAGGTGCCTTCGCGCTAAAGTATCCCGACAATTGGACGAAGTACGGCGAGAAAAACAACGTCTCGTTTGCCCCAGATGGCGGCGTGACCGAAGGAAGCGATGGCCAAGCCGGGCTGGCGTATGGAGTCATTGTGAGCGTGACGAAGACGGAAGCAAACGCCGGCGGAGCGAAACGACTGGAAGAAGCCACGCGAGATTTGATCAAAACACTTCAGAAAGACAATCCGAAAATGCAGGTGGTTCGCCAGCAGGGACATTTGCGCGTGAATGGGCAACCAGGTCTTTCCACGTATTTGAGTAATCCATCGCCGGCAGGCGGAGAGGAAACGGATTGGTTGATCACCGTGATGCAGCCCGAAGGATTGGTGTCCTTTGTGTGCGTTGCGCCGGAAAAAGACTATGAGAAGTACGACAGGACTTTTGCGGCGATTCTCGATAGCGTGAGATTTCAGAAGTAACCGCGAACGTCAAGCTAGAGCAAACACCCGACCTCAAATCCAAGGAAAATTTGATCGAACGGCGAGGAAGCAAAGGATCCGGTTTAGTCCGCAGCTTCAGTGCGAGCTGCGGCGGGCTTCCAGCGCAGGGTGGGCTTGCGAGCTGCGCCAACTTCATCCAAACGGCGAACGCGAGTCGTGTGCGGAGCTGTCTTCACCAGTTCGGGATTCTCCGCGGCTTCCTCGGCTATGGAGCGCATCGCGTCAATGAAGAGGTCGCACTCCTCGCGCGATTCGGACTCGGTCGGCTCGATCATCAGAGCACCGGGGACGATAAGCGGAAAGGCGGTCGTGTATGGATGGAAGCCATAATCGATCAGGCGCTTGGCAATATCCATCGTATTTACGCCATTCTTCTTTTGGATGGCGTCGCTGAAGACTACTTCGTGCATGGAAGGCAGGGAATAAGGCAGATCGAAAATACCTTCGAGATGCTTGCGAATATAGTTGGCGTTAAGCACGGCGTCCTCGGTGGCCTGACGAACGCCGGGGCCGTAGGCGAGGATGTAGGCGAGCGCGCGAACTAGGACACCGAAGTTTCCGCTGAAAGCCTTAACTCTGCCGATGGAGTCCGGACGAACCTGTTCTAGCGCGAGACGACCGCCTTCCTTTTCCACGAGAATCGGAACGGGGCGGAAGGGCTCGAGGATTTTCTTCATGGCGACTGGACCGGCGCCGGGACCGCCGCCGCCGTGAGGCGTCGAGAAGGTCTTGTGAAGGTTGAGGTGCATGACATCGACGCCGAGATCGCCGGGGCGCGTGATGCCGGTCAAGGCGTTCATGTTGGCTCCGTCCATGTAAAGGAGCGCGCCTTTAGCGTGAAGGATTTCCGCAATTTCGGGAATACGTTCTTCGAAAATTCCTAGCGTGGACGGGTTGGTGATCATCAGAGCAGCAACGTCTGGAGTCACAAGATCGCGCAGTTTGTCGACGTCGATCTGCCCGTGGGACTCCGACTTGATGTTTTCAACTTCATATCCGGCGATGACGGCAGTGGCGGGGTTGGTGCCGTGGGCGGAATCGGGGATCAGGACTTTTTTGCGTGGGTTGCCGTTTTTCTCGTGATAGGCGCGGATTAGAAGGAGCCCGGTCAATTCACCCTGAGCACCGGCCGCTGGTTGAAGGGTCACGGAATCCATGCCCGTGATTTCCAAGAGGCACTGTTCAAGCAGTCGCAGAATTTTAAGGCAGCCCTGGGAAAGTTCCTGAGGCTGGTAGGGATGCTCGGTGGCGATGCCTTCGAGCCTGGCGACAAATTCGTTTACGCGCGGATTGTACTTCATGGTGCAGGACCCCAGCGGATACATGCCGAGGTCAATGGCGTAATTCCAAGTTGAGAGACGCGTGAAGTGGCGAATGACTTCGATCTCGCTGACTTCGGGGAAGCCCTCGATGCCTTCGCGACGGTGACTGGCACCCAAGGATTTGGCGGGATCGGCCGAGGGGACGTCGAGAGGAGGCAATTCGAACGAGCGCTTGCCTGGTGAGGATTTTTCGAAGATAAGGCCTTCGTTCTGATTAGTCTGGCGCGTTGCTTTTTTGATTTTGTCGGTCATCTTTAAACTTTTCATCCAGCTGGCGCTACACCCTCGCCATAGCCGTGTTATTTACAGTGGCTGCTCCAAGGCGCGGCGAAGCGCCGCGGCAAAGCGTTCAATTTCGGATCGCGAAGTCGTTTCCGTTACGCAGACGAGCGCGTGTTTGGTCAGCGCGGGATACGCCGTGCCGAGGACGAATGGGCCTATGATTTTTTCGCTCAAGAGGTAGGCGTTGACGATTTTGACGGAGCGAGGCAACTCGATCGTGAATTCATTGAAAAAAGGAGCGTCGAAAGCTCGGCGGACGCCGGGAATTTTCTCTAGCTCGGCCAGGGCGAATTTGGCTTTCGAAAGATTCTGGTGGGCCATCTCGCGCAGGCCTTCTTTGCCGAGAAGCGTCAGGTGGACCGTGGCAGCCAAGGCGCAGAGCGCCTGGTTCGTGCAAATGTTGGAGGTGGCCTTTTCGCGGCGGATGTGCTGCTCGCGCGTGGCGAGCGTCAAGACAAACCCGCGACGGCCTTCTGAGTCGGTCGTCTGGCCAGCGAGGCGGCCAGGCATCTGGCGGACGAATTTGTCGCGCGAAGCGACGACACCCGCAAAGGGGCCGCCATAGCTTGGCGGCAGGCCAAAGCTCTGCGCTTCCATGGCGACAATGTCCGCTTCGGCGGGCGGACGAACGAGGCCGAGCGAGACACCTTCCGCAACGACCGCGACGAGGAGCGCGCCGGAACCGTGGGCGGCATCCGCCAGCGGAGGAAGCGATTCGATGACACCAAAAAAATTGGGAGATTGGACGACGACAGCGGCGACGTCATTCCTCAGCGCCGCGTGCAGCGTTTTTTGATCGAGAGTACCGTTTGAAGCGTAGCCAATCTCTTCCACCTGCAAGCCAGAGTGCTTAGCGTAGGTCTTGAGGACATCGCGGTATTCGGGATGCACGGATCGCGCGATGAGGATCCGGCTTCGGCCGGTGAGCCGCTCGGCCATCAAGACAGCTTCCGTGGCGGCAGTGGAACCGTCGTACATCGAAGCGTTGGCGACTTCCTGGCCCGTCAGCTGGCACATAAGCGTTTGAAACTCGAAGATGGCCTGAAGAGTGCCCTGAGCGATTTCGGCCTGATACGGCGTGTAGGACGTGAGGAATTCGCCGCGCTGGATGATCGCGTCCGTGACGACGGAGCGGAGGTGATTGTAGACCCCTGCTCCGAGAAAGCTTGCATAGCCTCCAGAGTTTTCCGCTGCGCGCGCCTTGAAATAATCGATGACCTGAGTTTCCGAGAGCGGGGCGGGCAAGTTCAACGCTTGGCGAAGACGGTAGCGCTCCGGGATAGTCGAGAAAAGGTCGTCGATGGATTTTGCGCCGATGGCGGCGAGCATTTCCTGGCGCTCAACGGGGCTCTTCGGAAGATAGCGCATCAGGCCGAGGCATCCTTGCTTTGCGCGGCGATATACGCTTCATAGGCTGCGGTGTCCATGAGAGCATTCAATTCCGTTGGATTGGAAAGCTGAACCTTGATGAGCCAACCTTCGCCGTGCGGATCATCATTGATTCTTTGCGGTCCATTTTGCAGATCGCCATTGGAATGCACGACCTCGCCGGAAACTGGGGCGTAGATATCGCTGACGGCTTTAACGGACTCCACGGTGCCAAATGTCTTGCCCGCCGTGACCTTCACGCCAGGCACAGGCAACTCGACGAAAACGACGTCGCCAAGCTCGTGCTGCGCATAATCAGTGATGCCGACGGTGGCGACATCGCCGTTCAGATTCACCCATTCATGCTCTTTCGTATAGCGATAATTCGCCGGATAAGCCATTTGCACGACTCCTCGCTGCCCTGTTCTACAAGGGCGACGGAACACGACTAGTTTCAGACATTCGCTGCGGCCTGTGGCGGCGCTGTTTTCTTCGCACGCTTGTAAAACGGCGTTGCGACGACCTGCGCCTTGCACTTCTGCGCGCGAATTTGCACGTAGATTGGAGTGCCAAGAGCCGTCATGGCCGGCGGAACGTAAGCGAGCGCAATGTTCTTCGAAAGCGTGGGCGAGGGCGAACCGCTGGTGATGACGCCGATCGCCTCCCCACTTTCGTTGCAACAACAATACTCGTCGCGGGCGATGCCCCGATCGACCATTTCGAGGCCCACAAGAGTCCGCGACAAGCCTGCCGTACGGGCACGCTCCAGAGAACTTCGCCCAATGAAGTCGCCCTTTTCCATTTTGCAGTAGCGATCCAGGCCTGCTTCCCAAACGTTTATCTTTTCACTGATCTCGTGGCCGTAGAGAGCCATCTTGGATTCGAGACGCAGGGTGTTGCGCGCTCCGAGACCGCAAGGAATGATGCCGAACTCGCGTCCAGCTTCCATCACCTTATTCCACACGGATTCGCTGGTCGCGGCGTCTGACGGAACATATATCTCAAATCCGTCTTCGCCTGTATAACCCGTCCGAGCAATCAGCGTGTTTTGAAGGCCGCAAACCGTGCCGTACGTAAACCAGTAGTTCTTGATCACGCCGAGATTCGCATCGGTCAGCTTTTGCAACAACTCTTGCGCGCGCGGACCTTGAATCGCGAGTTGCGTGTACGCGTCGCTGAGCTCGTCCACCATGCAGTCAAAGCTTTTCGTGTTGGCCCGAACCCAGTTGATGTCCTTTTCGCGCGTGCCGGCGTTGATTACCAGGAGAAAGTCATCCTCGGCGAGACGGTGGACAATGACGTCATCAACAAAAGTGCCCTCGGGGTAAAGCATCGCGGAGTAGTGAGCCTGCCCAATGGCCAGCTTTGACGCATCGTTCATACTCAGATGTTGCACCGCAGCGAGCGCTCCGCCGGGCGTGCGGCCCGTGCGAATGCGGATATCGCCCATATGGCTGACGTCGAAAACGCCGACGCTCAAGCGCACCGCTTTATGCTCGGCAATCAGGCCGCCAGTCGCCGGATACTCGACGGGCATGTCCCAGCCGCCGAAATTGACCATCTTGGCGCCCAAACGGCGATGAACCGCGTTCAGCGGCGTCTTACGAAGTTCGGCGATGGTAGGAGTTGTTCCGGATTCCATTCCGTCTGCTCAAGAAGAAAGCAATGTTAACATGCGAGTGGAAGCGGGTCAAAGAAGCGCCTAAAGCACTCGCATGTCGGAGATTCTAACGCCGGCAAATGTAATTTGGCGGGCCGAAAGGCAGGTCTAGCATCCCTAATAGAGAAAACGTCGCACCGTTCGAAGGAGCAGCTTGCTGGCTTCTGCCCGCGTCAGGTACAGTTTTCTTGGAGGCTCCTATGCAGGGTCCCGTCGTGTGCGTTCAATGTGACAAACCGGAAGGGCAATGCAATTGTGATAGGTACTGCACGATTTGCAAAGGGCAGCTAAACGTGAGGCTCTGCGCAGACGGCTTGTACTACTGCCCCGATTGCCGGGAAGCTTGCGACGTGTCGCTCGCGGGCAGTCACAGTGAGCGCTGATTGCAAACGCATCGAGCTGCAGATTGACCCTGATGCACGGCTGGCGGCTGCGGCAGGCGGGGCTGCCCGCTATCTCGCAGAGTCTGCGGGAATTCTGAGCGAGGCGGCGGCAGAGTTACAGCATTCCGTTGTTACCGCATGCCGAGAGGCGTTCGAGCATTTGGCCGGGGACCATTCACATCTTGTTGTGACGCTCGCGTTATTTGCGGATCGCATTGAGATCGCAGTGGCCCATGAAGGGAACGGCGAACCTGCGGTGGGATTGGACCAAATTGCCGGTTTTGCCGGACAGATGGGTGGATCCAGTGCGTTGGGAGGAGTTGATCGCGTTCAGTTCGAGACCCGCGACGGACTGGCGGTCACGCGCTTGACGAAGTATTTTGGGCACGCCCCGCACATCGCGTAAGTTCGATGGGAAAATAAATCGATCCGACGTCGTAAACCGCCACCGGCTCCGGCGCTTCGCAATTTGAGCGTCAACAAGCTCTCCCGAAATTTACATCTTGAAAGAAAACGTGTTGTGCTTGATGAGCGAGGTCATTTGGTCGTCGCTCAAGGACATCTGCAGAGTCACCCGGTCGCCGCCGGGCGTGATGCTGACTTGACTAAGGAGATCGGCAAGATCCGGATTGTCCTTCTGGGCCTGGTACCGTTTGTAGAGAAAGCCTGCCTGCAGAAGTTGGCCAAGGGTATTGGCATCATCCGTGGAACCGCAGATTGCTTGAACCTTTGCACTGAGGTCGCTACCAGCATTCACATTGATGATGGAGTTTTGCATGCGGGTCACGAGCTTGGCCGCTTCGGGGAATTGTTCGATTTCGGGGGCAAGTTGCCGGATCGCGAGACGCGTGTAAGCCGGATTGGTCACCAACCAGACCGCGCTGCCCGTGTTCGCTTCATTGATGAGTGAGAAAAACTTGTCGTTTCGAATGAGTCCGTCCTCGTCGCCGAATCGCACCGAGATCATTTTTTCAAGAATGGTTTTGTGACCGTACGCGGCGGTGCTCGCATCGATAAAGACAAAAAATAAGTCGGTAGCCCCTGTTCCCGTGCCGAAAGCGTAGAGCGTGTAGCCGTGGAAATTTGCGGTGGGAAGTTTCTGCTTCTTGAAGTAGTCCGCCGTCGCGTCCTGGTTAAAATTGCCAAGAGCTATGCCAACCATCTCTTCACCGGTTGGCACGGCATCCGTGCCTGTGCCTTCAGCCTTCGTGCTTATGCCCTCTGCAACGAGGGCCCAGGCGATCTCATCCACTTGAGTGTTCGGATCGTTGCCCGTCGAAGCGAGAAACTTTTCGAACTGCCGGAAGCGTTCGGGAAGGAGTTGTTCGCGCAACTGCGGGAACCATTTCAACGTGCGAGCTGTCTTCAAGTCGGCGTAACCAAATTCGCCGACGTCTTTGGGGAACATCCCGATTACGTCTGCCCCAAGAGTGCCTGCGCTAGCGAAGCCCGGGAGAACAAGTGCGGCCACGAGCAGGACACCGATCGCCGCGAGCTTTTGCAAAGCCGAGCCAGTCAAAGCCGGGGCTGAATTCTTGGTGAGTTTCATGGAATGCTCCTTTTAAGGGCCGATGAACGATTCATTTCACGCGGTTGTCGTGCGGGGAGTATTCCCCAGCCGGTCGCGAAGAGAGGCAACTCTTCCGCGGAATAGCGCCACAAACGCAGAGTCCGTAATCCCGTCGAGATTAATCTCGACATTCGCCAAAGCACCGCGCGCCCCAGCAGCGGCCATCAGACGTGCTACCTCCAAGTCTGACTTCATGGATGCCGCGGCGATAGCGTCCAGTTGTCCCAGCCGTTCGAAAAGGACAACGGTTCGCTCCGCCACCTCCAACGGAATTTCCGCTGCCACTTTGGTGGCCGCTTGGATGGAGAGTTCCCGTTGCTGCGCTTCCTCCGCATCACCTTGCGGCAATTTGAACGCGGCCATGACCGCTTTAAAGGACGCGGCATCGCGGTCAATCGCTTCCGACAGGTCGTCTGACGCACGACGCAATGCGTCAAGTTCCGCTGAGAGCTTGTCGACGTACGCGGCTTGCGACTTCTTTTTTCGCGAGAGTCCCGCGACCATTTGGCCGAGTGATGCCGCGAGAGCTCCTGCAAGAGCTGAAACACTACCGCCGCCTGGGGTTGCTAAAGGTGCAGCCACAGCATCGAGAAAAGGACGCGCCAGAACCGCCAGTTTGCCGTCCGTAGCCGTTTCGAGCGGCACCCCGCCAAGCGCGGCCGCCAGCTTATTTTCAAACACTTGCTCTGGAGAGAAGTTTTCCAACTGAAGGAAAAAGTCTGCGGCCATTTCGATAGCTTTCTTGGGAATCAAGCCGACAATTTCGCTTCCCACGGGCACAGCGCCATAGCGTTGAGCCTCGCGCTTGACCATTTCATAGACGCGATGCATGGGGGTCTGCTCGAAGTCCGTGAGGTTGATCGAAACCTGCGCCAGGTTGCGAGCCTTCAATTCCACCCCCATGGATTTAACGTAGCGCAAGCCACCCGACGAAAAACGAATGGCCTTCGCAATTTTGTTGGCAACGCCAATGTCCGAAGTGTTCAGATTGACGTTATAAGCGATGAGGAATTTGCGCGCACCGACGACGGTAACCCCGGCCGTCGGGTGCACTTTCGGTTCGCCGACGTCGGGTTGACGGTCCATGTTGTGCTTCATTTCTTCGCGCAGGCCCTCGAACTGTCCGCGCCGGACATTTTCGAGATTCGTGCGGTCCGGCCGCGTCGCCGCCGATTCGTAGAAGAACACCGGAATGCGGTAGCGCGCCCAAATCTCCTGTCCGGTGCGTCGCGCGAGCGCTACACAATCTTCGATGGTGACTCCCTCGATAGGGATGAAAGGGACCACATCGGTCGCCCCGACGCGCGGGTGAGCCCCAGTATGTTTGGTCAGATCTATCAACTCCAGGGCTTTGCCGACGCCGCGCAAGGCTGCTTCAGCGACGGAATCAGGCTCGCCGGCCAAGGTGATGACGCAGCGGTTGTGATCGGCGTCCATCTCGCGATCCAGTACATAAACGCCGGAAACGCCTCTCATTGCTGCGACGATGGCGTCAACCTTCTGGGAGTCCCGCCCTTCAGAGAAATTCGGAACGCACTCGATCAGCCGTTTCATCGCAGACCCATCCCTCGCGCTTCACAGTCCATCATAGGAGATTTTGTGCCTCGGGAGCCACTCGTGGACCGTGAGAGTTGCCACAGCGGCGAGCGACACTCTACGCATATTATTTGGGGGGCTTGATGAAGGGACTCGGCGGAGGGTATCTCTTGTCGCCAGCAGGCGGCATTGGAGAAAAATCCTTGCTGACTCTGGGCAGTGCGGGAGGAACGTATTTCTTCGGCTGCTGCGGAACAGGCTCTCTCTCTTTCTTGTCGGGTTTTGCCTGAGCCGGTTCGTTTTTCACGAAACGCACCACTTGCCGGACGAAAAAGATGATCGCAGCAACCCAAAGACCGATCACGGCCGCTTCGTCAGCGTGGAAACCAAACCCCATCAAGAGAACCGTCGTGAGGCCGAAAAGAATCCCTAGGAATGGATAAAAATACTCTGAAAGCAAGGACTTCTGCTGATTCCTTTTTAGCTGCAGTATTTTTATCTTTCTGACTGGCTTCTTCGACGGATTAGATTGTGGCTTTGGTTGCGGCATAAACCACGACACCTCGCTTGATGGTCATCCAGCAGGTGTTCACCCCAAAATAATAAGGAATTTCGCGGTAATCGGCCACATCGAACACGGCCAGGTCCGCGAATTTGCCAACCCCAAGCGAGCCAATGTCCCCATCGCGCCGCAGCGAATATGCCGAGTTGACGGTTGCGGCAGCGATAGCCTCTGCAGGAGTCATCCGCAGTTGATTGCAAGCCAAAGACAGAATCATCGGCATGCTCAAGGTCGGGCTGGTCCCAGGATTGTAGTCTGAAGCAAGCGCGACAATCGACCCCGCTTCAATCAGTTTGCGCGCGGGCGCATACTTTTGTAGGCCAAGATGAAAATCGCACCCAGGAAGAAGCGTGGCGACCGTTCGTGATTTGGACAGAGCCACAATGTCCGAAGAATTGATCTGTTCGAGATGATCGCAACTGGCGGCTCCAAGCCTAACTGCCAGTTGCGCCGCTCCCATGCGCGTAAGCTGTTCTGCGTGGATGCGCGCGGCCAAACCGTGTCGCTTGCCTCCAATTAGCACATGTTCGGACTGCTTTCGCGTGAATGCTCCTCGATCGCAAAAGACGTCGCAAAATTCCGCAAGTTTTTCGCGAGCAATTTCAGGAATTAGCTTTTCAGTTAGGATCTCGACGTATTTTTCCGGCCCGCCAGAGCTTCCACGAAATTCGGCGGGAACCACATGCGCTCCAAGGAATGTCGAAACGATGTCCAGCGGCTGTTCCGCCGCCAGTTCCTTGTGCAAGCGCAAGATTTTTAGTTCGCTCGGTATATCCAGACCGTAGCCGCTCTTGGCCTCGACGGTCGTTGTGCCATACGCCGCGAATAGCCTGAGTGCTTTGTGAGCCCGTTGTTTCAGTTCTTCGGAAGTCGCGGCCCGCAGCTTTCTCACGGAGTTCAAAATGCCGCCGCCTTTGCGGGCAATCTCCTCGTAGCTAGCACCTTCGATCTTCAGTTCGTATTCTTCGGCGCGGCTGGCGGCGTGGATTAGGTGAGTGTGTGAATCGACAAATCCTGGCAGAACGACGCGGCCGCCCAGATCCAGTTTCTCTGCGGCCGCGGCTTCGGGCAGCCTCTCTATTTTTGCGCGAGAGTCAACAGCGGTGATGCGGCCCTCGCGCACCAGCAATGCGCCGTCCTTGATGATGCCAAGATTTGCAAGCGCGGTCCCACGTCGGGGGCCACGCCCGCGCAGAGTCAAAAGTTGTGATGCACCCGTGATAAGAAAGGGATTAGCCAAGGCTCCGGTATTATGCCGGATACAAGGAGTTCGTGCACAGTTCGAGCAGGAACAGGCGCTCCCAGATTTTCGATTCGCTCCGAACCTAGCCTCGATCGGAACTCACTCTCAAGGCACCGAGAACGCCTGTTCAAGCTCTTTAAGCCTTAGCTGCCTGTCCTTTGTAGGCTGGTAGGAAGACCTTTCGTACAAATTCTTCATACGAAGTAGAGGTTGTATTTTTTGCTGACCGTGGTTCCATCGCTTTCATGTAGTCATTGTTCAGTGAATCGCACATCTCGATGAGCAAAGTTGCGAAATTCCTAGACATTCCCATTTGGGACATCCCCTCGATGGCTTGCTCAGCGGGTATCTGAACATATGTCAAGTCCGGCTTGCTGATGGCTGCACCTATGATCTTCGCAACCTCGGAATAGCTGAGGTCACGCTGGCCAAGCAATTCGTGCGCCTGGTGTCCAGTGAAATCGAGTTTTTGCAATGCTTCTGCCGCGGCAGTCCCAATATCCTGAGTAGCAATCATAGGCAGCGGAAGATCGGCTCGAACCGGTCCAACCATCTTTCCGAGGTTTTTGATGAGCTCTACTTGAGGCAGGATATTTTCCATGAAATATCCGGCGCGCAAGTACAGCGCATTCAGGCGGGCGATCTGATTGAATCTTTGTTCGAGCTCGTGGAGGCCTGTAACCGGCCCGCACTTGTCCGGTTTGTCCGCTCCAATGCTGCTGAGGCACACAAGGTGAGTGACTTTCGCCGATTCCAAGGCATTTGCAATCGAGTTTGTAACTTGAGTTTGGTAGGCTCGTGGACCGGGAGCGGTTATGTTGGGCGGCACCATCGCATAAACCGCCCGCGCTCCTTTGAAGGCTTTGGCCAACGCGGCGGAATCTGTTACGTCCGCCACAAATGTTTCGGCACCGCGAGCAGCAAATCGCGCAAGATGTTCCTTGTTGCGACCCACCACTCGTACGGGTTGTTTCTTCGCCAGCAGAGCTTCCGTGGCGACACTACCTGTGTTTCCTGCGGCTCCTAAGATGACAAACATGGTTTCCTCCTGCGGAACTACGTTACGTAGGATGCGGAGGCTTGTGCGGAAGATGCGTTAGAGCATGGGAATTTTTACGGAAGTTTTCTTCGCAAAATCAATTGCTTCTGGATATCCGGCATCTACATGGCGGGCGATGCCCATTCCGGGATCGTTCGTCAACACGCGTTCAATGCGCGCTGCCATTTCTTTTGTGCCGTCGGCGACAGTGACTTGCCCGGCGTGCTGCGAATATCCGATGCCCACGCCGCCGCCGTTGTGAATCGAAACCCAGGACGCCCCGCTTGCGGTGTTCACGAGCGCGTTGAGTAGTGGCCAATCGGCGACCGCGTCGGAACCATCCAGCATGGATTCCGTCTCGCGATAAGGTGAAGAAACGGATCCGCAATCGAGATGATCTCGGCCCATCACTACTGGCGCCTTTATTTCTCCTCGCGCGACAAGCTCATTCAACGCCAGGCCGAATTTATCGCGCTCACCATAGCCGAGCCAGCAAATCCGCGAAGGCAGTCCTTGAAACTTGACGCGTTTTTGAGCGAGCTTAATCCAGCGCGTTAGATGTTCGTCGTGCGGAAACATTTCGAGGACGAGCTGGTCCGTTCGGGCGATGTCCGAAGCCTCGCCCGAAAGCGCTGCCCATCGGAATGGGCCCTTGCCTTCGCAAAAGAGCGGACGAATGTATGCGGGCACAAATCCGGGAAAATCGTAAGCGTTCTTAACGCCATATTCGTGCGCGAACGTCCGAATATTATTGCCGTAATCAAACGTAATGGCGCCGAGTTTTTGCAGGTCCAACATGCCTTGGACGTGCTCGGCCATCGCCGCCAAAGCACGCTTGCGGTATTCCTGAGGATCCTTTTTGCGCAACTCGATCGCGGCTTCGAGAGTCAGTCCATTCGGAACATAGCCGCCGATCGGGTCGTGCGCACTCGTCTGATCGGTCAATAGATCCGGGACGACGCCCCGTTTCGCAAGCTCAGGAACTAAATCGGCACAGTTGCCGACCAACCCAACCGACGTTGCTTCGCGTTTGCGGACAGCGTTTTTCAATATGCGAAGAGCCTCATCGAGGCTTGTCACCATTACATCGCAATATCCGCCCTTCACACGCCGCTTGATACGTTCCGGATCGACGTCAATCCCGAGAAATGCCGCGCCGTTCATGGTCGCTGCAAGTGGTTGGGCGCCGCCCATTCCACCCATCCCGCCAGTCACAACGAGCTTACCGGCGAGGTCACCACCAAAATGCTTTCGAGCCGCGGACGCAAACGTCTCGTAGGTGCCTTGCAAAATGCCCTGTGTCCCGATGTAAATCCAGCTGCCGGCTGTCATCTGGCCGTACATCATCAAGCCGGCGCGATCGAGCTCTCGAAAGTTTTCCCAGTTGTTCCAATGGCCGGTCAAATTGGAATTGCATAGAAGTACGCGCGGTGCGTACTCATGCGTACGAAAGACGGCGACGGGCTTCCCCGATTGAACGAGGAGTGTCTCGTCGGATTCCAGCGCTTTCAACGACCGGACAATGGCGTGAAAGCATTCCCAGTTGCGCGCCGCTTTGCCAGTGCCACCATAAACGACCAAGTCTTCCGGTTTCTCGGCCACCTCTGGGTCGAGATTGTTCATCAACATGCGCAACGCCGCTTCCTGCTGCCAGCCCTTGCAGGAAAGCTGCGCTCCGCGCGCTGCGCGAAAGGGGCCTTTGGACAAACCTTGATCCGTCACGGTTCCGGAAAGCGTGGCGCTCACGAAAGATCTCCGCGTTTCATCTTAACGCAGCACAGCGCTCCGCACCATAACAGGCTAGACGCGGCGAGCGGCACGATTGCATGGAGAATTAGCCTAGGGTAGAGTCAGGGCATCCGATGAGCTACGGCACGCTCCCTTCACGACTTCTAAACGCGATCGACTCCTTGCCAAACCCGCGAGCGCAAATGTTTCGCGCTGCCGATGGCTGGAAGTCGATTTCATCGGAAGAGCTTCTGCGCCGCATCGCGGGGCTCTCCACTGCCCTCGCTGAGCTTGGGGTGAAGCCCGGTGACCGAGTCGGGCTCTTCGCTGCCAACCGGCCGGAATGGCACATCGCCGATTTTGCTATCACCGGTGCCGGGGGCGTTACCGTTCCCGTCTATTTCAACGAATCCCCGGAGCGCATCGCCTACATTCTCAAACACTGTGGCGCAAAGATTGTGTTTGCTGCGGGCGCTTCCCAGATGCACAAGTTGCAGGCCGTCCGTTCGAGTCTCCCGGAACTGGAACAAGTCGTGCTTGCCGATTGCGAAGCAGAACTTCCCGCGGATTCCCTTCGCTACGAAACGCTAATTGCCGCTTCAGGCGGTGCAGATGTTGCGGCATACCGCCTTCGCGCTTCGCAGGTTCTTCCTGGCCAACTGGCATCGCTGATTTATACATCCGGCACGACTGGCGAACCGAAAGGCGTCATGCTCACGCATTCGAATTTCTGTTCGAATGTCACCGACTCTTGCGCCGATGTTGATTTTGATTCGAAAACGGACCTAGCTATTTCTTTTCTTCCGCTGGCCCATGTATACGGCCGGATGATGGACTATTCCAATCTGTTCCATGGCGTAACGATTGCTTATGTCGAGGCCGTCGAACAGGTGGCGCAGGCGCTCCTGGAGATCCACCCGACGATATTGGCCGCGGTGCCGCGCGTCTTCGAAAAAATTTACGCTCGCGTCGTGGAGCAGGGAAGTGTTCGGACTGGAATTCAAGGAAAGATCTTTGATTGGGCCATGAAAGTTGCGGGACACTCCGCTTTTTGGCGTTCAGGCGAAGGAAAGGCAAGCATCGGCGTGAAGCTGGAGTGGAGGCTTGCGGACAAACTGGTGTATTCCAAAATCAGGTTGGGCACCGGCGGCAGGCTGCGGATCGTCTTCTCAGGTGGCGCGCCGCTTGCAAAAGAGCTCTCGGAATTTTTCTGGGCCGTCGGTGTTCCGATTTACCAGGGTTATGGTCTCACGGAAACTTCTCCCGTTTTGACGACGAACTATCCGAAAAACCGAATGGGCAGTTCAGGCAGGCCAATTGCCAACGTTGAGCTTCGCATCGCAGAAGATGGGGAGATTCTTGCCAAGGGCCCGTGCGTCATGCAGGGCTATTACAAAAAACCCGACGCGACCCGCGAGGTGCTGACCTCCGACGGCTGGTTCAGCACGGGCGACATCGGCTACCTTGACAAGGACAACTATCTCTTCATTACAGACCGCAAAAAAGACCTGATAAAAACTGCCGCCGGCAAATTTGTCGCGCCTCAGCCCATCGAGAACGCGCTTAAGACCAGCCCGTTTATCTTGAATGCCATGGTCGTCGGCGACAAACGAAAGTTTGTCTCAGCACTTATCGTTCCGAACGCGACGACTGTCGCAGCGAAAGCAGCACAGCAGGGGATTAAATTCTTGTCGAACAAGGAAATGGTCGCGGCCCCTTCTGTGCGCGCGCTGATCGATGGTGAAGTCAATCGCCTCACCGCCAACCTCGCTCAATACGAGACCATCAAGCGCTTCGTTTTACTGCCGGAAGACTTTACGTTCGACAACGGCAGCCTCACGTTTACGTTGAAGCTAAGACGCCGTGTTGTCGAGCAGCACTATCGCGACGTCATCGAGCAGCTTTACGCGGATGTAGCTGAACCTCGTCCTATCATGCAAAAATAACGCAATCAGCTCGCTAGCACTCTTCTGCCGCTGAAGAATCCAACAAGATAAATCGCCCGCCCAGTTCAGCGGCAATCCTTAAATCGGTTTTCCGTCCGCGTCCAGGATTCGAATTTCCCCCAGGCCTAGCTCTTTGATGCCCGGTTCGATTTTCGCTCGGTCGCCAACAACCACCCAGATCAAGTGATCCGCATGCACGATGGCTTTGGCGCCGTTTTCGATGTCGCTCACTTTAAGCGCTCGCACCTTGCCTGCATAAGTTTCGAAATAATCCTCGGGTAAGCCAAATTGCACGATGTCGTTCATGGACTGGCCGACAGCGTTCAGCGTCTCGAAAGAACCAGGAAGGCTCAGCGTTTCGTTGGCCTGGACTTTGGAGAGCTCATCGGCAGTTACAGGATGATCCCCCAGTATCCCGCGAAATTGCTTGTTCATCTCGTCGAGAGATTCTTTCGTCTTATCGGTTTGTACGGGGGCAACGGCGAGGAAAGGTCGCTGGCCGCGTGCGTCCCAAAGAAGGCTCCGTACGCCGTAGGACCAGTGCTTGTCTTCGCGCAAATCCATGTTCAGCCGGGAGCCGAACATTCCTCCGAGATCATCATTGGCCGCCTCAATTGCAATCTCGTCCGGATTAGCCCGCGGAGGCGCGATGTTTCCGGCAAAGATGATCGATTGCAACGCACCCGGTTTGTCGATGAGGTACACGGCGGATTTTTCAGGTAGCTGAACGTTCTTAATATTCTTTTGGGGAGTTTGCCCCGGTTTCCAACTCGCGAACAGCTTTTCGAGTTTGGGCGTGACTTCCGCAAGTGTCGTGTCACCCGCGATGACTAACGTAGCGTGATTCGGCTTGAACCACACTTCGTGGAACTTCACGAGATCCTCGCGCGTCAACTTCTCGATGCTTGCAGCAGTGCCCGAACCCGTCAGCGGATTTCCGTAGGCATGACCCGGGCCATAGAGAAGGCCGGGAAAAACGCGCAATGCCATTTGGATTGGCGTGTTTTTCTCACGCTGAATCGTCGCAAGCTGGAGTTTCTGTTGGCGGTCGAAATCCGCCGCCGGAAAAACCGGGTTGAGGATCATGTCCGCGAACAGATCAAGAGATGGATCGAGTTTCGACTTGAGTGCCGACAGTTGTACAACCGAAAGATCCAGATTCGAACGAGCGGAAAGACGTGCCCCAAGCAATTCCTGCTCGTCGCTGATTTGTAGAGCAGTGCGGGTTTTGGTGCCACCGCTAAGCAACGCCATCGCCATGCTGGCTGTTCCCGGCAACGCAGACTGGTCGGCGGCATAGCCAGCATCAACGTTAAGCCAGAAATCCACCAACGGAATCTCATGCCGCTCCGCCAGAATCACTTTCAAGCCGTTGGAAAGCGTCGCGTGTTGCAGTTTGGGAAGTTTCAGTTCGGGCGGAGTGCCAATTTCAGGAGGTTTCGATCGGTCTGCTCCATTAGCCGCAACTTTGTAGTCCGGGAAGGGAAGGACGTCGAGCACATAGACTCCGTCGGAAAGCCAGCGATTCGCGGCCGCTTTCAAGTCTTCCGCCGTGGCTTCCCGCACTCTTTTGAGCGAAACCTTATACGCGTCCGGACTTCCCAGAAAAACCTGGCTTTGTGCCAAGCGGTCGGATTTCCCGCCAAACCCGCCGATACGCTCGATTCCACGAACAAAGTTCGCTTCATTTTGTGCCTTCACGCGAGCGAGTTCTTCAGCGGTCGGACCATCCTTCATAAAACGTGCCAGCTCCTCATCTAATTCTTTTTCCACCTGTGCAAGATCTTCACCCGGACGCGCCGTTGCCTGGACATAGAACTGTCCTGCAATTTCGTTCAGGTCAATGAAAGCTCGCGCGTCTGTAGCGATCTGATCGTCGTACACCAACCGCTTATAAAATCGGGATGTTTTGCCGACACTCAGAACGTCGCTCACCATGTCGAGATAGTCGGCATCAGCGGAGCCATACTGCGGAATGTTCCAAACTTTGTAAATTCGGGCCTGCGGCACTCGGTCCTGAACGATTTGCAGGTGCGCCCCGGTCATCTTCGCGATCCATACCTCTTGATGAGCAACTGGCGGACCCGCAGGAATGTTTCCAAAGTACTTTTCGACTTTTTCTTTCGCGGTTTTGACGTCAATGTCGCCGGCGAGCACGATCGTCACATTCGATGGTCCGTAGTACGTCTTGAACCACTCTTTGACATCATCCATGGATGCAGCGTTGAGATCCGCCATATCGCCAATCACGGTCCACGAATAAGGATGCCCCGCGGGGTATGTATTTTGCGTAATCAATTGTTCAGATACTGCGTAAGGCTGGTTCTCGCCCTGCCGCTTTTCGTTCTGCACGACGCCGCGCTGCAGATCGAGCGTCTTCTGATCCAACGCGCCCAGCAGATATCCCATGCGGTCAGACTCCATCCACAGCGTGAAGTCCACCGCGGAAGTCGGCACGTTTTCGAAGTAATTGGTTCGGTCGTTGTTGGTCGTGCCATTCAAATCCGTCGCGCCGATCTTCTCCATGCCATCAAGGTAACGGCCCTGCGAGTGCTCACTCCCGCCGAACATCAAATGCTCGAAGAGGTGCGCGAATCCTGTCTTGCCGGGCTTTTCGTTTTTTGAACCAACGTGATACCAGACGTTGATCGCCACGATCGGCGCTTTGTGATCCTCATGAACGATTACGGTCAGGCCGTTGTCCAAAACGAATTTTTGAAACGGAATGTCGATGTCGCTGCTCCGCGCCTGAGCTGCCGCAGCAAAAACAGCCGCCAACAGAATAAAAATCGTCGTTCTAATTCGCATCGTTCCCCCGAAGTTTCATATATCGCTGATTTGCAGACATCCCGGCAGTCCAGTCAAATTGAGATCGCAAATCTATAGACTTGAACGCAAAAATCCTCATCAATCTTCCAGCTGTTTGTTCAACAGAAAGGCCTGTCGGAGTCCCACCCCAAAACGAATCCTGCTTGGAAGTCTATACTGGGCGGCGCCGTTTTGAAACGCCCCATTCTTTTCTTGGCGGTTTCACTGGGAGCCTCCGAAGGAATCCCCGGCCATCGGATTTGTCGCCAGCGTGCGGTGGGTCTAAAATCTGAGCGGGGAACTACTAATGTCCGATGATCTGGTCATAGCAGGCCGCGCGTTCAAGTCTCGTCTCATTGTAGGGACAGGCAAATACCGCAACTTTCAGGAAATGGCCCGCGCCCATGCCGCATCTGGCGCGGACATGGTCACTGTCGCCGTTCGGAGAGTAAATCTCACCGACCGTTCGAAGGAATCTCTTCTCGATTACATCGACCGCGAGAAAATGTTCATCCTGCCAAACACGGCCGCTTGCTACACCGCCGACGAAGCGATTCGCACCGCCCGCCTTGCCCGCGAAGTCGGCCTCTCCAACTGGGTCAAGCTCGAAGTGATTGGCGATCAGCAAACGCTTTTTCCCGATACCGAACAACTCATCGAGGCCACACGTGTCCTTGTGAAGGAAGGATTCGTTGTGTTGCCTTATACGAACGACGATCTGATTGCCGCCCGCAAGCTGATCGACGCGGGCGCCGCCGCGGTCATGCCACTCGCCGCTCCTATTGGCTCGGGTCTCGGTATTCAAAATCCGGCGAATCTGCGAATTCTCCGCGAGCGCATTACCGAGGTTCCCATGATCGTGGACGCAGGCGTTGGCACAGCTTCCGATGCTGCTGTCGCCATGGAATTAGGCGCGGACGGCATCCTCATGAACACTGCGATCGCCGAGGCCGCAGATGCCGTCCTCATGGCGGAGGCGATGCGCGAAGCGGTCTCGGCGGGACGCAAAGCGTGGCTCGCCGGACGTATGCCGAAGCGCTTGTATGCTTCCGCTTCTTCCCCTATGTCTGGCGTGGTTCGATAATTTCGCGGCCTAAGAGTTCCGGAAGCCGAAACGACGCTCCTGGCCGTTATGTTTGACTCGATCTCGCTGACAGTTAGCGCTACCGCGCGCTCCTCGTCGCAGTTTTTCCAAGTCTCCTGCGTGGCCGGGCGCGTAACTGTTCCCCGTCGCTCATCTCGATCTCTCGCTCAATCATCTTCATCGCTTCGGCGGGAAGCCCGATAAACTCTACCCCCACTCCTACCCCCGGTTGGCAGTAGCGCACTTCGCTTCGTGTTTGGATCTCCGCGCCCGTTAAGACCAGACTGAATCGCAAATTCAGGACGGCCCCTTCCGGAAAGCTGCGGCTAGTGTTGATGAACATCCCGCGTTTGCTGAGGTTCGGCGGCTTCACCACAATTTGCTCGTCTTGACCTTCGTAGGCGATGGCGATTTCTCGCAGGCTGTGAACACGGGGGCTGCTCCGTGCTCCTGGTGGTCCTGATTGTATTTTTCGGTTCTCAGTCATTCGTTGACCGCCTCGCGTTTGTCTGCGGCTCTCTGCACTGGCATTTGCAAATGCCAGGAGTGGCGCTTGATTCCGCAGAATGGACAAAACGCAAAACTCGGAGAGAGTTCGCGCCCACAGGAACCGCATGCTTCCGTGGATGCTTGGCCAAAGGCGACGACGCGCTGCACTTCCTCAAACGTTGTCAGTCCCTCTCTCACCAAATCCAGCGCGTACTCTTGCATGAACTTGATTCCGTTTTGACGCGCCAGGATCCTCATCTGGTCGTTGTGATTTCCCGTCCGCACCGATTGCCTGAGTGCGTCGTTGAATCGCAACATCTCGTAAATCCCAATGCGCCCGCGGTAGCCCGTGAAGTCGCACGCATCGCACCCGTTCGATACGTTTTGCACTTCCGGTGGCTCCATCATGCCGGCAGACATCACCGTATTGATGTACTCATCGGTTGGCGCCGACGAGTAATGGCACGGGCAGAGTCGGCGAATCAGCCGCTGTGCGATGATGGCGCTCAACGCGCTCCCGATTTGATATCCCGGCACTCCGAGATCGAGCAGCCGCGTAACCGCCGAAATGCTGTCATTAGTGTGCAGGGTGGAGAGCACAAAGTGGCCGGTCTGCGCCGCTTTCACTGCAATCTCGGCCGTTTCCGTGTCTCGAATTTCTCCCAGCATCACTACGTCCGGATCCTGCCGCAAGACCGAGCGCAAGCAACTTGCGAACGTTAGGCCAGCCTTCGCATTGACCTGGACCTGGTTGAGTCCGGGCAGGACGTACTCCACCGGATCTTCTACCGTGACAATATTGACCGCTGGACGCCGGATCAGGTGTAAGCACGAATACAGCGTCGTGCTCTTACCCGAACCCGTTGGTCCAGTTACCAGCAGCATCCCCTGTGGAAGCCGCACTGTCTCTCTCAGCGCGTCCGCGATTTCTGGCGGAAGCCCCAGCGCTGAAAAATCTCTCAAGGGCGACTCGCCCTCCAACAATCGCATCACAACCTTTTCACCGTACTGGGTCGGTAAGGTAGAGACGCGCAAATCGACTCTGCGCCCCGCGATTTTCACTAGGAATCGTCCATCTTGCGGAGCGCGCCTTTCGGCTATGTCCATATCGGAGAGAATCTTGACGCGCGAGGCGACCGTGTTCTGCAGGGCTCGCGGAATCCGTTGGTAATCGCGAAGTATCCCGTCGACGCGAAAACGCACTGCCGTTTCGTTTTGTTGTGGCTCGATGTGGATGTCACTTGCCTTCTTTGCGACAGCCGCCTTGATCATCGTCGCGACCAGGTGAACCGCGGGCGTAGTCTTCGATTTTTGTTGCAGTTCGATCTGCATTTCCCGCATCGCCTCGACATTGCGTTCCTGCGAACTCGAAGAGATGAATTCCATCCCTGTCGTGTCGTCCGCGACTTGGACAGCTTCCGGTGTCGAATCCGGCGTCCCGTACAATCGTTCGAGTGACGCCGTCACCTCGCCCATAAAACCGAACCTTGCGACGATCTTCAGCCCTGTTTTGAAGCGAAGCTCATCCACCAGATGCAGGTTTTGTGGCTCTGCCATCACGACGGCGAGCGTTTTTTCCTTTAACTCCATCGGAATCGCGCGGCAACGCCTCGCGAGCGCCACAGGGATCAGTCTCAAAATGTCAGTCGATGGCTCCAATTTTTGGCAATCCACATACTCGACGCCGGACACCTCCGCCAAAGCTCCGGCCAGGTCTTTCCTCGAAACGAGCTTCCGCTGCAGCAGCAGTTCGCCGAGGTGAATTACTTTTCCTTGTTGTTCTTGGAGGGCTTTCTTGAGGTCGGCGGCAGAAATCTGGCCGCGCTCACACAGGACTTCCCCCAGCCGCTTCTTCTTCATCGCTCAGCTTTCCGCCGGGAGCGCCTAATCGTCTCCCGTACGATATCTTCAAGCGGAAGGGGGAATTACACTCTCTTAATAGCACGCCCCAAGTTCAGGCGAAAGCCATTCCTTTGCGCCGTATGTCGCTCTGTGCAACCCACAAAAAAGCCGGGGAGACCTTTTGCATCGCGTCTCCCCGGTTTCGTTTTTTTCGGATTCAATTGGCAAAAGTTAGTGGTTGGGATAGTGCTCGTGGCGCCAGTTCCAATAGTCGCGCTGCTGGTCCGCGTTCAGCTTCTTGAAATCGCGGTATTCATAGTGCCTCTCTCCCAGCCAAGTTCGGTAATAGCCTTCTTCTCCCGAATTCCAACGGTGGTAGTCGTTGTGATACGAATCGTAATAGCCCACTCTGGCCGCACAGCCACTCGTAAGCACCGGCGCCAGCATCGCGGCGCTCAGCAACAGGGGCCCCAGATATTCCTTTATTCGGAACATTGTTTAATCCTCCTTGGGATTAGCTGCTACCGTGTTTCGTTCTTTCGCTGACCTTAGGGCAATCAGCTGGCGAACCTCTGGGGAGGTCGGGGCTTTTGGGGTCAGCTATTTATATAACACGAAAAACTGACCCAAGTTGCAGTTTATCCGTGAGCGTCTGCAATAAAATTTGCGACGAAAGTAAATTTCTAAGCCTGTGCTGCCTTTCGGGCCTGTTCTGCATCGTAGCTCTCGCCGTAAATCGAGGGCACCTTCGCTCCCATGCTCCGCAGATACGCACTCAATTGCCCGCGATGATGAATCGTGTGGTGCAGTCCCAGCGGCAGGAACAGGATCGCTGGCTTCTGGAACAGCCCCCGAAAATCGACGGTCTTCGTCAGTTGGTCGCTCGCCAGCTTTGCCAGTCCTTCCAAACTAGCCGCGTGACCTTGTTCGTACCAAGCCCCAATTTCCATTGGCGTCTTCAGGCCATCTGGAATGACCGCGGCCGTGCTGAACTGTCCTTGAATGACCGTGTTCAGAAAACGAACATCCGCGGCCGCGATATGCCTCACGAGTTCGATCGCGTTCATCGAAATGGGATCCGGCCTGTATTCGCCTTTATCTGACGGGACCGCCTCGATCACTCTCTTCGTTGTTTGGCTCTCCAGCTTCAACGTCGGTAGATACACGCCGTGAAGCAAGAACATCACGTTTTCCGCTGTCAACTCATTCATTGCTGTCCTCTCTTTTGCTGATAAATTTGGACCGCTTCGAGTCACTGCAACGTACAAAGACTTCCCGCTGCCCGGCCAGTATGCCCCTTGCACCGGCAAAAGTCAGGTGGCACCTTCACGCGAGTCGTCCTGTGGAGTTGTTTGATCCGAGTGAGTTGCTACGGCTTTCCTTGTTATCGACTTTTGCGATAGAAAAAGCCGCAAGGTAGATGACGATTGCCATTCGCAATCCGCGTCCACGATGCGGCGTAAACTCTTCTGAGGATGTTGGTTTGTGGTTTCGGCGCTTACTAGCCGCTGTGATCGGGATTGGCTCCAATCGAAGCGGCCGTTTGTTTGGCCTGTGCCGCTGCGCTGATCGTAACTTTGTCGACAGGAATCGCCTCGCTTTGGCTCGCCTGCTTTTCAGCCGATTGTGCTTGCGATACGGCCAGATTTTCGACGGTAGCCTGGCTGCTTTGGATGGAATGCACGGACATGGTTCACCTCGCACACTTCATCGGCAAAATTCCGAATTTCTTTACGCTTCCGGAATTAAATCTTTCTAATAGCACGTGGTTTTTTCCAAATCCCTTGCCCCAGTTCCATAGCTCTCGGAAAAACCTATTCTTTGGGGAATCTCTCCGCGCGGTCAAGGCGAATTTCATTACCTTGAAGGTATCGTCCATCCAGGATTGCCTGTACTTCATGTCAGGATATCAGCAGCGCACATCCTTTCCGTCCCTTCGCTGCCGGTCCATTGCGCTCTCTTCATAATTAAATATCACGCGACGAAAGGGGAGGATTCTCGTGCATCTCACTTTTGCTAAGGCCATCAGCTCATGCCCAGTTTGCGAGGGTAAGTCCGTCCGGAGATCCAAGAGGAAGGGTTTTGTGGAACGAATCTGGTTCCGCCTAGCCTTTGTTTGGCCGTACCGTTGCAAAGACTGCGATTCACGATTCTGGGGCTTCCATCGCTACTATCAAGTCTCAGATAGATCCTACGTCTGAGGTTCTTCCCGCCGGTCGCTGCAACGTTGTCCTAAACACTTCCGGATAGTCTCCGGTCCGTGGCGACCAGCGCGGCACACATGTCGCTCGATTACTCGTACCGCAGTGTTTGAATTGGGTCTACTCTCGTCGCTCTTCGCGCCGGTATGTAGCATGCGGCCAGCGCAACTCCAAAGAGTATTCCCGTCACGCTGAGAAAAGTTGGCAAGTCGCTCGACGTAACTCCAAACAACAAGCTCGCCATCAACCTGGTGAGAAAGAGTGCCAGCACTATACCGATTCCAACTCCCATGCCAATCATTCCAGCGCCTTGTTTCATCACCAATCCGAGCACATCGCCCGTCTGCGCCCCCATCACCATTCGAAGACCAAATTCCTTGGTCCTCCGCGCCACGGAATAGGAAACCACGCCGTAAATCCCCACCGTCGCGATGGCCAGCGCCACCACGGAAAATAGCGAAAGCAGCAAAGTCAGAAATCTTGGCCGTGCTTGCGCCCTGGAAAGTACATCGTCCATGAGGCGCACGTCCGCAATCGCCAGCGAAGGGTCGATCTCATTCACTTGTTGCCGAACTTCACCCGCCAGTGATTCCGCCTCTCCGCCTTGCGCGCGAAGCACTACGAACATTTCCGAGCCGCCCGCCGCTGCCGGCTGTCGGTATGGCAAGTACAATTCCGTGCCCGCTGGACGGTCCAGGCCGGCGTTCTTCACGTCGTCCACCACTCCGACGACCGTGGCCCAATCCTTGGAGTTCCCGGGACGCACACGCCTGCCGATTGGATTTTGATGCGGCCAGAATGTGAGCGCCATCGTCTTGTTTACGATCACCACCGGCGGCGCGTCTTGCACATCTCGCTCGTCAAACAATCGCCCATCCATCAGACGGATTCCCATCGCTGCAAAGTAGTCTTTGCTCACTGCTTGATAAAAATCCACATTCTGGATGGGTCCGTCCTTCGTCTGCACGAAACCCTCAATATCCGTGTCGTTCATGTTGGGCGGACGCATCGGCGCCAATCCGGAAACCAGCGCGGCCGATTTCACCCCCGGCAGATTCGTCAGCCGTTCATCCAGCCGCGTCCAGAAATCGGTCATCTTCGCCGGGTCCGTGTACGTTCCACTCGGCAGCGAAATCCGCATCGTAACCACATTGTCGGGGCGCAGTCCGGTATGCACTTCTTGCAGCTTCCAGAACGCGCGAAGCATCAAGCCACATCCAATCAAGAGCAGTAGAGCCATCGCTAGCTCGAGCACAACCAGTCCACCGCGGAAAACTTGCGCTCCAGCGGCCGCCGTCGTGCTTCCTGCTGTATCTTTCAACGATTCGGAAATGCCGCTCACGAACAACGTCGCGAGGGGCGCCAACCCAAAGAGGATTCCCGTAATCACGCTCACAGCCAGCGTAAACACCAACACGCGCCAATCGACCGCAATTTCATCCGCCCGCGGAATTCCGCCTGCGTTGGTCAATTGCACCAGCCGCACTCCCGCATACGCGAGCGTGATGCCGAGTGCTCCCCCGCACAGCGCAAGCAGCACACCCTCCGTCACGAATTGCCTTGCCAACCTTCCGAGGCTGGCCCCCAGTGCTCCTCGAATCGCAATCTCTCTGCGCCGTGCCTCTGCGCGTGCCAGCAACAAGTTCGCGACGTTTACGCTCGCAATCAGCAGCACACACGCCACAACTCCCAACAGCACCAGCAGCGCTGGCCGCACGTTGGCAACCACCTCCGCCTGCAGCGGAAAGCTCACGATCGTGTGATTCTTGGGGTCGAAGCTGTGCGTGTGCGGTGCTCGAGTCTCGCCATAACTCTGCACGAGCGAAGCCAACTCACCCTGCGCTTCTGTTGGCGTCACACCCGGTTTCAGACGCCCAAGCAAATAATAATTGTGAGATCCCCGTCCTCCTGGATTTGCCGGGTCAAGCTGCAAGGCGGCCCAAACTTGTGCGGGGTCCTGCTCTCCCGGCGGAAACTGAAATCCCCTGGGCATCACGCCAATGATGTTGCACTTGCGCCCGTCCAGCCGTGTCTCTCGCCCCACGACCTTCGGGTCGCCCCCAAAATCGCTCTGCCATGTGCCGTATGAAATGTCCGCGACAACATTTGCCCCCGGCACATCATCCGAAGGCCCGATCAGTCGACCCATCGTAGGCGACACTCCCAGCGAATCCAGCAATCCGCCGCTCACAAATGCCGCCGTCACCCGGACCGGTTCGGCATTTCCCGCGAGGTTTACGCCCCCGCTGACCCATGCATCCAGCGACGCCCAGGAATGCGTATCCCGCTTAAGATCCAGAAACTCCGGTCCTGAAGTCCAAAATCTGTGCAGCCCGCCATTTGGGAACGTCGGAAACTCCGTGTAGACGCGAATCAATTGTTCCGGATGCGCGTACGGAAGCGGCTGCAGCAGCACGGCGTTCACCACGGTGAAGATTCCCGTCGTTGCCCCAATCCCCAGCATCAGGCAGAGCACCGCCGCCGTTGTGAAGCCCAAATTCTTGCGCATCATTCGAAGCGCGAATTGTGCGTCCTGCCACAGCGTTTCCATGGAAATCCCCCTGACAGAGAATACGTTTGAAACACGCAGATGTTCCCGGAGTCCGAGACTGTCCAAGGTATAGACGCGTCGTTCGCGTCCTCGTTTCACGCAGATTCGCCTTCCAATCCGCGCAACATCCTTCCGGCTACATCGTCCGGAACAAGAAGTGCCAGCTCACATCCACCAGCGCATGCACAATTGCCGACGCAAAGATCGACCCCGTCTTGCGCCACGTCCAGCCATAGAAAATTCCAGCGATCGACGCCAGAATCACGTACCTCCAGTTCGGAAAACCAAGATTGGTTATATGCGAAAATCCGAACAGCACCGAAGCCGTCCACCACCCGGCCAGGTCGCTCTTCGACGCCTTCGACAAAATATTTTGCAGCAATCCGCGAAACAAGAACTCCTCGGGCCACGCCGTAAAGAACAAAATCCCCAGCGAAGTAAGCACCAATGACGGCCCCTCATGCCATTGTGGGGCGAACGCGATGAACCGCATCCCCGTCCCCAACGCAATCGCGATGCACGCAAACACGAGAAAGCTTCCGCCTACAAAAAATCCCCAGCGCCGCCCCCACCCGATCGAATATCCGACTCCGTCAACGCGTCGTACCAAAACAAACGCAGCCAGCGCCACATTCACCGCCAGCATCACCGTGAACACATACGCCAGCCGCGCGCTCGGATATGGCCACACAAAATGCGACGGCCCAAACTTCACCGCTACCCACACCCCCGCCAGCACTAGAAAATCTTGCCACGCTCCTGCAGGTTTGCGCTCCGCCGACGCCGCCAATGCCAGCGGCACATACACGAAAATCGCCACCGTTCCAACGCGCAAAATCTCAAACGTGCCTGTCCCTAGCGCGTAAATCAGGTAGGCCACAAACAAAGCGGACCCCAATAAGAATCCGCCCGCCACGCCGAATTGCGCCGCCAAACCTTCGCCCACACCGCGCGCCGCGAAAAGCAGCATCACCAAAAAAAAGAACGCGAAAACCGTCAACGTCGCCGCGAAGTTTCGCCCGCCATAGCCCTGCCACGTCGCATATAACGTTCCTGTCAGGCACAGCCCAGCCCACAAACCGAGCGTGGGTAGCACTCCGAGTTGGCGCGCCGCTGGCATTTTCACGGCCCTAAAATCACAATAGGGAGGAAAGATTGTAGCGCACAGCCATGAGTTCCCACATCAGCTCTCGATCGCTCCTCGCGCGAAGAGGCGCCTGCCTTAATTTCGTTCTGCACTCCGTGCGCGCGTCATGAGACGCCTCGCATATATCGACTGGATGCGCGGACTCGCCTGCGTCCTCATGTTTCAGACGCATTGCTACGACTCCTGGCTCAGTCCCGCTGCTCGTAAATCTGCCGTCTACTCTTGGTCTCAGCTGGGCGGCACGCTTCCCGCGCCGCTCTTTCTTTTTCTTTCCGGCATTTCCTTCGCCCTTGTCATCGAACGTTTTCGCCAGAAAGGTGCCACGACCGCCAAGATCGCCCGAACTACGATTTCTCGAGGCGCGGAGATTTTCGCTCTCGGCCTTCTCTTCCGCATTCAGGAATACGCTCTCGGCTACCGCTGGTCTCCCTGGACGGACCTTCTCCGCGTCGACATCCTCAACATTCTTGGCCTCTCCATGATGCTCATGGGCGTTCTCTGTTGGCTCAGCGCCGTTCGCCCATCCGCACAAGTTCCGGAGCCACTTTCCATTCCAGCCTCCCGCAATCGCGGCATCCTCTTCGCATTGTTCGCTTCCGCCTCCGTCTCTTTAGCCACTCCACTTCTCTGGACCACCCATCGCCTGGACTGGCTCCCCTGGCCACTCGAGTCGTACATCAACGGCGTCCACACCTTCGGCATCCCGCAACATTGGTTGTTTCCGCTTTTCCCTTGGTCCGCCTTTGCATTTGCCGGACTTGCCGTCGGTTTCTTCCTCTTCACTCAAACCGCCAAGCGCAACGAGGACTTATTCTTCGCCGCCTTGGGCGTGGTCGGTATTCTTGCCTGCTTACTCTCCATCCTCCTCGATTCCTCGAGCCTCAAACTCTATTCCGTCTACGACTACTGGCACACCAGCCCGAATTTCTTTCTCTTTCGTTGCGGCATACTTCTCGTCATCCTGTCGCTCGTTTACGCCTGGTGCCGCTGGGGCTTCGCGCAAATCTCCTTCAGCCCCATTATCCAGCTCGGAAAGACCTCTCTTCTCGTCTACTGGGTGCACATCGAATTTGTTTACGGCCGCTTCTCCATTCTTCCCAAACGCCGGACCACTGTTATGCAAGCCACCGAGGGGCTCCTCATCATATTTCTAGCTATGGTCCTTTTGTCCCTCCTGCGCACCAGTTGGAAGAATCGGCGCGCGAGGTCTCAGCAACTCGCCGCTGTGACGTCGCCCGCCTGAAACTTTAGTTTTTCTTGGAATTCGAACTAGCCCTGCGCAAGCCTAATGTTTTGTCGTGGGGGCCTGGGTCTGGTCTGGTTGCTGATCCTGCGGAATGCGAATAATGATCTCGCCTGGCCGTGCCAACCCCAGATCATCCCGCGCGATTTTCTCGATCAAGCGTGGGTCGCTCTTCAGATCCTTCGTTTCTTGCTCCAATGCCTCGTTCTCTTTGCTCAGTTGTTCTAGATCGGCTTTCACTTTCGTGATTTCGTTCTGCGTCCGTCTCATCGCCAGGAATCCGTGCGTCCCGAAAATATCGTGAACGACCATCACCAGTAGCAGCAAGCCCAGCAGCCCGCTGCCGTACTGCCGCACCAGCGGCCTCAGCTTTTCTTCGAAGGACTCTTCCTTCAATTTCTTCTTCAGCTTTCCAATACCCACTTCTTCGCCTCGCTCGCCAGCTTCGCGGAAGCAGCCGCGCTATTCGCTTCCACGTACACGCGCAGCAACGGTTCCGTTCCCGACAGCCGCAGCAACATCCACGAGCCGTCTTCGAAACAGAATTTTGCACCGTCCGTCCGGTCCGTCGATACAACTTTCCGCCCCAAAAGTGTCGAAGCGTCCACCGCCACCTTCTTTACTGTGTTTGCCTTTTGATCGTCGCTCAAGTGCAGATTCTCGCGCACTGGCCAAAATTCACTTCCCATTTTTTTGAACAGCTGCCGGATTTGTTCGCCCAGCGACGCACCGCGTGCCGCAATCATCTCCGCCACCAGCAGGCACGCCAGAATTCCATCCTTTTCCGGCACGTGCCCCCGAATCGTAAGCCCCGCGCTCTCCTCTCCGCCCAGCGCGATCTTATCTTCGCGAATCAATTGCCCGATGTACTTGAATCCGACCGGCGTCTGATACGTCTTTTGCCCGTGCACTCTGGCCGCCGCGTCGATCATCTGCGAAGTCGCGACGCTTCGCGCCGCCGGCATCTTCCATCCACGCGTTTCCACAAGGTAGTCGTACATCAATGCCAGAATGTGATTCGGCTGGATCCACGTTCCATCCCGGTCGATCATTCCAAAACGGTCTGCGTCGCCATCCGTCGCCAATCCTGCTGCCACGCCCGAATCCACAACGGCTTTGCGCAGCGGAGCCAGATTCTCTTCGCTCACGTCCGGCCCAGTCCCGTCGAACAAGCAATCCCGGTTTGTGCGCATCGCCTGCACCGTCACCCCGTGCTCCTCCATCGCCCGGTCCAGATATCCCGCTCCGCAGCCATGCAGAGCATCCGTCACGAATTTCACCTTCGCCTTGCGCAGCGTTTCGAATCTCACCAACTCGTTCAAACGCTTCAAATAATTTTCCCGAAGATTCACTTTCTCCGTCTTCACTCCGCCGGACGGCACCGCCGGCGACGTGGGGAACAGGCCATCCTTCGCAATCAGCTTCGCGACGCGCGCTTCGATGTCCTTCGTCACTTCCGGCAACGCTGGTCCCGCGTCCGCCGATGAGAATTTCAGGCCGTGATATTGCGCGGGGTTATGGCTTGCCGTGAAATTCACGGCTCCGTCGAGCTTCTGCCGCTGAATCTCGTAAGCCACCGCCGGCGTCGGTGTAAACGTCTCGCACAGCAGTGTTCGAATCCCGTGCTCTTGCAAAATCGCCACCGCGAGCTGCGAAAACTCTTCCGAATAGAATCGTGTGTCGTACCCCACCAGGATCGTCGGATTCTTTGCTTTGCTCTTGACGTGCTCCGCGATGGCCTTCACCGCCAGCCGCACGTTCGCAAACGTGAAGTCGTCCGCGATCAAGCCTCGCCATCCGGATGTCCCAAACTTGATCGGCGACCCATTCGTCTTAGGGGATGCGTTCATAACGTCGTATTCTATTCTGAGTCGCTCGAAGACAAAAGCATTCACGGGAATTTCGTGGAGAAACTCAAATGAAGGCTGCCGACCACTACCGCCTCGTCCTTGTCACCTGCGCTAATCCCATGCAGGCAAAACTCATCGCCCGCAGCATCGTAGAAAAGCGCCTCGCCGCCTGCGTTAACATCCTCCGCAGCCCCATCGAGTCCCACTATCGTTGGAATGGAAAAGTAGAAAAAGCCCGCGAACTCTTGCTCTTCATCAAGACGACCGCGCGCCGCCTCGGTGCCCTCGAAAGGGAAGTCAAGCGCCTCCACAGCTACGAACTGCCCGAATTTCTCGTCCTACCCATCGCGTCCGGCTCCAAACCCTACCTCGACTGGCTCGACCAAAACACCTAGCTGAACCGTTCGAGCTGCTTTCACAATAGTCCCAGAAACTCGTCGAGCGTTAGGCCAGATTGTTTGAGGATGTCGGAGAGAGTTCCCTTTGCCAGCTCGGAATGCATCGGGACCACAGTTCTCCAGGTTTGCCCTTCGCTTTTCCTTTCTAAGGAAATGTGGCTGCCTTTTTGTCGCAGCTCAACAAAGCCAGCTCGCTTCAGCGCGCTAACCACGCGCTCTCCGGAGACGCTTGGCAGCTTCGGCATTTCAGCGGGAAACTTCGACCGTCGTCCAAAAATCTGGTGCTTCGGCGGATCGGCCGTCGGGAGCACCCCACGTCTCAATGTACAGCTCAATTGCCTCGCGTAAGTTGGCGCGAGCGGACTCGACGTCCGTCCCTTGTGAGGTCACGCTCAACTCGGGACAACGCGCGACATACAAATCATTGTCCTTTGTAATGAGCGCAGAGAACCGATAATTCATAACTGGATGCTAACCAAAGCCTGCGCCCTAGGCAAGTAACTTCGGCTCACGGTCCGCTCCGAATAAGGCCTCGCGGAGGTACAAAGCTCGCCACGTCCGCATTGACCGCGTGTGATCAGACGCCCAGTCACCAGTCACCATTCACCAATTCTCACACATACAACAACGCTTGATCCAAATCCGCCATAATGTCTTCCACGTCTTCGATCCCCACCGAAATCCTCACCAATCCTTCTGTGATTCCAATCCGCTCCTGGACTTCCTTTGGCATCGACGCGTGGGTCATCTGCGATGGCAGCGAAATCAGCGTCTCCACTCCGCCCAAACTTTCCGCCAAGGAGCACAACTTCAGCTGATTCAAGAATCTCCGCGCGGCCTCCAGCGAGCCTAGGTCGATGGCCAGCATCGCTCCAGGTCCTTTTTGTTGCCGCCGGGCAAGCTCGTGCTGCGGGTGCGTCGGCAGTCCCGGATAGTACGTCTTCCTGACCTTCGGATGCGCATCCAGATGCCGCGCCACGGTAATTCCGTTCGCATTGTGCTGCAACATGCGAATCGCCAGCGTCTTGATCCCGCGCGAGGTCAAAAAGCAATCCATCGGCGCCAGCCCCGCTCCTGCCGACCGTTGTATGAAGTAGATCTTTTCCGCGTCGTCCGGCCGCGTCAGCACGACCGCTCCCCCGGTCGAATCGCTGTGCCCGTTCAAATACTTCGTCATCGAATGCACGACGATTTGCGCCCCCAGCTCAATCGGCCTCTGCAAATAGGGGCTCAGGAACGTGTTATCCACAGCCAGGGTCACGTTCCTTTCATTCGCCAGCTTTGCAATCGCCCCGATGTCCGTCACGCGCATCGTGGGATTCGTTGGCGTCTCGATGTAGATCAATTTCGTATTCGGACGCATCGCCGAAAGCACGCAGGCCGGAATCGACGTATCGACAAAGCTGAATTCCAGTCCAAAATGCACCAACAGCTGTGTCGACAAACGATACACGCCGCCATAGACCGCTTCGGAAAGCACCACGTGGTCTCCCGGGCGGAACAAACGAAACACGGCGTCAATCGCCGCCATTCCCGATGTAAACACATACGCGCTGTGGCCGCCCTCGAGCTTTGCCACCGTCCGCTCGAGCGCCTTCCGGTTTGGATGATTCGTTCGCGCGTAGTCGTAACCCTTGTTTTTTCCCAACTCCTCATACACGTACGTCGAGGTTTGATAGATTGGCGCAACGATCGCACCCGTGGCGGGATCTGGTTCCTGCCCGACGTGTATCGCGTTCGTGGCAAATCCCATTGTCGTCTCCTCTTGCTTCGCCTGCGTTGGCTCCGCGCGCTCTGCCGGTTGCAGCGAAAAAATCGGTTAGGGTTCCCCTGCGATGTGGAATCCGTGGAACTAGGGGGCCGTCGCTGCGCTCGCGGCTCTCGCTTGCGCGCATGACAGGTTCTTGATGACGTTACAGGACCATTCTGAGCGAGTCAATTCCACTCCCGTTTTCTGTTGCGAGGAATACATGGCAGCTTTTCGAATTTGCGGTTGGACCGGGCAGCACCAACCATCGCGTTTGCATCTTAGACCGCAGCGGAGTAACTTGGCGGTGGAGCGTTCTTCTTTGGAAGATGGGGTCCAAAGGAATATGACATTTTCTCGGTTCAAATTGGGAACTATATTCGTCGTCTTCTTGACTGCTTCTACGCTCGGCGTTGCCGCCCAGGATCCGCCGTCCTCTTCTCCCAAAACACCAGCGCCCGCCCAATCCGATGCTACTGCCAAGCTGACGATTGAGGTCACTGCAGGCGACAAGCTTCTGCCCGTGGAAAACGCCAGCGTCTACGTGAAATACATCGAAGAGCACACCATCAAGAAGGACAAGAAGGTTGAGTTGAACGTGAAAACCAATCGCGATGGTGTCACGCACGTTCCTGACGCGCCCATGGGCCGCGCTCTCATTCAGGTCGTCGCCGATGGTTGGAAGCCCTACGGCCGTTGGTACGATATCAACGATCCGCATCAGATCATCAAGATCCACCTCGAAAGACCGCCCAAGTGGTACTAAGTTGTTTCGAATAAATGAAATTTTCCGTTCGTTTCTGCCGCTTCACTCGATTTCTTTTTGAATTTCCGCGAAATTCTTCTATTTGCTTCCGAGCGCGCGCTAGCTCTTCTGCCGCATTCCCGCGCGGAAAAAATAGTTGCACTAGAATTGTGCAAACAGGACCAGCCCGTTGAAGAAAGTGAAGTTAGCCGTCGCCACAGACTGATTTCCACACACTTATCAACACTTGTGTTGAAAACTTAATCGTGCAGAAATATATTCTTGCGAGTTCGGCACAACTCTTGCCTGCTCCTTTCCTCCAAATTTTGACCGCTTCGCACTCGAGTGTTACAGTGACGCATTGGATCTCCGGATGAATGAGACTTTCGACGAAACTTTTTCCCTCGCGCAAATGCTTTGGGGCAATATCATTGCTCGTCGTATCCGCAGCTTGCTCACCATCATAGCCATCGCTATCCAAGTCATTTTGGTTTTACTGATTGTTGGTCTCACTTCGGGAGTGATTTCCGAATGGGGAAAGCGCGTCGAAGGCGTCGGCGCCGATCTTCTCGTCCAACCTCCCAACTCTTCTATTTTCTTTGCCTTCTCCAGCGCCGTTATGCAGGAATCTCTCGCCGACAATATTTCCGCGTTGCCCGGCGTCGACGAGGTCGCCCCAACACTGATCCTCACGGAGCCCAAGAGCTTTATCATCGTGTATGGCATTGATTTCAAACGCTTCAACGCGCTCAGTCGCGGCTTTCTATTTCGCGCCGGCCGTCCCTTCGAATCTCCCGACGAAGCCATCGCCGATGACATCATCGCCCAGACCAAACACCTTAAGGTCGGCAATCAGGTCGTTCTCTTGAATCGTACGTTTACGATTTGCGGCATCGTGGCCCACGGCAAGGGCGCGCGCTACTTCATTCCTCTCAAGACCGCCCAAGACCTTGCTGGTGCCGAAAATCGCGTCTCCATGTTCTACGTCCGCAGCAAAGGCGATACCGAAGGAACTCGCGCCGAAATTGTCGCTCTCGATCCAACCGATCGCGTGCGCTCCATGGCGGAATACGTTACCCTCATGAGCTCCTCCAATCTTCCTCAATTGAGGCCATTTACCCGCAGCATGGTCGGCCTGGGCCTCGTTATCAGCTTCCTCGTTGTCCTCCTGAACATGCACACCATGGTCATGGAGCGCACTCGCGAGATTGGTGTCCTGAAATCCTTGGGTCTCTCCCGGCTCGGAATCATGCGCATGTTGCTCGGTGAAACGCTCATCCTCGCGCTCTTCGGGTGCGCTTTGGGAATTGTCCTCACCTACATTTTTCAGGCCGTCATGCGCGCCACAAACCCCAGCCTGATGATTTTGATTACCCCGCAATGGGTGGTCTCCGCAACGCTTCTCGCATTGGCTGGCGCTGCCATTGGCGCCATTTACCCTGCCCTGCGCGCCGCCAGCTACGATCCCGTCGTCGCCCTCGCCTACGAATAATCTGCACGCCACTGCCATCGAAACCAGCCATGTCTCTTTTCGCCACTAAACGATTCCGTCTGATTGCCTCGTCTCACCCAAACTGATACGTTTGGGTCACTCTCCAGTCCTGCCACTCTGGAGGATTCCGCCAACGGCGGCATTTACAACTCCAAGGAGCTGCACAATGAAGCGACTGCACGTCACTTTCGTAGCCGCATGTCTTTGCCTCGCGATCGGCACCGCTGCCAGCGCTCAGATGGGCATGAACTTCTTCAAGAAGCCGGCGATCGCCGATATTTTCAAGCCCGTGGTCGGATCCGGCTCCGTTTATGAAACCGAACAAAATCAGCGGAAAAGCACTATGGAAATGAGCGTCGTGGGCCAGGAGCCCGTCGACGGGAAAGATGCGTATTGGCTTGAGTTTGGCCACACCGATCAAAGCAATGGAACGACGGTCTACGGTAAAATGCTCGTCACCAAAGATGACTTCCAGTTTCATCGCATGATCGTGCAGCGCCCCGGCCAACCGCCGCTGGAATTTCCGATGAACATGATGTCGAACGCTCAATCGCGAACGAGCGCGGAATTAGATAAGTGGCACAAGGTTGGGGTCGAGACCATCATCGTTCCAGCCGGCACATTCCTGTGCGATCACTGGGCCAAAGACGACGGAAAAGGCGATGTCTGGGCCAGCGCAAAGGTTTCTCCCATGAGCTTGGTGAAAGAGACCACGCCGACGAACTCGATGACTCTAATCAAAGTGATTACCGATGCCAAAGACCACATCACAGGAACTCCCACGAAATTCGATCCGGAAGCAATGAAACGCCAAATGATGCAACAGCAGAATCCGCAGTGAGGTAGTACCCGTCGCAAAAGGGTTCTCAGAAGTTCTGGCGAACACGCTGAAGGCGTAGCTGCGAGCGATTGTTTCAAAATCTCGCCCATCTTCGTTCAGCTTGGGGCCCCGTCGAATGAGGCCCTCGGATGGCCCCGTTTTGCAGTTCTGTCTTACGAGCCGGGCGCGAACGTGGCCAACTCCCGCGAAACGTCATCGATCGTCGACAATGGGCAGGCCACATGCACCTGTTCTCCCGGTTCCTCGACGTCGATCAGCAGCGTGCCGTTATGCGTGCGGATGTGAACGTGCTCATCCCCGTCGCGCACTTCCACGAGCTCCGCTTCTGGATACTTTTGCAATTCCTTTGCAATCGCATGTATCAACGGCATGTATTGTCCCGCTCGTTCCCCGGCTTCTTCCATCTTCGCCCGTGGGACGAAATGCACCGCCATGGGAATCACCGCCGCCGGCGCCCACACATGCACATGGGAGCCATGCGCATGCGTTTCGTCGACGTCGACGCGCACAAGGCCTTCGCGGAAGGTGTAAGCCCCCATCAGGAATACCGTGGCCCCGAATCCAAGAGCGATTTTCCCCAGCAGTACCATCTCTCTTATCCTTTCCCGTCCCGCGCTCTGCTGCGCGTAACCGTTAAGGGCCCCAATTCTTCACTTGTTTTGTTCTTAGCGATCAGTCCGCGACGCTCTTCGAGTCCATCCACACGCGAATCGTGCTGTCTTCGTCCTTTACGGAAACCAGTTCCATATCGCCCTGGTCCGCCAGCGCGTGCAATCCGGCCGCAATGTCCAGCTCATCCTTGCCGCCAGAGAGAAGCGCTTCGACGACCTTCATCGGAACTCTGATTTCCACTTGAGACGTTTTGGGCTTGTTTTTGTCGTGCACGTGCACCAGAAATTGCCCATCTTTCTTTGCTACAGCAATATCAGCGTCTTTGCTCTGTACGGTTACGAATTCGCCGTCCTTAGCGGAGCGAACGGCCTCAAAGAGCGTCCGGATATCCACGCCATCGCAATCCATGCATCCGATGCGAACTTTGCCGCCGTGCAGCCGGTCATGGTCGATCGCCGGCAGAACCTTTTCAGCCAAGTCCAACGGCACATTCACCTTAACGCTCTCGTCCTTGGAATTCGTATTGATGACACGCACATGCAGCCATCGGTCTCCGTGCGTGGATGTACTTGATGGTGTGGAACTTGTCTGTGCCTGAATTCCGAGCGGGGAGAAGAGAGCCGCGGCGGCGAGAAAAGCAACAACGGGCAAGAAGCGCCGGGTGTAGTTCCTCATAGGTGGATGCCTCCTTTGGGCATTTGGAAATACATACGAGCAGGCCACAACAAAAGTTCCCAAACATCCTGACGTTTGGCCGCCATCCCAGAACTGGCAGGCAACTCGTTGCTCCCGCCAAACGCAAGCTGTCGCCCGCCCAGTCTCATTGGGGCCTCCATTTAAGAAAGATGGCGGCAAGCGGGGGAAGAGTAAGACAGAGCGAATGCGAGCGGCCCTGAGCTGGTTGGTCCGAAGCGTGCTGCCCGCCAAGATTGCCGACGTTGGAGCCGCCATACCCAGCCGCGTCCGTATTAAGAATCTCCTCGTAGAAGCCCGGCTGCGGAGCGCCCACTCGGTAGCCCTCCCGGACGACAGGTGTGGCGTTTAGGATGACCAGAAGCAAATCCTCTGTTTTCTTTCCGTGGCGAGCAAACGCAAAAACGCTGTTGTCGGCGTCATTGGCGTCCAGCCATTCAAATCCTTGCCAATGGAAATCCACCTGGTGAAGGGCGGGCTGCGCAATCAGCAGTTTATTCAGGTCTCCAACCAGCTTTTGGACCCCTTTGTGGGATTCGTGCTCGAGCAGGTGCCAATCCAGGCTCTTTGTCTCGCTCCATTCGCTGCGCTGTGCCAGCTCCTGGCCCATGAAGAGGAGCTTTTTCCCGGGGTGCGCGCACTGATACGCCAACAGAAGCCGCAGATTCGCAAACTGCTGCCACATGTCGCCCGGCATCTTGTGAAGCAGCGAATTCTTTCCGTGAACGACCTCGTCGTGCGAAAAAGGCAGCATGAAATTCTCGGTGAACGCATAGAGCATCGAGAAAGTCATTTTGTTGTGCTCATACTTCCTATGGACGGGATCCGACGAGAAATATTTCAACGTATCGTTCATCCAGCCCATATTCCATTTCAAGCTGAACCCGAGTCCGCCCAGATACGTCGGTCGAGAAACGCCCGGCCAGGACGTCGATTCCTCGGCAATGGTCAAAATACCAGGGAATCGCCCGTGCGTAACCTCGTTCATCCGTTTAAGGAAGGCGATGGCATGCAGATTTTCGCGCCCTCCATATTCGTTGGGAATCCACTCGCCTTCTTTGCGGGAGTAGTCGAGGTAGAGCATGGAAGCCACGGCGTCCACGCGCAGTCCATCGATGTGATATTTGTCCAGCCAGAATAAAGCGTTCGAAATCAGATAGTTCTGCACTTCATTGCGTCCGTAATTGTAGACAAGCGTGCCCCAGTCAGGGTGCGTTCCCTGGCGTGGGTCGGCGTGCTCGTACAGGTGGCTGCCATCGAATTGCGCGAGGCCATGAGTGTCCCGCGGGAAATGCGCGGGAGTCCAATCCAGAAGAACCCCGATGCCCGCCTGGTGGCAGCGATCGATAAACTCCATGAACTCGGCTGGCGAGCCATATCGGCTCGTAGCGCCAAAATAGCCGATCGTCTGGTAGCCCCACGAGCCGTCGTAAGGATGCTCCATGATCGGCAGCAGTTCGATGTGCGTATAGCCGAGGTCCTTCACGTAGGGAATTAGCTGGTCGCCGAGTTCGCGATAAGTCAGCCACCGGCTCCCCTGCTCGGGAATGCGGCGCCAGGATCCAAGATGAACTTCATAAACATTGACTGGCGATTCGAGCCAGTTTCTTTCCCGGCGCTGGCTCATCCAACTTACGTCATTCCACAGATAGCTCTCGAGGTTGGCAACCACCGACCCAGTATTGGGGCGCAACTCCGCGCGAAAGCCGTACGGGTCGGCTTTCAGGGGAAGAATCGCGCCGTTGGGCCCGATGATCTCGTATTTGTAGATCGCGCCTTCTTCCAGTTCAGGGATGAAAAGCTCCCAAATTCCAGAAGAGCCGCGTGCGCGCAAGGGATCGACGCGCCCATCCCAACGATTGAAGTCGCCGACCACGCTTACACGGCGCGCGCTGGGTGCCCAGACCGCGAAGTAAACGCCGCGTACGCCCTCCAGCGTTTTCAAGTGGGCGCCGAGCTTTTCGTAGGTGTCGTAGTGGCGGCCCTCGCCCATCAAGTGCAAATCAAATTCGCTGAGCAGATAAGGAAAGGCGTAGGTGTCAAAGGATTCCACCGTTTCGCCGTAGTGATTGCGGACGCGGATGCGATAAGAAGCTGGACTGGGCTGACCCTGCTCAGCATTCGGGAGCGAAACTTCAAAGAATCCCTCGGGCCGGACTCTGCGCGCCGGAATGGGCTCCGGAACGTCTTGCAGGACCAGCCAGGCGTCCGCGGCGCGGGGCCGGAAAAAGGAGATGGTCAGACCATAGCCGGTGGGTGACGAAACGGCATGAGGGCCGAGAACCCCAAAGGGATCGGCATTTCGGCCGGCGATTAAGGCGTCGATCAGGGCTTCCCGATGAGAATCGAGCGCGCGAACCAGACGGGTCGAGCTAGCTTTGAGTTCTTCTGGCATGGGGATTAGCTCCGCCGCAGTTGTCCGTGGGAGGCGGGTACAGTGTACAAGGAGCAGGGAATAGTGGGTAGTGAGGAGTGAGTAGGCGGGAGAATTTGCCAGCCGAAGGTGTACCCCTGGCGCATCCAGAGAACTGTCAAGTAAGCCCCTCAACGGAAAGGGGTTGCGGGCGTTGCCGTGCGAGAACACGGCCAAAGATTCCAAAATTAAAGTAAGATGCGGACGTTGTGTGCAGGCTCGCGAAGGATTTGAGGTGGACCATGCGAAGTTCGAAACCGCTAAGGGGGATGGCAAGTCTCGCTTTGGCGGGAGGCCTAGTGCTGGTGGAAGTGGGCGCAAACGGACAGGACCGCTCGCAGACTCGGTCGATGGTGATCTCCAAGGGCGGCATTGTGGCTTCCGAATCGCCGCTGGCGTCGCAAGCGGGCGTGCGAATTTTGGAGCGTGGCGGAAATGCGGTGGACGCGGCCATCGCGGCCAACGCCATGATGGGCGTGGTTGAGCCGATGATGAACGGAATCGGCGGAGACCTTTTCGCGATCGTCTACGACGCGAAAGCCAACAAATTGTACGGATTAAACGCAAGCGGCTGGGCGCCCACCGGTCTGACCATCGAATATCTGCAAAAGCTCGGACTACGGGACATGCCGCAGTCGGGCGTGAATTCAATCACGGTGCCGGGCGCGGTGGACGGCTGGCAAAAACTGGCGGACAAATTTGGCCGGAAAAAATTGAAAGAAGATCTGACCGCGGCCATTCGAACGGCCCAGGACGGTTTTCCAGTACCGGAGTGGGACGCGGCGTATTGGGCGGCGGAAGCCGAGTATTTGAGGAAAGACGAAGCCGCAGCGACTCTCTACTTGCCGGGCGACCACGCGCCGAAAGTTGGAGACGTCTTCAAAAATCCCGAGTTAGCCGCATCCCTGCAAGAAATTGCCGATCACGGCCGGGACGCGTTCTATAAAGGCGACATCGCGAAGAAAATTCTCGAGGCCATGAAGAAGCACAACGGAACGATGACCGCCGCCGACATGGCCGGGTTTTCGTCCGAATGGGCGGATCCGATCTCGACCACCTATCGCGACTGGACCGTTTTTGAAATGCCGCCCAACGGGCAGGGAATGGGCGCGCTGGAAATGTTAAACATCATGGAGACATTTCCTCTCGGCCAAAAAGATACCGGGTTTGGCTCCACGAAAACTCTCCACGCCGAGATCGAAGCGCAAAAACTCGCTTACGCTGACATGGCGAAGTATCTCGGCGATCCTCGCGGACAAAAAATCCCCGTAGCCACGTTGATTTCGAAGGCGTGGGCCGCGGAGCGCGCCAAGCTGATCGATCCCGAGCACGCAAACTGCGACATCAAGGCCGGTGAAATTCCAAACGGCAGCGATACGACCTATTTGAGCGTCGTGGACCGCGACGGAAACATGGTCTCGCTCATCCAGAGCAATTACGCCGCGTTTGGCTCGGGCATCGTCGCGGCCGGCACGGGATTTGCTCTTCAAAATCGCGGCGGGCTGTTTGTCCTCGATCCCACATCTCCGGACGCGCTCGCCGGTCACAAGCGTCCGAGGCACACGATCATTCCCGGTTTTGCGCAGAAGGGCGACACGCGCATCGCTTTCGGCATCATGGGCGGCTGGAATCAGGCGCAAGCGCACGCGCAGTTCATCGCCAACATTGCCGATTTCAAGATGAACATCCAGGCAGCCGTTGAGGCGCCGCGTTTCCGCAGGATTCAATTCAATGGCTGCGAAGTGGTGATGGAGAACCGCTTCAACGGAAAGGTGCGCGACGAGTTGACGGCCATGGGCCACAAAATCCAGGTCGTGGGAACCTTTTCGAGCGCCGTGGGCGGCGGCCAAGCCGTCCTGCGTGATTTTGCGGCGGGCATCAACTACGGCGCTTCCGATCCGCGAAAAGATGGCCAGGCCATCCCCGAATTACCGTTTGAGTAAATAAATCGAAGCTAACGGACCTTCCCGAAGGCTGGCCGGGCGTTCTCGGGCGACCCGGGAAATGCGGAAAAAGGGAATCTATCTTCCCGTACCACCCCGAAGTACAGGTCCCTCCATTCCGTAACCATATTATTTAGAATGACTTACGCGACGCTCGCTTGGCTGGCAATGTGCACCTGTACCTTCGGCCAGGGCGGTGCCCGCAGCTACGCGTCCCGGCGGTGGAGACTCCCATGGGACCGGTCCGGGTTGTGCCAGCCATACTGCGCTATGTGGCGTACGCTGCTCTGTGTTTCGCTATCCTCCCCTCCGCCAAAGCCCAGGCGCAAGCCGTAAACCTTTCCGGAAGTTACGAGTGCACCAAAGCAAAGGTGCAGGATAAAGAGATTCCTTGCACCGCCGCGCCGCTCATTCTCAAAAGTGACGGCCATTTCGAATTGCGTGGGTGGGAAGGCAGCTACCTCGTCGACGGCGAATGGGTCGAGCTCTCCGACACGCTGACCAAAGCGCGCGGCAAAATTGCGCCGGGACATACGATCGTCCTCCGCTATTTCGGAAAGCACGGCTGGGAAGAGATGACCTTTGAGCGGCGCGTCGCCGATTTGGGCAAAGTCGAGCTGAGCTAGAGCGCCAATCCTCTACACGTCAGTGCCTCGTCCGAGCAGCACTTTCAATGCCCGCACGTACTCCGTCAGCGCGTTTCATTATTTATTTTGGTTCTTAGTGCCCTTTGGGTTGGTACCCGCGCCCGCGCAGCGCCATTCCAGCGGTCGCTCCGGTCAACTTGCCGTGGTCGTATTCGATCGTTCCGTTAACGATGGTGTAGTCCACGCCTTCGGAGAGTTCCGTCGGCTTCGTGAAAGTCGCGTGGTCGATAATCTTCGCCGGATCAAACACAGTGACGTCCGCATAGTATCCAGGCTTCAACAGCCCTCGGTTTTGCAGGTGTTCGCGTTGCGCCGGGAGTGAAGTGATTTTGCGAATCGCCGCTGGTAGCGGCATCAAGTGTTCGTCGCGAACGTAATGTCCAAGAAACCGCGGCATCGCGCCGAACGCGCGCGGGTGCGTGTGGGGTTCGAAGATCGGCCCATCAAGCGACATCTCGTTGGCATCGAGCCCAATGCTGGTCCAGGGCTGTTCGAGGCCGGTCTTGATGTCCTGCTCGCTCGCCATGAAATAAATGGCCCCGGTTTGCGCGTTATCGGCAATGATGAAATCCATCATCGCGTCTTCCGGCGATTTCTTCCACGCCTTTGCCACATCGGCCACGGTCTTGCCTTCAAATTGCTTTAGCTCCGGTTTTTCGACGGAAGCCAGCATCACGCCGGAGCCGCCGCCGCAATCGTAATAGAGGTTTTCCCAGTTTGGATGATCGCCGACCAATTCCTTCTTGATGCGGGCGCGCACGGCCGGATCGTGCAATCGCGCCAGAAGTTTCTCTGGACCGCCGTCGGCAACCCACGGCGGAAGCGCCGAAGCCAGCGCCGTGGCGCCGGCCGGATACGGATACATGTCCGCCGCAATATCGAGGCCGGAATCGCGCGCGGTCTGAATCGTCGCCACAACTTTCTTCATGTTGCCCCAGCGCGATTTTCCGCTGACTTTCAGATGGAAAACTTCCACGGGAAGATTCGCTTCGCGCCCAATGCGAATCGCTTCGTCGAGCGCCTGCATTTCCGAAGCGCCTTCACTCCGCATGTGCGTTGCGTAAAGCCCGCCGTATTTCGAAGCCACCTTCGCAAGCGCGATCAGCTCATCGGTCTTGGCGTAGATGTTCGGCGGATAAATGAGCGCGCTCGAAACGCCCAGTGCGCCGTCCTTCATCGCCTGGTCGACGAGCGATTCCATCTGTTCGAGTTCCGCGGGCGTCGGAGCGCGGTCATCATCGCCGATGACGGCCTCGCGAACCTGCGCCGATCCGACGTACGTCCCGATGTTGATGGGCGTGCCTTGCTTTTCAAGGCGCTGGAAATAGCCGTCGAGCGTCGTCCAGTCCACATTGAAGTGAAGTTGTTCGAGCATCCGCTTCATCGGCGCAAGCGTCTTCTCGTTCTGCGGCGCGATGGAGCCGCCTTCTCCTGTAATTTCGGTAGTGATGCCTTGCGACAGCTTGCTGAGCGAACGATTGTCGATCAGCAGCGACGACTCGGACTGTCCTAGCATGTCGATGAAGCCTGGCGAGACAATCTGCCCGCTCGCGTCAATCTCGCGCTTGGCGTGCGCATCGTGCAGGTCGCCGATGGCCGCGATGCGGTCGCCACGAATGGCCACGTCCGCCGCATACCACGGATTGCCTGTTCCATCGAGAATGTGTCCGTTGCGAATGATGAGGTCGTAGCCGGCAGGCGCGGGAGCAGTTGCCGCCGCGGGAGCCGGAGCTCCGAGCGGAGCGTCATAAGCTGCCGCAGCGATTTCGCCGAGAGCCTGCCCTCCGATTTCTTGCGCGGCATTGGGATCAGGCGGCAGAGTGACATGATTCACGTAAGCCGCAAACGCAAGCTTCTGCCCGCTCGCTGTGTAGACAAATCCGGCGAGTCCTTTGCCGTTCAGCATCATCTTTCCGTTCAGCTTGTCTTCCGATCCGAACGTTCCCGTCTTCGCGAAAACGTGGCCGGCGCCCGGATTATCTTTCTGGATCGTCGCAAGCGTGCCGTCCTTGCCGAGAATCGGTAGCGCTTTGAAGAACACCGGAAAATCCGGTCGTGTGCTCCAATACGCCATGTAGTGCGCGATGAAATCGGGGCTAAAGAGGTCCGCCCAGTTGCCGCCTTCTCCATCGCCTTGCGATGCGCCCGACAAATCGAGATTCGCCGCCTGGAGAAACTCGCGCTCAACCTTAAATCCGGAATGAACCGGATCGGCAGGATCCTTCGCGATGAGCGTTCCTAGCAGAAACGGCCCCATGCTCGCGTGAAGGTTCTGGCTGACCTTCAGCGTGACCTTGATCTCCTCGGCGAGGGGAAGCGAAACGTGTTCCGCGACCTGGTTGTCCGCCGTGTAGAAGTGCGTGAAGGTTTTGAAGTCAGGCGCGGCCGTGTTTTTCGGCGCTTTGATCTCCACTCCCGCGGCGGCGAGCGATTCCGCAAGCACCGTCTCCGCGAATTGCGTCGGAGAGGGCACCGCGTACGGCGCGGTGAAGGGATGTGAACCTGCGGGCAGTGATCCGTTCAGCGTGACCGTCACCGTGCCGTCGGGATTAACAACCTCGCCAGGATCCTGAATTTCTGGAGACGCGCCGGCCGCGGAAGTCGTGAGATGGTTTACGAACGTCACGTACGCCGTCTTGGGCGAGACCACAAGTGCAACCGCATCGCCCGCTTTCGCGCCCGGGGTCGCGACGAGATCGATCACGTTGTCGTTCACCACGATCGACGAGATCACGACATTCGTTCCGCCTTCGCGGCCGCCGTCTGGAAACAGGCCGGCATCCACCAGCACGCGCCCTTCGATCTTGTGAATTCCTTTGTCGGCAACCGCCTTGGCCATCTCCTTGATGACCGCAAGCGGATCGCCCGCAACCACTGGCCCGCCGTACGCGTGATCTTCGTCGACAAACGCCAGCGTGCCATCAGGCTGGATGCGATTCGAAAGATTCGGATCGCCGCTAGCCACGAGAACCAGATCACCTTTCAGCGTGCCTTTCTTGTCGATCGGACCCGTGCGATAGAGGATCGTGTGAAAGCGGTAATCCGCGCCTAATTTTGCGAGAACCGTGCCTTCCGTCAGCGTCTTGGTCGTGGACGCGGGAACAAACAATTTGTTGCCGTTGAGCGAGTAGACCACTTTCCTGGTGTCCAGCGAATAGAACTCAATGCCGAAATTCGCGTGCGCGAAAACGGGCCGGTCCATCACTTTTTGTATGCGCTCGGCGAGCGTATCGGTCGATTGAGCGCGGAGAGCAAGCGGCGCGGCGAGAAACAGAACGACAAGACAGAGTGCGGCGGAACACACGGCGGCAAAACTCGAAAAAACGCGGCGTTGGCTAGGCAAGGTAACTCCTCCGGGAAAAATTGGCCGAAGGCTCGATAGCGCTAGTTGGCGCTGGCAAGCCCTCGGCTGGAACTCAAATCCTCGAACTTGATGTTCAAAATCGGATACTGGCGCCAGTCTTTGTAGTCGAAGTGCCACCACTCATGCTCGTAGACGGTGAATCCTTCGGATTCCATCGCGCGGCGAAGCAAATCGCGGTGCCAGCGCTCGAGCGAGGTTCCACCGGGATAATCGGGGAAGGAGCGCGGCGACATTTCGTCGTACGTCCCGGGCATCTCGATCGGTTTGCCCGAGGCGAGGTCATAAAGCGTAAGATCCACCGCGCAGCCGCGATTGTGCCGCGAACCTTGCGAAGGATCGGCCACAAAGATTTTGCCTTCCGGTGGTGTCGCATCCCAGAAAATCTTCGTCACATACCACGGGCGGTAAGCGTCGTGGATCAGCAGCCCGTAACCGAGCGCTTTCAACTTGTGCAGCGCACGCACGAGCGATTCCGCTGCGGGCCGCTGCATGAACGCGCGCGCCTGCGTGTAAACCGGCGTGCCAAGAAAATCGTTGCTGGTCGCGTAGCGGATGTCGAGGTGAATCGCGGGATCAAGCGGCGCCAGCTCGACCAGCTCCGGTTTGCGAAACGTGCCCTCTTCGTGCGGCGGAGAAGCAGCGAGAGCTTCGGGCCGTATCTCGGAAACGGGCCGCACAGGCTTGATGAGGACCTGCGCCTTTGCTGCAAAATCCGGCGTGATTTTAACGTCTTCCGCGCCAGCGATGCGAAGCACGCGCTTGCCGGCGGAATCTAACTGGAGTTGGAAATCCTTGTGCCTGGCCCTCGGCGACGCTCGGGAAAGGGGAAACTGGTCCAGCAGTTCGTACTTGGCGTTTTCCGATTGGTCGCGCCTCTCTGAGAGCAGTACGGCCCCGTCTTTTTCCGAAAGGACATAAACCGTCTCGGTAGGACCGTGCGACGCCGTGCCATATTCGCCGATCCACGCTTTCCACTGCGCCGGAATATCGTGAGGTTCGGGCCCTGGCTCGATCGCGGACGGGGCTTGTGCGGCCACGAAGCTCGTGAGCGCGCACACGACCAGCAATGCGGCGGAAAGCCACAGCATGTTGCTGCGAGAACGAGAAGCGGATGCGGGAGAAGTGTGTTTCGACGTCGAAGAGTTTTCCTGGATGGTCACTATCGGAACGCCCCAGGCCGGAGGAATCCGACCGCGAGATATGATAGCTGAGAATCTGGAAGAGTGCGAGATACAAATGTTGCCCAGCGAACCGGGCAGTCAGCTAACCAGTAGAGCTGCCGTCGGGACTCGTCTCAGAAGGGCAATCTACGCTATCCGCGACAAGAACCTCGAAGAAACGCTTGTTTCATTCTGTCGGGCAATACGCTAGACCGTGTACCAGCGGAACCCCTTGCGCTGCTCTTCCGCTATTTCCTTGAGGATGGCGAGTGTCTGCGGACGGCGGTACTGGCCGCACGCGGCGAGGATAGCATTCACAAGCGCAACCGGTGCGGCGTACGAAGCGCCGAACGAGGTTGATTCCACCGACGCGAGAAAAACTTCGTCGCATTCGCGCGCCAGCGGCGAGACAAACGTGTCCGTGATGCCCACGCAGTACGCGTCTCGCGCATGCGCCAGGTGTACGCCTTCGACGGTTTGGCGCAGGCCTCGGCGAAAGCTGATCGCAAGAACCAGGTCGCGCTGGCTGACCGTGCGGACAAGGTGCGCGATGCGTCCCGCGGAGGTCGCGGTAAAAACCGGCAAACCAAGCAGCGTGATCTGGTATTCGAGGTAGCCGGCAAGCGTGGCAGCAAGGTCGCCTGCAAGGATCACGATGCGCCGCGCTTCGTAAAAGCGCTTGGCCAGGCTGACCAGCCGCGCCGCGTCCAGGCTGTTTTTCAGACCGTGCAGGTTTTTCAAATCCTGCTCGAGCGCCTCTCGAACATGCGTCGGCATACTGGTCGCATGGCCCGACGACTGCATCGTGTCGAGCGATGTCGCAAACGCGATAGATAGGTCGTGAAGATGCCGCTGAAAATCGCGATAACTCGCGAAGCCAAGCCCGCGAACGATGCGCACCACGGTTGCCGGATCGGTGCGCAGCCGCTTGGCCATGGCGCGAACACTGAGAAGAACGTAATCACGTGGATGCTCGAGAATCGGGCGGATGATTTCCTGGCGCTTGGCGCTGAGCAGTTCAATGCGCTCCGAGAGCGACGGGCTTGAGGCCTGAGGGGAAACTGGTCGTCGTTTCATGAGGCCAGAGAATTGCCCAAAATCAGGGTCGTGTCAACTGTGCTGAAATGGACCGCAAAGCAATTTGCGGCCATCGACTCGCTGCTGGTGAAGAGCCCTCGGCGCGAGGGAATTGCCCCGCGACGCTGCTACTTTTTGCTGGCGGCGGCTTTTTCTTCGAGGCCGGGAGCAATAACCGGCTGCAGGAAAGGCATCATCGCGCGAAGTTTGGGGCCGAGCTGTTCGACCGGATGGCTTTGCTCGCGCTTGCGCGTGGCCAGGAAATTCGGGCAGCCCTTTTCGTTTTCCTCAACCCACTTTTTCGCAAAACTGCCGTCGCGAATTTCGGCGAGGATTTGTCGCATTTCTTCCCGCGTTTTTTGCGTGATGATGCGCGGCCCGGCGCTGTAATCGCCGTGCTCGGCGGTATCGCTGACGGAATAGCGCATATAGCTGAGCCCGCCGCGATAGATGAGATCGACGATCAGCTTGAGTTCGTGCATGCACTCGAAATAGGCGACCTCGGGCTGATAGCCAGCCGCGACCAGCGTTTCAAACCCGGCTTTGATGAGCTCGCTGACTCCACCGCAGAGGACGGCCTGTTCGCCGAAAAGATCCGTTTCCGTCTCTTCCGTGAACGTCGTTTCCAGAACGCCGGCGCGGGTGCAGCCAAGCGCTTTGCCGTAGGAAAGCGCGAGCGCTTTGCCGTTGCCGCTGGCGTCCTGCTCAACGGCGATGAGCGCGGGCGTGCCGCCGCCTTCGGTGAAGACCTCGCGCACGCGATGGCCGGGAGCCTTCGGTGCAATCATCGAAACGTCAATGGATCCCGGCGGCTTGATGGTCCCAAAACGGATGTTGAAGCCGTGCGCGAACATGAGCGTCTTGCCTTTGTGGAGATGTGGCTCGATGGAATCGCGATAGAGTTTGGGCTGGCGCGTATCCGGGGCGAGGATCATGATGACATCGGCCCATTCGGCCGCTTGCGCGGGCGTCTGGACGGTGAGGCCTTCCTTTTCCGCCTTAGCTCGGGAAGCGCTGCCTTCGGGCAGGCCAACGCGCACGCTAACGCCGCTATCCCGCAGATTGAGCGAGTGTGCGTGGCCCTGCGAGCCGTAGCCGATGATGGCAACTTTCTTCGATTGGATGAGCGCCAGGTCGGCGGAGTCGTCGTAGTAAAGATTTGCCATTGGTGTCCTCTTCGGCCGGGTTACGGCCGGTCAGTTTAAACTCTCGAACCACTTTGCCACCTCTCCGGTCAGCCAATCGGCCGCCGAAATATGAGGTAGCCCCTACAGATTGCCTAACTCCCTTTAGAATCAACACATCCAAGGCTTCCTCTAAGTACTGATTCTAAAGGACTTACGGAATAACTAAGTCCTTTATATGCAACACTTACAAAAAACAAGGGGGTCGGGTTCCCACACCCAAGTGACAAATTACTTCGTCACTAGCGACCGCTCAGGGATGTCCGCTTGCCCCGGCGGACGCAGCAAGTCGCCGCCCCGCGTCATCGAGATGCGTCCGCTACGAGCCATTTCAAGAACGCCGAAGGGACGGAGCACTTCGAGCAGGCCATCGATTTTATCGACCGTCCCGGAGACTTCGATGATCAAGGATTCAGGGGCGACGTCAACGACGCGCGCGCGGAAAACTTTGATCAGCTCCATCAGGTGCGGGCGGGACTGCTGATCGGCCTGGACTTTGATGAGCGCCAGGTCGCGTTCGAGCAAGCCGCGCTCGGAGATGTTTTCCGCAAGGAGAACGTCGACCAGCTTTTCAAGGCTGGCTTCGAGACGGTGGCCGCCCTTTTTGTCGGTATGCGCGACAATGGTCATGCGGGCGATCTCGGGATTTTCCGTGGGGCCCACGGTGAGCGAATCGATGTTGATGGCGAGGCGCCGCGCCAGCGAAGAAACGCGGTTGAGCACGCCCGGTTTGTTTTCGACATAAGCGACAAGTGTTTGCATGCTGTCCTCTTTAGCTCTGCTTTCCCGCATCACGGTTCCGATGCCGTTTCGACGAGCGGATTGTTCGGGCGGCGGATCATTTCGTGAAGCGATGCGCCAGCGGGAACCATGGGATAGACGGAATCTTCCTGCTCGACGCGGAAGTCGATGAGCACGGTTTCCGAGGATTCGCGCGCGGAGCGAATCGTGGGGAGCACGTCGCCGCGCTGCGTAATGCGCTCGCCGCGAATACCGAATGCGTTTGCCAGAGCGGCGAAATCGGGAGCAACCAGCGGCGTTGCGACGTAGCGCTTGTCGTAAAAAAATTCCTGCCACTGGCGAACCATGCCGAGATAGCCGTTGTTGATGATGGCGATCTTCAGGTTAATTTTTTCCTGAACGATCGTGGCGAGTTCGCACATGGTCATTTGGAAGCCGCCATCGCCGACGACCACCCAAACTTCCGATTCCGGTTTCGCGAATTTCGCGCCGATGGCCGCGGGCAAAGCGAAACCCATCGTACCAAGGCCGCCAGAAGTGATGAGCGTGCGCGGCTGATTGTGGTGGTAATACTGCGCCTCCCACATTTGGTGCTGGCCGACGTCCGTGACGACGATCGCCTCGCCCTGAGTTTCCTTCCAGAGGTCGTTGATGACGTGAGCGGCATAGAGGTGACCGCTGTCGGGAAGGCTTTGAATGTCGCGAACGGCAGAATCGCCCTTGAGCTCTTTGATGTGCGCGAGCCATGCGCCGCGATCAGGATTCGTGACGTGCGGCAAGAGCTTTTCGAGAGTTTCGCGCGCGTCGCCAATCAAAGCGGCGTCGACTTTGACGTTCTTGTTGATTTCCGCCCGGTCGATTTCAATGTGGATTTTGCGAGCGCCCTTCGCGTAGGTGCGGAGGTCGCCGGTGACGCGATCATCGAAGCGCATGCCGACCGCGATGAGCAGGTCGGATTCCTGAATGGCGTGGTTGACCCACGCTTCTCCGTGCATGCCCATCATGCCGAGATTCATCGGATCGGAAGCAGGGAAGCAGCCGATGCCGAGCAAGGTCATGGCGACGGGAATATTCGACGTGCGGACGAACTGCTCGAAGGCGCGCATGGCGCCGGAAAGCATGATGCCGCGTCCTGCGAGAATTACCGGGCGCTTCGCCGTGTTCAGCAGTTCGATGGCGCGATCAAATTCCGCCTGGTCGTGGTCATTGCGCACACGCTTTTGTGGAAGCTTTGGCGTCGAGGCTTCCCAATCGAATTCGCAGGAAGCTTGTTGAGCGTCCTTAGTAATGTCGACGAGGACGGGACCGGGACGACCGCTGTTCGCGATGACGAACGCTTCGCGGACGGTACGAGCAATGTCCTCGGCGCGAGAAACGACGACGTTGTGCTTGGTGATTGGCATGGTGATGCCGGTGATGTCGATTTCCTGAAACGCGTCGGAGCCGAGCAGCTTGCTGCTGACCTGGCCGGTGATGCAGACGACGGGAGAAGAATCGAGCATCGCGGTGGCGATGCCTGTGACCATGTTCGTTGCGCCGGGGCCGGATGTCGCCATGGCGACGCCCACGCCGCCGGTGGCGCGCGCGTAACCATCGGCCATGTGCGTGGCGCCCTGTTCGTGGCGCACGAGAATGTGATGCAGCTTGGATTTGCCGAGGGCGTCGTAGACGGGAAGAATCGCGCCGCCGGGATAGCCGAAAATGTGCTGAACGCCAAGCTTAGTGAGCGATTGGCAGAGGATTTCCGCGCCGGTGAGTTTCATAGGGTCCTTCCCGATTGCGCGTGCGAAGGGCTTTGCGCAACCGATTGCGGCTGAGTTGAAGATGCAAACGAAGCAGGCACTGCCGTGACCGCGCCAAGAGCGGCGGACGAAACGAGCAGAGCGTACTTGGCCATCACGCCACTCGCGAAACGCGGAACGGGTGCTTTCCAGGAAGCGAGACGGCGCTGGATTTCCGCGTCGGTCAGCTCGACGTTGAGTTTGCGATTTGGAAGGTCGAAGACAATCGTGTCTCCATCGACGACGGCAGCAATGGGACCGCCGTTCGCGGCTTCGGGGGCGACATGACCGGCCATCAAGCCGTGCGTTGCGCCGGAGAAACGGCCGTCGGTGAGCAGGGCGACGGAATCGCCGAGGCCAGCGCCGACCAGGGCGGCAGTAACCGCCAGCATTTCGCGCATGCCAGGACCGCCTTTCGGACCCTCGTAGCGAATCACGACCACGTCTCCCGCGTGAATCTGATTCTTTTCAATGGCGGCGAAGGCCGCTTCTTCATCATCGAAAACGCGGGCCGTGCCGCGGAAATTCTGAATGTTGTGGCCGGCAACTTTGATGACACAGCCGTCGGGAGCGAGATTGCCTTTCAAGATGACGAGACCGCCGGTGGGCTTGAGCGGCGCGTCGATTTTGCGCACAACTTCCTGATTGGGCGTTTCCTTGGCGGCAGCCGCTTCTTCGCCGATGGTGCGGCCGGTTACGGTCAAGGCATCGCCGCGGAGAAGCTTGGCGTCGACAAGGCGCTTTGCGACAAGAGGCGTGCCTCCAGCGGCAAAGAGATCGGTAGCAACGAAACGTCCGCCGGGTTTGAGGTCGGCGATGATGGGCACGCGCGAGCTGATGCGATCAAAATCGTCGATGGTGAGTGGAATGTGCGCTTCGTTGGCGATCGCAAGCAAATGCAAAACCGAGTTTGTCGAACCGCCGGTCGCGGCGACGCCAGTAATGGCATTTTCGATGGCCGTCCTGGTGATGATTTTGGACGGAGTGACATTCTGGCGGAGAAGCTCCATGACGAGTTCGCCGGCGCGGTGTCCCGCGTGCGCTTTGCCCGCGTCCGTGGCGGGAACGCTCGATAGGCCCATGGGAGCGATGCCAAGGAATTCGCAGACGAGCGCCATGGTATTCGCGGTGAACTGTCCGCCGCAGGCACCCGCGCCGGGACACGCGGCGCTTTCCAGGGCTTTGAAGCGCGCTTCGGACATATCGCCGTGACCGTAACTGCCGATCGCTTCGTACACGTCCTGAATCGTGACGGAATGGCCTTCAAATTTGCCGGGAGCGATGGAGCCGCCGTAGAGAACGAGGCCGGGAATATTCAAGCGAGCCAGCGACATGATTCCCGCGGGAATGGTTTTGTCGCAGCCCACGAGGACGACGAGCGCATCGAAGAGATTGCCGCGCGTGACGAGTTCGATGGAATCGGTGATGACTTCGCGGCTAATCAGCGAGGCCCGCATTCCCTCCGTGCCCATGGTGATGCCGTCGGAGATGGAGACGGTGTTGAATTCGAGCGGAGTGCCGCCGGCGGCGCGAATGCCATCCTTGACGTGTGCCGCGAGCTCACGCAGATGCAAATTGCAGGGACCGATTTCGATCCAGGTGTTGGCGACGCCGATGAGGGGCTTGGAGAAGTCGTCATCGCGCAGCCCGCAAGCGCGCAACATGGCGCGCGCTCCGGCACGATGGGGTCCATCAATCAGCGCGCTGCTTCGAGGCTTGAGCAAAGGTGCGGTCACGGTTGCAATCTCCTCCACGGTCATTGAAAGCGTTGCGTTGCCACGGCCATCGCAAAAAACTTGAGGCCATCATCCTGGTTCTGATGATGGCCCCGAAACTCTTTGGTTCTGCTTTGCTAGGCGGCCATCATCTATGTGTTCGTCCCCGTACGATTACAGGGGTAATTCGCACAACGACACCGACGGTAATGGCTCGCACACGAAATGCAAAGCCGGTCCGGTCGTTCGAGATGGCGACAGTCATCATAATAGCCGCCATGAAGATAGCAGGATGAGGCCGGGGAAGTCAATCAGTCAAATTAATAGTTTTGCATACATAAATAAGTTTGGATTATGGAGGATACTTCCCAATTCGCATCACTGTGTGGGACTCCAAGAATTTCGGGTCTTTGAAAAGTTGCACAGGCATCCTACTTTCGATGAGAACATCTAACCATCTAAGTTGCCGCAGTCTGACGGAATTCATTGTTCGAGGGCGGGGGATCCATGGGCCAGGAAACGGACGTCTTCGTTGTTGGGGGCGGGCCAGCTGGAATCGCTACGGCGATTGCCGCGCGCACAAAAGGTCTTCGCGTAATCGTGGCGGATGGGGCCAAGCCTCCCATTGCCAAAGCGTGCGGCGAAGGGCTCTTGCCGGAAGCTGTCGCATGGCTCGATGAGTTTGGCGTGAAGCTCTCCGAATCGGATGGCTGGAAATTGCGCGGAATTCGTTTTGAAGACGGGCGCGTATCGGTCAGCGGGAATTTGCCGGACGGGCAGGGAATCGGAGTGCGCAGAGAAGTGCTGCACCAAAGAATGGTGGAGCGAGCGCGAGAGTGCGGGGTTTCGTTTCTGTGGGAGACGCCGGTGGCGGGACTGGAGCAAGGAATGGTCACGGCCGGCGGGAAAGAAATAAGAGCACGATGGATTGTGGGCGCCGACGGAGGCCGGTCGCGCGTACGGCGATGGAGCGGACTGGAAAGTTCAGAGGCACAGAGGAACCGGTTCGCGATTCGCAGGCACTATCGTCTTGCGCCGTGGAGCGACTTCACTGAAATTCATTGGGGTGAGGAGATGCAGGCCTACGTCACTCCGGTGGGTGCCCAAGAGATTTGCGTTGTATTGATCTCGAAAACGCCGAATCTGTCTTTTGACGAGAGTATGAGCGCGTTTCCGAAACTAGCCGGACGTTTCCATGGCGCGTCCGTGGCGAGCACGGAACGCGGAGCGGTGACGAGCATGTTCCAGCTGAAGCGCGTGTATCGGGGGAATGTTGCGCTGGTCGGTGACGCTTCAGGAAGCGTGGATGCGATTACGGGAGAAGGAATCGCGCTGAGTTTTATGGAGGCGGCCGCGCTGGCGGATGCGCTTGCGGCTGAAGACTTGGGCCGCTATCAGGAAGCGCACCGCCGTTTGATTCGCAGGCCGCGGCTCATGGGGAACTTCTTGCTTTTGCTTGGCCGGCAGAGCGAGCTTCGCAAACGCACGCTGCGCGCATTCGAGTCGGGGCCAGAGTTTTTTGACCGGATGCTGGCGTTTCACGTAGGAAAAGCGGGGCCGCTGCGGCTGGCGGCGGACGGGATGCGCTTCGGCTGGCGATTTCTTGTGGCCTAAATCCCAATGAATACAAAGATAAATGTGGAAAAACATCGAACTGACTTCGCGCGGGCTGCGCGCATTGTGGTGTTTGCCGTGTTGGCGGCGGCAAGCGCGTGGACGCTGCCCCTGCACGCCAGGGCGGGCGCCGATTCCGGCGAGGTAACTCTGAAACTCGATCCCGCGCAGAGCAAACTCCATTGGACGCTCGGGAGCACGTTGCACACGGTTCACGGAACGTTTGCGCTGAAGAGCGGCGCGGTGCGATTCGATCCAGCGAGCGGGCACGCCAGCGGCGAATTTGCCGCGTATGCCACAAGCGGAGAAAGCGGCAACGATTCGCGCGATAACAAGATGCACAAGGAGATTCTCGAAAGCGCGCAGTATCCGGAGATCGCTTTTCGCCCCGACCGAATCGAAGGAAAGGTCTTGATGAAAGGATCGTGCAGCGTCCAGGTGCACGGGACATTTGTTCTGCACGGCGCGGAACACGAGTTGACCGTGCCGGTCCAGGCGGAGCTAGACGGCGATCATTGGAAGGGAACTGCGAATTTCAGCGTGCCGTACATTCAATGGGGATTGAAGAGTCCGAATACATTTTTTCTGAAGGCAGATCCGTCCGTGCAAATCGAATTGGAAATGGGCGGCACGCTGCAAAGAGCATCCGCGCCGTAGGCGGAATTAATCTTCTGCTTCTTGCGTGACGATGTGGATATCCACCGGCGGAGACTCGCGAAGAAAACGGTGAACGGCGGATAGATAAAGATATTTACGCCAGTCGTGAACCGGGGCGCGTCCGAAAATCACTTGCGTGATGTGTTTTGAGCGCACGAAGTCCGCAACGGTGTCGGCCACGCTGCGGCCTTTCAGGCGAACGACCGTCGCGCCGAGACTTTCCGCAAAACGCAGATTCGCCGTAAGCGTAGCCGTGTTCTGCTCCTTCGGACCAATTTCGCGCTCGACGTGAACGACATAGAGCTCCGCGTCCATGCGCCGGGCCATGCGCGCGCCACGCGCAACGAGGTATTGGCCGGCGGGATTTCCAGAGATGCAAATGGCCATGCGTTCGCGGACGCCCCAGTTTTTGCGGATGTCCTCGTCTTCCATGTAGGTTTCGAGGCTGCGATCCACTTGTTCGGCGACCTGGCGCAAAGCGAGTTCGCGGAGGGCAATCAGATTGCCGCGGCGAAAGAAATTCTTAAGAGAGCGCTCGACCTTTTCCGTGCTGTAGACGTCGCCTCGCTTCATGCGGTTGTGGAGCGCTTCGGGAGTGAGATCGACCATGACGGTTTCGGAAGCTGTGAGAGGCACCCAATCGGGAACGGTCTCGCGCACGGTGATTCCGGTGATGGAACGCACGACGGGCGCGATGCTCTCAATGTGCTGGATGTTCAGTGTGGAGACGACGTCGATATTTGCGGCGAGCAGATCCTGCACGTCTTCGTAGCGTTTGCGATGCAAACTGCCCGGAATGTTGGTGTGCGCCAATTCATCGACGAGAACGACTTCCGGTTTGCGGGCAAGAATGGCGTCGACGTCCATCTCTTCGAAGATCGTTCCCTTGTATTCGATTTTTTTGCGCGGGACGGCTTCCATCTGCGAAGCCAGCTCTTCGATGCCTTTGCGGCCGTGCGTTTCCACGACGCCGATGACGACGTCCTCGCCACGGCTCTTGCGGCGGAGCGCTTCGCTTAACATGCTGTAGGTTTTGCCGACGCCGGGCGCGTAACCGAGAAAAAGTTTGAAGATTCCGCGCGCTTTTTGCGGCGGGGAGGCGACTTCCAGCCAGTCTTCGGGCTTCTTGGGCACTGGAGCAGCTTCTCCGAATCAAAACGTCCGCATACGATAGAATACCCGGATGCAAAGAATGCTTGCCGGCCGCGCGTTCGGATTTGCCGTATCGCTCGCCGTTGTCGCGGGCATCACCGTCTTCTATCGCCACGCGCGCGACGTCAACCAGACGACCGTCGCGCTGACATTCTTGCTCGCCATTCTAGCAGTTTCAGCAGTGTGGGGGATGGCCGTCTCGGTCTTCATGTCGATTACAGCTGTGCTGGCCTTCAATTATTTTTTCCTGCCGCCTGTGGGAACGTTCACGATTGCTGATCCGCAAAACTGGGTGGCGCTGTTCGCGTTTCTCGTCACGGCCATCGTGGGGAGCCAGTTGTCCGCGCGGATCAGGAAAGAAGCCGATGAATCGCACCAGCGGCGGCGCGAAATCGAGCGGCTGTACAAATTCAGCCAGAAGCTGCTTGCGGAAGGAAACGTCATTCAGCTGATGAACGCGATTCCGGATTACATCGTAGAGAGCTTTGAGGGAGGCGCCGCGGAACTGTTTCTTCCGCAGAAGGATAAATTCTATAGATCGGGATACGGCTCCGCGCACTTCGATGAAGAAAAAATGAAATCCGTTTTTCTTCGCGATGAAGGAGTGGTTGAGGCGCAAGAAGGACTGTATTTTGTGCCGGTACGAATGGGGGTTCGCCCGATCGGGAGCCTGGGAATTTCCGGAGCGCGGCTTTCGCGGCAGACGCTGGACGCAGTGGGCAGCCTTGTGGCCATTGCGATCGAGCGGGCGCGGGCCGTCGAGAAGCTGGGCGAGACAGAGGCGGAACGCCAAGGCGAACGATTGAAGTCGGCACTGCTGGACTCCATCGCGCATGATTTTCGCACGCCGTTGACGTCCATAAAGGCCGCGACGACGAGCTTGCTTGCGGCGGAAAGCCAGGATCCAGCGCAAAAAAGCGAATTGCTGACGATCATCAATGAAGAATGCGACCGCCTGAACCGCCTGGTCGAAGAAGCTGCGGAGATGTCACGCCTCGAAGCGGGAGAATTCGAGCTGAATCTTGCGGCGACAAAAATCGAAGACATCCTTCAAGCGGCATTGGGGCAATGCAGCACGGCGCTTTCGGGCCGCAACGTCGAGCTGAAAGTGAGCCCCAATCTCCCGGCTGTACGCGCGGATTTGAGCCGAGTGAAAGATGCGCTTGCGCACTTGATCGACAACGCCAACATTTATTCGCCGAAGGGCCAGCCGATTACGATTTCCGCGGAGTTGACCGGAGATTTTGTTACCACAAGCGTTGCGGATCGCGGTCCGGGCATCGACGATTTCGAGCAAGGGATGATCTTCGACAAATTCTATCGCGGCAAAGACCAGCGTTATCTTGTGCGCGGAACGGGAATGGGCTTGCCGATCGCGAAAGCGATCATTGCGGCCCACAAAGGCACAATCTCCGTCACGAGCCAGCTTGGGCACGGCTCGGTTTTCTCGTTCACATTGCCGGTGAACCGCAACGCGCGGGAGGCGCGATGAACGCAGCGGACATCCTGATTGTCGACGACGAGCCGCAAATCCGGCGCGTCCTGCGCACGACGCTTTCCAGCCATGGTTACGTGATCCGAGAGGCCGCGACGGGCGAAGAAGCGGTCGATGCGGTTCGCAAAGAGCGGCCGGATTTGATTTTGCTCGACGTCAACATGCCGGGAATCGGCGGGATCGAAGCGGCTCGCGAAATTCGGGAGATGAGCGACGCGCCTATCATTATGCTTACGGTGCGCAGTGCGGAGCGCGACAAAGTGATTGCACTCGATGCGGGCGCGGACGATTACGTGGTCAAACCGTTTGGGATCGAGGAGCTGCTCGCGCGAATCAGGGCAGCGCTGCGCCGATCCGCGCCAGGCGACGCGATTCCCACGTTCAGCGGCAAGGACTTGAACATTGATTTCGAAAACCGCCAAGTAATTGCGCGCGGTCGCGATGTGCATCTCACGCCGAAGGAGTTTGATGTTCTGAAGCACCTGGTGGCGAATCTGGGAAAGCCGCTCTCGCATCGGAGGTTGCTCCAAATGGTTTGGGGGCCGGAATACGGCGAGGAAACGGAAAATCTGCGCGTTGTGATCAACCAATTGCGTAAGAAAATCGAGAGCGATCCGGCACATCCGAAATACATATTAACGGAACCCTGGGTCGGGTATCGATTTCAGGCTCCAAAAGCTGCACCATCCAAGGCCGCGTCGAAGAAAAGCTAAAAGTCAGCGGCGCGGAAATGCCGCGTCGAGATCAAGATTGAGTTCGAGCACATTGACGCGCGATTCGCCGAGAATGCCGAACTGTCTCGCCAACGTGTGTCTTGCGACCAGCGCGCGCAGGTCCGTTTCGCTCATGTGCCGTTCGCGGGCCACGCGAAGAAGTTGGAACTCCGCGGCTTCCGGAGAAATATCCGGGTCCAGGCCGGAACCGGACGTGGTGACCAGATCGACGGGGATCGCTTCGTTCGGATTCTCCTGGTGCAACTTCTCCGCGTCGCCCTTCACGCGATCGACGAGCTGCCGATTGGTCGGACCTAGATTCGATGCGCCGCCGGACGAGGCGACAGGATCATAGCCGTTTCCTGCGGCCGATGGGCGCGAGTGGAAGTACCAGTCGGCAGTGAAGGTTTGACCGATGAGCCGCGAACCGATGACTTGGCCGTTTCGCAGGATCATTTCGCCATTGGCCTGAGCGGGGAAAAACAATTGACCGAGTCCAGTGACCGCCAAGGGGTAGAGCACTCCGAAGATTACGGTAGTCACAAGCGTCATCAGAATTGCGATTCGCAAAAGCTGTTTCATAGAACACCTCGCGCCAGGTGCATGGAAACGATGGCGACGTCGATCAGCTTAATGCCTATGAATGGCGCTACAACGCCGCCAAGGCCATAGACCAGCAGATTCCTGCGAAGCAGCGCCGCAGCGCCCAATGGACGATAGCGAACGCCGCGAAGCGCCAGCGGTATCAGCGCGATGATGATGAGCGCATTGAAAATGACCGCCGATAAAATCGCCGACTCTGGAGTGCGCAATCGCATTACGTTGAGGACTTCCAGCTGCGGAAACGCGGCGGCAAACATTGCCGGAATGATCGCGAAGTATTTCGCGACATCGTTGGCGACGGAAAATGTCGTGAGCGCGCCGCGCGTGATGAGCAACTGTTTGCCGATCTCCACAATCTCGATGAGCTTGGTGGGGTTTGAATCGAGGTCGACCATGTTGCCGGCTTCCTTCGCGGCTTGCGTGCCCGTGTTCATCGCCACGCCGACGTCCGCTTGCGCAAGGGCCGGCGCATCGTTCGTGCCGTCGCCTGTCATGGCGACGAGTTTGCCCTTTGCTTGCTCGCGTTTGATGAGCGCCATTTTGTCTTCGGGCTTAGCTTCGGCGAGGAAATCGTCAACGCCGGCCTGTCGCGCGATCGCGGCCGCAGTCAGCGGATTGTCGCCGGTGATCATCATCGTGCGAATTCCCATGGCACGCAGGTGATCGAACCGCTCGCGCATTCCGCCTTTGACGACATCCGTCAGCGCGATGGCTCCAAGCACGTGGCGATTCTGCGCGACGAGTAGCGGTGTGCCGCCCGCATTGGCGATTTCGCGCACGACGTTTCCTATTTCCGGTGGAACAACCTGGCCCCGTTCGGCGACATACTTTGCGATGGCTTCGGGAGCACCCTTGCGGATTTCCTGGCTGTCCATGTCCACGCCTGACATACGAGTCTGCGCAGAGAAGGGAATGAAGAGGGGATTGTGGGGTGCGAGTTCGCGGCCGCGCAGGCCGTACTTGTCTTTTGCCAGCACGACGATGGAGCGGCCCTCCGGAGTTTCATCGGCAAAGGACGCGAGCTGCGCAGCACTGGCGAGTTCCACGTCGGTGATGGCCGGCGATGGGTAAAAAGATGTAGCCTGACGATTTCCAAGCGTGATCGTGCCGGTTTTGTCGAGAAGGAGAACGTCCACGTCGCCCGATGCTTCCACGGCCCGACCCGACATGGCGATTACATTTCGCTGAATGAGACGGTCCATTCCTGCAATGCCGATGGCCGAGAGCAGGCCGCCGATCGTCGTGGGAATCAGACAGACGAGAAGTGATACGAGCACGAAGATCGTTTGCGGAGCACCGGAATAAATCGCAAACGGCTGCAGCGTGACGACTGCCAAGAGGAAAATGATCGTCAGACCAGCCAACAGAATGTTGAGGGCAATTTCGTTGGGTGTTTTTTGACGCGACGCGCCCTCGACCAAACTAATCATTCGGTCAAGAAACGTTTCGCCGGGATTGGATGTGATGCGCACGCGGATTTCATCGGAGAGCACGCGCGTGCCTCCGGTGACCGCCGAGCGATCGCCACCAGATTCGCGAATCACTGGCGCGGACTCTCCCGTGATCGCCGACTCATCGACAGAAGCCACGCCCTCGATGACTTCGCCATCGCCCGGGATGAATTCACCGGCAGCTACCAACACTTCGTCGCCGGCACGCAGCTTTGAACTTGGCACGACTTCGGTGCAGCCGTTGGCTCGAACGCGCCTCGCTTCCGTTTCGGCTCGGGCTTTGCGCAGCGTTTCGGCTCGGGCTTTGCCGCGTCCTTCGGCCATGGCCTCCGCGAAGTTCGCAAAGAGCACCGTGAACCACAGCCAAATCGTAATCTGCAGGCCAAAGCCGAATTCTCCGCTGTGGTGCAACGTATCGCGGATCAACTCGATCAGAGTCAGCAATGCGCCGACTTCCACGACGAACATCACCGGATTCTTAATCATCTTTCGCGGATTCAACTTGCGAAACGAATCGAGAATGGCGGACTTCAGGATCGCGATGTCCGCGAGCGACTTGGATTTAACTTGGGATGTCCGTTCCATGTGTTCCTTAGAACGCCTTTCCGAAAAGCATCAGCAAGTGCTCGAGAATGGGCCCCAGGCTCAAAGCTGGAAAGAACGTGAGCGCGCCCACGATCAAGATGGTGGAGACCAACAAAACGGTGAAGAGCGGGCCGGTCACAGGAAAAGTGCCGAGGGAGGCTGGCGCAATCTTCTTTCGCGCAAGATTTCCCGCGATGGCAAGAATGGGAATCACCACAAGAAATCTGCCGAGAAGCATGGCGACGCCGGTGGATGTGTTGTACCAAAGCGTGTTGGCATTCAGCCCGCCGAACGCCGAGCCGTTGTTCCCCGTAGCCGATGTGTAAGCGTAGAGAATTTGCGACAGCCCGTGCGGTCCCGGGTTGGAGATGCTCGCGGTGCCGAACTTGGCGACCACCGCGATCGCCGCAAATATCAGGATCGTCAGCGAGCCGACCAACACGGAGAGCATGGCCATTTTCACGTCGAACGCTTCGATTTTCTTGCCCAAGTATTCCGGCGTTCTTCCCACCATCAATCCGGCAATGAACACGGCAAGGATCACGAACACTAGCATTCCGTATAGGCCGGAGCCCACGCCGCCAAAAATAATTTCGCCCAACATGATGTTCACCATCGGCACCATGCCGCCCAACGGGGTGTACGAATCATGCATGCTATTCACCGCGCCGCAGCTCGCGTCGGTGGTGACGGTGGCAAACAAGGCGGAGTTCGCAATCCCAAAGCGAACTTCCTTGCCTTCCATGTTTCCGCCGGAGTGCAGCGTGCTCGCCGCCTGGTCTACTTTCGCTAACTCGGGATTTCCTCTGGCCTCCGCCGAATAGGCCACGCTCACACCGACGAGAAACAGCGCGGCCATGGCGCTCCAAACGGCCCATCCGTGAGCCTGAGATTTCGTCATTCGGCCAAGGGTGTAGGTCAAGCCGGAAGGGATTGCAAGAATCAAGAGCATCTCGAAGAAGTTTGAAAATGGAGTCGGGTTCTCGTAAGGGTGAGCGCTGTTGGCGTAGAAAAATCCTCCGCCATTTGTGCCAAGCTCCTTGATGACCTCTTGAGACGCCGCGGGGCCGAGCGCGATAACCTGTTGCGTGATCGTTTGCGAAGCTGTTTTTCCATCGGGTCCTTGCGTTTGGACGGTCTGCGGCTCAACCAGGTTTACCGTGGCGTACGGCTTCAGGTTTTGAATCACGCCCTGGGAAATCAGCACCATCGAGCCAACCAAACACGCCGGCAACAAGACCCACAGGAAGCAACGCGTCAAATCGACCCAGAAGTTGCCGATGGTTTTCGATTCGTGCCGCGCAACGCCGCGAATCACCGCGATCGCCAACGCGATTCCAACAGCGGCCGACGCAAAGTTGTGATACGCCAATCCGGCCATCTGCGTGAAGTAACTCATCGTGACTTCGGGCGTGTACGCCTGCCAGTTGGTGTTCGAAGTGAACGAGACAGCCGTGTTCCAGGCGAGATCCGGCGCAACATTGCCAAGCTTTTGCGGATTCCAGGGAAGCCAAAGCTGCAATCGCTCCATGAGGTAAAGCAAGATCAGAGAGGCCGCGCTGAAGACGAGCATCGCTGTGCCGTATTCCGTCCAGCGCATCTCTTTGCTTTCATCCACGCCGCAAATGCGATAGATCAGGCGTTCGACCGGACGCAAGACAAAATCCAGAAAGGTCTTCTCCCGCTCAAAAACGCGCACTAAAAAAACTCCTACGGGCTTGGTGATCAGGAAGACCACGAGAACAAATAGGCCGATTTGGAACCAGCCGCTCGCGGTCATGGTTAGAAATTCTCCGGTTTGAGCAGTGCGTAGACCAGATAGCCGAAAAGCAGCAGGCTGATCAAAATAAGAATGATGTTGTCGAACATTCGAAATCTCCGGCCTACTTCAGCCTTTCGCACAGATGCAGGTACGCGATCGCGATCAAAAAGAAGCCGATGGTGGCCAGCGTGAATAAGAAATCTCTCACAGCAGTCTCCGCATCAAGTCAGTGAAATGGATTGCCCGGAAAGAGCGCCCATCGCCCCGAATCCAAAACCATTCGCCCACGTCCGATTCGCTTCGTTATTCTAGACGTAATGCCTTAGGAAGTGATGAAACGAATCTAAGGATTTTGTGAGGAGCTGAGCCGCTCGAAGGCGCGACGAAAGCCGCATCATCAGTGCTTGTGAGATTGCGGCCAATACGTGATTTGCAGCGAAGACGTGACATTTTTCTGCAAACCAGAGGCGAGCAGCGGAAATTCCCACTGTTCGTATTGAACGAACGCGGTGATGCCGATCGCTTGTCGAATCCAGTAGTCCGCGCGAATTGAGGCGTCGTTGATCGTTCCACCGTTCGGAATCAGATTGTTGTCAACCTTCATGTGCCGGTAGCCGAACTGTATGGAATTTTTGGGTGTCAGCCAATAGCGGCTCCAGGCTTGAATGGCCGCTCCATCGCGCCCCACCCAGTCGCCCATCAGGAATCCGCGGTTGGTGTAAAGATCGTGGTAGTAGTTGTCCCAATAGATGTAACGGCCGGGAACGTCCGTACCGACCGTGTTGGTCAAAGGCGCTTCGACGCGCAGATCCAACTTTTGTATTTTAGGAAAATGCGTCAAGTAGAAGCCCGGGCTGATTCCCGCGCGCCTCGGCGCCGCAAGGGGCGACGGATCATCTGCTGAAATCGAATCGCTATAGAGCGTCAGCCAGTTTCGCATGTAGGGAAGGCGGTAGCTGAAATCAAAACCGCCGTCGCGCTTCCCCGGATCCTTGTTGGCAGGCTTTTCAAAATAACTCGTCGCGCTGAAGTACGTCAGGAAGAGCCGGTCCAGCGTAAGCGGGCGCCCCTCGCCGCCAACTTCGACTGTCCGCGAAAAACCAAACTCGAGATTGGGCGTCGGCTTGAAGCTGATTTTCTCGCCGTGAAAAAAAGGCGCGGGCGAGAGCAGATTTCCTTGCAACCGCCCGAAGAACGCATCCCAGCGCATAGGCCCGAGGTATTTCGCGATCCACGGCAGACGAAACGGCGAAACGCGATCGATGTGGAACATGCGAACTGGGGCGGCGTTATCGGAAAAAAGTAGCGGACCGCTCTCGCCCGGGCCCCACCACTGGCTTTCCTGCCCATAAGAAAGCTGCCAATCCGCAAGGTTGAGCCCGACATACGCATCGAGAAGCCGCGCTTGATTGCGCGCCTGTTGTGGACTCGCGGCCAATCCTGGATTGTCGTCGATATTGTCGAGAACTGCCTGCACTTCGGGCGTGTTCTCCGTTCCGGCGGGTGCGTGCTGATATTCGCCGCGCATATAAACGACCCATCGCCCCGCGGTGGACCAGCCGGAAAATCCGTCGACACTGTTGAAGCCTTGTTCGAAGGGGCGCCCAAAGTCGTTATCAAGCGTTTGGCCAAAATGGTAGCCGTCGGTGAGCGGAGGACCGGAAATTTCCGTCGTCCTCGCGTACACCGACTCAAGATGCATCGCGCGATTGCTTCCGCCGCCGAGCAATTCCAGTTCTGGAGCGAATTCTTGCCGCAGCGAGTCGTACAAGCGCACTGGCATCGACGCCGGATTCGCGTCTTGCAAACGATCGCCCGCCTCCGACAGCAGCCTCGCGCATTCGAGCCTGGTCCACGGACGCATGCCCAGAATCGCATCGTCGACCACGCCTGCGCCGATCAAGCGCTCCAACAACGGATAGATCCAGCTATCGAGCGGCACGTACGGCGAGCCCATCTGCCGTGGCATGCGATCGCTCGCGACCAGCGGCGCGTCGGAGAGGTCTTCGGCCAATCCGCCGCCTAATTCCGGGTCGTGCCGAGTGCGGTACACCCGCCAACCCGTCAGCCATCCGATGCCGCTACCCACAAACGCATCGGCAGGGAAGTGCTGCTCGCCTTTGACGCGCGCAAACGTGATCGCCGTCGCGGCGCCGTATGCCAGAATTTTTGTAAACGGCCCTGGATATTCGTGGCTGATCACGCTCGCCATGGCCCATGCCGTCGTCGCGTGATTTGAAGGAAACGAATCGCCTCCCTGCCAGAACTTGCCATGAAAGGAATCGACGCCCGGCCGTTCTCTCCCCGTCGCATAGTTCAGAGCCGTCGAAACAGCGAGTGCGTCCAGTGCTGCTTCGCCGCTGAGCAGACCCGTCTCGCCTTTGTGCTCGTCGTGCGTGGCTTTCCCCAGAAGATAGAGGCCGGCGCTCACCCCTGCCATCCCCGCAATTCCGTAGTTTGAGTAATGGATGTAGCGTCGCAAACTACTGGGCGAGCCTCCCAAGTGTGAGCTCGCATCGTGATCGGTCACCAGAAATCCAGCGGTCAATCCCGCGAACGGAACCAGCCACGTAGCATCACCCAACCCCATGTGCGCCGGGCTCGTCCAGATCGCTTCCTGATCGCGAGCTAGATTCCTGATGAACGCCAGCCCTAATTCCTGATTTCTGGTGTCCGTCCCTTGTTCCTGGCCGCACGCATTGGAATTGCCCGTGCCTCCGCCCGCACAAGGCTTCTCGCCCTTCGGATCAGCCTTCTGTTCTTGAGGAGACGCTTGCGCTGACTGTCCTTGACTATCCCCTTGCGAAACCTGCGCCTCGCACACGTAACACGTCGCAAGACTGAGCAAAAATATCGCGCTCAATAAACGTCCAACACGCCTGGCCCTCATTCCATCCCCTTCGGCATTCGCGAATCGCAGATGCTTAAAGGCACAAGCGGGGCCATTCCGTCGGACCGATGCCCACACGGGGGACACAGCCTCAGCTAGACAACCTCTGTAAATTCAATGGAATAAGAGACCCGTAGTTTTACCACCCGTGAACTACGGACGAAGGAAACACGAAAAGTTCAATTTGGAGCTACTGCCTGTTTCAAAATGGAATCACTTCAGATCGGCAAGCGCAATTTTGCTTCGCATCCTCGCCCCTCGCGGCGATTCTGAAGCGTCAACGTTCCGCCATGTGCTTCCGCAATTTGCCGGCTCAGTACAAGTCCGATGCCCGAGCCTCCCTGCTTGGTCGTAAAGAACGGCACAAACAAGTTCGCCGTGTTCGGGAGTCCCGGCCCTTCATCGAGCACCGAGACTTCCAGGTAGGTGCTGTAGCGCGCCCAGGTCACCTTCACGCCGCCGCCCGTTTCGTGTGCCGCGTCCGCCGCGTTGTGAACAAGATTGATCAGCAGCTGTTCCAATTGGTCGGCATCGGCGGAGATCACCAGCGGCGGCCCTTTTTCCAATCGCACTTTGGCGCGCGCTTCCAACCTTGCGACGCGCGTGATCCACTCGGTCACGTTGACTGGCGCAAGCGTCGGCTGCGGCAACCGCGCAAGCCGCGCGTACGCTGCCATGAAGCGCCCCAGCGCTTCCGTGCGTGAACGAATGATACCCAGCCCGTGCCGCATGTCCTCCAAAATGGAAGCAGCGGCGCCGCCCTGAAGTTCCGGCACGTTCGAAGATCCCGCCAGGCCGCTCTCCAGGCTTTGCGCAACGGATTGAATCGGCGCGAGCGAATTGTTCAACTCATGGCCAAGCACGCGAATCAGCCGCTGCCAAGCTTGCCGTTCTTCATCGCGCAGCGCTCGGCTCAGGTCACTAAGCACGATCAAATCGTGTGGCAGGCCGCCCTGCCGAAAGGACCCGCGCCGCATTCCCCAGCGCCCCGATCCACCCGGAAAACTCAATTCCATCGTGCGCGCCGGTTCGCCTTCGAGACACGCTTCCAGCCCAAGCTCCGCCGCCGTGAAACCCAAGAGGCGTTCGCTGTTTCGCGAGAGAAGACGTTCGCCCGCGCGATTCACAAGGCGCAACTGGCGCGCATTGTCAAAGGTGAAGATCGCCACGTCGATCTCTTCCATCACCGTCCGCAGCAACCCCGTCGCTTCGAGCGCTCCCAGCCGCTGCGAACGGAGCGTCTCGCTCAGCGCATTGACCTCCATCATCACTTCGCCCAGAGCGTCGTCCGAGCGTGCTTCTCGCGCGCGAAACGAAAAATCCTCTTCGCGCATCGCGGAAAGAAGGTTTGACAAGGTTTGCAGGGAAAAAACGACGCGATGCCGCAAGGAAAGCGCGAAGCCGATCCATAGAACGACAATGAGAAACGTCAGCGTCCAGGCGGTTCGCGACGAGTAGGAACCGTTCCACAGCAGAATAAGCGCGATTAATGATCCGGGAAGTCCCGCCGCCAGCGCCAGAAGCTGTATGCGACGTTCGTACGAAAGGTGCATTATTCCAAGCCGTGTTTTTGCAGCCGGCGATACATCGCGCTTCGGCTAAGCCCCAGAGCCTTCGCCGCCTGGCTGACGTTGCCGGAGTGGCGCGCCAGCGTGCGTTGGATCAAGTGGCGCTCGACCTCATCGAGGCTCATCTCCTCCAGACGCATCGTGCCGCCCGCGGGGCCGGTGCGCAGCCCAAGATCAGCGGAACGCACCAGCGCGCCTTGCGCCAGCAACACTCCGCGTTCGACCGCGTGGTCCAGCTCTCGCACATTTCCCGGCCAGGGATGTTCCGTGACCAGCTGCGCCGCGCCTGGGTCGAATCCCGAAATGTTCTTGCGATAGCGCTGCGCATATCCGCGTAGAAAATGATGCGCCAGCAGGGGAATATCTTCGCGGCGTTCTCGCAGCGGCGGAAGATGAATCTCGATCGTATTCAACCGGAAGAGCAAATCCTCGCGAAATCGTCCCGCTGCCGCCTCCGCATTTACATCCGCGTTCGTCGCCGCCAGCACGCGCACGTTTGCGCGCCGCGTCGAGGACGAGCCCACGCGCTCCATCTCGCCTGTTTCGAGCACGCGCAGCAGCTTCGCTTGCAAATTCAGCGGCACGTTCGCGATCTCGTCCAGAAAAAGTGTGCTCCCTTCGGCTAGTTCAAAACGCCCCACGCGATCCGTGCGCGCGTCCGTGAAGGCGCCTTTCACGTGGCCGAAAAGCTCGCTCTCGAAGAGTCCCTCGGATAGCCCGCCCGCATTGACGGTCACCATCGGCTTTCCCGAGCGCGGCGAGAGCGCGTGCAGTGTCTGCGCGACGACTTCCTTGCCGGTTCCGTGCTCGCCGGTAATCAGAATGCTCGCGTCCGAAGGCCCCACGCGGCTGATCAAATCCAGCACCGGTTGCATTGCCGGCGCTTCCGCGATCAGCGTTGGCCGCGACTCCGCGCGCAGCAAGCGATTCTCCGCTTCGAGTCGCGAGGCTTGCCGCAGCGCGTTGCGCAGATCGATCTGCGTCCGCAGGATGCTCAGCAGCCGTGCATTGTCCCACGGCTTCTGGATGAAGTCGCGCGCGCCCCGCCGCATCGCTTCCACGGCCACTTCCACGCTGCCCCATGCAGTCATGACGATCACGGGCAGCGTCGCGTCCACCGATTGGATGTGACTCAGCAAATCGAGCCCTTCCTGGCCGGAAGTCGTATCTCGCGCGTAGTTCAAATCGATTAGCACCGCATCGAACTCGCGAGCTTCAATGGCCGCAAGCGCTTCCGACGGCGATGCCGCGAACTGCGTCTCGTAATTTTCCCGCTTCAGCAGGAGCCGCAAGGCGTCGCGGATATCCGCCTGATCGTCCGCTACGAGGACGCGATAAGGATGAATGGTAGGATTTTTCATTCTTGTTGGAAGATGAATCTGTTCCGTTGCCGATCCGTCTTCAAAGCTCTGCGCCAGACGCGCCGCCGGCGGCTCGGCCGTTTTTTCAGCCAACCTGCGCTGCCGTACTGGCTTCGCTGACCACCCAGCCGTCCTTCAGTTGCACGATGCGGTGGCCGTACGCGGCGTTCTTTTCCGAGTGCGTCACTTGAATGATGCTCGTGCCGCCCTCATTTAGCCTCCGGAACAATTCCATGATCTCTTCGCCCTGCGCCGTATGCAGGTTGCCTGTCGGCTCGTCCGCTAGGATCAGCTTCGGGCTTTGCACCACCGCGCGCGCGACTCCGACCAGCTGTTGCTGCCCGCCGGAGAGTTGGCTCGGAAACAAATCCTTTTTCCCTACGATATTGAAGCGGTCCAGAATGTCGCAAACCAGGCTCACGCGCTCCTTGTGCGGCACGTTCTTGTAGGAAAGAGGAATCTCGAGGTTCTCGAAAACCGTCAGGTTGTCGATCAAGTGGTAGCTTTGAAAAACAAACCCGATGTTGGCCTTGTGCAGTTCGTTGCGCTTCTTCACATTCAGCCGGTGCACCGGTTCGCCGTTGAAGTAGTATTCGCCCGTCCACGCTCCGTCGAGCATCCCGATGATGCTCAACAGCGTCGACTTTCCCGCGCCCGAAGGTCCCATGAACGTCACAAACTCGCCCGGTTGAATATCCAGCGAGACGCGGCGCAGCACGTAGAACTTGCTGCCGCCTGCTTCGTAAACCTTCTCCATATTTCGCAACTGAATCAGTGGTTCCACTCTAGCTCCTTCGGCGCCAGCTACTTACATGACGCCGGAATCCATGTTCCGTTTCGAGATTATCACATCCAAATCTTCGCGTGCCGCCGCAGCCCCTGCGGCCGCTGGGCCCGCTCTGCTCTCCTCATTCCCCTGGTCGTTCTGCCTCTAGCCCCGATCCCTGCACCCTCGCCAAAGGTTCTCGATCTCAGCTTGCGTGTCTCACCAATCGCCGTTCGAATGACATTCTGGTTCTGGTACTTAAAAGTACTGGACATTAGCGCGGCCCCGTGGTAGCATCTTTGTTGGAATAATTTCGCAACGCGGCAGCCAAGGCTGCCGCGTTTTGCTTTAGGGCAAGCCCTATCGGCCCAGCGCCTCCGGTGCCCGTTCACAGCTTGGCGAGCAATCACCGGGCGGTCGAACCTCAAAAACTCCCCTCCGTTGCCAAGCGCGCTAACTGCTTTAGATTCCGCACTTACGGATGCATTGAATCGAAAGCACTTTAAGTCTTTTAGAAGCAACACTTACAAAAAACGGGGGAGGGGGACCCTTCCTCATTCGTAGCGCAGCGCCGCTATCGGGTCCAGACGCACGGCCCGTCGCGCGGGGAGGTAGCAGGCCACCGTCGCCACGGCCGCCAAAAGCAGGGGCAATCCCACAAAGGCGACGGGGTCGGCGACCTGGACGCCGAATAGCAGACTCGAAAGCCCGTAGGCCAGCCCCAACGCCAGCGGCAGCCCTATAGCCATGCCGATCACGGTCAGAGTCACGCCATTCCGCAGAATCAGCAGCTGGACTTCGCTCGCCGTCGCACCCATTGCCATGCGCACGCCAATCTCATGCGTGCGTTCGCCCACGGAGTAAGACATGACGCCATAGATTCCGACCGAAGCGAGCACGAGCGCAATCAAGCCCAGGATCGCCATCATTGCCGCCACATATCCGATGCCCACGATCGAGTTTTGAATCAACTTGCTAAAAGTCATCACGTCGTAGAGCGGCAAAGTTGGATCCACCGCGGCGGCCTCGCCCCGCACGGCGGGCACGAAGCTCATTGGATCGCCCTCGGTTCGCAGCGCCAAGGCCGCGAAAAACGGCGGCGCCTGCCGGTATGTTTGATAGATCGTCGGCAATTCCTGCTTGTTGATCCAGGTGTAGTGGACGTCGTCCACGATTCCAACAATCGTCATCCATGGGCTATCTGAATCCGCTTTTCCGATCTTGATCTTCTTGCCGATGGGATTTTCGCCAGGGAAGTATTGCACCGCCAGAAGGCCGCTGATGTCCGCAACGGGAAGCGTGCTGTCCCCATCGGAATCGCTCAGCTCGCGGCCTTCCCGCAGGCCGATATTCATCAACCGAAAATAGTTCGGACTAACCGTCTCCACAATCGATCTGGTGACCTCGCCGCGCTCCCGTGGCGCACGCCCTTCGATCGAGAACAGGTCCAGGTTCGCACCGCCCCCGTTAGCATAGGGAATATAGGTCGCAAGCGCGGCCGACTGCACGCGCGGAATCGCGGACAACCGCTGCAAGACTTGTTCGTAAAACGCCTCGCGTCCCGGCCGTTGCTTGTACTGCACTTCGGGCAAATCGAGGCTCAGCGTCAAAACCGATTCAGGCCGGTAGTTCTCGTGCACCACGATCAGCGCGCGAAATCCCTTCACGAGAAGTCCCGCGCCAACGAGCAGCACCAGCGCCAGCGCGATCTCCGACACCACCAGCACGCTGCGCAAACGATGCCGCGACGGCCCTGTGCTCGCTCCGCGCCCGCTCTCTTTCAATGTTTCGCTGATATTCGTCTGCGAGTGAAACCACGACGGCGCAATTCCGGAAAGAATGCCGCTGGCCACCGCGATAGCCAGCGTGAAAACAAATGCGCCCGCATCGAGGCTGATCGTGTTCCACCCCGCGATGAACCGCGCCACCTCCGGCGGCATGTGGTTCACGATCAAGTAAATCCACCACATCGCGATCACCAGTCCAAGTGCCGCGCCTGCCATCGACAACAACACGCTCTCGGTCAGCAACTGCCGAATAATGCGGCTTCGGCTTGCTCCCATCGCCGTCCGCACCGCCAGTTCCTTGTGCCTCCCAGTCACGCGCGCGAACTGCACGTTAGCTACGTCGGCGCAGGCGATGAGCAACACAAATCCCACCGCGCCCAGCAGCAGAAACGTGTACTGCCGCGTCAGATTGCCGACGGAAAATTCCCCGATCGGCAGGACGCGCAGTTTCCAGCCTTTGTACGCGTCGGGATAGGCTTGCGTCTCTTGCGCCACGATCGTTCCCATTTCGGCCGAGGCCCGTTCCACCGAAACCTGCGGCTTCAGCTTTGCCAGCGGCCACACATACCGGGAATCCCGAATCGCGCGCTGCTTCACATCGAACGACAACGGCATCCACGCCTCGGCCGGCTTCGGATAGTCGAAGCCCTTGCCCATAACGCCGACAATTTCAAACGTCTTGCCGTCTACTTTGACCTTCTTGCCAAGAATGTTCGGATCGGAGGCATAGCGCCGTTCCCAGAGACCGTAGCTGAGGACGATTTCCTGATCTTTGCCGCTCTCTTCCTCTTCGGGCAGGAACGCGCGGCCAAGCTTCGGATGCACGCCGAGCACATCGAAAAAGTTAGCGCTGATCGCGAACCCTTGAATTTTTTCTGGCTCGCGGTCGCCAGTCAGGTTGACGGAATTCCAAACGTACGCGCCCATCTGCTCGAAGGAATGCGCCCGGCTTTTCCAATCGAAATACGTTGCGGGTGCAACAGAATTCAGGTCGATGTTGTCGCCCGGCCGCGAATCGGCCAGGACGACGATGCGGTCGGCGTGCTCGAAGGGAACGGGATGCAGCAGGAACGCTTCGGCCAGGCTGAACATCGAGGTGTTCGCGCCGATGCCCAGCGCCAGCGCAACCACGCACACGAGCGTGGTGAGCCGGTGTTTGACGAGCATCCGCACGCCGTAGCGGATGTCTTGCCACATCGTTCCCATAGTTGGCCCTCTTGCAAGGAAAAACTCTTACGCGCTGATGCCGGCTTCTTTCGTCTCCTCGACGATGCGGCCGTCAAACAGGTGAATCGTGCGCTCGGCGAAATTCGCATAGCGCTGGTCGTGAGTCACCATGCAGACCGTCGCGCCGTTGCGGTGCAAATCGCGCAGCAGTTCCATGACGGCTTCGCCGTTCTTCGAGTCCAAGTTTCCAGTCGGCTCGTCGGCCATCAGGATGAGGGGATCGCCGACCAACGCGCGAGCCACGGCCACGCGCTGCTGTTGACCGCCCGAGAGCTGCGAGGGATAGTGCCGCAGACGGTGCGCCATGCCGACGCGCTCCAGCGCGCTTTGCACCTTCTGCTTGCGCTCGGCAGCGCTCGTGCCGCGGTAGGTCAGCGGGAGCTCGACGTTTTCGTATACCGTCAAGTCGCCGATCAGGTTGAACGCCTGGAAGATGAATCCGATTTCGCGGTTGCGAATGCGCGTGCGCTCGCTGATCGTCAGCTTCGCCACCGGCTGCCCGTTGAGCGTGTAGGTGCCGTCCGTCGGCGAATCGAGCAGGCCCAAGATCGAGAGCAGCGTCGACTTGCCGCAGCCAGAAGGCCCCGCGATCGAAATATACTGCCCTTTCTTGATCTCCAGATGGATTTCGGAAAGCGCGTGCGTTTCCACTTCGTCCGTGTAGAAGACTTTCTTCACGCCTTCCATTTTGATGAGAGTGCTGTTTGCGTCTGACATTTCATCTCCTTGACTAATTTTTTCTCAGAAACTTTTCCTGCAAACCCGTTCGCCGTGCCACTCGAAAAACCGACTAGCCTTTCTAAAAACCGGTGCCGCTATTGATACCTCAACGCTACCAGCGGATCGACGCGTGTCGCGCGCCGCGCCGGGATGAAGCAGGCCGCAAGAGCGATCAGCGCGATCAACGCCAAGCCTACAGCATACACAGCCGGGTCCCATGCGTGCACGCCATACAGCAAAGATTCGCTGAACCGCGCCAGGCCGTAGGCCGCGGGCAATCCCACTCCTACACCAAGCAGAACCATAAGCCCGACTTCCTTGACGATCAGCAACCGGACATGGCCTGCGACCGCGCCCAGTGCCATACGAATGCCGATCTCCCGCGTGCGCTGCACTACCACGTATGCAAGCACGCCGTAAATGCCGAGCGCCGCGAGCAACGCCGCCAACCCGGCAAAGCAGGCCGATAATGCGGCGACCATTCGCGCGGAAAACAGATCTTCCTCAAGGACACGATCCATTGTTTTCACGTCATAAACGGGCAGATTCGGATCCATCTGGCGCACGATTTCCTGCAGGCTTGAGGCCAGCGTAATCGGGTCGCGTTCCGAGCGGACGTAGAAGGTCATCCTGGCAAGCTTGGGCCGTTGCGCGTACGGGATGTAGACATAAGGTTGGGGTGTCGTGCTTACGTCTTCCTGCTTGACGTCCTTCACCACGCCCACGATTTCAATATTCGGCACCGTATCCTTGCCGCCGCCAAAGGCAAAGTGCATGCCGATGGGATTCCGTCCCGGGAAGAAGCGCTTGACCATCGATGCACTGGCCAGCGCCACTTTGGGCGCAGTTGCGCCGTCGGCTTCCGTCAACTCGCGCCCAGAAAGCAGAGGGATGCCAAGCGTGGAGAAGTAATTCGGGCTGATGCCGATGTGATCGACGTCCTGAAGATCCTCGGGAATCTGCGCCCCGCCCTCCGCGGTGATATTGCTGCCCTCATCGTCGCCGGTAAGCGTCGCCACATCTCCCGTGCCGACGGAGCGAACTCCGGGGATGGTTGCAATGCGCGCGCGAAGCTGATCATAGAGAGCGATGGAGCGCGGCAGGTCGTAGCCATTGAGGGCGGGTTGAATGGAGAGCGTAATGACATGGTCGGTTTTCAGTCCAAGGTCCTGATTGCGTAAATTCCAGAGCGAGCGCACGAAAAGCCCAGCGCCGACCAGGAGAAGAATGGTGAAGGCAACCTGAGCGGCGACGAGCAGTTTGCGGAATCCGACATGCGAAACGCTCGCGGAAGAAGTCGAGCCCTGGTCTTTGATCACGTCGGTGACGTCCATGCGCGTCACACGCCAGGCCGGAATCAACCCAAAGAAAACGCCCGAAGATAGCGTTGCGGCAATCGCAAAGCCCAACACGGCGGGATCCAGATTCTCCGTCAATCCTTTGATTCCCGCATTCTCGACGACAATGGGCGTGAGGATTCGCATGAGCCAAGTGCCAAGAAGAACGCCCATGACGCCGCCGCCAAGCGCGCACAATAAGCTCTCGAGGAATAGTTGGCGAATCATTCTGGAACGGCTTGCGCCCATCGCGGTCCGGATGGCGAATTCACGCTGGCGGCCCGCGCCGCGTGCCAAAAGCAGATTCGCCACGTTGGTGCAGGCGATCAGCAGGACCAGCGCGACCATCACAAAGAGGGTGATGATCTGGCCGCCAGAGTTGCTCTGCACGATGGTGCGTCCATGCGCTCCGGAAGAAAGAATGATTTTCTTGTCGAGAAATTGCTGGCGCTTCTTTTCATTCCACGTGGACTTGATTTGCGGCAATTGCTCCTGGAGAAGCGGAGCGTACGCCGCGTTGACTCCTGCCTGCGCCTGCTTCAACGAAACGCCCGGCCTGCGCCGCGCGATCAGCGTCATCCAGTAATCGTTCCAGCCATCCAGCGTCTCGCCGTATTCGGTCATGAGCGGCGTCATCATCATGGGAACATAGAGGTCCGGTGTTTTTCCGACTTGGACGCCAGCGAATCCGGCCTGCGAAACGCCCACGACGGTCATCTCGACGTTGTTGATCAAGAGGACCTTGTTGAGAACGCTGGGATCGCTCCCAAACCGGTGCTGCCAATAGGGATAGCTTAGAACGACGTAGGGCTCTGCCGAGGGCACTCGGTCGTCCTCCGGCGAGAACACGCGCCCGATGGCCGGCTGAACGCCAAGGACTTGAAAGTAATTGCCCGAAACCACCTCGCCGGAGGCGCGGTCCGTCTGGCCGTGCGCAGCGACGCTTGCGGAAAATCCGTAACGCGCCAGGATGCCTGAGAAGACAGAGTTGGTGTCCCGCAGGCCTTTATACATAGGATAGGAGAAGGACTCCGTGTTATCGCCGTCGCTGGACACGTGCCCCGTCGCGGGACCCGGGGCTTTCAAGATCACAAGTTCGTCCGGGCTTTTGACCGCAAGCCGCTGGAGCAATACCTGGTCCATGAGGGAGAAAATCGCGGTGTTCGCGCCGATGCCCAGGGCCAGAGTGATGACGGCAATCGCCGTGAATCCCGGGCTCTTCGCCAGCATGCGGATCCCGAAGCGGACGTCTTTCCAGAAGCTCTCCATTAGGCGCTCCACGCAAGCGTTATCGAGAAGCCTGGACGCGCCAAGCCCGGACAGTTTCCAAATTCATCAAAAAAAGGCACTTGACCCTCGCGTTCGTCGTACCGGTACTCGTACAGCAGAACTCGCGATAGACCCACAGATCGAGCCACTCCCGAGGTTACAAGTCTTTGACGTAGGAAGCCGCCAGATGTCTGGCGGGCTGCCTTTTTGCCCAAGAAATTCAACGAGCGTGGAACCCCTTCCGAAACAACAGGTTCAAACCGCTGCAACAGGGAATACGCAACCTGGCAACGATTGGTTCCCGGAAGAAAGCCTGAAACGGAGCATTTTCTCTCCGGCTCGCAAACCATCGAGGTTAGAACCGACTCATGCACAGCGCGAACCATCGACCATGTTTGCTGCGTGCCGAATAACTTGCTCCACTTCATCAACGTGCCAAGTCCTTGATTGTTTCCGGCTCGCACCAACCGTTTCTATTCATAGCGCAGTGCCACCATGGGATCGACGCGCGTCGCTCGCCGGGCCGGAATCGCGCACGCCACCAGCGCGACTGTCGCCAGCGAAACGATTACAACTGTCAGCGTGAGTGGATCCGTCGCGCTCACGCCAAAGAGCTGGCTCTTCAGCACGCTGGACAGCGCGAACGCGCCGAGCAAGCCAGTCCCGATGCCCACAAGGGTGATGGCCATGCCTTCGCGCAAAATCATTCGCAGGATGTCGTCTTTCTCCGCGCCAACGGCCACACGCACGCCGATCTCGTGAGTGCGTTGCGCCACGCTGTAGGACATTACGCCGAAAAGCCCGATCACCGCGAGGAGCAACCCCGCTCCGGCAAATATCGAGCAGAGGACACTCGTTAGCCGCCGCTGGGCGACCGACGCGGCCACGTACTCTTCCATGCGCTGCGCTTTGTAAATGGGAAGCTCGGCATCGAGCGCAAGAACTTTTGCGCGGATGGCGGGGAGCAGGATCATTGGATCGCCAGCCGTTCTGATGACCATGTCCATGGCCCCAATGGGCTCCTGATCGTAGGGAACGTAGGATTCAGGATCGGGAGCCTGCCAGAGATTCCGGTGTTTCACGTCGCCGACCACGCCGATGATTTCGGACGTCGAATCGGCTTTGCCCACCGACATCCCCGGCTTCATGTGCTTGCCCACCGGATTTTCATTCGGGAAGAATTTCCGGGCGAGCGTTTGATTGATAATGATGACGTGGGGAGCGTTCCGGTCGTCGCGCTCGGTAAATTCGCGCCCGGCGAGAAGCGAGATGCGCATGGTCTTGAAATAATCCAAGCCGACAGCCCGAATGAAGGTGCGCGGCAGGTCGCTCTTGGCCATGGGCCGACCCTCGATTTCGAAGGAAGTGCGCAGCGAATTATCGGAAAGCGGCAAAGGCATCGCGGCGCTGGCGCTTTCGACGCCGGGCACGGCGCGGAGGTGGCCCAACAAATTCTTGAAAAAATCGGCGGATTGTTCGGGCTTGCCATAGCGCGCATCCGGCAAATCGAGATTGAAGGCCAGCAAGCCTTGCGGATCGAAGCCGGGAGATTCGTGCAACAGATGGTACATGCTTTCGATCAACAGGGAGGCGCCGACAAGCAGCATCACGGCGAGCGCCACCTGCGAGATCACGAGCAGCGCACGCATCCGCCAGTGGCCCGCGCCTTCCGTTGCCGAACGGCCGCCCTCTTTGAGCGAGACGAGCAGGTTGAAACGAGACGCATGCAGCGCGGGCGCGAGGCCAAACAGAATGCCCGTGAGAACAGATACGACGAGCGTGAAAGCGAGCGCGCGAATATCCACGCCCGCCGAAGCCAGGCGCGGAATGCCCAGCGAAGGAAGATTTGCGAGAGCGGCCGTTCCCCAAACGGCCACGAGCAAGCCCAAGATTCCGCCGGCAAGAGCGAGCATCACACTTTCGGTCAGCAGTTGCGCGAGAATGCGGCTCTTGCCTGCTCCGAGAGAAGCGCGAATGGCCATTTCTCTCTGACGCGCCGCGGCGCGCGCCAATAATAGGTTGGCCGCGTTTGCGCAGGCAATTAGAAGCAAAAATCCAACCGCGCCGAGCACCATCAGCAGAGCGGGCCGCACGTCTCCGACGAGATCATCCTTTTCCGGCAGCAGCCCCAAACTCATGTGTCCGTTGGTATCCGGATACTGCTTAGCAAGCGCGGCGGCGATCTGCCCGGTTTCCGCATTGGCCGCCGCGAGCGGGACGCCGGGCCTCAAACGCCCGATGGCACCGAGGAAGTGCGAGCCTCGCTCCGCCATATTGTCGCTCTCGACGGCCATGGTCACCCACAAATCCATGGGGAGCGAGCCGAGAGGAAATTGAAAGTCGGCGGGCATCACGCCGACGACCGAGTAGGATTTCCCGTCGAGCACGAGCTGCTTGTTGGTGATGGCCGGATCGCTTCCGAAGCGCGTTGTCCACAGGCGATGGCTCAGAAGCGCGACATGTGTGCCTGGCTTATCTTCAGTCTCGACAAAATCGCGGCCCAACATCGGCCTGGCATGCAGTACGCTGAGCATACTCGCGGAGACGACGCCGAGTTCCACGTGAAGAGGTTCGCCGCTGCCGGTGAGCGTCGATGTGCTGGTATCGTAACTTGCGGCCGCCTCGAGCGAATGGCTTTGCGCGCGCAAATCGGAAAAGTCGGGGTAGCTCAACGGGCGCCCGGTTTCGCCGGTGCGCAAGTCGACGCCGCGAATCGCGACGAGACGATCGGGCTGAGAAAAGGGAAGCGGCTGCAGCAGAACGGCGCTGACGGCGCTGAAGATGGCCGTATTCGCGCCGATGCCCAGCGCAAGAGTAAGAATGACTACGACGGTAAAGCCAGGACTCTTCGCGAGCATCCGCAGCGCGTATCGACAGTCTTGCCATAACATCAACATGCGCGACTCCCCGAGAATCTTTGTTCGCAACGAAATTCCCTATTCATAGCGCAACGCGACAACTGGATTCACCTTCATCGCGCGCCGGGCCGGAAGGAAGCAAGCCAGCAGGGCAATCCCCATCAGGAAAAGGGGAACGAGTACAAAGGCGATCGGATCGCGAGCGCTGATTCCAAACAGGATTCCCGCGAGTACCCAGGAGACGCCCGCGCATCCTGCCATGCCAATCGCTCCGCCGATGAGGACGGGTCGCATGCTTTGCCGGAGGATCAGGCTCATCACGTCGCGGCCGTCCGCGCCGAGGGTCATGCGAATACCAATCTCGCGCGTGCGGCGGCTGACCGCGTAGGAAACCACTCCATACACGCCGATTGCGGCAAGAACCAATGCGAGGATTCCGAGCGAGCCTGCAAGCGCGGCCACGATGCGAGACGGCGTGCGCCAGACCTCGAGATTGTCTTCGAGCGGAGAGACATCCACCAAGACGTCCGGATCCAATTGCGCTGCCACGCCGCGAATGCCCGCCGCCAGCGCAGCGAATCCGTTTCCGCCGTGAATCATCAGCTGGAGCTCCGACTGCTCCCGGGGGCCCGCGGGCAGATAAACGTAAAGCTTCGCGGTTTCGCCCAAGTGCGAAATCTGCACGTCTTTTGCGACGCCGATGATCTGCAGATCCGTTTTCTTGCCCTGCCGCAAGGTTTTGCCGATGGGATCTTCGCCGGGCCAGAATCTGCGGGCGGTCGTTTCCGTCACGATGGCGACCTTCGCTCCGGATTGCACTTCGGCTTCGGTGAAGTCGCGTCCGCGCACGATGGGAATGCCCAGCATCGAAAAATAGCCTTGGGAGATGGCGTTGTCTTCCACCATGTATTTTTCGGTTTTTCCAGGAATCGAGAAGTCAGTCCAATTGTGATTGTCGCTGAGGGGCGTCTGATCTACTTCTGCAACACCGTCGACTCCGGGCAAGGCGGAGACTCTGTGCTTTAACTGCTGTTCGAATGCAGCCGCCGGAGCCTCCTTATATCCTTGCGTTCGCAAGTCCAGGTTTACTACAGCGATTCTGTCCATGCTGAAGCCTGGATCGACGGTTTGCGCAAAATACAGGCCGCGCAGGAGCAGACCGGCGGCAATGAGCAAAATCATGCAAACGGCAACTTGGGCGGCTACCAAAGATTGCCGCAGGAATCCGCCTCCGCCGCGTCCGGTCAATCCGCCCTCGGTGTTCTTCAGCGCGGTGTTCACATCCGCGCGCGAGGCCTGAAGAGCTGGCGCCAGCCCGAAGGTCACTCCGGTCAGGAGCGTCAGGAGCAGAGCATATCCAAGGACGCGGAGGTCCGGCGTCAGGTTCAAAGCCACAGGCGGAAATCCGTGCGGCAAATGAGCCATGACAAAATTGGAAATCGCTTCGAAGGACCAAAACGCGAGCACCGATCCGAGCGCGCCGCCCATCAGCGCCAGCATCACGCTTTCCGTCAACAACTGCCGGATCAATCTCCAGCGGCTCGCCCCCACGGACAGTCTTATGGCAATTTCTCGCTGCCGTGCCGTTGCGCGCGCCAGCATCAAGTTGGCCACGTTGGCGCAAGCAACCAGCAGAACCAAGCCAAATCCAACCAGAATGACGGCAGCCGCGCCAAGCACAAGCGTGTGCTCTTCCGGGCGTCCGAGAAACGTGGCCGTTTGAACGACCAAAGAAGTCACGCGTCCGGGATGCTGCTGGTCAATCCGTCCGGCGATGACGCCGAGGTCCGCGCGCACCTGGCCCATCGAGACGCCGGGCTTCACTCGGCCCAACATGGCGAGCCAGCTTACGTTGGCGTCGCCGAGAAAAACGCGATCGGGCTCCATCGATTCTTGCATGGTGATGGGAACCCAAAAGGAACTCGGAACCGGTTCGGTGCCTCCAAATTGCGGCGGCGCGATTCCGATTACAGTGAACGCCGTGCGATTCAGAATCACGCGTTTGCCGAGGAGCGAAGCATCCGAGCCAAAAGCGCTTTGCCAGAGTTCATCGCTTAAAACGACGACTGCGTTGGAGCCCGCCGCGGCGCAGTCGGTGTCGACAAACGCGCGGCCTTTCGCGGGATGAACGTCCAACACATCAAAATAGTTGCAGGAGGTGAGCTGTCCATAGACTTGCCGCGCTCTTCCACCGGCAAGTGTCGCGCTCAAAAAAGGTTCGTAGGCCAACAGGCCGGAAAGAACGTGGTTGTTCGCGCGATAGTTCTGATATTCGGACCAGGAGAACATGGATTGTTCGCCGTGGATGTCTCGCGTCGCACTGCCGTGGAAGATCTGGTCGACGCTGACGATTTGTCCTGCTGAGGGAACAGGAAGCATGCGCAACGCGGCACCGTTGAGCACAGAGAAGATTCCCGCGTTCACGCCGATTCCCAGGGCGATGGCTAGCACGGCGGCAGCGGTAAACCCCGGATTTCTTGCGAGCATTCGCAGGCCGTAGCGTATGTCTTGCAAAAGGGTTTGCATCAGGCCCCCCTACTCATATCGCAATGCCACGATGGGATCGACGCGCGTAGCGCGGCGCGCGGGGATGTAGCAAGCAGTGATTCCCACGAACGCCAATAGAAGGAAGACCGCGGTGAAGGTAAGCGGATCGCTTGCGCGCACGCCGTAAAGGAGGCTCTGCAAGAAGCGGCTGGCGAGCAGCGAGGCAATCACGCCGGCAATGGAGCCGATCACGATCAAGAGAACCCCTTGCTTCACGACCATGCGAAGCACATCGCCGCGCTGCGCGCCGAGAGCGGCGCGAATGCCAATCTCACGCGTGCGGCGCGCAACTTCGTACGACAACAAGCCATATAGCCCGATGCAAGCGAGGGCCAGCCCGAGCAGCCCGAAAAGGGAAGAGAGGCGCGCTACGAGACGCTGGCCGAAAAGCAAACGATCGATGGTCTGCGTTTGTGTGCGAATAGCGAAAACGGGCAGGTTTTCGTCAACTCCGTTGACGGCTTGCCTGACCGCCGGGATCAGCGAACTGGGGGAGACGGCCGACCGGAGCGCAAACGTCAACTCGCCTTCCTTTAGAGGAATGTAGGAAGTCGGTTCATCGGCTTTGCGCATGTCGTCGTATTTTGTGTCCGCCACGACGCCGATAATTTCGTGCTGCACATCAGTGGGATCGGTCCCCCCAAAATGCAGACCGATTGGTTCCCGAGACTCCAGGTATTTGCGAACAAAGGCCTGGTTGACGATCGCAACCGGCAGCGCAGAGTGCAAATCCTGCGAGGAAAAAGTACGACCCTTCGCCAGCGGGATTCGCATCGTCTCGAAGAACTCCGGTCCAACGGCGAGCATCTGCACTTCCACCGTATCTTTGCCGGGCTGACCTTCGATGTGCGTGTCCGAAGTCCACAAGCCGCCGTCGAGAAGCGCGTCCGACGAGTAGCTCGCCGAAACCACGCCGGGGATGGCTGCGAGCCTGCGTTCGAGTTCGTCGTAAACGTTCTGCACGTTGTCCTTCGTATAGCCTGCCAGCGTGGGGTCCACGGAGAAGAGCAAAATGTTTCGCGTGTCAAAGCCGGGATTGATGCTTCTCACTTTTTCCAGCGTGCGCACCAGAAGGCCTGCGCCCACAAGTACAACCATTGAGAGCGCGACTTGCGCGACGACCAGCGAACTCGCCAAGCCGAAGCGCCTGCCACCTGCAACGCTCGCCGAGGATAGGCTGCCGGAGTTCTCTTTCAGCGCGGGAGCGACGTTGATGCGGGTGCCGCGAAATGCCGGCGCCAAGCCGAAGCCGATACCTGTGAGCAACGCAACCGCGACCGTGAAAATAAGGATCGTTGCATCAGGCTGGAGATCCAGCGCGATCGGGTGATACCAATTCGTGGAGAGGAAACTGGCAAGTCCGGTGGCACCCCAATAGGCGAGAATGACTCCCAAGACTGCGCCGGCAACGGAGAGAAGGACGCTTTCGGTCAAGAGTTGCCGAATGACGCGGCCGCGTCCAGCGCCCAACGCAAGCCGCACGGCGATTTCTTTCTCGCGCGCTCTCGCCCGCGACAACATGAGTCCGGCCACGTTGGCACAGGCGATCAAGAGCACGATGCCGACCGCGGCCATCAACAGGTAAAGAGGCTCGCCGAATTGTGCGCGAAAGCCGGCCAACTCATTTTGCGCAGACGCTAATGTAACTTTCGGGGCGTCGGCGTCTTTGAAGGCAGGCTTCTCACCGTGCAGAGTCTCATTACGGAATAGCAATTCCAGTGCGGCTTGAGCCTTTGCAGGCGTCGTTCCCGGCTTCAGGCGCGCCACCATCGTGAGCCACCAGTTGTCCGCTTCGGTTCCGCCTTTGCCCCAACGAATCGCGAGCGGCGTAATCTGGTTCAGCGGAACCCACATGTCTAGGGACTTGCCGGGCGTCAAGCGCGTGAAGGTAGGATCAGCGACGCCGACGATTGTGAACGCGACGCCATTCAAGCGAATGATTCTCCCGATGGCGCTGGGGGAGCCGCCAAAAGCGCTTTGCCAATAACCGTAATTGAGCACAGCAACGGCCGCCGCGTTGGGCTGTTCGTCGGAGGGCTCGAGCGTTCGCCCAAATGCGGCGCGCACGCCCAGCGTTTGGAAGTAATCGCCGGAGACTAGCTCACCTTCCACCATGCTGGCCGGGCCGTTTCCGCTGAGGTCTAGTTGCGCTGGTCCAGCGAACGCGGAAACGCCCGAGAAAAGATCTTTTTCCGCGCGAGCTTCTTTGAAGAAGGGATAGGAAAACGAACAACTGCCGGAGTTCGGGCCTGGTCTTCCGTGTCCGCTGCAGTCACCAAAGCTGCTTGTTCCGATGTGGTTCGGCCAATGGAGAGAGGACCAGTGCGGCACGACCAATTGTTGGGGGTCGCGCACCGGGATCGTGCGAAGCATTACGGCGTTTACGAGCGTGAAGATCGCGGTGTTGGCGCCGATGCCGAGGGCGAGCGTGGCCACGGCGACAACCGTGAAGGCTGGGTTCTTCGCCAGCATTCGCAACCCGTAGCGAATGTCTTGCCAGAGAGTATGCACTGGGCCTCCGCAAGAAAATTTCAACGTAAATTACAAATAAGAGGTAACCGAATCTCGAGTCTGACGCGGGCCCACCACCCGCGCATAAATGGCTACTTCAGCCGGATCCGGTCGAATGCGTCCCAGGCCGACATGTCAGAGAGGATCACCTGGTCGCCGACTTTCAGGCCATCGAGGACTTCAATCGTATTGACAGAGCTTCGGCCGAGTTTCACGTTCACGCGGACCGCTTCGCTGCCGTCGTCTACGAGTTTGAAGAGGCCCACGGTGCTGTCGGCCTGTCCGTGCACTGGCCTGCCGACGTAGAGCACATTCTTGAGATTTTCGATCGTGATGGTTCCGTCGACGCTCAAATCCGGCCGGGCGCCCGACGGAAGCGGACCGTCCATCGCTACGTCCACGGTTACCGTGCCGTTGACGACCGAGGGATCGATGCGGGTAACGTGGCCATCCACGATTCCGTTGCGCGTGTCGATCGAAGCTTTTTGTCCGATCAGAACGTCCTTCGCCTGTGTTTCCGCAATCTTGATTTCGGCCTTCAGCTTCTTCGGATCCGCCACGCGAGCGAGGTTCGTGCCCGGCGTTACATGCTGCCCTTCATCCACCGGCACGAGTTGCAGCACACCATCGATACCAGCGCGAACATGCAATGCCTGGAGTTGGCTCTCCTTCAGCGCATAGAGAGCCTTCATTTCGTCCACTTTCGCTTGTTGCGCAGCAATCTTTGCAATTCCTGCGTCGGTGGCGACTTTCGTACGATCCGTTTCCAACTGGAGCCTGATGCCGAGTTGTTGTTCCTTCACGCGCGAGAGCTGCTCGTCGATTTCCGTACCGAGGCCTTCCTTCATCAACTTGAAGTCGCGGTCGTGCTGAATCTTGGATTGCTCGTAGTCGCTTCGCACCGTAGCTTCAGAGGACTTCTGGTTCATCAAGTCGCTATCCACCTGGACTCTCAAGCTGGCCAAATCCGCTTCCGCACCGCGGAGCTGATATTCCGCGTCGAGCGTGTCGCGCCGCAGAGTGGGGTCATCGAGTTCCATGATGATGGAGTCGGGCTTGACGGTGGCGCCCGGCCGCAATACCCAGTGGTCAACGCGAGAATCGGTCTGCGCTGGAATCCAGCGAATATCTTCGGGAACAAGCGTACCCAGCCCGTGCACCTCGCGCAGCATGTCGCCGCGCTTGACTGGCTCCGCCCAAATCGTGCCCTTATCAACCGTTGGCGCGGCCGGCTTGAGCTTCGAGAGTGCATACGTCACGCCGCCCAGCAGGATGACGGCGATCGTGCCGTAAGCGATCCGGCGGATTTTCTTGGCTCTTGCGTTGGATGGTCTTTGGATGTCCATAGTCGTTATAGCCCTTCGTAGGCGCAAATCCCGTGCCCAAGAGAATTCGCCGAAACCCTCGTTTTGTCAATGGTTTACGAGGCTATGCGGGAATCTCGCCTCGGCCACCTTGGCCGAATATGGGAATCAACGTCCCATGACCGGACACTCGCCCTTGCTTTTGGTCTTCCACGTCTCCTTTGGACGCTAGATATAAGGATACGTCGGTAGCAGGCCATTGTTCCATATTTGGCTGCCTCTCGCCGGAAGGTGCTCCGTCGTGGTAGCCTCTCGGCACCGACTCTCGGATTCAGGAGCGTTGCCGGTTTTTCCGCGCAGATCATTTTCTTGTTTTGTCTTTGCGCCTAGGAGAAGGCGGCGCGCACTCCCTGGGATTCGTACCTGGAGGTGACAGTCTTGAGAGCAGCCAATATTTTAAGGAAAGGCACAATCTTCTTGACGCTTGTCGCTGCGGCGGTTTGTATCGCCAGAGCAGCGGCGCCTTCCGTCACTGTAAAGGGCTACGTCATCGATTCGGCTTGTGCCTTCACGAAAGACTTGAGCAAGCCCGTCAGCAAACAATGCGCAATCTCTTGCGCAAAGGCGGGCTCGACCCTGGTTATCCTGGCCGAGGACGGAAGCATCTACTGGCCCATTTCCGCGAACACTCCAGCAAGCGGGCAAAATGCGCGGCTGCTTTCGTTTGCCGCCGACAAAGTCGGCGTGACAGGCAAGGTGTACGAGCGAGGCGGGTCCAAAGCCATCGTGATGGAAAAGATTGAAGCGCAGACTGGGCAAAAATAGCCCGTTCATGCATGGCGCGAATTCGCGTGGCAAACAACGCTGATTGGTCTGCGACCGAGCAAAGTTCTGAGAACGGCTAGGTTGTGGGCGGCGTGGGATCGCCGCAGCCGACGAACTCCATCAGGATGCGATTGCCTTTGTATTCCAGATCATCGTGAATGCCGATTTTGCTGGTGTAGTAGCCGCGCACGGTCAGCCTTTTCAGGTCGCTGAAAAGCTGCACTTCGGGAAGTTCGGCCGTGCTCTCGTTGTCAGAGAGCACTTGGACGACAGCAATTCTCTCCTCCGGGCTCGCTTCGACGAACGGCTTTCCGTTGTAGTGCTGGCTCATCAAGTCCACCAGGCGAAGACCTTCATGCCACAGGGCTTTCCGCTCTTCGTCAACGCTCTCGCGAAGGGTTTGCTCGATGAAGTCCGCAACTTTCGCGGCCTTCGCGCCGCCCGAGTGACTATCCGCCGGGATGATCGTCTCGGACAACTCTTCGACCATGGCGTGCTGGGCGGGCGTAAAAAAACGCGCGGCAGTTTTGGTTTCCAGCGCCGCCGACTTGGCCACACCGGTTGCGCCTTGCGCTGCCTGAGACTCCGTTGCAGCGGCGGGCAGGGCCGCGCCAGACAAAGGCAGGACGGCTGCGCCAAGAATGGTCGCCGAACTTTTCAGCCATTGGCGCCGATCTTGTTTCAAATCGATGGGATTCTTCTCGGACATTTTCTCTCCTCGTTTTCTCTGTAGAATCCTCGCCGCGAATTCTGTCCTTTATAGTTCGTTCTTGGCCAGCCGATCCGCCAGGTAGTCGCACGAGCGCCAGCACAGCGCCATGATCGTCCAGGTGGGATTCTGGCAACTGGCATTTACAAACGCGCTGCCGTCCACCACAAAGAGATTTTTCACGTCATGCGACTGTTGAAATTGATTCAGCACCGAAGTCTTGGGATTATCGCCCATGCGTGCAGTTCCAAGCTCGTGAATGGACCAACCTTCCGTCAGAGTCCGGGCGCTGGTGAAAATAATCTTGAATCCCGCGGCTTCGAACATCTCCTGGCCGGTCTGGGCCATGTCTTCGACCATGCGATGCTCGTTGTCGCCAAATTTGTAGTGAAAGCGAAGCGCAGGAACGCCCCATTTGTCCTTCACCCTCGGATCGAGATCGACATAGTTTTCATAGCGCGCCAGCACTTCGCCAAATCCGCCCATCGAGATGTACGATCCCTGATTCTCTCGAATTTCTTTTTTGAAACTCGCGCCAAATCCGGGCCGATCTGTTTCGGGAGGAAACATCTCGCAGCCGCCGGAGCCTTCGAATCCATAGCCGCGAATGAAATTCGGATTCTTCTCGGTCAAATTTCGAAAGCGGGCAAGATAAAAACTTCCCGGGCGTCCGTCATCGAGTGTCGCAGGCTTTCCAATGAGATCTTTGGCTTGGCCCACCACATATGGCCCCATCACGTGCTCGCAAAAATTGTGCCCCACATGGCCGCTCGAGTTTGCCAGCCCATTCGGATAGAGCCGCGATTTGGAAAGCAGCAGCAGCCGCGCGGATTCCAGCGTCGAAGCCGCGACGATCACCGTTTTCGCCCGCACCGTGTAATCTTTCATCGTCTGCGAATCGACGAAGTGTACGCCCGAGGCTTTGCCGATCTGAGGATCGACGATAATTTCGCGAGCCACCGAGTTCGTGCGCAGAGTCAGATTGCCGGTGTCCATGGCGGGATAGATCAGCCCAGTCGTGGAATCGAACGCCGCGTGAATGTCACAGCCACCTTTGCGCTGGCACGCACCGCGGCCATAGCAGCGGCTGCGATACTTGTTGTGTTTTAGGCCGTCGGTGGTAACGCCTGCGCGATACTGCGTCAGGACGCGGCCCATCTTTTGTATGCCCTGTTTGAGCGTCACTTCCGAGCAGCTGAGTTTTGTGGGGCGTTGAAAAAGGCTGTCCGGAAGATACGGAAGATTTTCTTTGACGCCGGTGACGCCGAGATATAAATCCACCTTGTCGTAGTAGGGCGCGATGTCGCTGTAACTGATCGGCCAGTTTTCGCCGAATCCGTCGCGATCTCTGGCTTTAAAGTCGTAATCCGAAAGCCGCAGCGACAGCCGGCCCCAGATATTCGTTTTGCCTCCCAGGCACCGCGCGCGAACCCACGCGTAATTGGTTCCCGTGTACGGATTTTCGCGTTCATCCACGACGATGTTCCTGTCGTAATCGCTGTTGCCGATGTAGCTGTAGAGCTTCTTGAATTTTTCGAAGCCGGGTCCGAAGGGCGGCCTGCGAATGGCGTATTCCGCCGGAGTAATCGAATGCGAGCCGGGAGGAAGCCCTCCGCGGTGAGCGTTGTCATAGGGCCATTCCATCGAGCGCAACTCTTTCTCGATGTCCAGTTTTTTGCCGGCTTCGAGCATGAGGACTTGCAGGCCATGTTCCGTGAGAACGTGCGCCGCCATGCCTCCAGCTGCGCCCGATCCAATAATCACGGCATCATATTTTTTGCTCAGGTCTACTTCCGGCTCGGCCATGGGGAACTCTCTTTCTCGACTGCGAAGACGTCCAACCGCATTCAACAATGAACCTTTTCCCTTGTCCAGTTCAACCTCACATTTTCTTTTGGCGCGTCGCAAAAAACCAGGTTCGCCCGCCGCCCGGCGAATCAGCGCGTGGATGATACAATTTCGCTCTCATGTCTACGGATGAAATCGCCCAGCGGAATATCATTCGCAGAGTTCGCCTTCGCGGCATGGACCTGCTCAATAATCCCGCGTTGAATAAGGGCACGGCCTTCACCGAAACAGAGCGCGAGATTTTTGGGTTGCATGGCTTGCTTCCGCCGGTTGTCGAGTCGCTCGACGATCAGTGCATTCGCGCGTACCAGGCTTTCTCTCTCAAGCCCAACGATCTCGAGCGCCACATCTACCTTCGCCAGCTTCAGGACACCAACGAAGTTCTTTTCTATCGTTTGCTGCTCGACTATATCGAAGAGATGCTCCCGATTGTCTATACCCCTGTCGTCGCACTCGGCTGTCAGGAGTTCAGCCACATCTATCGTCGCCCGCGCGGACTTTTCGTTTCGTATCCATTGCGTCACTCCATCCCGGAACTTTTGCGCAATCATCCGAACCCAGAAGTGGATGTGATTGTCGTCACGGACGGCGAGCGCGTACTGGGCATCGGCGATCAAGGCGTCGGAGGGCTCGGCATTCCCATCGGCAAGCTTTCGCTCTACAGCTTGATTGGTGGAATTCATCCGGCGCGAACGCTGCCGGTCGTGTTGGATGTCGGCACGAACAATGAGGAGCGGCTCCGCGATCCGGAATATCTTGGCTGGCGCCACGCTCGCATTATAGGCGACGAATACGACCGCTTCATCGACGCATTCGTAGCGGCCGTCAAAGAAGTTCTTCCAGCAACGTTGCTGCAATGGGAAGACTTCTCCGGCGCTCACGCACGGCCCATTCTCAACCGCTACCGCGATCAAATGCTGACGTTCAATGACGACATCCAAGGCACGGCTGCCGTCACGCTCGGAGCGATTCTTGCAGCCGCGCGCGTCGCGGGTTCGCCGCTGCGGGATCAGGAGATTGTTTTTCTTGGCGCTGGCTCTGCGAGCACAGGCGTCGCGGATTATCTTCGCGCGGCGCTCGTTGCCGAGGGACTTTCGGAAGAAGAGGCGCGCAGCCGCTTTTGGATGGTGGACAAGGACGGCCTGCTGCATTCTGGGCGCACAGACCTGACGAACGAGCAGCGCATCTATGCGCAACCTGCGAGCCGCGTCGCGTCCTGGCCTCGCGGCGGGGGCGCCAATTTCGCCCTTGGCGATGTCATCCGCAACGTGCGAGCGACGACCCTCATCGGTCTCTCGACAATCGGTTCTGCGTTCACGGAACAAATCGTCCGTGAAATGGCCAGCAAGGTTGCGCGTCCGATCATTTTTCCGCTTTCGAATCCCACGGATCGCTCCGAGGCGCATCCCGCGGATTTGTACCCCTGGACGGATGGTCGCGCGCTCATCGCCACAGGTTCGCCGTTTCCACCGGTGTATTTTGGCGGCAAAACGATTCCTGTCTCTCAGTGCAACAATGTCTATATCTTTCCGGCCATCGGGCTTGCTGTGCTCGCACTGCGTCCGGCTTCGGAACTTCTCGGCACGAAGCGAATCACCGATGGAATGATGATCGCTGCGGCCCGCACGCTGGCCGAACATTCGCCCGCGCTCGCCGACTCGTCGGCGCCGTTGCTTCCTGCTTTGACCGGTCTTCGCAACCTGGCCGTCGAAATTGCATACGCCGTTGCTCTCGAAGCTGTGCGCTCCGGCGTTGCTCCTCCGCACGATCCTGCTTCCATGCTCCGTCCGCAGATTATTTCTTCGCAGTGGTTGCCGGCGTACCCGGCTTACGTGGCCGCGTCTCCCTGAAGCTGCGGTTCAAGCTTCACGGAGCGTAGATATTTTGGATGGGGTTTACGCCAAACGCACCGCCTACATCAGGCCGCTTTGCCTCGCGAGTTTCAGCGCTTCGATCGCTGCGCCCCGCGCGCCCGCGGTGTCGCCGTTGGGGATTACGTAAATGGGAATGCCTGCTTGTTCTTCTCGCTGATTGGGCATGCCTGCACGAATTTCATTCATGAACCATTTTTGAAACTCTTGGCTGGTCTCGAGAGCTCCGCCGCCAACGATGAACGCATCCGGATCAAATGTGTTCATCATCTCGTCGAAGAAAAGTCCCAGCGCGTGCGCTTGAACTCGAAAAATGTCCTTGCACAGAGAATCGCCCTTGTCCGCCATCCCACGCACGAGTTTTGCCGCCTGGTGCGGCGGCATTTTTTCGAATTCGTGGCCCGGATAGCGCGGTAGGAAATAAGGCAGCAAATTTCGTTCGATCGCCGTGAGGGAGCATAGCGATTCCAGGTCTCCGGTACGTCCGCAGTTGCACACTGGCTTGATGCCGCTCGTTCCGGCGATGCTTTGATAGGGGATCAGCACGTGGCCCAACTCCCCTCCGAATCCGTTTTTCCCCTTCACCACATTCCCATCCAGGATGATTCCGCCGCCGTTGCCTGTCCCGATGATGATGGAGATCGAAGTCTCTTTGCTGGTCGCGCCAAAAATCGCGTAGTGTCCCCAGAGCGCCGCCGCGTTTGCATCATTTAAGTAGGACACGGGAATGCCGAGCTTGTGCGCGAGTCCTTCCCGAATGTCGAATTCCGCCCACGCCGCGTGAACAAAATTGGTGGACCCCCGCGCGCTGAACTGGCCCGCCGCGCTCGCAGGCCCAGGAGTATCCAGGCCAACAGCCACCACATCTGAAAGTTGGACGCCCGTCTTGTCCGTCGCGATTTTCAGGCCGTCCGCGATTTGTTGCAGGCAAATGTCCGGTCCTTGCTTTGCCAGCGCCGGATGTTCGCATAAGCCTTGGACGAGAAACTTCTCCTCCGCATCGACCAACGTATAGTTGACGGCAGTTCCACCCAAATCCACTCCGGCTACGACGGCCACGTGCTCTCTCCTGTTTAACTCGCTGTTTGCACGTCACAGCGTAGCAGAATCACGATGCATCGGCGACGGAAGGGCACACTCATCCCTCAGTGCGAACATCCTCGAAGGCTACATCCAAGCCGTCATACGCGCAAAAGGGGCGCGTCGCGGAAGCTTGCTGGCATACAATCCACTCAGGCAGAGCAGCACCATTGTTGGGAGCCAGCCTATGAGACTAGGAATCCGTAGAACGTTCAAGATCCTTGCGCCCGGAAACTCGCTGCGGAAGAGAGTGGCCTACAGCCTGACGATTGCGCGCGTCATCCTCGTGCCGGTGATTTTCCTGGCGGTCTACTACTTGTTCGAAATGGGATGGATCGTGGACCGCATCGTGAACGTGGATGCTCCCGCCGCCACGCTCGCGCAACGCGCCTCCATTCAAATGCTCGAAACGCGGCGCGCGGAAAGGAACTATTTGCTCTTGCACGATCAGGGTTCCCTTACTGCAAATCGTGACTCCCTCGGCCAGACCAAACAGATTGTCAACCAAATTCAGGATCTGGAGCCGGAAGATGCAGGCGCCACCGGAAAAGCTCTCGAAGCGCTGGATGTCTACGAACAGAGATTCGGAACAGCGGTTACCGCCATGTCCGAACCCGGACAAGCTGACGCGGACCGCATTCGCACCGTGGTCCGCGCGTATGAAAATGACTTGGACGATTTGCTTCGAGGTAGCAAGCTAAAAAAGCGCACACAGTTGATCGATGAGTTGCGCAGCCGCGTCGGTTCGTTCGACGCGCAGATCTCGGCCACCGTTCAGGCCGGCAATCCCGCTTTGGCGCAGGTCACCACGGATTTACAGAGTTCCAGCCAGGAAGTGCTCGGATTGCTCTCCGAACTGGAAAAAGAAAACTGGATGCGTGTGCAAAGCGACCATGCGGAAGCGCGGCGGCTCTTGTCGCACGCGGAGTGGGCTTTGAGCATTGTGTCTGCGATTACTTTGCTCTTCAGCGTGTGGGTGAGCTTCATTTTGCCCAGGCAAGTCGTAAAACCGCTGATCAGCTTGCGCGAGGCCGTCGATCATGCGGCCCAAGGGCAAGGACCCATTGGACTGGAAATTGAAGGACGCGGCGAAGTGGCGGAGTTGGCGCGCAGCGTTCAGCATCTCGTAGCGCAATTGCAGCACAACACCTGATGGCGCGCTCGCGAACAGCGTCGAACCTCTAATCGCTCGCGCTCGAAAGCCGCTTGACCAATTCGTAGAGAAAGGCTTGGCCCTCGTAGAACGACTCCACCCCCAAGCGTTCATCGCGCCCGTGGAAACGAATGTCATCGCGATCCATGAAAAATCCCTGGACTCCATAGCAGGGGATTCCCTCGGAGCGCAGATACCGCCCGTCCGTTGCTCCCATCACCATGATGGGAACGGTCGGTACACCGGGCCAGAGAGAGTCGGTCACCTCGCTCACCGCCTTGAGCACGTCCGGCCTCATCGGAGAAGCGGGGCCTTTTGCGAACTCGCCCATGCGCTTTATCGAGACTTTGTCGTCCGCCACGACTTTTTCGAGAGTGCTCTCCACATATTCCGGTGAATCCTCGGGCAGCACTCTGCAGTTCACCACGGCAGCGGCAAGTTGCGGCAGGGCGTTGATCGCGTGCCCGCCCTCGAGCATTGTGGCCACGCAGGTTGTGCGCAGCGTTGCGTTCCATGCCGTCGACGCGGCCGCCACACGCTGCATGGCTTCTTGCGAACCTTCGCCGGCCTTTTCCAGGTCTGCTTTCATCGGTCCGGGATCGAGCTTCGCCATTTCCTTGAAGTAAGCCGCTGTTACTTCGTTCGTCTTCATCGGAAAGCCGAATTCGGATAGATGCTGCAGCGCCCCTGCCAAATGATAAATGGCGTTGTCCGGCACGGGCATCGAGCTGTGGCCGCCCTTGTTGCGCACCTCAAAGCGATAATTCAGGACGTATTTCTCGCTCACCTGCAGGTCGTTCGAAATCTTCTTGCCCTTGGATTCCTCTCCCCAGCCGCCCTCGTTGAGCGCGAAGTCCGCGTCGATGAGGTCGCGGTGATTCTTCAGCAGCCAATCGACGCCGTTGTAAGGGCCGCCGCCCTCTTCGTCTGCCGTCAACGCGACGATAATGTCGCGGTCCGGCTTGAATCCTTCCTTTTTGTATTGGATTAAATTTGCGATCCACACGGCGGCCTGCGCCTTGTCGTCGCCGGTCCCGCGGCCATAGAAAAAGCCGTCTTTCTCGACGAGTTGAAACGGATCGGTCGTCCAATCTTCGCGCTTGGCTTCGACAACGTCGATATGCGCGAGGAGCAAGATCGGTTTTTTCGCTCCGGTGCCGCGATAGCGAACCACAAGATTCGCTTTCTTCGGAATGGCTCCGCCAAGGAAGATTTCGGAGTCGGAAAAGCCGGCCGCCTTCAATCGCGCGGCGGCTGCTTCCGCAACGGGCGTTGTGGCGCCCGTCGAAAAGCCCGACTGAATTTCGATGAATTGTTTGTAGATGTCATGGGCGAGTTGCTTCTCCGGCTCGGGACGCGTGGTTTGCGCGCTCGCCGCTGCGGTGAAGAAGGTGATTGCTAGGACGGCTACGACTGCTGGCCAGATTTTTGTCGTTTGCATGGGGGGATTCTTGCACGCTCAGCTTCCGCGCGCAACCTGGCTGTCGTGTCTGGCTGCCGCCGGCCGGTGACGTTACCGGAAAATCCTTCAACAAAAAAGTGCAAGTTCGACGGCGGAATTCGTTCTATCTACGTGAACGCGAGCAACCCGGTATAGGAATGCCAATTCTAACGAGGTAACACACAAGAGTAACCGTCCTGCCTGTCGAGAGCAGCGGCGGTCGCTCCTGGACGGTCCTCCTTCCCCCGGGTTGAGCACTAAAACAGCCGAGGCAATTTCCGAAGGCTAGAGGTGTCTAAAATGACCAGCTCAACCGCATTCGTTTCTCTCCCGCACGAAATCAGGAAGTTTTGTCGTCTCTCCGCATGCTTTTTGGCCGTACTTTTTGTCTGTGCAACGCCCTCTTCCGCGCAGAACGCAACGCATCCGCCCGGTTGGGTCGTCCTCTCCATCGGCGACTATCGAACCCTTCGCGCGCGTGCCTATCCTCCCGAGCGCGGGCCGGAAGGCCCGCCTGTGGATGCGACTCTGACGCGCGTCGATTACGACTTGCACATCGATGGTGAACTCGCCGCGGGCCGCGCCAGTCTGACCGTGGATGTCCTCAAGGATGGCTGGGTACGCGTTCCGGTTCCCGCGGGGTTGCTGGTCAGCGAAGCAAGGCTCGACGGCAAGCTCGTTTCGCTTGTGCCTGGCGCCGAAATCAATGGCGGCCGCCAACTCTCGGCATTGCTCTCGAAGCCCGGGCGATCGATCTTGACGCTCGCGATTGCCTTGCCCGTCGTTTCCAGCGCGGGCGAAGAGACGGTCTCCTTACCTTCTACCTCGTCCGGAATCACGCGCGCGTCGGTTCGCCTTGCGCGGCAGGGAGTCGACCTCAATTTCACCGGCGGACTTCTGGCCGAAAAATCCGAATCCGGGGCGGAAACCATATGGCTTGCCTATGGCCGCGGAGATGAACCCCTGAGGTTCACGTGGAAACGAAAGACGGAAGATCATCGCAGCACACAAGCCTTGCGCTTGCGCGGATCGTTGACCGAGCTTGTCGGTCTGGGCGAGGACACGACGTCCATCGTTGCCGAAGTCAACGTCGAGGTGACGCAAGGCGCCGCGCGCGAAGTGCGCATCTTGCTGCCCGGCAAAATAACCGTCAATCAAGTTGCCGGCGCAACCGTCGCCGATTGGGAAATGAAGGATGGCCAGCTTGCCGTGACCTTCCTCGAACCCGTCGAATCGAACGCCAAGTTCGTCGTCAGCGGAGAAACGCGCAGCCCGCGCGATGGGCAGATTGAAATTCCTCTGCTTCGCATGCTGAATGCGGAACGCGATACCGGCGGCGTTGCCGTGGAAGTTCTTGGAGCCGGCGAGATCAAACAGTTCAAGTCTGACGGCCTCGAGAATGCCGACGCCTCGGACTTGGGCGAGGTGGTCGCCGGCCGGCAATCGACTTCGCTTTCTGCATTTCGTTTTCGGTCCGGCGATGCAAAGACGCAAAGGTCGCTCGTCGTGAACGTGGCGCGCTACACGCCCCAGGCCGTATTGATGGCCAACATCGCCGAGGCGCGCTACAGCGTTCTGATCACCGACGACGGCAAGTCGCTCGTCCAAGCCCGCTATGCGGTCCGCAATAACCAGAGAAATTTCTTGAAGTTCACTCTGCCCCCGGGCGCAACGTTGTGGAGCGCCGCACTGGCGGGCAGTCCCGTTCGTCCCGGGCAATCGCCGGACGGCAGCGTGTTGCTGCCGTTGCAGAAATCACACGCCGGCGAAGATGCACCGGAGTTTGCCGTCGAGGTCGTCTACATCGACAAGGGAACGGCTTGGAATGAAAAAGGGCAGTTCAAACTCGCCTTGCCGGCGCTCGATTTGCCGATCTCTCGAACCGGAGTGCTCATCTATCATCCGCCGCTCTTCAAAGTGACACCTGGGCCCGGTGCGTTTCGCGTGGAAGCCTATGAGGATCCAACATCCGCTGCGCTAAGCCCCCAAGACGCTCTTGAAGAGGTGAGCGCGTCAGGGTCCATGTCTGCAATCGTGTCTACTGCGTCGCAGGCGCCTGCCATCACTGGCGCTGAGGTCTCAGCCCTGCCCGAAGCCAAGGTGCTGCCACGCGCAATGTTCGAGCAGCCTCAAGCACAAAGACAGTTCGACGAATTCCGTGCGGCCCTACAAGGTGGAAAAGCCGCCGGCATTCTTCCGATCGAGGTCGCATTTCCCGCTCTGGGGCCGTCGCTGTTTCTCGTTTCCGAACTGACGGCCGAGAACCAATCCCCAAGCGCCGATTTGAACTATCAGCGAGAGAAAAAGACAGGTGCGCGATGAAAAAGTTTTCTTTTGCGGTCGCATTCTTGATGGCCATTCCTTGCTTGGCGCAAGACCGAATCAATCCACCCGTTCCGCCTCCTGGCAATGTGACTCTGCCGCTGGATGAGTACAACAGGCTGCTCGAGTTGGCCAACAAGCCGTCGAAAACGGTGGAGCCCGCGCCTCTTCCTTACACGATGGATCGCGCAGACCTCAAGTTTCATGTCGCTAACCAAACCGTCGTGGGCGCAATCCAGTTGCAGGGAGAAACTTTCAACAAAGGCGAAACGAAAGTCGCACTGACTTCCGGGCTCACGATTCTTGACGCGCATCAGCAGGGCAGAAGCCTTCCGCTCGAAGAAGTGAGTGGAACGCAGACCGCCATACTGCCTGGTCCGGCCACATTCACTGTCGATCTCGACGCCGGCTTGCCCTTGAGCATTGAAACCGGCCGCGCGTCGTTCACACTGCCAGCGCCGTCGGCGGGCAGCGTTCTCTTGACGCTCGAAGTTCCCGGTGACCACACCAACGTCCGCATCAATCCGGGATTGATCACCAGCCTCGAATCGCAAAACGGGAAGACCACCATCGAAGCCACACTCGTCCCGGGGCAGCCCGCGTACGTCTGGTGGGCGACGCGAGAGGTCGTCACGCCGGCAGTTCCGCGCGAAGTCCACTTTCTTTCCAACATGAAAACGCTTGTTTCCGTCGGCGAAGCCGACATCCGCTTGGCCGTGCTCGCGGATATCACCGTGATTCAGGGAGAGCCGGCCCAATTCGAAGTCCGAATTCCGGACGGCTACGAAGTAACGGGCGCATCGGGAGCTTCGGTAGATTCAAGCGACGAGCAATCGGGCGTTCTCACTTTGAAAATAAACACGCCGTCGCAGCGAAATCACGAATTCCTGCTTTCGCTCGAAAAAGCAACCAACGCCACGAAAGAGGACGTGCCTTTCCTCAGCGTGAAAAATTCTCAGAGGGAAACCGGCGAAGTTCTCGTCGAAGGCGTAGGGACCATGGAACTGACGGCCACAGAGCGTGGCAGTCTCAAGCGCATGGATTTCAAGGAGACAAATCCGTATCTGCGCTCGCTGGCTCATTCTTCGTTGCAGGCCGCATTTCGCTACCATCGGCAGGCTTCGGAGAATCCTTCCTTGTCCTTGGAGTGGACGCGCTTCCCCGACAGCAGCGTGCTCGCCGCCATCGCCGAACGAGCCGTGGTCACTACGCTCGTCACGAGCGAAGGGCGATCGCTGACGGAAGTTCGTCTGACCGTCAGGAATCAGGCGCAGCCATTCTTGAAAGTCGAGTTGCCGGCTGGAGCGAGCATTGCCACTGCGGAAGTCGCTGGCGAAAAGGTCAAGCCGGTCGAAGCGCCCGATGGCCACCGCGTTCCTTTGCTGCGCACGGGATTCCGGCCCGTCGGCGCCTACGAAGTCTCTTTCGTGTACATGGACTCGGGCGCTCCGTTCGCGAAAAAAGGCGGCTCGGAAATCTCGCTGCCCAAAATGGATGTTCCTATCGCCCTTCTCCAGTGGGAAGTTTTCCTGCCCGAACAATACAAAGTGAAAGATTTCGGCGGCGATGCGCTGTCGGCAAGTTTGTTCCCCGTCGCGTATCAGAACGCCGAGGCCACGGGGGCACCCGCGATGGCCCCTCCGCCACCTCCTCCGGCTATGGGTGGCGCGATTGCGCTGCTTCCATTGCAGCGCGGCCAAATCGGCGGCTATCTCGTCGACCCGAGCGGCGCAGTGATTGCCGGCGCCCGCGTCAGCGTCGCGCAGTCGGACACCGGCTTGGTTCGCACCGCCGTCACCGATTATTCCGGCCGCTGGATTGTTTCGAACATGCCTTCGGGACGAATGCGGATCACCGCAAACAAACCAGGCTTCGCCACGGTCGCTCGCAACGTGAACTACGATGCGGACAATCCAGCCTCCTATAGCTTTGCACTGCAAGTGGGAAGCGTGGCTGAATCAGTGGAAGTCACGAGCAAGGACATGGAAGAAGAATCGCGGCAAATTCAGCGCGATTTGAAGAAGAAGCAGGAGTCCGGCGCGAACACCGCTTCTTCTAACGTCCTCAACCTGCAACGCCGCGTTGCAGGTGTGCTGCCGGTTCGCGTGGACGTGCCGCGCGCAGGCCATTCGTATGAATTCGTCAGGCCACTCGTTCTCGACGAAGAAACAAAACTCACTTTCACCTACAAGTCCAAATAACCCAGCGCGAGCAGCGCGAAACCGGGCACCGCAGCCGCCAGGGATCAACTCCCTGGCGGTTGCCATCTCCGCGGGCTTCTTTCCTGGCGGGAACTAAGTCGCGGAAAACCGGGAATTTAGGTAGACAGCAGCTAAAGAGGTAGGCTCCTGCGAGGCGTAAGTCTAGGACGGGCCGACACTTGAATGCGCGGCGCTTAGGCTACTACTGTAAATGAGCGGTAGCAGGCTTCGAACGCGCCACGGGCGGACATTTGAGAGCGATGTACGCTGCGAGGTAACTCCCGGAGAGCAAACTGCCGTCTAAGTTCAAAGCATCGCGCGCCGAAAAGAGAAATTCTCATAGCGCAAGCGCGTAGGTTTATTCTAAGGGCAGGGAAGAGGAAGAACGAAATGAGACCAATCGCGAAATTCTTGTCGTTTTCACTCTTGAGTTTGCTAGCGCTGGGTATTGATGCGCAAGCCGCGCCGAAACCGCCGCAGCAAGCCCCGCCCCAAAATCCTGGCAGCGCGCAAAGCCCCGCGCAAAGCCCTGATGTGCAGCAAGGCCGGGGGCGCGGTGAACGCCGCCCTGGAGTTATGGGAAAGCTGACGGCAGTTCACGATCAATCCATCGAGGTCACGCGAGAAGACGGTAGCGTGGTCACCGTCAAAATCAGCGGAGACACGCGCTTTCGCAAGGAGCGGGAAGAAGCGAAGCTGAGCGATTTTAAGGTTGGCGACACGGTGTTTGTGCGAGGCCAGGAAAATTCCGACCACACGTGGACAGCGGAAATGATCGGCGAGCGTCCTGCAGGAGGCTTCGGAGGCAGAGGCCAGGGTGGCCAAGGTGGACCGAACAGCGGTCCTGGAGGAATGCGCCAAATGGGCGTGCTCGGGCAGGACTATGTCGCCGGCGAAGTGAAATCCGTCGACGCGCCTAAACTCACCATTCTGCGCACGGACAATGTAACGCAAACGATCGAGCTGAATGAAGAAACGTCTCTGCACCGCGGCCGCGATAGCATCACGATGGCGGACATTCAGCCGGGCGATCACGTCATGGTGCGCGGCGCGACCGCGAACAGCGTGTTTCAGCCGCGCGCGTTGATCCTGTTTAACCCGGAACAGTGGAAGCGTTTTCAGGAGATGGCAGCGGGTGCAGGGCAGGCAGCGAATCCTCCCAAGGACAATAATCCCCAGCAAAAACCGCCGGAGCCGCTTCATTGAGATCGTTTTTCTCGAACCTTATCTTCCTCGGCCTGCTTATTCAGTTCGGGGGAACTTTGCGTGCCCAGGAAAATGCGCCTCCCGCGCAACCTGCCGCGCCCGCGGTTACTTACCGGATCACCGGCGCTGTACACAGTGGAAAAACGCCGCTTCCCGGCGTAACCGTCAGCGCCGCAAACACGCTCACCGGAAAGAAGTACACCGCTGCGACGGTTTCCGACGGAACTTTTGCCTTCGCCGATTTGCCCCGCGGAAGATACGTTGTGAAAACCGATTTTATGGGCTTTGCGGAACAGACTCAGGAAATCGTGCTCAATCCCGAGAGTCCTTCGGGCAAGGCCGAGTTTGAATTAATTCTTGCGTCACGGCAGGAAGAAGCCGCCCCCCGCAACGCGACGGGCACGGCGGCCACGCGTGGATTTCAAAGCTTGACCATGGATTCGTCGGAAGCCGCACTCTCGGGCGAAGAAACCGGTGCGGCTGCGGGCGCTGGACAAAATCCCGGCGCAAATGATCTTGCAGCGCTTCCGCTGAGCGGCGCCGGAGCGGACGCGCCGACGGAATCCGTAAGCATCAGCGGCGTGCAAGGCCGCACGCAGGATTTTGGCGCCGGCAACGAAGATGAGCTCCAGGATCGCATCCAGGAATTTCGCGAGCGCGCCATGCAGAACGGCGGCTTCGGTGGCCCCGGCGGAGGAGGGGGAGGATTTGGCGGAGGCGGTGGGCGCGGCGGGCCGATCGCGTTTGGCCGTTTGGGCCGCGGCTTCAATGTGAATCAGCCGCATGGCAATCTGTATTTTTACGACGACTTCTCGGGGCTCGACGCCAGGCCGTATTCGCTGAATGGAGTCGCTCTGCCCAAGGCCGACTACAACCAATTGCACTTCGGCGGATACGTCGGCGGTCCGCTCAACATTCCCAAAATCTACAACGGCGGCGGCAAAACTTTTTTCTTTGGCGGCTGGAGCGGAACGCGCGGCAGCTCGCCGACCGACATTCTATCGACGGTGCCGACGATGGCCGAACGCGGCGGCAACTTTTCCGCGCTGACGTCGCCCATCTACGATCCGACAACTGGCCAGCAATTCGATTTCAACGGGCAACTGAACGTGATGGATCCGACGCTTATCACGCCTCAGGCGCAAGCGCTCCTGAGCTACATTCCACTACCTAATTTGCCGGGCACTTCGCAGAACTTCCACTTCGTGACTTCCGCTGAGAGCAATTCGGATAATGTCAGCTTGCGGCTCATCCATAACTTCGGGCCCGTGCCGGCGCAGGGAAACCGCGGGCCAGGCGGCGGAGGAGGACGAGGCGGAGGGGGCGGCAGACGCGGGCCGCGCAACAACCTTAATATGGGTTTGAGTTGGACGAAGTCCAACAGCGCGCTCGTCGGGGCATTTCCCTCGCTGGCAGGGGGAACAGGCACACAAGGATTGAACGCCAACGCTGCCTGGGTTTACGGCAAAGGCCGCACGACGAATAATCTGCGGTTCACCTACAACCACAACCATGTTTCCACGACCAATTTGTATTCAGGCGTGACGGACGTCGCGGGCTTGGCGCAGATTGGAGGTGTTTCTCCGGATCCTTTTGACTGGGGAATTCCCGGAATCAACTTCACTTCTTTTTCCGGATTGAGCGATCCGGCGCCGCGCCGCGAGCTCGACCAAACCTACACCATCTCCGACACCGTTATCTGGAATCATGGCAAGCACAACATTCGTTACGGTGGAGACTATCGCCGCATCCTGCAAAGTTTTCGCTCCGCGAGAAACGCCGCCGGCACGTTTACGTTCACCGGTTTTGGCACCGCGCTTTACGACGCTGCCGGCGTCGAGCAGACGGGCACCGGCAGCGATTTTGCCGATTTCCTGCTCGGCTTGCCGCAGCAAAGCACCGTGCAGTTCGGGACGACCGCGTACAATTTTCGCGCGAACTCCTACGATGCGTTCGTGCAGGATGATTGGCGGATTCGCGCTAACTTGACGCTGCTCCTCGGCGTTCGTTATGAGTATCAGGGTCCGTTCACCGAAGCGAACAATCAGATTGCCAATCTGGACGTCGAGCCGAATTTTTCCGCGGCCGTGCCCGTTTTGCCCGGCCAGACCGGACCCTTCAACGGCGTTTTTCCTGATTCGTTGGTTCGGCCCGACCGCGACAATCCCGCGCCGCGGCTCGGCCTGGCCTGGAAGCCGTTCAAGCAGACCGTCATCCGCGCGGGCTATGGCATCAATTACAATCTCGCGCAGTACACCGCGATCATCCAAAATTTTGCCTTTCAGCCGCCGTTTGCGGAAACCGCCACGAACGTCGCCACCACGGCGGATTTTCTCCATCTGTCGAACGCTTTTCCAAGTCTCGCGCCCGACACCGTCACGAACAACTTCGCCGTCAATCCCAACTACAAACTCGCCTACGTCCAGCTCTGGAACGTGGACATTCAGCGCGAATTGCCCGGCGGGATTTTGATGAACGTCGACTACAACGGCTCGAAAGGGACGCGGCTGGACACGGAGCGCGCCATTGAGATCGCCGACCAGCAAACCACCGGCCAGCAGCCTTTCACCTACGAATCCTCCGAAGGGAATTCCGTATTCCATGCGGGATCCATCCGATTTCGTAAACGTTTAGCGAAAGGCTTGGGATTAAGCGCGACCTATGTTTATTCCAAGTCTATCGACGACGCTTCCTCAATTGGCGGCGGAGGCGTGGTCGTGGCGCAAAATCCGTTCGACCTCCCGGCGGAACGCGGCCTTTCCAGCTTTGACCAGCGCCAGAAATTCACGGGCAATTGGATTTACGATTTGCCCTTCGGCGAAAATCGCCGTTTTCTGCAAAAGGGCGTGGTCTCGAAGATTCTTTCCGGCTGGCAGTACAGCGGCGACTTCACGGTCGCAAGTGGAATGCCTCTCACGGTTCGCGTCGTCGGCGGCACGCTGGATATTGATCGTGGCGTGAGCGGCTCTTTGCGCGCGAACACCGTTCCAGGCCAGTCTTACTACGTCGCGGACCCGACCACGAAGGAATGGTTCAACATCGCCGCCTTCTGCCAACCGGAGACAACTCTCAACAATCCGACCGCGACGTGCGTGAATCCTTCCGATACTGTCTTTGGCGATGCGGGCCGCAACATCCTCGAGGGGCCTGGCCAGGTCAGCGTGGACATGGCGCTGAACAAAACGATTACCATCAAAGAATTTCGCTCGCTCGACCTGCGGTTTACGGCCAACAATGTCTTCAATTTTGTGAATTACACTGGTATAGGCACCACGGTGAACTCGATTACCTTTGGCCAGGTTACCGGCGTGGGGAACATGCGGCGCGTAACCGTGCAGGCAAGGTTTCGTTTCTGATGGAGAGTTTTATGGTTGCGATAGGAAGAAAATTCGCTGCGTTTGCTCTCGCGGGCCTTTTGCTGCAAGGGGCAGCTCCTTCGTTCGCGCAACAATCTCAGCCGCAACCGCCGCCTCCGGACCAATCGAAGTCCGAAGAACCGCAATCGGCGATTCGCGTTACTTCCGAACTCGTGCTGGCGAATGTCGTAGTGCGCGACAAAAAGGGAAATCTGATTCGCGATTTGAAGAAGAGCGATTTCACTCTCTATGAAGACGGCAAGAAACAGGACATTTCGACCTTCGACTTCGAAAATGTAGATGCGCTTGAAACGGCGGGCGCCGCCGAGAAAACCGTGACGGGAGAAGCTCCCGAACTGGCCGGACCGGCAGGCGTGCTGAAAAAGAGCTCCGCCCCGGTGATGAATGCGCGCGACCGCCGCGTCGTCGTTCTCTTCTTCGATTTTTCCGCTATGGAGCCGGACCAGATCGACCGCTGCGTGGATGCCGCCAAGAAATACATCATTGCGCAGATGCGCCCAGCGGACATCGTCGCGCTCGTTTCGCTCGCCACGAACATGAATGTCGATCTGGACTTCACGGACGATAAAGCGAAGATCATGTCCACGCTGAGCTCTTATTCCTCTGGTTCCGGCGAAGGTTTCGCGATGGGCGATACGGGGAGCTCGGAAGGCACCGCGGAAACCGGTGGTTCCTATACTCCCGACGACACGGATTACAACACGTTCAGCGCGGACTGGAAACTCCTCGCATTGCAATCCACGATGGACGCGCTCGGGAAAATCTCGCAGAAAAAATCGCTCATCTATTTCAGCAACGGGATCAGCCAGACCGGTACGGACAATCAATCCGCGTTGCGCGCAGCAACAGCATCCGCGGTGAAAAACAACGTTTCGATTTACCCCGTCGACGTTCGCGGCCTGCAAGCTTTTCCTCCGGGCGGCGAAGCGCAAAACGCCAGCCTGCACGGCCAGTCCGCCTACAACGGCGCCGCGGTTTTGAACGACCTCAGCGGCAACGCCGCCTCGCAGGAAACGCTCTCGACCTTGGCCTCCGATACGGGCGGCAAAGCGTTCTTCGATACCAATGACTTCAGCGGCGTATTCACGCAAGTCCAGAAGGACACTTCCGCCTACTACGTCCTGGGTTTCACAAGCTCGAACCGGCTGAAGGATGGACACTATCGCCGGCTCAAGGTCGTGGTAAACCGCGCCGACGTGAAACTCGAATACCGGCCTGGATACTACGCCGGCCGCGACTTCCTGCATCTGAATCACGCGGACCGCGAAGCGCAGTTAGAGGATGAGCTGACAGCGGACCTGCCGCAAACCGACGTGCCGCTCTACGCGGGCACGGCCTATTTCCGCGAAAACGAGACTCACTATTACTTGACCGTTTCGCTCGTCGTTCCTGGTTCGCAGATTCCGTTCGTGCAGGCGAAGGACAAAGATAACGCCACGATCGACATCATCGGAGAAGTGCGGATCGGTGGCGGCGGCAAAGTTCCCGTTGGACAGCTTCGCGATACCGTCAAGCTGGCGCTCGACAGCTCGCAACATGTGCAGCGCAAAAACGTCCAATACAACACTGGATTTCTGCTGGCGCCTGGCAACTACCATTTGAAGTTCATCGTCCGCGAAAACCAGACGGGACGCATGGGCTCGTTCGAGTCGGACGTCCAGATCCCCGACCTGCGCAAGGTGCCGCTGCGCATGAGCTCGGTGGTGCTCAGCAGCCTGCGCGCACCGGTGACTTCGCCCTCCAAGAAGAAAAATATAGACCCGCTGATCGAAGACAACACGCAACTGGTGCCCAACATCACGCATGTCTTCACGCGCGACCAGCATTTGTATTTACAGTATGAAATTTACGACGCCGCGCGCGGAAAGGTTGCGGTCGCTGCGGCTTCTGCCGCGCCGGCGCCACAATCCGCGCAACCGTCGCAAGCGAAAGAGACGCGCGAGTCGATTCACGTACTGACGAACATCGAATTCTTGCAGGGCCGAGTGAAGGCCTACGAATCGAAGCAGGTCGCCGCAACCGAATATACCGATGCGAGCCGCAAAGCGGTCGTCTTCCAGATCGATCTTCCGCTGCACGCGCTCAAGCCTGGCTTTTATGTTTGTCAGGTGAACGTAATTGATGATGTGTCGGGCAATTTTGCATTTCCGCGCTGGCCCATCCTCATCAAGGATGCTCCCCCAGAGACGGCTCCAGCCACCGCCACGCAATCCTCCTCCGGCTCGCGGCGGTAATTCCTACTGTTGCAGCGATCCGGGGCATGCATATGTGTAGAACGCCCGCCAGCTACTCGCCGTAAGGAACCCAGATATTTTTGATTTGTACGGCGTGTTGGAGGAACCAGCGGCCTTCGCCGTGCTCCTTGCTGAACCAGTCGATGGAGCGGCCCTCGTTGGTGAAGACTTGCTTGAGGTTGCCAATCGAGAGAGTTTTTGCCGTGGCGCAACTCGCGTCGTCGGCGAAGCACCAGATGGCATCGATGTCGTCGTGCTCGGCGAGCGTCTTCAATAACTCAGTGGGGCGGCCAGTGACGATGTTCACCGCGCCGTCCGGCAGATCGCTCGTCTCGAAAATTTGGTAAAGGTCGCCGGTGATGAGCGGATAGACCTCGCTCGGAATCGCCACAACAGTGTTGCCCATGGCGAGCGCGGGCATCACCAGCGACAAAAAGCCGAGCAGCGGCATTTCCGTTGGACACCGGATGCCAATCGTGCCAACCGGTTCCTGCATCGCCAGAGCGACATTGCGGAACGGCGGGTTGTGAATCGCGCCGTCATACTTATCCGCCCACGCCGCGTAGGAAAAAATCCGTTCGATGCCCAGCGCAACTTCCTTTTCAACTTGTTCTTTGCCGGTCACGGCGGACAAGCGCGCGGCGATTTCCTCTCTGCGCTGCGAAAGATTTTCGCCGATGTAGAACAGCACTTGCGCGCGATTGTGCGCGGTAGTCTTGCCCCAGCCCGCGCCTTTGCGCGCAGCTTCGACCGCGTTGCGGATGTCTTTGCGATTGCCGAGCGGAGCTTCGCCGAGCAGACGGCCGTCGGCGGCGCGCACTTCGAGGCTGTAGCCGGAATCCGGGCGCGCTTGTTTGCCGCCGATGAAGAGCTTCACCGTGCGGTCCATCGGCGGAGTCACCGCGTTCGATTCCTGTGCGTCCTCGCTCGACGTCTCCGGAAGCGGTTGGTCGATGGCCAGCGGATGCGCGTGTAGTTTCGGCGCATGTTGGAACCACGCCGGCTCGAGGTATTCAAGCAGGCCTTCGCGCCCGCCCTCTCGGCCGTAGCCGCTTTCGCGGTAGCCGCCAAATCCGCAGCTCGCGTCAAAAAGATTCGTGCAGTTTACCCACACGACGCCGGCTTTGATCTGCGACGCCACGTGCAGCGAAACATTGATGCTCTCGCTCCACACGCAAGCCGCGAGGCCGTAAACGGTATTGTTGGCCAGCTCGACAGCTTCGCTCGGCGTGCGGAAGGTCATCGCCGCGAGCACGGGACCAAAAATTTCCTGCTGCGCGACGATGGAACTGGGATGCACGTTGCTCAGAAGCGTCGGCGGAAAATAGAGCCCGCGCGAGGGCATGGGAATGGACGGCTGCCAGCACGTGGCGCCCTCGGCCACACCTTGATCGACGAGGCGTTGAATGCGATCGAGCTGCACGCGGGCAATAATCGCGCCGATGTCGACGGCCTTATCGAGCGGCGGGCCGACGCGCAGCGTGTTCATGCGATCGCAGATTTTCGCGATGAGCGGTTCGGCGATGCTCTCTTGCATCAGAAGTCGCGAGCCGGCGCAGCACACTTGCCCTTGATTGAACCAGATGCCGTCGACCAGGCCTTCGACGGCGCTATCGAGATCTGCGTCTTCAAAAATAATGAACGGCGACTTGCCGCCGAGCTCGAGCGAAAGTTTCTTGTGGCTGTGCGCCGTGGCTTTGCGGATGGCGCGTCCGACTTCGGTCGAACCAGTGAAGGCGATTTTGTCGACGCCAGGATGCGCAACAAGCGCTTCGCCGGTCGAGCCGTCGCCCGTCACGATATTCACGACGCCGGCCGGCAGGCCGATCTCCTGGCAAATTTCCGCGAACGCCAGTGCCGTGAGAGGAGTAAATTCGGCGGGCTTCAGGACGACCGTGTTTCCCGTCGCCAGCGCCGGGGCGATTTTCCACGCCAGCATCAACAGCGGAAAATTCCATGGAATGATTTGCCCCACGACACCGCACGCCGCATAGCCCGGAAATTCCTGCTCAAGAAGCTGCGCCCACCCGGCGTGGTGATAAAAGTGCCGCGCCACCAGCGGAATATCGATGTCGCGGCTCTCGCGAATGGGTTTGCCGTTGTCCAGCGTTTCGAGTACGGCCAAGCGCCGCGAATGTTTTTGGACTTGCCGCGCCAGCGCATACAAATAGCGCGCGCGCGCGTGCGGGGAGAGCGCTTGCCACGCGGGCAGCGCTGCGCGAGCGGCGTTCACGGCGGCGTCAATATCTGCCCCGGAGCCTTGCGCGACCTCGGCGAGCTTTTCGCCCGTGGAAGGATCGGTCGTGTCGAAATACTTTCCATCGAGCGGAGCTTGCAACGCGCCGTGGATAAAATGCCCGAAGCGGCGCTTGTAACGGTCCAACCACGCCAATGCCTCGCGCGGATCTTCCGGCGCCGGGCCGTATTCCATGGTCACGAATTTTTCGACGATGCTCATTCCGTCTTTCTCAATTCCAACTCTCGCCCGCTAATTCTAAGAACTGCTTGTGCAGCCGCGCTCTCAAGCCAAGTTCACGCCATCGGATGCCGGTAGTCCGCCGAATAGCGTCCCGTTAGGTGATGCTCCAGCTGCCGCTCGATATCCGCCAACATGCCGCTGGCGCCGAAACGGAAAAGATCGGCCTTCAGCCACGACGAGCCCAGTTCTTCCTTCATCAACGAAAGCCATTCGATGGATTGTTTCGCCGTGCGAATGCCTCCCGCCGGTTTGAAGCCGACGGCAAATCCCGTCCGAGTAGCGTATTCGCGAATCGCGCGCGTCATTACCAGCCCAACGGGAATCGTCGCGTTCACCGGTTCCTTGCCCGTGGACGTCTTGATGAAATCGGCGCCGGCCATCATGGCCACCACGCTGGCGCGCGCGACGTTCCGCAGCGTAAGCAAATCGCCAGTGCCGAGAATCACTTTCAGATGCGCGGGGCCGCATGCGTGCTTGAACGACGCAATCTCGTCGTAGAGCGCCTGCCACTTCGCACCGAAAACTTGCGCACGCGTAATGACCACGTCGATCTCATCCGCCCCGGCTTCGACCGAGCGGCGAATCTCGTCCACGCGTTCGGAAAGCGGAGAAAGCCCGGCAGGGAAGCCGGTCGAAACAGCCGCGACGCGAATGCCGCTTCCTTCCAGCGCGCGCCGCGCGGTCTCGACAAAAAGATGATAGACGCACACCGCCGCAACTTTGATGTCCAGCGATTCGATGCCCAGTCTTTTCACGAGTTCATGCTGGAGCGGCTGGCGTGCTTTCGCGCAGAGCCGCCGGACACGCTCGTCCGTGTCGTCGCCGGAGAGCGTCGTCAAGTCCATGCAGGAAATCGCGCGCAGGAGCCACGCCGCCTGCCAATCTTTTTTCACGGTGCGCCGCGCCGCCAGAGATTGCGCGCGCCGCTCGACCGCGCTGGTATTGACGCGCACATCTTCCACCCAATCGACATTCAGCGGAACGCCGCGATTCGCTTCCAGCGCGCGGCCGCGCAAGTAAGCAAGCGCCGTTTCCGCCGGCGAAAGGGGAGCTTCGAGATTGCGGTTAGCGAGTTGCACGCCGCTGCCCGGCGCGCGGTTTAAGATGGACATGGTCAGAATCTCTTCTCAGGTCGATGCCGCCAGCACCAAGCAAAATCTTATCATTTTGGCGGGCGCGCTTCACAGGCGCGTGCTGTGTATCTGCCATTCCCGCTCGAAATCAGGCCGGTTTACAAACGATTTCTGCGTGCCCACATTCGTCGTGGAAAGCGCCGCGTAAAGATTCGCGCGCGTCAGCGCCTCTTTTTCCTGCATTCCTTCGCCCAGAAAAACCGCGAAGCTTCCGATGAACGCATCGCCCGCTCCGGTCGTATCGATGGCTTTCACCTTGAACGCGGGAATCAGTTCCGTGCCTTCCGGACCGGCCAGCAGGGAGCCGCGCTCTCCGAGTGTAAGCACCACGCGCTTGATTCCCTGGCGCAGCAGGAAATTGGCACACTTCATGGCTTCATCAAGCGAATGCACCGGCATGCCGGTGATGATTTCCGCCTCGTTCTCATTCGGGATGAAATAATCCGCGCCGCTGAGTTGCTTGAAATCCACCGCCAGCGCGGGCGCTGGATTCACGATGCAGCGGATGCCCTCGGATTCGGCGAAGCGAATCGTGTGATACACGGTGCGCAGCGGAATCTCGAACTGCATCACGATCGTATCCGCCTTGCTCAGCAAAGGAGCCGCCGCGTCGACGTCTTCCGGCGAAAGCGTGTCGTTCGCGCCCTTCACCACGATGATGCGATTTTGCCCGCCCGGCTCGACAAAAATCGGGGCGACGCCGCTCGACACGCCTTCCGCGATGCGCACGTGGCTCGCGTCGATCCCTTGCCTCTGAAAATTCTGAATCGTGGCCGGGCCGAAGAGATCGCTGCCGACTTTCGCCACCCTCGCGACCGATGCGCCGCACAACTGCGAAGCCACGGCTTGGTTCGCGCCCTTGCCGCCGAATCCGAGATCGAACTTTTGTCCGAAAATCGTCTCGCCCGGCCGCGGAAACACGTCGTTGAACGTGGTCAGGTCCACGTTGGCGCTGCCTACAACGGCAATGAAGGATTGCTTGGCCATTTTCGCTCCTGCGCTTCCGCGCGCGAATTATATAGGAACTTGGCGGAGAAACCGCAATCGCAGATTGTCCTCGACAGTACAGTGGACGCCTGCTTGTAGACTCCTTTCCGCTTGACAGTCCGCTGTGCCCTGCATATAAGCACGGACGGGGCTGGGCAGCGCAAGCCGTTCTTCGCGCGCAACTCAGTGCCCGCGGAAGCGCCATTTGCGGAAAACTCTTCACGCCAAATCCGTCTAAGGCCTGCCAAGGAGCCGGAACTTCATGTTCACGCCCCACAGTCTCGAACTCGCCCTGATCATGATGATCGCCACGGCCATTTGCTGGGGCTCCTGGGCCAATACGTTCAAAGGCGTCAAGAACTACCGCTTCGAGCTTTTCTACTGGGACTACGCGGTTGGCATTTTTCTGATTTCTCTTGTGCTGGCCTTCACCATGGGCAGCACCACTAACGACACGTCCAGCTTCCTCAACAATGTGCGCGCCGCGGACGCCTCCAACATTATTTACACGCTCGTCGGCGGAGCGATTTTCAACCTTGCGAATTTGCTGCTCGTCGCGGCGATCGACATGGCCGGCCTCGCCATTGCGTTTCCCGTTTCGATTGGCATCGCGCTCGTCGTCGGTGTGATCGCCAGCTATCTCCAGCAGCCCAAAGGCAACGCCGGCCTGCTTGCGATCGGTGTCGCGTGCGCCGTCATCGCCGTTATTCTCGACGGCAAAGCCTACGGCTCGCTCGCCAAGTCCGCGAGCTCTACCTCGAAAAAAAGCATTTTCACCTGCATCGTTTCCGGTGTGTTGATGGGACTTTGGGCGCCGTTCGTCGCGCATGCGATGAGCCAGGGCAAAACGCTCGGCCCGTATAGCGTCAGTGTTTTCCTCACGCTCGGCGCTCTGCTCTCCTGCTTCCTCTGGAATATCTACTTTATGAAGAAGCCGCTCGTCGGCGAGCCGGTGAAGTTCAGTGAATTTTTTCACGGCCCGGCCAGCGGCCACGTTCTCGGCCTGCTCGGCGGCGCGATCTGGGGCACAGGCACGGTATTCAACTTGGTTGCCGCGAGTTTCACAGGCGTAGCCATCTCATACGCCATCGGCCAATCCGCGCCTATGGTCGCTGCCTTGTGGGGCATTTTCGCGTGGAAAGAATTTCAAGGCGCGAAGCCGCAGGCCAAAACCTATTTGGCGCTCATGTTCGTTTTCTACTTGCTGGCTATTTTGCTTGTAGCAAAAGCCAACACGGCAACCTGACAATTTTTCGCCAAACCTGAGTAGAATGATGTACATAACCCCGTATGTGGACCCTGGCCCAGAGTGAAAATGGTGTAACAAATCCGGAAGGAATGGGGCATCCCCCGAACAGCCGCGAGCCTTTTGAGGAGTCGAAAACTCCCCACTTTTCTCAAGTCGAGAACGCTGGCCCAGCGGCTTCCGGCGTCCAGGAATCGTTCGATTTTCGCGCCTCCTCCTCTATCTGGCCTATCTTCAATGGCTTACCAGTCTTTGCATCTCAGAGCGACGAGTCCCACGCCCTTTCTTTTTTACCTCTTGCCTCACAGCACCTATTTGCAATACGAGACGCGTCGTTTGGCCCTAGTTTTGTTAACATCATGCCGACAGGGGTGTGTGTGTGCAGCTCTTAGGCAAGTACGAGATCATCTCGGAGATCGGCCGCGGGGCCATGGGCGCCGTCTACAAAGCCCGTGATCCTTTGATCGATCGTCTCGTCGCGCTCAAAACCATCACTGGCGGCCCGACCGCGCAGAAAAATCTTCTCGACCGTTTTTATCAGGAAGCGCGTTCCGCCGGCGCACTTCAGCATCCCAACATCGTCACCATCTACGAACTCGGCCACGAGAAAAACACTCCGTTCATCGCCATGGAGTTTCTCGAAGGCGAAAGTCTCGACCGCATCATCGAGCAGAAGCCCGTCGTTCCTCTGTCCGTCAAGCTCGGCTATCTCGTCCGCGTAATTGACGCGCTCGCTTATGCGCACCAGCACAACGTCGTGCATCGCGACGTGAAGCCCGCGAACATCATGGTCACCAAGGAAGGCGTCGTGAAGGTCGTCGACTTCGGCATTGCGCGCCTTACGGATATGTCCATGACGCAGCCGAACATGATGATCGGCTCGCGCGCCTACATGTCGCCGCAGTTGTACAAAGGCGAACGCGCCGATGCGCGCTCCGATATTTGGGCTCTCGGCGTTTCGCTCTACGAGCTGCTCGCGTATCGCCGGCCCTTCGTGGGCGACAGCGAAGCCGAGCTGATGTTCCACATCATTTACGAAAAGCCCGAGGATCTATTGGCTCTTTCTCCCGAGTGCACCGAGGAGCTGGTGCCCATCGTCCTCAAGATGCTCGAGAAAAAGAGCGAGGACCGCTACCAGACAATGGAAGATGTCCAGCACGCCATCGAGCCCATCTGGAAGGCCGCGCAGCAAGCTACCGTGACGGGCTTGCTCGCCGATTCGCAGGATCTGGTCGCCGCGAAAGATCTCCAGCGCGCGCAAGCGCTTCTGCGCAAAGCGCTGCACATCGACGTGGGAAACTCCCAGGCGAAGAGCATGCTCGAAAAAGTTTCCGTCGAGCTGCGCCGTTCCGAAATTCAGCCCCGTTTGCAGGAGCACTTGAGCCGCGGCGAAGGTTTCCTGAAGGCGGGCCGTTTGCGCGAAGCGAAGGCGGAAGCCGAAGCCGCTCTCGGGCTCGATTCCAAGCACGAGCCGGCGCATAAGCTCATCGCGGACGTGGAAGCCTCGGCCGCGAAAGTCCAGCAGCTTGAACAAAAATTGAAGCTCACCAAGCAGCGTCTCGCCGAAGGTGCGCTCACCGAAGCCGCCGCCGCGCTCGGGCAGGCTCTTGAACTCGACGACGCAAACGCTCAGGCGCAGGAACTGAGAAAGCAAATCGATGAAGAGCGCGGCCGCCGCGAAAAGCGCAAAAAGCTCAGCGAAATCTTGCATCGCGCGCGCACTCTTTGGACGGAATTGAAATACGACGAGTGCCTCGCCGTGCTCGCGGAAGCCATGCAGGAGTTTCCGAACGAACCGGAACTGAAAAAACTCCAGGAGTCGGCGAAGGCCGATCAAGCCGAACTGCAGAAACAGAAGCAGATGGCGGAAGTGCGCCGCTTGCTTGGCCAGCAGAATTTCGCCGACGCGCGAAAAGTTCTGGATGTCCTCGTCAAGGATCATCCGCAGGACACCGCCGTCAAGAACCTGCAAAACCTGGCTCAGCAGGAGGAGCAGGAGCAGAACCGGCAAAAGCGGCTCGAGGCGGAAATCACGAACATGCGGACGCTGCTCGGCGCCGGGAAGTTCAAGCAGGTCGTCGCCAAGGGCGAGCCTCTCCTTCAGGAATTTCCGCAGGAATATGAGCTCAAAGAGCTCGTCAACTACGCCAAAGGCGAAGTGGCCCAGCAGGAACAGAAGCGCAAGGAAGAGGAGCGCGAAAAACAGATTCAAGGCTTCCTGATGTGCGAGCGCTACGGCGAAGCGCTCGATACGGCCCGCAAGGCGATGGAAGAATTTCCAAAACAAGACGCCTTCCGCAAACTCGCCACCGAAGCCGAAGCGCTCAAGAAAGAACAGGACGACCGCGAACGAGCGCGCGTCGAAATGCAGCGCCGCGTCCGCGAAATCAACAGCAAGATCGGCCAGGACAAGATTACCGATGCCATCGATTTGGCCCAGCAAACCATGGAAACGCTGGGGCCGGATCCCAACGTGACGCAGTTGCTCCAGGGCGCGGAAGAAAAAAAGAAAAAGAAGGAAGAGCAGGAACAGAAAGTCGTCGCGCTGCAAACCATGGTCAGCAAGGGCGACCACGTCGCCGCGACGCAGCTTTTCAAGGAAGTCATGGCCACGCAGATGTTCCAGCCTTCCGATCCCCGGATGCAGGAGTTGCGTGGGAAAATCGACTCTCTCGCCAGCGGCCAGCAGCCGGCGGCCACGCAGATGAACCCGCCGAAAAAGACGACGGCGCCCGCGAAGAAAGACAAGCCCGCCGCTCCGAAGCCGCCGGTCGTCAGCGAGACTCAGGTCAGCGAGTCCGCACAAAACATTCCCGCCGCTGGACTTTCCGCGACACGCGTGATGAGCCCGGGGAAAACGCCCGCCGCGCCGCGCAAAGATACCGCGCCTCCTCGTCCCAGTCCCACGGCTTCCGCCGGCAAAGACACTGGAGCGATGAAAACGGAAATCGCTGGCGCAACGGTCATCGCCGGGCCCGGTGCTCTTCCGGCCGCGTCTTCCGCCAATGTCCCTGCCGCTGCGCAGCCGAGCGGAGTCATGCCCGCTGTCTCTTCTGTGCCCGTTTCCGCTCCCAAGGTCAAACCAGCGCCTAGCGCCGCAAAGCCTTTGCCGCCCATACTGAAGAATCCGGCGGTACTCGCGGGAGCGGCCGTAGTTTTGCTGGCCATCCTCGGCCTCGCGTTTTGGCCGCGCACTTCGAGCGGTGGAACGCCTTCCGCGAAAGACGCAAAGCTGAAGCAGCAGGCCGAAGAGCTTTGGGAGAACCGCCAGTTCGATCAGTCCGAGCAGATCTGGAAGAACCTGGCCGCTACGAAGGGACCGCTCCAGAAGGAAGCCGCCCAGCAAGTCATCGATATCGAACAGAAGCGCAAGGACGAGCAGCAGCTTTTCGATCAGGCCGAATCGCTGCTCAATGACAAAAAAGATTATGCGAACGCGCAGCAGGCGTTCCAGAGCGTGATTCAGATGAATCTCTGGCACTCCGCGGACGCTTCGCACGATCTGGAAGCCACCAACACCAGCTTGAGCGCGAGCGACGTCCAAAAACAGGAGAAGGACCATTTCGATCAGGGCGTTGCGGCCTTTCAAGCGAAAGACTTTGAAAAAGCCCGCAAGGAATTTCGCGCGATGCTGGACATGAACGTCGCGGGCTCCACGCTGAAGCCGCAGGCGGAAAGCTATCTCGCCAAAGTTCGCCAGTCCGCGAACGACCAGAAATTTTTCGAAACGGCCATGCAGGACGTGAAGGACGAAAGCTGGAGCGAAGCGCAGGATCAATTTCAGGAAGTGATCAAGCGCAAAGGCTCCCAGGCTGGGGACGCGAAGAAACAGCTGCCCGCGGTGCAGAAGGCGCTGCTAACGGTAACCGCGGCCGAGGACGCCATTCATTCCGGCTCCTTCAAAGCGGCCAAGGCGCAGGTGGATTCGGCTCAGCAGTGGAACAAGACGCACGATAAATTGCTGAAAGAATTGCATGCCGCCGAAGAGCAGCAATTCGATCAGATCAAGAGCAGCGCGCAAGCGGTCGAAAACAAAGGCGATGCGGCTGGAATCCAGCGGGTTCAAGACGACATTCACCGGTTTGAGGCGCGCGCGGAGGAGCCGTCGTTACTCTCGGCCTGCAAGGATCTCGAGAAACATCTCAGTTCCGCGTACTCCGCTGCCGTCGAAAAGAGCAGCGATAAGACGGATTTTGAGGCCGCCGTGGCCCACTTCGAGCAAGCCAAGCAGCGCGGAGACATCAACCAATTGGGACATGGCGTGAGCCAGGAATTTCAGAAGCTGGCCAGCGGCAACGGAATCTATCGCGAGCAAGCCGCGATGTACGTCAAGACGACGATTCCCAACACGATTCAAAGCCTGACCAAGAGCGCGGGAAAACTGGTTTTGCCGGCGCTCTCCTGCGGACCTGGGCATCCAACGCCGGAAATTCCATCCGTGGCCGGTGCCGTCGCTTGCGGCCAGCTGGATGCCAATTCGCCGCTCGAATGGATTGGGGTGCCGATGGTCGATTTTCCGGACGTGGCTAATAAGCCCGGCAAGCTGCCGTATTCCCTCACTGTGATGGTCACGGTCGAATCGAGCGGAAACGTCAAGATCGACAAAGACGGCAATCCCGATAAGGACTTCTTTAAAAAGGTGAAAGACGCCTCCAAACACTGGAAAACCACCGCACCGAAATCCAACGGCAAACCAGTCACGGTACGCTTTCCTCTTACGATTACCTTCCAGCGCTGACGTCCCACGGGCGAGCCAAGATTTGTTAGGATTACCGCATAGGGTCGCCTCCTTTTGCAGATGCAGAAACTGGGCAAATACGAAATTCTTGCGGAGCTTGGACACGGTGCGATGGGCGTCGTGTACAAAGCGCGCGACCCGTTTATCGGGCGCCTCGTCGCTCTCAAGACCATCAACAGCAATCTCGTCGACCGTCCGGACCTCCTCGAGCGCTTCTATCAGGAAGCGCAGTCCGCGGGGAAACTTCAGCACCCCAACATCGTCACGGTGTTCGAGCTAGGCCAGGAAAAAGACACCCCGTTCATCGCCATGGAGTACATCGACGGCGAAAGCCTGGAAAAGATCATCGTCGAGCAGATTGACCTGCCGCTGGCTCTGAAAATCGGATACATCGTGCGCGTCTGCCAGGCTCTCGAATTTGCGCATAAGAACCGCGTCGTTCATCGGGACATCAAACCCGGCAACGTCATGGTGACTTCCGAAGGCGTCGTGAAAGTCGTCGATTTCGGCATCGCGCGGCTTGTCGATTTTTCCCGCACGCACACCAACATGATGATCGGCACCCCCGCCTATATGGCGCCGGAGCTCTTCCGCAAGAAAAAAGCGGACGAGCGCACGGACATCTGGGCCGTCGGCGTGACTTTCTACGAGTTGATTACCTACCAGCGGCCGTTTACGGGAGATGGCTACGACATTATCCGCGCTATTGCGGAAGACGATTATGCGCCGGCCTCTTCGATCTCCTCCGAGTGCAACCCCGAACTAGACGCGATCATCGGGCGCATGCTGCGCAAATCGTCCACCGACCGCTACCAGAGCATGGAGGATGTACTGCTCGAGCTGGAGCCAGTGTGGAACCGCATGCGTTCGGACGCCGCGTCCGTGCTCACCGAACGGGCTCGCGGATTGTACGAGCGCGGCAATCTTCCGAGAGCGCAGGACACGCTGCGGCGGGCTCGGCTCATCGACAGTTCCAACGTTCTGGCTAAGAGCCTCCTCGAAAAAGTTTCCTCCGAGCTGCGCCGTACGGAGATTCTGCCAAAGGTCGAAGAGCATCTGGACCGGGGCCGCGTGTTTCTCGAATCCGGCAAGCTCCGCGAAGCGCAGGCCGAAGCGGAGGCGGCGCTGAATCTGGATTCGCGCTGCGAACCAGCGCAAAAGCTGGCTTCGGATATCGAGGCGGGCCAGGCTCGCGCACAGCAGCTCGATAAGAAGTTGCGGCTGGCGAAGCAGCGTCTGGCGGAAGGCGCAATAGCGGAAGCGCAAACGACTTTGAGGCAAGCGCTTGAACTCGACGCGCATCACCCGGAAGCTTTGGAATTGCAGCGCCAACTCGGCGAAGAGCAGCTCCGGCGCGACAAGCGGAAACAGCTGACGGAGCTGCTGAATCGCGCTCGCGGTTTGTGGACCGAACTGAAATACGACGAATGCCTGGCGGTACTGACCGAAGGACTGAAGGCTTTTCCGAATGAGCCGGAACTCAAAAGCCTGCAAGATACAGCGCGACAGGACCAGCAGGAACAGAACAAGCAAGGCAACATCGCCGAAGTGCGCATGCTGCTGGCGCAGCAAAAATTGACCGAGGCGCGCAGAGCGCTGGACGCGCTGGAGAAGGTGCAGCCGCAGGATACGAGCGTCAAGAATCTGCACGAGCTTTTGGACCTCGAGGAACGGGAACACGAAAGAAATCGGCGGATACAAACAGAGCTGGCGAGCTTGCGCGGCCTGGTCAGCGCGGGAAAATTGCGCGAGGTCGTCGCGAAAGGCAACGCGCTGCTCGCGGAATTTCCGCAAGAATACGAGCTCAAGGATCTGATCGCTTACGCCAACGGCGAAATCGCGCACCAGGAGCAGAAGAGAAGCGAGCAGGAGCGCCAGAAGCAAATCGAAGGATTGATGTCGGCGCAGCGCTACGCCGAAGCTTCCGATGCGGCGCGGCGCGCCGTCCAGGAATTTCCGAAGAACGACGAGTTTCGGGGCATCGCGGCACAGGCGGAGCAAAAACGCAAGGAACAGGAAGAACGCAAGCAAGCCGAACGAGAGATGCAGCGCCGCGTTCAGGAAATCCAAAGCAAGATCAAGCGACAGGAACTGACCGGAGCGATCGACCTCGCCAAGCATTCGCTCGAAACGATGGGGCCGGACACGGACGTGACGCGGCTGCTGCAAGCCGCGGAAGTCGAATCGCTCGAACGAAAAAAGAGACGCGAAGAAGGCAATCCGCATCTCGAAGCGGCACAAACGCTGCTCGACAAACAGGATTACGCCGGGGCGAAACAAATCCTTGATCGCGCGATGGCTACGCATGTTCTGGAGCCAGGGGACGCGCGAGCACGGCAGATGCTTTCCCGCATCGCGGAAGAAGAGCGCCGCCACGCGGCGGAACAATTGAAGAAGTCCGGTGCGCAGAAAGCAACGAAGCCAGAAACGCATGCGCCGGGAAGTTCCGCGGGCCCGAAGCCTCCAGCGACCATTGCCGATCCCTCCGGTTTCGGACCGGGCGCGCAGCCGCCGGTGAGGACGCCGCGCATTCCGACCCCCACGGTCGTCGATCCGGCCGCGGGTTACGCCAGCACGCGTCCACAAACACAGTCTTCCGTTCCGGTCATGACGCCTCCGCCTGCCGCGCCGCCGGCTGCTCCCAAGATTCAAACGCAGATGCGCGTGGAAGAACGCGCGCCACTTGTCGGGGCGCCGCTTCCCGCGAAAAGCGGTTCGCGGGGACTTATCGTGATTTTGCTGGTGTTGCTCGGGATTCTAGTTGTGGGCGGCGGAGTTTATGCAGGGTTGCGGTTCCTGCCGAAATACCTGGCGAAGACTTCGCCGGAGGATTTGGCGCTGGCCGCCGAAGCGAAACAACTCTGGAGCGATCACAAACTGGACGACTCGCTGAACGACTGGAGAAAGCTTGCCGATCACGCGAGCCCGCTGCATGACGACGCGCTGAAGCAGGTAAGCGACCTCGAACAACAGCAGGCGGCGGCAGAACAGAAGTACGCCGAAGGGATGAAGTTGCTCTACGAAGACAAGAAATATCCCGACGCAGCCGCGAAGTTCAACGAAGTGATTCAGATGAACTCCTGGAAGCTCGATGAGGCGCACCACGAATTCGACATCGCCAGTAAGGGTCCGGGAGATGCTCCAGCGGAGCCGATCTGGCAGGCGTTCTTCGACGAAGGCAAACGCGCGTTCGACAAAAAAGACTATGCCGCGGCGGCGCAGGACTTCGAGCAAGTGACGCATGCGAGCGGCGTCTCAAAGGACATGAACGCGCAGGCGGCGGGATTGCTGGTCGTCGTGCGCGACCGCGGAGAGCAGAAAAAAGAGTTCGACCAAGCGACGCGCATGGAAAAGGCCGGCCAGAAACAGCAGGCAAAGGATCTGTTCACGCGCGTCGTGAGAGCGTCGAACGGAGACTTGGATCTGGTTGCTTCCGCGAAAAACCAGATCGATCAGATTGGCGCGATTCCGGAACCGCCGGCGCCCGAACCGAACGGCGGCGGAAACGTCTCGAAAAATGGGCCCGACTATTCGGCCGCCGTCGGAGAAGTAAAGGATCTGATCGGGCAAGGCCGCTGGGACGACGCGAACGCGAGATTGAGCGGCGTGCCGCCGGCTTCGCCGGAGTACGGCCAATTGAAAGCGCAAATCGAGACCGGCCGGGGCGACGAAAAGTACTACAGCCAGATGAAAAGCGCGTTCAATGGCGCGCACGAAAGCAGGAACAAGGATGCGCTGCTGACGCTGCGTCCCTACTTTACGACCGAGGTTGGCAAGGCGGACCGGCACAGCGACGATGCGCGAAATGTGGTCTCGCAGATCGATGCCGACCTGCGAGAAGCGGCTGTGGCCAACCTGCCTCCTGGAGGCGCCAATGGCGGCGGAGGAAGCGTCAACTCAAACAGCAAGGGCGACGACCAGGCCGCGATTGCAGACGCTCTAAAGCGCTACGCGGCAGCGCTTGACGGCGGCGACATGTTGGCGCTGGCGGCAGTTCGACAGCTCAGCGCGAAGGACCAGGACAAAATCCAAAGCATTCTCGAGTCGGTGAAGGGAAAAGGCTACGAAGTGCAAAACTGCGCCCGGCCACAAATTGGAAGGATGACGGCCACTGTAAGTTGCGTTGGCGTGTTCACCAAGTCGAGCGATACGAAGCCGCAGCCGGTGAATTTTGTGTTAAGGCGCGTGAACGGTCAGTGGATGATCATCGCCTCGAACTGATAATCATTGCCTCGGACTAAGGGGCCGAACGTCGAGGTTTCACCTCCAACCGGGTTCTACATTCCGATTTCGAGGCTAGCTTGCTCTTTCTAGTGTCAGGCATCCCCCCGGTCCATTCTGTCAGCCATCCGCCCGGTCCGTACCGTCAGGAGGACCCCCTCCCCCTAGGTTTTTTTGTAAGTATTCATTCTAAAAGGAGCCAAAGTGGCTTTGTTTTCTATCAGATATGTAAGTATTCATTCTAAATAGCTTAGGATTTCCCGGGGTGGCACGGCCGAATTATGGCGGAGAACTGGCCGCAAAAAGAAAAAGCGGCCTAAGGCCGCTGCGGACTTCTGCACTTTTACCTGACAAATACACTAGCATAAGTTACTAAAATGTCAAGGAAAAAATGAAGGGATGTCAAACCTCTTTTAGTTGAAAGCCGCGCTATCCGTATATTCCCGCGGAGCCATCGTGTGTGGTGATGGGCCGAAGGGTGGTCTGCTGTGAAGCGGACGGGAAGCGATCGGGAATAGCTTGCGTGTTAGCAACAGATCGAGGGCCGAGGAAGCGGGCCTCTTCTGGAAGGATTAAGATGGGTGAGGCCGTCTCGATGATTGGAAATGCATTCGAGGCACACCATGCGACTGCTTAGCCTGCCGCTTGCGATTTTTGTGTTTGTCTACGGAACGAACCTGCTTCTGAGCGAAACGGCAGGAACTCGCGGCACGAACTCCCCGGAGTCTTTCTATATAGTGACCCATTTCTTTTCGGATAATCTGCCGGACGGGTACGACGAGATTCTGCAGGTTGCGCCACAGGAAAAGGACGTTTGCGTTCGCGTCATTCGAATTTCACTTGCTAACCCCTACTGCGGCGGACAGCTTGTGCGCGCTACGGAACGCATATTGCCAAGCACTACAGTGCGAAAAGTGGCGGGAAGTATCGACCTTTGTTCGCACACCGAGAGGGAAGTGGAAGCCGCACTTAAGGACGCGTCGCCAAAAACATTGGTGTCGATCTGGGATACAGCAAGCCAAAACATCGTCGCAAAGTGCGGCACGCAGGAAAAAGTTTTCGAGTTTCCCTTTCCCGAGACCGTCGACCTAAAGGCTCTTCGACGGAACAATCCGCGAGTCAGAGATTTGTGGGATTTGAGCTACAAAGTCCGCAGCCGCGTGTTCGGCGAGCATTTTTCGTTTTATGAGCTACCAGCGGAAGAGGAGAAGGAAAGAGAATCTCTGGGAACAAAGCTCTTGCCGGAATTGATTTCGGGAACATTCGAGACCGGTTTCGACGGATATACCTGCGGAGACCAAGGATGCGGAGGCAACTATTTGGCGTGGCGGCTCAAAGGGTATACGGGGGCTCCTGCGAATCGGGACCCGTCGACCGTGGAGTTGATAAACGCGGCGGATTTGCATCTTGCGCACTACGATCTTCCCAGGTATCCGCCGCTGGCGAGGATGACTCGCATCTCGGGGGAGGTGCGCTTGAAGATTTACCCTGAAGAGAAAACCGGCGCGGTGAAGGACGTTCAATTGGAGCAGGGCAACAAGCTAATTGGCACTGCCGCGGTCGAGGCCGCAAAGAAATGGGAATTTCCCGCTGGAACACCGGCCGGCCAGCCCGTTGAGGCCGTCCTAAAATTTACGCTTTGCGCCGGCGAGAATGCGCCGTAGTCGTGATAAAGCCGGACTACTGGTTCATTCGCGCGGGGCAGGCGTAGCCGTCCAGATAGCCTTCCTGGAAGAAGGGGATACCTTTCAGGTCGACGTCGAAGCGGACTTCGACGGGCTTGTTGTTGCTCATGATGGGCTGGCCGGTGGGGCCGTGGAGCGGGCCCTGAATGACGTAGCCGCTGCCGGAGGGCTGCCACTTGTAGCCGCCGAAGAAGTGCGCGACAGCCCAGAGGCCCGAAGCGCGCTGTAGCTCGAGGTCGCCGCCGCCGCTGTTCAGGCTGAGCGTGGCGCCTTGCATGGTGGAGCCGGGCCAGATAAATTTCTTCGTGCCACCGCTGCCGGTGATGTTCCACTCCTGCCCATCGAAGGCGAGCTTTTCGCTCTTGAACCCGCCGGCATCCGGCAAGTGCGCGGTGACGGAATATTCGAAGTGAGGATCGGTGGCGTTGTTCGGATAGACGGCGAGTTGAATGGCGTACATCTCGTTGATGAAGTGGAGATAGTGCGGGCCGACCTGCGCGGTGCTGCCGAGCGCGCGAACGTACGTCGTACCTTGCAACGAGAGGGTGTCTTTTTGGGCGGTCAGGTATTGCGAGAGCAAGCCCTTGCCGGGTTGGAAGAACTCGTTGAATTCGGGCAACGAGACTTCGCGACTGGCGCGCGCGTTGAACGGATAAACGGATTGAAGCGCCTTGTATGGCTTGCAGAGGCCTTCGGCTGAGCCGCCGCTCGAAGCCCAGAGGCGCTGCAAGTCCTTGATCGGCTCATCGAGAAGCGCGCCAACAGTCTGGTCGACGTGGCCTTCGGTGTCATTCGGAAGGCCTTGCGTGATTTGCGCGGCTGCGAGATGCGCTTGTCCGGCGGTTTGCAGGCAGGAGGTTTTCGACGCAGCTTTTTGATCGGGAGGAGCGCTGGCGGTCTGCTGCACGCATTGCTGAAGGCTGAGCAAACCCTTCATGTAGCCGTCATTCGAAGCTTGATCGTATTTTTTCTGCGCACCGCAGCCGGGCGAGACAACGAGTTGCGGCGCCTGGAACGCGAGCTTGATTGTGGCGGACGGCACGTTGGTGTTGTCCGAAACATCGCAAACGAGCGCGAGAAGCGGCGAAAAGTTCGCGGAAAGCTTCATGAGTTTTGAAGCCGCATCGGGATCGGAGCCATAAGGCAAAACTTTCGCGCCGCTCAGGAACGCGCGCCACTGCTTGATGTAATCCTTTTCATAGAGCGAGCGCAGATTCAGCATCAAGTCCGCAGCGGAAAGATCCGTGCTGGTCGTGGAGCCGAGAACCCACGGCTCGCCTTGTAGAAAGCGCTTGGAGTTCTGGATGTCGGCGTCCATGACTTTCCAGCCGTCGGAAGTGAATGCAGCAGAAACGTCCTGCGAGGCGCGCAGGACGTCGACGCTGTCAGGGTGCTGCGCGGCAAAACGATAGTCTTTCGCTTTCTGGCGCGCGTCGGCCAACATGCTGAGGTAGATACGCTGCGGGCCGGCGAGCTTGTTGAGGTAAGTGCGGACTTGAAGCACGAGGCTGGCGTCATTTTCCTTTGAAAACGGATTGTCGATGGTCAGCTCGGAGCTGTAGAAAGCGAATTGTTGGGCGGCGAGCGCGGCGCGATCCTGATCGAGATCGCCGAGATCTTTTTTCCATTCCTGCATCAGGAAATCTTGAAGAAATTCGCCAGAATTACGCTGAAACTCGGAGGTCGTAAGCAGATAACTCTTCAGCGCATCATACGCGGCGCCAGAATCGGCGGAAGCTTGCGGATCGCCCTGGTAGCCGTGCAGATCCACGAGCAAATTTCGGTTGGTGTGCTGAAAAAGAAGTTGATTGAACGTGTGAAAGTAGATGGTGCGAGCGTCGTCGAAAACGGAATCGCCGGCGTAGAGGCCCCAGCGAAGCCGTAAAGGCGCGCCGTTCTGCTCGTAATTGCGGAGTTCGGCGACGGATTGGCGAAGAGTCTCGAGTTTGCGCAGAGAATCGAGCGACGGAGGCAGCGAACCGGGACTCTGCACGAGGGAAAGATCCTGACCCGCGGTTTGAACGCTGGAAACGAGATGAGAGTTTCCAACGAACGAAATAATCGTGAAGAGAATCCAGAGCGCGGCAAGCCCGGCGATGGAGGCAAAGAGAATGCGGCGGCCAAAATCGCCGCGCGTGCTGCTGCCGCTGGCACCGAGCGCGGCGCGGTCCTGCAGGAGAACGTGGCTGAAGATGTGGCTGAGAAAAACGCGCTGGACGGAGCGGCGCGCTTCACCGGCGCCCTCGAGAGAAGTACCCGCGGCCCAATTCGCTTTCGCGGATTGATCCTGGGCGTTGATCAAGCTTGTGGCGTCGGGGCTGAATCCGCCGGGGGCGCGCTGGAGCGAAGTGCGAGCGCCGAGCATGGTCTGGCCGGAATTTCCGGAGACGCTGACGATGCGCTGGCCGACAAAATAGAAGCCGCGGAGGAACGGTCCGGTGCGCAGATGGCCGGGACGGCAAAGATCGACGAGGAACTGCACGAGAGGCTTGCTGAGTTTTCCAAACTCGCGCGGAAATTCGTAAACGCCAGCTTGACGGTCGCTGTTGCGTTCGCGGCTGAGCAGGCCGGGGCGGCATTCGGCGAGCGAGAAGAAGATGGATTGGAAGGCGGAGGTAAGGCGGCGCGTTTCCTGCTCGGCATAAACGCCGGAACTCGTGGCGCCGGCAAGCGGCAAAGTGGAACCGAGGACTTGCGAGATTTCTTCGTTATTAAAGGTTCCAGCGAACTCTTCAAAATAAGGAATGCGGTCGGAGCGATTGAAGAGCACGTAGACGGGCAGGCTGACGCCCAAGTGATAGGAGAGCTCTTCCAGCCGCGTGCGAAGCTTGCGGGCTTGCGCGACGATTTTGTCCAGCGCGGCTTCCCGGACGAGCTTCTCGCAATCGACGCAAACAACAGCGGCGCGCGGCGCGAGTTTTGCACCGCCGAAAATCGAGCCGATGCGGCTGGGAACGAAATGCTTGATGAGGCGGACCCAGGAGCCGGGATCGTCGAGCAGCGGGCCGCCAGCCTCCACAAAAACAGTTTTGCGCGCAAACCAGAGATTGGCGACGCGCGTGGGGATGATGCTGCTTTCCTGATAGACCTGGCCGGCAAGAAGCTCCGCGTCCATGCCGCTTTGATCGATGGAGCTGGTTTTTCCGGCGCCGGATTCGCCGATGAGAAAAACGGCCGGAAGGGAAGGCAACTTGGCGCCGGCTGCGAGGCGAGCCGCAGCGACTTTGCCGGAGGCTTCCCGGATCAGAATGTCGACGTCCTGGGAAGCCGCTCCTGCTGAACCAGTGAACACGCCGGCGGAAGCAACTGCGGACGCGGCACCGGAAGCAACTCCAGGGACTTGAGGCTCCGGCACGGAGGGCAGGCTGGGCCGATTGGAACGAGCCCAAAGAAGCAAACTGATGATGGCGATGACACCGAGCAGCAGGACTCCGGCGCGCAGCACGATGGCGTTGGTGCCGATGACGTGGAAAATCGGCCCGGCGAACCACGTCAGCATCAGAACGACGATGGCGGCCGCAATGACTGCAAGATGTTCCCAGTGAAGTCGCATCTCCACTCCCTATGGGTGGTTTAGAGGTGCAAGTGCGTGAATGCCAGAAACAACCGACAACATGCGCATCTTGAAGACGACAAACAAAAGAATGCCAAGAACGACGCAACTTAGCGCGCTATAGGCAAGGCGCGAAACCCAAGGGTCGCGTTTGGCTGCCACGGCGCCGCCTTCGGGAACGGCCCAGGAGGGCGAAAGTCCGGCGAGAGGTCCGCGAACGCGGCGAATTTTCTCGAGCGAGGAATCGATGATGGGACGCGTGGCTTCCGGGCCCGAGAGGCCATAGCGGCCTTTGTAGCCCATGAGGAGGCACAACGCATAGACCTCGATGACGTCGGCAACGTCATGCGAATCAGAGCGCGAGATTAGTTTTTCGAGATTGTCGAAGAATGTTTCTCCGGCGACGTGATGGCCGAACATTTCTTCCTGCAGAGGCATGCTCTGCCAGGAGCTGAAAACGGGATTGCTGGAATTGAGGATGGACTCGTCGAGAAAAGCGACGACGGCGAGCGTGGCGTTGCGAATGTCGTCGGGGGCGTAGGCTTTTTTCACGGCGTCTTTTTCGGCGGACCGCAGGCCGGCCTGGATGTTGGCGCGAAAGGCGTTGGCATCGGCAACGGCCTGGCGATTTTGGCGGACGCGGACAATGACGGTAAGAATCTGTTGATAGATGTAAGCGAGATTCTCCGTGCGGCGCTTCGCGGATACTTCGCGGGGCTGCATGCTCGTGGCCCCGAACATCGTGGCTCCCACTCTCTCCTCCTAGGACTCCAAGACAACCAGAAGTTCGATCTCCGCGCCGGGAATGTCGTCGGGAACGTAGACGCCGACCTCGCGCGTCTGCACGATGTGATCCCAGCAACTGCCCGTGCGGCTGATGCCGAAATACTGAAATTCGACTTTGGGGGCGATGGCGGAAGGCGGAATGGGCAAGTGGACGAGTCCCAAGCCGGGAAGAGCCGTTTTCACAAGCTCGGGGAGCAAACCTTTCGAGCAGATTTTGATGAGGCGCGGCGTCTTGGCGATGATTTCGGCTTCGCCGGTATCCGCGCGTACGGCGAGCACCCAGCGCGCGCGATCGAGGCAGCGTTGATCCAAAATGGCGCCGTTGCGGAAATTGCGGCCCGCTAGGACGAGCGGAATCTGGACGCAATTCGAGGGCACGACCAGTTCGAGATGCGCACGAATGTGCTGATTCAGCGGGCCGAAACACTTTTCGAGGTCGTCGTGATTGTACGCGGGCAACGTTTCGGGATGAGAGTCCAAGCCGAACGTACAGAGCGCGCCTGCGAGGCGCGACATTTCGAGATAGAGCTGCTCCGGATGGCCGCGTTCAGAAACGCTGAGATGGCGCAGGACGGAAAGGCTTTCGTTGACGGTGTGAACAAACCAGAAGCTGGCGATCTCTTCGGATGAATAGCCGGCGCGGCCCTGCGCGGTGGCGCGGCGAGCGCGGGAAAGTGAAGCGCTCTTTTCGTCGAGAATGTCGACGAGAGTGCGCGCAATGACCAGCAGGCGGTCGCTGGCGCTGATTTGCAGACACGGTGGAATGAAGCTGGGGTCATAGATGAAGCGACCGGAGCCGTCGCGAAGGACGCGGGCCACAGGAAGAGTGACGAGACCTTGGCGGTCCTGTGTTTCGAGTGCAAAACGGATATTCTTGCGGCCGAGTTCGATCTGTTTTTCGTCGCGGCCCGTATTTTCGTCAGGCAGAGTGCGCATTTCCGCGTGATAGCGAACCTCGATCTGCGAGGGTTCGGAATCAAGCGCGCAATTGGGGCCGTCGGGCCTTCGTTCTGGAACGGCGAGATAGACGAGGAGAGATTCGCGCGTGGGAGCGAAAAGATCGTTGATATTCAAGACGGGGGGAAGCGGATCGGCGTCGGGCATTTGGAAGGCGAGGCCATCCGGGAAAAGACCGCGCGCGTGCACGAGCGAGAGGATGCCGTTTTGCAGGGCATCGGAATCAAGTTTGCAGCTGACCGCGCCGTACGGGGCGAACCACAGGCTCGAAGTCGAGAAATGAACGAGGTCTTCGAAGGATTGGGATTGAACCTGGAAGTGATGGGGGCCCAGGTACATCCCCTCGTGCCACACCACCTTGGAAAGATGCTTCATTGTTCAGTAGGTCATGCCGGGATAAGCGCCGGCATGGTGCGACTCACCCAGCGAGAACCGGCTCTCCTATGGCGCAGCGTAAACGTCGAGCCGCACGCCGCGTCGTCCGCCGAAGAGCAATTCAAGGCCTGACCTGGGCGACTGCCGCGACTCACGATCGATTTCTAACCGGAGGAAGAACCCGGAAAAGCCCCGAAAGGCTTGAATCGTGCCTAACTATGGCGTTTGCGTTGATGGATGTCAAGACATTCACCCTGCTGGGGATGGTATTTGGTATCATGCGCGCGCCGTTCGCGAGAGACCTGCATGGCGCAATTGAAAATGGGGAGTTCGGAACAGTTTACGGTGCTCCGGCAGCATTTTTTGAGCGTTGGATACACGGAGCAGGCGGTCCGGCAGAGGCTAGAGGTAGCGCCGAACCGGGAGCTGGATTTGCCGGGGCTTTCCGGGCGGCGGCCACCCAAGCCGCGAGTCGGAGATGGCCTGGACGCGGTGATCTATCTCCTGCTGGTTGGGGAATCGCTGCCGATTGGGGAAGCAAGGGCGCTTTTCCCAGATGCGGTTTGGGAGGCGATGGAATTCACGGGCGTGATCGTGGCCGACCCAGCGGACGCGAATCGCTGCATCGCGAGCGTGGCGCTCTATCCGATTCGCGATTTGTATCTTGCATCGGACCGCTGGAACAATCCGGACCATTCGCCGAGGCCGATGTTTCCGGACATCGTATATCCCGCGCTGACGAAATCTGCGAAGCAATTCCTGAACTATATGTCATTCGAACCGTGCGAAAGTTTTCTGGAGTTGTGCGCGGGGACTGCGCCGGCGGCACTGCTGGCGTCGCGGACAGCGAAAAACGTGTGGGCGACGGATATTGCGGAGCGGTCGCTGGAGTTTGCGAAGTTCAACGCGGCGCTCAATGGAATTTCGAATGTGAACTTTGCGCTGGGCGATCTGTTTCAACCCGTGGATGGCCAGATGTTCGATCGCATCGCGGCACACCCGCCGTATGTCCCAGTGCTGAAGCCTGCGGAGATTTTCTATGGCGGCGGCGAAGTTGGCGAGGAGATCACCAAACGAATCATCGCGGGGCTTCCAGATCGATTGAAACCAGGCGGGCGATTCTATTGCCGGACGCTGGGGACCGTGCGGCCCAACCAGAGTTTTGAGACGCGCATACGCGAGTGGCTGGGCGAAAAGCAGGCGGAGTTCGATGTTGCGGTGTTCGTGCTGCAAGATTTGGAGCCGCGCCAATTTGCGCTGGAAGAAACGCTAAACAAGAACGGCGGAAGAGAAGAGTATGCGCAGTGGGAAAAGCTGTTCACGAGAAATGACGTGAGGCAACTCCTACTCGGTGTGGTGGTGATTCAGCGGACCAGCGAGCCGCGGCCAGTGTTTACGATGCGGCGGACGATGGGGAGCGGAACTACGGCGGCAACGCTGGATCGGGCGATGCGCTGGGAAGCGGAAATGCAAAAGGAGGACGCGTTCGAGAAGCTGCTGCGGTCCACGCCGGTGGCGACGCCTGGGATTGAAATTATTGTGCGGCATGTTTTGCGCGACGGAGAGATTGCGCCGGAAAATTTCACACTTTCGATTGAGACGCCGTTCGCGACGGATTGCAAAGTGCAGCCGTGGATGGCGATGCTTCTGCCGCGATGCGACGGCAAGACGACCGTGGCGGAGATGTTCGAGGCTGCGAAAACAAACGGATGGATCGTGCCGGAGACGCCCGCCGAAGAATTTTGCAGATTGTTGGCGACGCTGATTAGTGGCGGATTTTTGCAGACCGAAGGATTTAGATTGCCTGCGGCAGCAGGATGAGAAGTTCGAGCTGCGGCTCGGGAATATCGCTGGGAACAAATGCCGCGAGGCTGCGGCCTTTGGCTACGGTCTCCCAAGCCATGCCCGCCTGATTCAAACTGAAATATTGATAGTTGAGCTTGACCGGGATCGATGCGGGCGGGCGGGCGGCGTGCGTGAGTTGCATGCCCGGCAAAGCCTGGCGGACGAGCTGCTCGATCTGCCCGGCGGAGCAGACTTTGATGAGTTGAGGCGCTTTCTTGATAAGGTCAGCCTGATTCATCGACGAGCTGACGGCGAGATAGAACTTTGTGCCGGTGAGGTAGCGGTCGTCTTCGATATTTGCGGCGTAGATGGACGGCTTGACGAGTTTCAGCGGGAGAGAGACGAAGTTGCTCGGAACAACCGTTTCGAGGAGCTCGCGCAACTTTTCATCGAGGTCGGTGAAGCAGGCGGTGAGATTTTCATGATCGTAAAGAGGCAAGTCGCGTGGCTGAATTTTCAGTGAGAAGGTGCTGAGCGCGCCGGCGAGGGAGGTCAGGAGACGGAAGAGAACGTCGGGATGGCCGTGGCGGACGTCATGGATGTGACGGAGCGCGGGAAAATGGCCGTTCACGGTGTAGAGCAGCCAGAAGCTGGCGATGTCCGCGGCGGAAAAATCGGCGAGGCCAGCGCTGCGTTGGCGGCGCCCTCCAGCGAGAATGCTGCTTTTCGCGGCGAGAATTTCCATCAGGCGCCGCGCGATTCCCATGAGGTAATCGCTCGCGGAGATATCGAGCAAAGGCGGGATGTACTGGGGATCAAGACGAAACGTGCCCGCGGAGGTGCGTTGAACTCGGGCGATTTGCAGCGCGTCGCAGCCCTCGCGCGATTCGCCTTCGACGAGGAAACGCAAATTCTTTCGCGCGATCTGAACGGGCTTTTCGGTGAGGCCTGAATTTTCATCCTTCAAATTAACGATTTCGGAGAGATAGCGCACGTCGGCATTTTTTTGCGCGATGGAGACATTGAGGCCGTGCGGGCGGTATTCGGGGATGGCGAGGTAGACGTCGAGGGAATTTTGCTCGGCGTCGAAGAACGGCGCAAGTGGCCTGGGAGACGGCGCGGCGTCGGATTCAGGGATATCAAACGGAAGACCATCGGCGAAGAGCCCGGAAGCGTGTGTGAGCGAGAAATTTCCTTCGCTGAGCGCTTCCTGATTGATTTGAAGGTCCAGAAATCCCCAGGGCCGGAAATTCAAACCTTCCAGCCGGAACTGCACGCAACTCTCGACGTAATGGTCGCGAGTCTGCAAATGCTGCGGCGTGAGGAAAGTGCCTTTCGACCAGATGACAGGTTGAAGCTGGCGCATGGCTTGCGGCTAAAACTAGCAGGAGCGACGCGATAAAGTCAAAAGACATTCCTTCCAATGTGACAACGAGAGGTGACTGTTCACCTAAAGTCGGCTTTCAGTTCACCTCGGGTGCATTGTTCACTCAGAGGGGTTTCGGCAGAATGCGCGGCATGTTGATGAGGAACCCAGGGACGCCACGGCAGGATGTCCGGCGAGTTGCAGGCCAGCGGGAAACCGCGGCGCCGACGGAGGGCTCCTGGAAGAGCCGCCGGGTAAAAAAGTGCCAATGGGCGTCCCTGGCAGGTCTAGGGAATGGTGCGAATTCAACCGAAGGGTTAAATACGCGGCACGGAGCCGAATTGGAACCGTCTCGATTTGAGAATTCTAGGGGCGAGTTGAGGACTAGTTCTAGCGCAAGAGAACTATTTGACGGACGGTGGGAATCGTGATAAACCCTGCCAATGCAATCGGGTGTCCTGCCTTGCAGAAACGTATCTCGTTCTCAAAACACTACCCGCACCGAGAGGGAGAACTAAGGGGAACACATGCCAAAAGAAAGCGTCCATAAGAAGCTCGAGAGGGTACGTCCGCCTCGAGTGCATGTCACATACGACGTCGAAGTTGGCGACGCGATTGAGGTAAAGGAGCTGCCGTTTGTGATGGGCGTTCTGGCTGACCTGAGCGGCCAGCCCACGGAAGCGCTCCCGAAGTTGAAAGATCGGCGCTTTGTGGAGATTACGCCGGATAACTTTGACAGCGTGCTGGAGAGCTTCAAGCCGCATCTTTCCCTGGAAGTGGACAACAAGTTGAGCGATGAGGCGGACGCCGGAAAACTCCGAGTGGATCTGGATTTCAAGAGCCTCGATGATTTCGATCCCGCGGCGGTGGCGAAGAACGTCAAGCCGCTGAAGGAACTTCTGGACCTGCGGCAAAAGCTGGGAGATTTGCGCGGGGCACTGCAAGGGAACGACAAATTAGATGATCTCTTGATGGAAGCCGTCGGCAACACGCAGAAAGCAGACCAGTTGAAGAAGGAAATCGGGAAGGACAAGCCCAAGGGAGACTCCAATGAGTAAGCCGGAAAAGGCAGCCGGCCAGGCGGCGGGAGCCAAGACGACAGAGACGAGCTTGCTGGAACAGATCGTAGATCAAGGGCGGTTTGGGCGAGAAGGGTCAGCGCGCGAACGCGGACGGGACATGGTGAAGGAGTTCGTCGCGCAAGTCCTGGAAGGAGAGATGAAGCTTTCGCGAGACGCGGATGCGACGATCAATGCGCGCGTTGCGCAGATCGATCACCTGATCTCGTTGCAATTGAACGAAATACTGCACCATCCTGCGTTTCAGAAGCTGGAAGCGAGCTGGCGCGGAATCAAGTACATGATGGATCAGAGCGAAACGAGCGCGATGCTCAAGATCCGCGTGTTGAATGTAAGCAAGAAAGAACTGCTGCGAGACTTGCAACGCGCGCCGGAATTCGACCAGAGCGTGATGTTCAAGAAGGTTTACGAAGATGAATTCGGCATTTTCGGTGGCGCACCGTTCGGAGCGCTTGTCGGCGACTACGAGTTCAGCAAGCATCCCGAGGACATCGAACTGCTGGAAAAGGTGTCGCAAGTAGCCGCTGGAGCGCATGCTCCTTTCCTCACAGCGGCTGCTCCCGAATTGCTGAATCTGGACAGTTTCTCGCAGCTAGGCGATCCGCGCGACATCGGAAAGATTTTCGACAGCACGGAATTCGCGAAGTGGAAATCCTTCCGCGCGAGCGAAGATTCCCGCTACGTCGGCTTGACAATGCCGCGCGTGCTGATGCGCCTGCCGTACGGCAAAGACACGAAGCCTGTGGACGACTTCAACTACGAAGAGGGCGTGGACGGAACGGAACATTCGAAATACTTGTGGGGCAACGCGGCCTACGCTTTGGGAGCGCGACTCACGCAGGCTTTTGCGCAGTACGGCTGGTGCGCATCGATCCGCGGCGTGGAAGGCGGAGGGCTCGTCGAGGGTCTGCCGACACACACGTTCCGCACGGACGATGGCGACGTGGCATTGAAGTGCCCGACGGAAGTGGCCATCACCGACCGGCGCGAAAAAGAACTCGCCGACCAGGGGCTCATTCCGCTGGTGCACTGCAAAGGGACGGATTACGCGGCGTTTTTCAGCGTGCAATCCTCCAACAAACCGAAGAAGTTCGACAAGGCGGCAGCCAACGCCAACGCGCGGCTTTCCGCTCAGCTACCGTACATTCTTGCGGTATCGCGGTTTGCCCACTACATGAAAGCGATCATGCGCGATAAGATCGGCGGGTTCATGAGCCGCGGGCAATGCCAGACGTTCTTGACGCAGTGGATCATGCAGTACGTTACCGACGACGATCAGGCGAGCGCGGCGACAAAGGCGAAGTTCCCGCTGCGCGAAGCCAAGATCGAAGTCAGCGAGATTCCGGGCAAACCCGGGGCGTATCGCGCCATCGCTTTCCTAAGGCCGCATTTCCAGCTGGACGAGCTGACGGTTTCGCTGCGTCTCGTGGCGGAGCTGCCCGCACCGGCAAAGTGATTGCCGCCTGGGATTTTTGGGCTGCCGGAGAGGGAACTGCGTTTTCCCGCGTTGGCAGCCAGGTTTGAAGCTCGGATGTGAACGGAATTTCTGTAGATATCGAAACCTTAGGAGGACACGAGAATGCCTAGCGTTGAGACCAAAATGGCGCCCATGACCAGCCACTCCGATTTTTTCCTAAAAATGGGAGACATCAAGGGCGAATCACTGGACGACAAGCACAAGGGCGAGATCGACCTGATGACGTTCCGGTTTAACGTGAGGCAGCCGGGCGGCTCGGCTGTCGTCGGAGCGGGCGGCGGAGTCGGCAAAGCCCAGTTCGGGGAGTTCGAATTCGCGAAGAGAATTGATTCTTCTTCCGCCAAGCTGATGCTGGCGTGCGCGAGCGGCCAGCACTTTCCTGAAGTGACGCTGACCTGCCGGAGAGCCGGCGGAACGCAAGCGGACTTCCTGAAGATCAAGCTGGAGAACGTGATCGTTTCCGGGTATGAATCCATTGGAGGAGACGCCAACTTCAAGGACACTCTTCCCATCGACACTTTCCACCTGAACTTCGCAAAAATCACGTACAACTACATGGCCCAGAACTCCGATGGAACGCAAGGGGCCAACACCCAGACTGGATGGGATCTGCAGGCGAACAAGAAAGTGTAATGGCTTGAAGCGCATCTTCCGGCTGGGCTGTTTGCTCGAGCAAGCAGCCAGCCGGGGAAGGCGCGGCGCGTCATCTGCCCCTTTTCCTGGGGGCCGCATCAGACCAGGGGTGTCATGTCAGTCCAACAACTGTTTCAGGCGGGGCGGCTTGACGACGCGATTCAGGCCTTGAACGCAGAAGTCCGCGATAATCCCACCGACGCTAAGCGCCGAACCTTCCTGTTCGAATTGCTATGTTTCTCGGGCGACTTCGCGCGAGCGGAAAAACAGCTGGATATACTGGGAAGCGAAGGGCGCAATGCAGAAATGGGCGCCCTGCTCTATCACGCGGCGCTTCACGCAGAGCGTACGCGGCACGATCTCTTCAGCAAGAAAGAGTATCCCACTCCGAAAAACGCGGCAGGCGCGAGGCAAATCTCGGTGAGCATCAACGGGAAACCGTTTCATAACCTGGTGGATGGAGATCCGCGCATCGGATCGAATCTCGAAGTGTTCGCGGCGGGCAGCTACATGTGGATCCCGTTTTCGCTTTTGACTTCGATCGAAATTGATCCGCCGAAACGGTTGCGCGATTTGCTTTGGTTGCCAGCGAGAGTTCGCACATCGGACAAATACGAGGATCGCGAGCTGGGCGAAGTGCTTCTGCCGGTTCTCACGCCATTTGCAGGGCGGAATGCGGATCCTTCGGTTCGTCTGGGCCGGGCAACGGTGTGGGAAGAGAGCGACGAAGGGGAAGACGTGCCCGTCGGGCAAAAAATTCTGCTTGGCGACGACGAGGAGTGGCCGATTCTGGAGCTGCGCAACGTCCAAATCGCGATCGTCCAGACGGCCTCTTAACGGCCATGCCGCTTCCCCAAGGTCTCCTCAACCCCATCTCCGGGGACAATCCAAGCGGAAAAACCCTGCGCTATGACCCCGTCTACGACAAGATCCGCGAAGCGCGCCGCGAAGAGGACGTGCTGCCGCAGGGAGACTGGTCGCGCGAAATCAAAAAGGCCGATTTTCCGCAAGTCATCAAGCTGACCACCGAAGCGTTATCCACCAAAAGCAAAGATTTGCAATTGGCCGCGTGGCTGACCGAAGCGATTTTGTTTCGCGATCACGTCGCGGGGCTTCGCGAAGGACTCGATCTGCTGCGCGCGTATATGGAAACGTTCTGGGACACGCTGTATCCGGAAATCGATGATGGCGACCTGGAATTTCGCGCGGGGCCGCTGGCGTGGGTCGGCTCGAAGCTGGATGGGCCGGTGCGGCGGCTGCCGCTGACCAAGAACAAGCTCGATTGTTTCAAGTACCAGGAATCGCGCCGCGTCGGTTACGAAGCGGATTCGACGGCGAGCGAAGAAAAGGCGGCGGCGAGAGCCACGGCCATTGCCGAGAAAAAATGCACGGCGGAAGAGTTTGACGAAGCGGTGCGCACGACGGGCGACGCGTACTACGAAAAACTGAGCGGCGATCTTGTGGCGGCGCTCGAGTCGTTACAGTCGCTCGAGAGCTTGAGCGACGAAAAATTCGGGCCGGAGGCGCCCAGTTTTGCGAATTTGCGCGGGGCGCTCGAAGAGCTACAAGACATTGTGAAGCAATACCACCAGCCAGCGGCGGAAACTACAGAGACAGAACCGGAAACCGTTGCCGAGGCCGAAGAGGCTGCCGGCGATTCCGGCGCGGGTGGGGGTTCGGCGACGCCTGCGGCAAAGAAACGATCTGGTGCTGTTTCGGTTGAGCCGTTGAATCGCGACGATGCGATGCAGAGATTGACGATTGTAGCGAATTTCTTGCGTCACGAAAGCGCGATGAATCCTGTTCCATACCTGCTGCTGCGGGCGATGCGGTGGGGAGAGCTTCGCGCGGCTGGACCTGCGCTCAACCCCGCGATTCTAGAAGCGCCGCCGACGGAAAAGCGCACGCTCATCAAGAAATTGTCGATGGATGGAGATTGGGCAGGCGTTCTAGAAAACGCGGAGCAGGCGATGAGCTTGCCGTGCGGGCGAGGCTGGCTGGATTTGCAGCGCTACTGCATTCGCGCGTGCGAGGCGCTCGGTTCGGAATACGAGCCGGTTGTTGCCGGTATCCGCGCCGAGCTGAAAACGCTCCTTGCGGATTATCCCGATCTAAGCAACTCGTCATTAATGGACGATACGCCGACGGCGAACGTGGAAACGCAGACATGGCTTAGAGAGAGCATCCTACCTCCACCACCTACGGTGGCGCCGAGCGAACCAGAGTTCGCGCGGGCGGCGGTTCTGCCGAACTCGCCATCGGAGAATGCCGGTGGAGAAAAGGCGCCAGACGTTGTCGAGTTGGCGATGAAGGCGGCGCGCGCGGGGAAAGTGCAGGAGGCGATCGGCATTTTGACGCGCGAGATCGGTAATGAGCGCACGGGCCGCGGACGATTCCAGCGGCACATCCAGCTTGCGAACATTTTTCTGGCGACTAAGCACGAGGCTATCGCTTATCCGATTTTGGTGGAATTGGCGGAAGAGATCGACCGGCGAAAACTTGAGGAATGGGAAGAACCGTCGGTGGTGGCGCAGCCGCTGGCTTTGCTCTATCGTTGCGCGGAGAAACTAGGGCGCGACGACGCAGAGAAGGAAAAAATCTATCAAAAGCTTTGCCGGCTCGATCCTGGGCAAGCGCTTTCGTTGAGATAACCGATGCCAGAGTATGACTCCAACGCGCCGCTGCGATTGCCCCTGCTGGATCGGCTTTTGGACGACGAGCCGAAGATCAAGACCGAAGCACCGATGTCGCGAAGCACTTCGCTGGCGCGATTGAAGACGGCGGTACGGCGTGACCTGGAAAATCTCTTGAACACGCGGCGGACGCCGGACTTGATTCCGGAAGGATCAGTGGAGATTTTGCGCTCGGTGTATTACTACGGGCTGCCGGACATCACTTCGATGCCGGCGAACTTCTTGTATGAGCAGACCAAGCTACTGCAATCGATTGAGACGGCGGTGAAGACGTTCGAACCGAGGCTCGACGGCGTACGTGTCTCGTTGGTTCCGGTGGCCGGTCAGACGCGCGTGCTGCGCTTCGTGATCGATGGCATGTTGCGCATCGATCCATTGCCGGAGCACGTCGTGTACGACGCTTCCATTGAATTAACGAGCCTTGAGGTGCAGATTTCCGGAGACGACCGTGCGTGACGAATTGCTCGAATATTACGAGCGAGAGCTGACGTACCTGAGGCAGATGGGCGCGGAGTTCTCCGAGAAATATCCGAAGGTCGCGTCGCGCCTTTTGCTCGATCCAAACCGCTGCGAAGATCCGCACGTCGAGCGGCTGATCGAATCGTTCGCATTTCTGGCCGCGCGCGTGCACCTGAAGATCGACGACGAGTTCCCGGAAATTACGGAGGCACTGCTGAGCGTGCTGTACCCGCATTACATCCGGCCGATTCCATCTTCGACCATCGTGCAATTTCATTTGGATCCAGAGCAGGGGAAGCTCACGACGGGATTGCCGATTCCACGCGGGTCGATGCTCTATTCGCAACCCGTAGACGGATACCCGTGCAAGTTCAAGAGCTGCTACGACACGACGCTGTGGCCGTTGAAGGTGGCGACGGCGCAATGGGTCACGCCGGACCGGCTGCGTCCCGCAGTCAAAACACAGGATGCGGTTGCGGCGCTGCGGTTGGAACTTGAGTGCTTTCCTGACGTCAGCTTCGAGAAACTTGAGTTGAGTTCGCTGCGGTTTTATCTCAACGGGGAGAGCAGCCTTATCCACACGCTGTACGAATTGTTGGGGAACAACTGTACGCAGGTGCTGTTGCGCGACCGCGCTCCAAACACGCGGAGGCATCCCATCTCGCTGCCGGGCAATACGCTGCAGCCGGCGGGATTCGCCGATGACGAAGCCCTGCTGCCATACCCGCGCAGGTCGTTTTCTGGCTACCGGATTTTGCAGGAATATTTTCATTTTCCAGAAAAATTCTTTTTTGTGGATTTGAACGGGCTTGAATGCCTTCGCACTTCAGGATTTGGGCCGCGCGTTGAGATCGTCATCCTGATTTCACGATTCGAACGCAACGAGCGCCAGCAGATGCTGGAGTTGAGCGTTTCTGAAGATACGTTGCGGCTAGGGTGCTCGCCGGCTGTGAATTTATTTCCGCATACGGCGGAACCGATCCGGCTTGACCAGACGCACACGGAGTATCTCATCACGCCAGACGTTCGCCGGCGCCGAGCGATGGAGATTTTTTCGATCGAGGAAGTCATCTCGCCCGATCCGGAAACACACGAAGTCCTGAAGTTCGAGCCCTTCTATCGTTTTCGCCACACGACCTCGCGCCACCGCGAACGCCCGAAGGGTTTCTGGCATTCACGGCGGCAAGTTTCCACGCGACGCGACGATGAAGGGACGGACGTTTACCTGTCGTTCCTTGATTTGAGCGGACGGCCGCTGCATCCGGAAACCGATTCGGCCACGATTCATTGCACCTGTTCGAACCGCGACTTGCCGCACCGGCTGCCGATGGGCAACGAGCGAGGAGACTTTGAACTCGAAGGGATTTCATCGATCAAACGAATTGTGGCGTTGCGCAAACCTTCGGCGTCGGTACGGCCGCCAACGGGAAAGGGAATGCTGTGGCGGCTGATTTCGCATCTCTCGCTGAATTATCTGTCGATCGTGGAGGAGGGGAAAGAGTCGCTGCAGGAGATATTGCGACTCTACACGTTTGGAGAATCGGGCTACAACGAGCGGCAAGTGGCGGGGCTGATGCACTTGTCGAGCTCGCGGCACTTCGCGCGCGTCATTTCGGAAAACGGAATCGGCTTCGTGCGTGGCCATCGAGTGGAGATGGAATTCGACGAGGAGCAGTTTGTGGGCGGCGGAGTTTTTCTGTTTGCAAGCGTTCTGGAATACTTTCTGGGCCACTACGCGTCGCTGAATAGCTTCAGCCAGCTTGTCGTGCGCACGCAGCAGAGAAAGGAGGTCTTGCGCCAATGGCCACCCCGCGCGGGAGAAGTGATTCTCCTGTAGATCTGTCGGAAGTCGAAGAGCAACTTCGCAACGCGCCGCATCGCTTTGAATTTTTTCAGGCGATTCGGCTGCTGGAGCGGCTGGCGCCGGAGCGCAAGGCGCTTGGGCGATTCACGAATCCGTCCGAGGAAGTGGCACGGCTCGGGACTCATCCTTCATTGGCTTTTCCCGCGAGCGAAATTCAGTCCATCGACTGGCCGGAAGGAAAAGCACCCACGCTCGCGGTGAACTTCATGGGCACGACCGGGCCACAAGGGCCGCTGCCGCATTTCTATACGACCCTGATGTTGGCGCGGCTTCGTTCGGGCGACAGGACTCTGCGAGATTTTCTGGATCTTTTTCATCACCGGATGCTGTCTTTTTTCTATCAGGCTTGGGAGAAATACCGGTTTGCGATTTCCTACGAGCGCGGGGAACTGGACCGCTTCTCGCACCACCTTCTGGATTTGATCGGCCTCGGCACGGAAGGTTTGCAAGACCGGCTCTCGGTTCCGGACGATGCGTTCTTGTTCTTTGCGGGAATCCTTGGCCAGCGGCCGCATTCCGCGCATGCGCTTGAACTTCTGCTGAACGATTACTTCGAGGTGCCGTTTCAAGTGACCCAGCTCGTTGGCGGGTGGTTCCGGTTGGATGAATCGACGGAATGTTGCATCGGCGAACGCATGACGCCGTCCGAACAGCTGGGATTGGGAGCAGTGGTGGGAGACGAAGTTTGGAACCAGCAGGCGCGCGCGCGTGTGCGTATCGGGCCGCTTGAGCTGGACGACTATCGAGATTTTTTGCCGAACGGTTCGGCGTACGAGCCGATGCGGTCGCTTCTGCGTTTTTGGACCAACGATGAAATTGATTTCGAAGTGCAGCTCATCCTAAAGCGTGAGGAAGTGCCGCGCTGCCAACTTGGTGCGGAAGGCGATTCCGCGCCACAACTGGGCTGGGTTACGTGGATGAAATCGCAACCCATGGACCGCCACCCGGAAGAAACGATTTTCAACGTTTAGGAGAACGAGGTCGTCATGACGGCAAATCTAAAGGGTCTCATCGGCAAACTGAACGACACGACCAGGAATGCGCTTGAGGCGGCGGCGGGCTTTTGTCTTGCAAGGACTCATTACGACATCGAACTCGAACATTTTCTGCTGAAGTTGTTGGACGTAACAGACAGCGATTTTTCGCGCATCCTCAAGCACTTTGGTGTCGACAAATCCCGGCTAACGGGGGACCTGACGCGGAGCCTGGATAAGCTGAAGTCCGGAAACGCGCGCACGCCGTCGTTCAGCCCGCCGCTGTCGGACATGCTTTCGGACGCATGGACGATCGGATCGATCGATTTCGGATCGGCGCAGGTTCGTACTGGATTTTGCATCCTCGCGATCGTCAGCTCGGGAGATCTCTCGCGACTTATGCGAGAAGTTACCCGTGAGTTTCAAAAAATTAGCGCGGAGGCGCTTCAGAAAGACTTTTGGAATATGGTTGCCGGTTCACCTGAGGATCAGGAGACCGCCCAGGCGGTTCCGTTGGGGGCCGAAGGATTGCCGCAAGGTGCGGCGGGCATCCCTGCGGTGGGGAAGCAGCAGAATCTCAATCAATTTACGATCGATCTGACCGCAAACGCCAAAGCGGGCAAGATTGACACCGTGCTCGGCCGCGATCACGAAATTCGACAGATCATCGATATTCTCACGCGGCGCCGGCAGAACAATCCAATTCTCACGGGCGAAGCGGGCGTAGGCAAGACTGCAGTCGTCGAAGGTTTTGCGCTGCGTGTTGCCGCCGGCGACGTTCCGCCGCCGCTTAAGAATGTCGCGGTTCGTTCGTTGGATCTCGCGCTCTTACAGGCGGGAGCGGGCGTCAAAGGAGAATTTGAAAACCGGCTGAAAGGCCTGATCGAGGAGGTCAAATCGTCGCCGTCGCCCATTATTTTGTTCATTGACGAGGCGCACACGATGATCGGCGCCGGCGGTACAGCCGGCCAGGGCGACGCGGCGAATCTGTTGAAACCGGCTCTCGCGCGCGGCGAGCTGCGCACGATCGCCGCCACGACGTGGTCCGAATACAAAAAATTCTTCGAGAAGGATGCAGCGCTGGCGCGGCGATTCCAGGTTGTGAAGGTGGAGGAGCCGACGGAAGAGCAGTGCATGGTGATGCTACGCGGAATCGTCGGCTCGCTGGAAAAACATCACAACGTGCGCATTCTGGACGAAGCGGTTCGCTCAGCGACCAAGTTTTCTCATCGCTATCTGGCAGGGCGTCAACTGCCGGACAAAGCCGTAAGCGTCATGGACACGGCGTGCGCGCGGCTTTCGCTCGGGCAGAACGCCACTCCGCCCATGATCGAAGACGCTCTGCGACAGGCTGATGACCTGGACGTTCAACAGCGTGTACTGGAGCGCGAGGTTGCCGTTGGCGTTGATCACGCCGAACGGCTTGCGGCCATCGCCAAGCAGAAAACTGAGGTTGCGGCACGCCTCAAGACTCTCCAGGAACGCCGCGAGAAGGAATTTTCGCTTGTATCGCGCATTCGGGATATTCGCACACAACTCGAAGCGGCCGCAGCTCCTCCGTCGGCGTCCCTAGCTGGCTCACCCGCTCCCATGTCCGCAGCTAGCGGAACGGCTGCTCAGCCTGCAACCGATGCCGCTTCGCTTCGCGGTGAGCTGGAAAAACTGAACGCTGAGCTCGAGGCATTGCAAGGAGACTCGCCGCTGATGCGCGTTTGCGTGGATACGCAAATCGTCGGGGAAGTCATCTCCGCATGGACGGGCATCCCTGTCGGCAAAATGCAGCAAGACGAGATCAACACCGTGCTGCACCTGAAGGACCTGATGGCTGTTCGCGTCATTGGCCAGAATCACGCGCTCGAAGCCATTGCGCAGCGCATTTCGACGAATCGCGCGGGCATGGACGATCCCGTCAAGCCCGTGGGCGTGTTCATGCTTGTGGGACCCAGCGGCGTTGGCAAAACAGAAACGGCGCTGGCTCTTGCTGATTTCCTCTACGGAGGCGAACGCAATCTCATCACCATCAACATGTCGGAATTTCAGGAGGCGCACACGGTCTCGAGCCTCAAAGGGGCGCCTCCCGGCTATGTAGGATACGGCGAAGGTGGCGTACTGACGGAGGCGGTTCGCCGCCGGCCGTATTCCGTGGTTCTTCTCGACGAGTGCGAGAAGGCCCATCCCGACGTTCTCGAGCTTTTCTACCAGGTCTTTGATAAAGGCATGATGGAAGACGGCGAGGGCCGCGAGATCGACTTCAAGAATACGATCATCATTCTTACTTCGAATGCGTGCACCGATTTGCTGATGAAACTGACAGCCGATCCGGAAACGACGCCGAGCGCCGAAGGGCTTGCCAGAGCGCTCAAGCCCGAACTCAACAAGATCTTCAAGCCTGCTTTCATGGGCCGGCTGGTCACTGTTCCGTATTTTCCGTTGCGGGATGAAGCGATGAAACAGATCGTCACGCTGAAGCTTGCCAAGATCCAGCGCCGCATCCGCGATAATCACAAAATTGAGCTGACCTACGACCCAGCCGTAGTGGCCGAAGTTGCGAGACGCTGCACCGAAGTCGAATCTGGGGCGCGGAACGTGGACAACATTTTGACTAACACAATGCTGCCGGATGTGTCGCGCTATCTGTTGGGCCGGATGGCCGAACGCCAAAAGCCCGCTTCCATTCACGTCAGCGTTAGCCCGGATGGCTCATTTGCGTACGCGTGAGTTTGAGCACGGAGCGAACTTCAGCCATGGCAAACATAAATGCGGAGAAGATTTTCGGTGTATGGGCACGGATGGCACATATTCGCGGATGCCATGGATGAAAGGTCCCTCGTAACCATGGCTGGGAAGCGGGAAATGTCTACTATGCGGCTATTTCAACGCCCAAAACAAATTCTCACGCGGGTTAGCATAACGTCAGTCCGCTATTTGTAAGGGAGCTCTAAATGGCAAGTTTCCGCATGCCCGGTTCAATCTGCGTTTCAACTTCACTGCCAGGCGACCCAGGAACGCTTTGCGTGGGGCGCTCACCGGCACCCAGCTCCGTAGGCCACGCAAGCAGCCACCACGTCGCCCACAAGAAAAAGAAGAAAGCGCACCACAGTCATTCCCCTCAAATGGCCCAGCTGCGGAAGAAATCGGCGACAACCCTCGATGGGCTGATCCGCTTTTCCGCCGGGCTCGACCTCAGGTCGCCAACTTCTCCTTCGCCGGGGTTTGGCAGCGCCGCCGTGGACGAAGGGGGTGTGCATGAGGCTCTTGAAAGAGCCGGAGAGACGTTCCGTGACGAGATCATGGACGTCGTTCTTCACTATGGAGGGGAGGGCTCTAAAGCGGGCGCGGAGTATGTTCACCACGTTCTCGCTCCCCTGATCAGCCTGGAAAACGAGATTGACAATGCCGCCCGCAAGTTCCTGGAAATTGGTCACAACATGCAGGTGGACAAGGAAATTCGCGATCCACTGTTCAGAGATTTCTTTCGTGACCTCGACAAAATCGAGTATGCGATGTGGGAAAAGAAGGCGGACCTTCTCGAATATGATTACAAGCAGCTTCTCGAAAATCACCCGAACGCTCCTTTCCTCGCCAGCAAATTCAACATCCTGGCAAGAAACGGAGGGTCCTTATTGCATTACGTTGAATTTATCGAGGGATCGCTTAAGTTGGGTGACCTCATTGCATATTCCCTCAACTGTGCCGGCGAGGTCTATCTAGCCCATCAAGAGGGCGAGGGCATGAGGGAAGTGTTCTTCCAGTCTCCAAAAGTCTTGCTGCGAGCGATTCTGCTTTATGTCATGCCTGGAGTTTTCTTCTTAACACTCATCGCTGACCCCTTCCTAGTCTTCGCCGAGGAAAATATCAAGAAAGGGTCGCAAATGGATAGGGTGGTCAGGGACTCGTTGGCTGCTGGCAAAGTCGATCCAAACTACAAGGACGGAAAAGCCTTTTGGGAAAACTACAAGAAGGGACGATGGTTTTTATAATCTGGCAGCCATGCTGTTTTCTTGCGCGAAGGCTCGGACTCAAATCTTTGAAACCGCCAGTCCGACAAAATGATCCGTTGTAGAATTCTCCGGCCGTGTTGGAGGGTAGCTACCCGCATGGGCTTCAAGGATGGAGTACTGACTTGGGCTTGTTGCAAGCGTATTCAGCAAAGGAAAAGACGCCATGGCTTATACACAAGATAAGCGGCTCATTGCCATCAACACGCCCCTGGGAGAAAACGTTTTGCTTCTGCAGAGTCTTGGCGGCCGTGAGGGAATTTCACAGCTCTTCCGATTCTCGACGGAACTCATTTCTGAAAATCATTCCATCGCTTTTAAGGACATTATCGGCAAACAGGTGACCATCGCTCTTCAGCTCTTCGGTGATGAAAAGCGCTACTGGAACGGTTTCGTCAGCCGGTTCACTTGCTCCGGCCGCGATAATCGTTTTAGCCATTACCAGGCGGAAATTGTTCCGTGGGTGTGGTTCCTCACACGCACCGCCGATTGTCAGATTTTCCAGCAAAAGACAATTCCGGAAATCATCAAGAAAGTCTTCCAGGACCACGGTTTCCACGACTTTCAGGATCGCACCCAGTCCACTTATCCTCAGCGCGAATATGTCGTCCAATATCGCGAGACTGCCTTCAATTTTGTTTGCCGCCTAATGGAGGAGTACGGGATCTTCTATTTTTTCGAGCACGATGAAAACTCTCACAAACTCATTTTTGCCGATAAACCCCAGGTTCACAAGAATTGTCCTGTACAGTACAAAGTCCGCTTCAACTACAGTCCGGGCACGACGCACGTCAACGAAGATCTCGTGCACAGTTGGGGGTCAGAACAGGAACTTCAGCCCGGCAAGTACGCCCTGAACGACTACAATTTTCAGACCCCGAACACGTCCCTACTCGCAAATCTCCAGACCGTCGACGAAATAGGCGGCAATACCAAATATGAGATTTACGATTACCCGGGTATCTATACGAAAAAGGATGAAGGTGACACCCTCGCGAAAGTCCGTATGCAAGAGGAAGAGGCCATCCACTATCTCATTTCTGGCTCAAGCAACTGCCGCACTTTTGCTTCCGGCTACAAATTTCATCTCGATGAGCATTCTCGCGATGACCAGAACGGCGACTATCTGCTTACCGAGCTCACTCATTCCGCTTCCGTCGGCGACAGTTATTCCGGGTCGGGAGGCGGCTCTCAGGAGGTCTACACCAACCATTTCACTTGCACCCCGTTCGATATTCCGTTTCGGCCGCAGCGCGTCACGCCTAAGCCAATCGTCCAAGGTCCCCAAACTGCGGTCGTCGTGGGCCCTGCTGGCGAAGAGATTTATCCGGATAAATACGGCCGGGTGAAAGTCCAGTTCTTCTGGGATCGCCTCGGGAAGAAGGATGAAAATAGTTCTTGCTGGATTCGCGTATCGCAGCCATGGGCTGGAAAAAACTGGGGCGCCATCAACATTCCCCGCATCCGGCAGGAAGTCATCGTCGAATTTCTCGAAGGCGATCCCGACCGTCCGATCATCACCGGCCGCGTCTATAACGACGAGCAGATGCCGCCGTATACGCTGCCAGACAACATGACACGCACCACATTCTTGACTCGCAGCACCAAAAACGGCACTTCCAGCAACTTCAACGAACTCCGCTTCGAAGACAAAAAAGGCGACGAACAAATCTTCATGAACGCCGAACGCGATATGGATCTTCGCGTCGAACACGATTCCCGAGAATATGTGGGGAATGACCGCAGCTTGATCGTGAAGGGCGATCAGAAAGAAAAGATCGAGGGTGAGCAAGATATCCAGGTCGGGAACGATCAGAACGAATCCGTTGGCGGAGACGCTTCGCTCAATGTCACGCAAAATCAGAACGTAAAGGTGGGGATGACCATTTCGAGACAGGCCGGGATGAACGTGGAAGAGAAGAGCGGCGTGAACTATGCCCACGAAGCCGGCATGGAAATCCACTTGAAAGCTGGAACTAATGTGGTCATCGAATCCGGTGTGGAGTTGACGATCATGGCGGGAGGGAATTTCATCAACATCAGTCCCGCGGGTGTGGCGATTTCTGGCACGTTGGTCTTGATCAATAGCGGCGGAGCGGCTGGCGTGGGAAGCCCTGCGAACCCGACGGACCCAAAGTCGCCCAAGGATCCGGACACCGCCGACGATGGCTCCAAAGGCGGAGCGATGTAGCTTGGGCTCATGGAGCTCATTGGAATTAGCCGAGGACTGAAAACGATATGCCACCAGCGGCCCGTGTAACCGACATGCATGTATGCCCGATGGTCACGGGTATCGTGCCCCACGTTGGCGGCCCAATCATCCCGCCTTGCGAGCCGACGGTGTTGATCGGTGCCCTGCCCGCCGCGCGCATGACCGACATGCTGACCTGCGTCGGCCCTCCGGACATGATCATCATGGGTTCGCCAACGGTGCTGATTGGCGGGTTGATGGCCGCGCGCATCGGTGATCCAACCGAACACGGTGGCGTCATCATTCTCGGCTGCTTCACGGTCATCATTGGTGAAGCGGGAATTCCCGCGCCTTCTGCTCCATCCGCGCCTTCGGCTTCTTCCTCGCCGGCCGTGGCGGGCGCCGCTGTGCCGGCTGCGGCAGTTGCTCCGCCTTCTTCTGCTGTTTCCGCGGTTACGGACGAAGAACGCGCGCTCGCTTCTAGTGCAGGAAGCTCACCAGAACAAAAAGCAGCTCGCGAAAAGGTGGTTCGCGAGTTTTACAAGGATAAGCCAGGTCTCGGCGATGCTCGCGCGTCGCAGGATCTCAAAGGGATCGATCTCGATAAGCCCGTTCAAGTTGTAGACATTCCGCCACCTGCTAAAATGTCCCAGTACGTTCGAAAAACCAGCGGCAAGCCAGGCAATTTTTTTGATCCAACCGGCAAACAGACGGGAGATCAGCTCGGCCTCAACGATGACCCGAACATTCGCGTGTCGAAATCGTTCGGCACGCCGAAGGGCAAGGCGCTGCGTTCCACAGCTGCGCCGATCGTCGACGATTGGACTGATCCAAAGAAAGCAGTGAACACCAAGGGAGGCGGCATTCAAATGGTCGTGGATTCGGACACCCGCGACCAGTTCAAGCCGGCCTGACCATGAACAGCCTTACAAATTTCAATGAATTTGACGCGGCACTCGCCAAAGCGCGGGCCGGCATGAATCGTTTGAATCTGGCAAACCCGGGCGACGCCTTTCTTCAATCTATTTCCCGCCAACTTGCTTTTGTTTTCGAATGGACGCGCGGCGGAAAACGTCCAAGCGACGAGCAAATCAAGAAATTGTCATTCGGGGTCATGGCCAGCAAAGCAGTCGACGAAATCGACCCCGAATTGGCCGGTGAACTATACGCGCTCGCCAATTATCTGGATAATTGGAAATAACTCACCGATGGGAATACTTCTCGAAATCAAAGCCGGGCCGCTTGCAGGAAAGAAAATATCCATTGTCACAGGACAAGCCTTAACCTTCGGACGGGCTGAAGGCCGGGCGGAGATTGCGCTGCCACATGACACGTTTATGTCCGGCGTACACTTTGCCGTCGAGTGTGGGCCGCAGGGTTGCCGTGTCCAGGACAGGAAGAGCAGCAACGGGACGTTCCTGAATGGGGCGCGCATCAAGGACGCGATGCTCGCAAACGGCGACGAGATCAAAGGGGGCCAGACTGTTTTTTCGGTGAAGATTGTTCACGATGCTAAACTTGCCGCTGAGACCCCGTCCGTTCCTGCCGCGCCACCTGTTCCAGTTGCGCCTCCCGCGGAAGAGCCGAAGCCTCTAGCCGTCAAGCCAGAACTCGCAAAAGCTGTTCCACGGCCGCCGCCACCTGCCCCGTCCGCTCCAGCAGCCCAAAGCAGCGCGTCGCAAAGCGCATCACCTGCCGCAGCCATTCCAAAACCATCCGCGCCAGTGGTTCCGGTTGACGCGCGCGCCGGGGAGAGACCGTCGGTCTTCTCGGTCAAGGGATGGTCGTTCGCTGCACTTCCAGAGAAGTGGGAGATTCAGCAGGAATTTGGCTTGCAGCGCAATGCGGCTGGCGAATTTCCGAGCAGCGTGCTGGCCACCGAGGAATTTCTCGGTGGAATCACACTGCAGGAATTCGTCGAGGCTCAAATCAGCATGCTGCGCCGGTATTTGCGCGATCCAAAGATTGAGCCTGTCATGCCACCCCGAGTGAGCGGTGCCGAGGAAACTATGGCAGTGGATGTGTGGCACGCGACGAAGGACGGCAAGGAACTCGTCTACCGGAGGATTTATGCGCGAAGTGGAGTTTCGGTCGGAGTCTTGAGCGTGACAACGCTTGCGGTCGACTTCGCTCGCGTCCTTGAAAGCTTACAACCGCTGCTGAATGGAGTTTCGTTCCTCTGCGCCGCCAACAAATGAATTTCGAGAATTTGACTGTATCACCTACGAATCGCTGCTTTCTTGCGTTCCTCTGGCATCCACCATCTTGTCGTAGGCTTCGCGCCGGCTTAGGCCGCGTTCCTTGGCCGCCAGCTTGAGAGCTTCTTTGCGGTCAAGCTTCGCCTGGTGAATCAATTCATCGACGCGTTCGGCGAGACTTTGCATCGAGCCGGCGGCGCTGTGCGCATCCGCGGGATCTTCGGAGCCGATGAGCAACGTGATTTCGCCTTTGGCGGGACGCTCTTCGAGGCTGATCAGAAGTTCGGAGAACCTGCCGCGGCGAAATTCTTCGTGAAGCTTGGTGACTTCGCGCGCGATGCATGCGGTGCGGTTGCCAAGGACTTCTTGTGCGTCGGCGAGGCATTCAGCGATGCGATGCGGCGCTTCGTAGAGAATGATCGTGCGGTCCTCGATGCGCAGCCGCTCGAGCGCGCGGCGCCGCTCCCCGCTGCGCGCAGGCAAAAAACCGACGAAGAGGAACTCTTTGTTGGGCAGTCCGCTGGCGGCGAGAGATGCGAGAAGCGCGGATGGCCCCGGCACGGGGACGACAGGAACATGGTGCCGTAGACAAAGGGTGACCAGGCGGTGTCCGGGGTCGGAAACAAGCGGCATGCCGGCGTCGCTGACGAGCGCAATCTTCGCGCCTTGTTCGAGCGAGATGAGCAACTCGGGAGCGCGCGTCATCTCGTTGTGCTCGTGATAACTGACGAGCGGTTTGCGGATTTCATAATGGTTGAGCAGCTTCTGCGTATGGCGAGTGTCTTCGCAGGCGATCTGATCGACTTCTTTGAGTATGCGCAGGGCGCGCAAGGTGATGTCTTCGAGGTTGCCAATGGGCGTGCCGACCAGGTACAAACAGCCCAACGCGTTTTTCGAGTCGATCGTCGTGGGACTGCTCATGCTGAAGAGTCTAGCACGCGCTGTCGCGCTGCTCGACGTGCGTAAGAAAAATGCCGACATGTTGGCGCCCAGCACAGCCGTGGACGCGCATGAAGAGCGCGTTGCGCATGCTATACTTTTTTGTTTGGAGATAGGGCGGAGGGAGTAGCTGTGCCACTGTATGAATACAAATGCCTGAAGTGCGGTCGTCACACGGAAAAAATCGAATCCGTGAACGGGCCGCACTTGAAAAAGTGCCCGCATTGCGCCGGAAAAGTGGAATCGGTCATCACTGCACCGGCCATCAAATTCAAGGGCTCGGGCTGGTACGTGACCGACTACGCGGGCAAGTCTCCTGACGGCGGAAGCAAAGAGACCAAAGCCGCAGGGGATGGCAAGGACTCCAGCGGCAAGGATTCTGGCGCAAAAGATGGCGACACGAAGGATACTGCCTCCAAAGACTCGGGGGGCAAAGAAACGGGCTCCAAAGACAGCGCTTCGAAAGACAAGAAGGCCGCGAAGAAAAAATAAATGCAACGAGGGAACTGATGGCTAGCACAACAAACTCCTCCAGCGCCCCCATACGCAAAGTGCGCAAGGCTGTCCTTCCCGCTGCGGGGCTTGGCACGCGCTTTCTGCCCGCGACCAAGGCGCAACCCAAGGAAATGTTGACGGTCGTGGACAAGCCGCAGATTCAGTATGTCGTGGAAGAATGCGTCGTCTCGGGCATCGAGCACATCATCATCGTCACGGGAAAAGGAAAGAATTCGATCGAAGATCACTTCGATCATGCCCCCACGCTCGAGCGCTTTCTGGAAGAAAAGGGGAAAAAGGATCAAGCGGCCATGGTTCGCCGGATCAGCGACATGGTGCGCGTGAGCTACACGCGTCAGAAGGAGCCGCTGGGGTTGGGCCATGCCGTTCTCGTGGCGGAGGATCTGGTTGGTGATGAGCCGTTCGCGGTGTTGCTCGGCGACGTCCTGATCCCTGGAGAAAATCCTGCCACCAAGCAATTGATTGACGTCTACGCCGCGACAGGCGTCGGCGCAATTGCCGTCGAGGAAGTTCCGCGCGAGAAGACACACCTGTACGGAATCGTCGCCGGCGAGGCTGCGCCACAACCGCCATTCGGGGCGCGTCTCTTGCGGATTCACGACTTGGTCGAAAAACCCAAACCGGAAAACGCGCCGTCGAACCTGGCCATCACGGGCCGATACGTTTTGCCGCCACAGATTTTTGATTGCCTGAAACGAACCAAACCGGGAGCCGGCAATGAAATCCAATTGACGGACGCACTGCGGATACTGGCGCAAGAGGATGGTCTGTGGGCTTATATCTATGAAGGCATCTCCTATGACGCCGGCGACAAACTGGGATTTCTCAAAGCGACGGTGGAGATTGCCCTTCAAAACAAAGAGCTGGGCGACCCCTTCCGCGAATACCTGAAGAATTTGAAACTCTAGTTTTGCTCCATGAAGCTCCGACAATGACGCGCATTCTAGGCATCGAATCTTCGTGCGACGAGACCGCGGCAGCGGTGGTCGCCGACGGGCGCGAGATCTTGTCCAGCGTGGTCGCGTCGCAGATCGATATCCACAGAAAATATGGCGGCGTCGTGCCGGAACTGGCTTCGCGCGAGCATTTGCGGCAGATTGTGCCGGTCGTTCGCGAGGCGCTCGCGCAAGCGGGACTGAACTTTAGCGATGTCGACGCCATTGGAGTGACCCACGGTCCTGGGCTGGTAGGCGCTCTTTTAGTTGGAATCACATACGGAAAGACGCTGGCGGCCGGGCTCGGGAAACCTCTCGTGCCCGTGAATCACTTGGCGGGCCATGTCCACGCCGTCTTCCTTGAGGCCCACAAGGCGGGGCGCACGCCGAAATTGCCAGCCGTTTGCCTGATCGTTTCCGGGGGACACACAGTTTTGTATGAAGTGACGCCAGGCGATTCTAACCGACCGGATTCTGTTGGTCCTTTGCGGTATCGAAAAATCGGGCAGACGCGCGATGACGCAGCCGGCGAAGCCTACGACAAAGTGGCGAAGTTGCTAGGGCTCGGGTATCCGGGTGGCCCGATTCTGGATCGTTTGGTTGCGGCCGAGAATGCCGCGCCTGCTCCGGTCAAGTTTGGCCCGACAAAAACGCGAGGCAACGCGTTGGATTTCAGTTTCAGCGGACTTAAGACCGCCGTCCTCTATCATGTGCGCGAACACGCCGAATATGCCGCGGAGATTCAAGCGCGAGAAGAGGCTCTCCAGCGTGGCGAGCGCAAGTTCGAACATCTGCTTCCTCTGTGCTCGCCGCAAACTCTGGCGCTCGTGCGCGAGTTTCAGAACGCAGTTGTGCGCGATTTGGTGGAACGCACCATGCTGGCGGCGGAAGAGCTTGACGTCGGAAGCGTGCTCGTTTCCGGCGGCGTAGCCGCGAACAGCCAACTGCGAACTACATTTGAAGAGCGTGGCAAGAGTAAGGGGATTGAGATCTTCTTTCCCAGCCGGCCGCTTTCCACCGATAACGCCGCGATGATTGCCGCCGCGGCCTATGAGCGGTTCCGCGCCGGCATTTTTGCCGACGCGTCACTCAATGCCGATCCCAGTCTGGCATTAGCGTGATTGCGGCAAGACGACCACTGCTCAACCACCCCATAATCCTAAGGATTCGAACAATCTGAACGGTGAAATCGCACCCGCGCCGCCTAAATTTAGTGCGGTATTTCAATAGGTTTGACGACCACGGCTCTTGGCGAGGGCCTCATGGCCTCTTCCATCGTCGCGACAAACAGAGAGCAATGTTTTGAATACCTCGAACAATTGAAATTCACTCTGCGAACGATGCGAGTTGGGGTATCGTCCGGAAAGGATTCAAAATAGTGTGCCGAAGCAATTGCACTGGTGTAGTGCTTGAGGTCGGCCGAGCCGGAGACAAAGGAGACTTTGTCGACCTTATGGCCATTGGAAAATGAAACTGTGAAACTCGCATTACTGGAGTCTGCCTCCGGCGGATTGGGCACCACGACATCAATCGACCGCATATCTACCAGAGCAACCTGGCCCTGAACGGAATGAACGCCAAAGTAGCCATTCTTCGAAGCTGCGTTCACAAGAGGATGAAGACGCTTCATCTCGTCCGCGACACTGTCTTTCAGTTTTGGGTCTGGTAACCCGAGGGTTTCACCGAGGACAGCATCCGTCATATTGGCCACGACTGCGGCTTGAGCGTTTTTCCCGAGCTTCTCGTAGGCTTCGACAAGATGCTCTCCGATGGCAGGCGCTTGATTGATCTCCCATGCAGCTTCTAAGTATTTCTCTGCGGAGGGATAGTTACCCATTCGGAAGTAAATCCATCCAAGGGTGTCCCAGTCGGCAGCAAGTTCCGACATGAGTCTGAAATCGGACTGATCCGCATCGTCGGCGGAGATATCCAACGTGTCGGCGTCGACCGCGGCGACAGCGCGCGCCGAATAAACAAGAGCATCGGTCAGTCGCGCATTGGCATCGGCGAGAGCGTACGCCACCTCATTGAGTTGCCGGGGAGTCGGTTCGGCTGCGAGATACTTCTTAAGCTCCACTATCGCTTTATCCGCGTCAGGCAGAGCTAGGTAAGCTTCTCCTAGACTCAAGTGCAGTTCCTCTGCCTTCTCCGGGTTTTCGCTTTCCATTTTTTCTAAGAGCGCGACGGCGTCTTTGGCCCGGCCGACGCTACAGTAAGCTCGGCTAAGAGAAGTGAGCGCTTGCCTGTTGTCCGGATCGGCCGACACTTGCTTTTCGAGATACGAGATCACGTCCTCGGGCTTGCTGGGCATAAGGTCAACCACTGGTGACTTGGCGCCGCCTGCAGCCACGAAATCGCCGGCCACAGGAATATATCGGTAAGCTGACTCGTTCATCTCCGTGGAAAATTTGTCGTACGCGGAGCGCTCCGCTCCGGGAACTTCGCGCAAGAGCGATTTGAAATGGAGGACGCCATGAAGAACCCCGTCCTGATTCAAGTAGGTTGCGGTGTATTCGGCAAAGTCAGACTTTTGATCGACCCCTTGTGGAGGCAACGGAAACAGACCTTTGGGCAGCTTCACCAGCGAGTCATAAGTCACATCCTGAATTGGACCCAAGGGCAGGGGTGCCTTGGAAAGCTTCTGTTCTTCGTTGAGTGGTGGCAACACAATCGGCGGCGAGGGAAGTACGAAACGATGGTTTTTCCATTCCGGATAGTCCGTGCGATGATAAGTAAGACTGAACCAAAAAGGCTGCGCAGTATCTTCGGGCGCTGCCACGGAAACGTCGCTGACCGTTCCCCCAAATCCCATGCTAGCCATGATTTTCTGTGTAAGTTCCTGCCACCGGTTTTCCGGAGTGCCCCGGTATGCCAGACGCAGCAAAACCTCGCTGTCTCCACGATCTTCAAAACGCATTTTGGCATCGAGCGTGCCATTGATATCTATGGAAGCCTCAATTTTCGCATGTTCGTAGTTTGGAATTGGAGGGTCCGCGGGAGTGGTGACAAGCCGTGCCGGAGCCGAACCCGGCATGACGAGGGCCTGTCGACCGCGCAGGTTGCGAAGCAGCAGTCCGAACGGCGCAACTTCCGGCGTGGTGTCAAGGAATACAAATGAATCCCCGCGCGGAACCGCGGTGATCACGTGATCAAAAACACTGGGAGAAGGAAATGTGGGATCGATCTGAAAGCTGGAGCTGATAAGAGCCGGGTAGGCGTTGATGCCGGCCGCTTGCAGAAGTGCGGCGAAGAGAGTGTGCTTGTCCTTACAGTCTCCATAGCGGTTCGCTAGAACGTCCGCAGCTGCGTGGGGAGTGTAACGGCTGAGACCCAGATCTACACCGATATAGCGAAATCGCGTCGAAACAAAATCGTAGATGGCGTGAAGCTTTTCATCGTCCGTAGTTTTTCCCTTGGTGAGTTCTTCTGCCTTGGCGCGTATGTCGGGCGTAACGACAACCTTCGGCTGCTGCAGCGAGTTGTACCACGCTCCAACCTCCTCCCACGATGTGAACGACGAAATTTCGATATCCGCGAGAGGTGCGCCGTTGGGGTTCTTCTCCCAATCGGGAATTTTGGATTCTTCGGCATGTTTGAGATTGGAATTCGTGAACGTAAAGATGTGTCGCCCGCCAGCTTCTTGCACAGTGGGTTGAGGGTCTGAATTTCGCAACTTTACGGGGAGACCCGCTGGTAGATCGATCTTAATTGTCTCCTGCAAGCAGATGCCCGCTTTGAAGTAAGAATCGGAATACCAGAAATGGCCCGGTGCCAGAGGTTCGGTCGTGGTCCAGCGCAGGTGCGCTTCGAGCGTGTCCCCCACCGCAAGCGACTTGACGGCAATGTGCTTCTCGCGTTGGTCGGTATACATCGGCGCTTCACGGCTGACCGCGGAATCGATTTCCTGAACATCGGAGGCTGGTGTTTCCAACACCGTTCCGTCCGGTTTGCGCACACGCACATAGACCACATCCAAAGTCTCGAATCGGGAGGCGAAGGCGTAGGTGAGCAGTCCAAATTCGTGCACCGCCGATTCAGATTGGATACGTACGCGAAGGCTCAGATCGCGCTGCCCCTTGCCGTCGGCTTCGAAACGCATATCGGTTTCAATGAATTCGAAGACGTAGGGTTCCTTCGAATAATCGGCTGCGGGCGCACTGGGAGCAGCAGGAACGTGCGTCGAAGTCGCCGGGGCGGAAGCCTGGCCCCGGCAGATTGGCGCCGATAACAGAAGCAATACTCCGAGACAGCCGGGCAAAGAAGTGGTACGCACATGACACCTGACATGCTTTGGTATACGCGGAAAGTAACACACTTTCCATGCAAACGCTCCTCTCAAGCGGAAGGGATACCCAACGAAACAAGGACTTCATGCCAAGCTTAGTCCCCAGCCGGATGCCTTCTCGTTTCGCTTCATGTCTCTCCAAGCGACAACTTTGCGAGCTCTCAACCTCCGTCGAAAAGTCCCATGCTTTCTCATAGCCCTTCCATCTCGAGAAAAATCTAAGCGGCAAAGGAAGACACGACACGGCGCGTCTTAGCCCGGGAGAACAGGAACCGCGCGTCTACCCGTCGTTCTCTTTGCGCATAGTCCTGTAGCTCGTGGGATATACTCTTGCGGCTATGCCCACTGTCGTGAGCGGCAGCGCGCGATTTCAGTTTGCCGGAGATCAGTCGCTAATTGTCTATTTCGACGCTCCGGGCAACAAGCAAAGTATTCAGGGAGGCCATCAACAGGTTCGACGCCTTCTGCATTTGATGAACCTGGAGCCGGTCGCCGGCGTTCGCAATCTGCATCCCGCTTATTCGTCCATCCTGTTCAAGTTTGATGCCCTTAAGCTGACCCACCAAAACCTCGAATCCATTTTGCTCGGCTACATCGACCGAATGAGCGTTCTCTCCCTGCCCGAGCCGCGCGTCGTAGAAATTCCTGCGTGTTATGGCGGGGAGTACGGCCCCGATTTGAACGATGTGGCGAAGCTGCTTGAGCTGACGCCTGCCCAAGTGATCGAACTGCACGCATCTTCCGCCTATACGGTGTATTTCTTGGGGTTTGTTCCCGGCTTTGCTTATCTTGGCGAGTTGCCAGAATCTCTGTCGACGCCCCGCCTCGCGATGCCACGACGTAGCGTGCCTGCAGGCAGTGTTGGAATCGCTGGCAGTCAAACTGGCGTATATCCCATCTCCACTCCGGGCGGATGGAGATTAATCGCTAGAACTCCGCTGGCCTTGTTCCGGCCCGAAAAATCGGAGATGAGTCTCCTCTCTATCGGAGATCGTGTGCGCTTCGCGCCTATTTCGGCTGAGCAGTTCGCGGCTTTGGAGCGCGCATGAGCCTCGTGGAGGTACGCGCTCCCGGAATGCTTACGACGGTTCAGGACTTGGGGCGGGAAGGCTTTGGACCGATGGGAGTTTCTGCCTCAGGTGCGGCCGATCCAGTTGCTCTCCGCATCGGAAATCGGCTGGTGGGGAATCCAGAAAACGCTGCCGCGCTGGAAATGACATTGCTTGGCGGGACGTTTGTCTTCACGGAAGCCGCTGTGATCGCGTTGGCAGGTGCGGATTTTGGCGCGACGTTGGATGACAAGCAAATCGAAACATGGACTTCGGTCCACGTGGACCCAGGGCAAACTCTTCGGCTCGGCGCAACGCGAACCGGCGCACGCAGCTATCTCTGCATCCACGGTGCGGTCGAAGTAAAGCCATTCCTGGGTAGCGCCTCGACGCACCTGCTCAGTGGTTTGGGTGGTTTGGAAGGGCGGCCGCTGCGCAAAGGAGACTTGTTGCGCGTCGGCAGAGTAGGCGGAGCGTTCCGCACGTTTCGCAAGAGGAATGTATCGAGGCGCACACTGGAAAGGTTATTGCCGAGGAAAGTGCTGCGCGTTACCGCGGGTCCGCAAAGCGATTGGTTTCCAGAAGGGGCGCAAAAGGTATTCTATGGAGGAACTTATCGGTTGACCGAAGAGTCCAACCGCATGGGGCTGCGGCTGGAAGGAGCGGTCATCTCCCGGATTCCAGGCGAAGAAATGCTCTCCGAAGGCGTTTTGCTCGGCGCGGTGCAGATTACCGCCTCTGGACTGCCGATCATTTTGTTCGTCGAGCAACAAACCACGGGCGGCTACCCCAAAATCGCGAACGTGATTTCGGCGGACTTGAGCAGCCTGGGCCAGCTACGTCCTCGCGACGAAATTCGATTTGAACGCGTCGAATTGGAAACGGCGAGAGCGCTCTTGATCGAGCAGGAAAGATTGCTGGAATCAAAGGAGCTGATTCTCGAATGAAACATGGCGAACTAACGATAGATCTCAACTGCGATATGGGCGAGCTGCCCGAAGCGATTGCTGATGGTACTCAGGAAGCGCTGATGCGCTCCATCACTTCTGCCAACGTCGCGTGTGGTGGCCACGCGGGCGATGCGGATATGATGCGCGCCACAATCCTGCAGGCGCTCAAGTACAACGTGGCCATCGGCGCACACCCTGGTTACGCCGACCGCGAGAATTTCGGCAGGCTCGAGCGCAAGCTACCTCCCGAAGAGGTTGCCGACTCCGTCTTCGAGCAAGTGCGCTCCCTGGCGGCCGTCGCCCAGAATTGCGGCGCGAAGCTGGTGCACGTGAAGCCCCACGGCGCGCTCTACAATCAGGCGGTTCGTAATCGCGAACTGGCGGCAGCCATTGCGCAGGGCGTCGCTCAATGGAACGGCAGCCTGATTCTCGTGGGGCTGGCAGGTTCGCCGATGCTGGACGTTTTTCGCGATTCCGGATTTTCCGTCGCCGCTGAGGCCTTTGCAGATAGGCGCTACGAGCCGGATGGAACACTACGCTCGCGGAAGTTTCAGGACGCCCTCATCCGCGATTCCGCCGAAGCCGGACGCCACGCCTTGGGAATAGTCGAGCGAGGTGTAGTAACGGCAAGCGATGGCAGGGAAGTGGCCGTTCATGCGGAAACCATTTGCATTCACGGGGACACGCCAGGCGCGCCTGCCATTGCGGCAAGAGTCGCGGAAACACTCAGGCAGGCGGGCGTTGCTCTGAAGAGATTGCAGGTGAAATAGCCCGGAACTTCATCGGTGGCAGTTGCGGCTTGCCGAGCAGGCGTCGATACGATCTGCGTCAACCTGCACAACCTTGGCTTCGAGCTCCTGCGGTCGTTCCTTTGCCGCCCGGTACGCTCGGGCAACCTCCCCAAGTAATGAATTCGACCGGTTCTTGGCCATCTCTTCAGACGCCGCAATTTCGTGCCTGCCCAGCGCCAGCGCATCGTCGTAATTCATATAGTTCGAGGGCACATACTCCCCGTCATTCGTAACATAGCTCACCTTGAAATCTCGCGGCGGTTCGTAAGTGAGTCCTCCTCCGGCGGTGCCAATCTCGCCGCCTCCGCCTGCCCCTCCGCCCAGGCCGCTCATTTGGAAATTCTGGCTGCTCGTCGAAGCGGGGCCGTGCTTGCAGGAATTCTGTGCATTGGCCGAGGAAACACTCAAAAAAAACGCGCCGATCAATAGACTGAGCTTCATGGTTCTCTCCTTGGCCTTCCCAGTAGGCGCAAATATACACGTAAGAGGAAGTTTTGAGAATCCGTGAAGGGGTTGCCGGGGGAACTCTGCCTACAAGTCAGATCGTACACCGAAACAACGAAGGCCTCGGGTTCATTCGTTGGATGCACCCAGAACGGCACTAGTTCAAAACGGAACAGTGCCTGATCGCTCGGCAATAAAAAAGCGGGCAAATAGCTTGCCCGCCCGGAATCCCATGAACTCTTGATTGGGGCGCAGTGTCTTGCGCCCCACAAGGATCGAGCCTACTCGAATTTTTCGGTCATTACTGGAAACTGCAGTTTTGCTTTGGCGAGAGACTTCACCACGATGGCTTCAGCGCTCTCGGAACTCGTGTTGCGTGCCGTGGCCATTTCGCTGACCAGAAGGTACTTCGCTCGCTCGAGCATTTTCTTTTCGCGGAAGGAGAGTGGTTTGCTGCGGCTGAGGGAAACGAGGCTCTTCAGGACGACTGCTACTTCGAGGAGAGATCCGGTACGCATCCGTTCCGAGTTCTCTTTGAAGCGGTGCTTCCAGTCGTGATGAGAATTGAGCTTGCCCTTTTCGAGGAACCCAAGGACTTTGCTGGATTCCGTGGAACGAATCACGGAACGAAGGCCAACGGTTTCTGCGTTCGATTGAGGCACCATCACGCGCAGCCCGCTGGATACAATTCGAATCATGAAGTAACGTTCGGTTCTGCCGTTCAAAACGCCGTAACTAATCTGTTCGACAAGTCCGACGCCGTGGTTGGGATAGACGACTTTGTCACCGATCTTGTAGTCCATGGATTCAGAAGCCCCCTGAGATGCTTACACAGTGTAGAGGCTTGTGCTGCAAGAGTCAAGATATATCCTGTGGAATCATAAGGTTAGCGAAAATTAGATGTCTATTTGGCAGTCAAATTGCACGGCCTTCTCGTCTTTCCTTCCGGAATCTCCCAATCGCCCACCTCTCGGCGCAATTCACGCTCCGAGATCTGCTTGAAACAGATGTTGCAATCGAGCCGTTCCGCGCGCAGAAACTTCAACTTCCTGAAACTTCCAGCCATCTGCGGTAAAATGCGCGCGTGATTCTCCTCGCCCTCGACACCTGTGATTCTCGCGGCAGTCTCGCCATTTTGCGGGATGACGAAATCCTAAAGACGATCGTTCACGAGGGAACCTCAGATTATTCCTCCTGGGTTTTGCCTTCGGCTGACGAAGCGCTGCATGACTGTGGTCTCAAAATGACAGATATCGACGTATTGGCCGCAGCCGCAGGCCCTGGCTCCTTCACAGGCGTGCGCGTCGGCTTGACCGCCGTCAAAGCCTGGAGCGAAGTCCACCGCAAACCGATCGCAAGCGTCTCTCGATTGCAAGCGATTGCCTCGCAGGCTGCCGTTGCTACCAGCTATGTCGCTGCTTGTTTCGATGCTCAGCGCGAACAGGTCTTCGGCGGGCTATACCGGCGAGAGGGGCATGATCTGTGCGTAGTGGACCAGGAAATGGTCGTCCCTCCAGATGGCTTCTTAAGGTGGGTGGAAGAAACGACCGCTGGAGCCGCCGTCTCCTGGGTTTCCCTGGATCCCGGCAAGCTGACTTCTCTCCAGCCTTGGGAATCGCACGCTCAGAAGGGCGAATCCGTGCAGCAGAGCACAACCGTGCTTGCGCCGGTGATTGGAAGAATTGGCCGCCAGCGCGCGCTCGCCGGACAGCTGATCGACGCGCTGAAACTCGATGCTGAATACGTCCGCCGCTCCGATGCGGAGATTTTCTGGAAGGGCGGCGCGAAGCGTGGCGCTTGAGGATCTCCGTCGTCCCGGAGCCGAGACTGTCCGAAGCTTTCGCCTCTCGGACTCCGAAGCCGTCCTGGCCATCGCGCAAGACTCTCCCGAGGCCGCCCACTGGTCCAAAGAGGATTACGCCAAGCTGGCCGCCGATCTCCATGCTTTGGCCTTGGTGCTCGAAATCGCAGGGGATATTACGGGTTTCCTGGTGGGCAGGCAGGTTTCCGACCAGGCCGAAGTCTTCAACCTGGCAGTTAAACTCACCGTTCGACGCCGAGGTGGAGCTTCCGCCCTGGTTGCTGCCGCCCTTCGCGAATTCAGCACTCGCGGTGCGAAAAGCGTCTATCTCGAAGTCCGTCAATCAAATACAAGCGCTATCGCCTTTTATGAACATCACGGCTTTTCCAAAACGGGAATCCGCCCTGGCTATTACCGCCACCCGGATGAAGCGGCCGTGACCATGCAGAAGAAACTCACTGGCTAGGACCAAATTCCTACCGGTTACCTCTTGACGCCGCGAGCCAAAGTGCTATCTTCCGTTTATGTAGTGTTCACATTTCAATACGCGCAGTCGTGAGGAGGACGCATGGCAACAGCACAGCGGGCACCTCGGGACATACTCCTCGATACAGACGCCGATTATCAGCGTCTGGTCGAGCAGCACTCGAAATACGAAGCAGAACTGCAACGAATCTCCGTAGCTCCTTACCTCAGTTCGGAAGACCTCCTCGAAGAAATCAAGCTGAAAAAGATGAAGCTCCACTGCAAGGATGAAATGGAACGGATTGCCCTGCGTATCCAACGCGCGCGGGCACAGTATTCGCAATAAGCCCGCTCCCCGCAAAATTCTGTCGTAAAATGACCTGCTTGCTCGCCGCGTTTACACTCCGCGCGAGGCCGTTAAGGTATATTCGCTAAAGCATGGTCAAAGAGGGCTACTACTTTGGATTGCCGCTGCTCTTGCTCGGCGGCGTGTCTTATTTTGCGCAGTGGCCTGTGGCTGCCGTCGTGCTCGTGTGCCTGGCGTTGTTTGTCTTTTCCTTTTTTCGCGATCCGGAACGCGTCATCCCGAACCAGGCGGGCGCGATTGTCTCTCCCGCCGACGGGCGCATTGTAGTCGTTACCGACGAAGAGAATGTCGGCCGTCCCGGCAAGCGCATCAGCATATTCCTCGCAATTTGGAACGTCCATGTGAACCGTTCTCCGGCAACGGGAACCATCACCAACTTGGAATACAAGCCGGGAAAATTCCTGGCCGCCATGCGGGAGCAGGCCTCACTCGAAAACGAACAAAACATCTTCAGCTTGTCGACCGACGCCGGCGAACTCGTCTTCAAGCAGATTGCCGGATTGATCGCCCGCCGCGTGGTAAGTTGGAAGAAGACCGGCGACCAAGTCGCGCGCGGCGAACGCATCGGTTTGGTAAGATTCGGGTCGCGCGCGGATGTATGGGTTCCGCGTGACGCGCAGATTCAGGTGAAAGTTGGCGACACCGTAAAAGGCGGTTCCAGCGTTCTTGCGTTGCTGCCAAAAAGGTCTGGAGAGACTCCGGCGAACGGCACACGAAATTCCGAAGCGGATGTCAGCGCGTCGGTAGCGGGAAAACAAACCTAGCAATGGCGGAAATCGAGCAGCACGAAATTCCATTTCAGGAACGACGTATGCCCAGCCCCCGGCTGCGGCGCGGGATTTTTCTGCTGCCCAGCCTGTTCACTGCGGCGAATCTTTTTTGCGGATACTACGCGGTCGTCGCCACTCTGCTGGGCACAAGGAACGACTTTGACCACGCCGCGATCGCGATCGGGCTTGCCATTGTCTTCGATTCCCTGGATGGCCGCGTGGCCCGCATGACCGGCACGAGCACGCAGTTTGGTTTGCAATTCGATTCGCTCGCTGACGTTGTCAGTTTTGGCGTCGCGCCGGCAGTGATGGCCTACTCCTGGGGTGTGCACGCTTTGCACATAACTCCCGGCGGAGTCGCCCAGTTTGTTGGCGATTTGGCGTGGGGAAGCTGCCTGCTCTTTCTCATCTGCTGCGCGTGGCGTCTCGCGCGATTCAACGTGCAGGGTATGGCGCCGGGTGGCTCGAAGTATTTCGTCGGAATGCCAACCCCTGCCGCTGCGGGCGTCGTAGCCGCCATCGTGCACGGTTTCAAGGATCCTTTGCAGGATTGGCGGTGGTCCATCGCGTGGCTGCTCTTGATCGCCACGCTTGGCGCCTTGATGACCAGCACGATTCGATTCAGCAGCTTCAAGGAGATTCCGTGGAGGCGGAAGCAGCCGTCTCTGGCGATCGTTTTGCTCATCCTGGTGCTGTGGGTCATCTGGAAGTTTTCCGAACCCGTCCTGATCGTCTTGGCTTGTTCGTATGCTGCCATCGGCGTCGCGCTTCATATCGTGCGCGTACTGCGCCATCGCTCGGCTTCCCGGACCGTGTGATTCATGCCATCTCTTGAACGGGAATCCAGTCGAATCGTGATTGCAGGCGCTTCTTCACTGCTCGGAGCCGAACTCCGCTCATTGTTGGAAGAAGGCCGCTTCGCTGGCGCCGATTTCCGTTTGGTGGATGAGGAAGTCGCCGCCGGAATGCTTACCGAAGCGGGCGGCGAGCCGGCAGTGGTTCAGCCCGTGGAGAAGGACTCTTTCGATCGCGCCGCAAAGGTATTTTTCACCGGTTCGGCCGATTTCACGCGGACAAACCTCGGCCTGGCCCGCGCATCGAAAGCCAGGATCATCGATTTGTCCGGAGCGACTGCCGGAGAAGATGGAACGACAAGCTGGTTTTCGAAGTTGGATGCCCTGCGCGGCAGACAATTCCCCAAGGAATCGGCGGTTTACAACATTCCGTCTGCCGCTGCGACTGCCGCGGCTTCTCTGGCACTCGGACTTTTCAAAATCGGCGTTTCGCGCATGGTGGTCATTTGTTTCCAGCCTGTGTCCGAAACCGGGCGGGCCGGAATCGAAGAGCTCGAGAGCCAGACTGGACAATTGCTGTCATTTCAAGGAATGGGACAACCGGTGTTCGACACGCAGGTGGCATTCAATCTTCTCGACCGCTTTGGCCAGAACAGCAGGCAGAAGCTGCACGCCGTGCGCGAGCGGCTTCGCATCGAAACCAAAGCTTGCGTGGGCAAGAAGTCGGTCATGCCCGCATTGCAAGTGATTCATGCTCCCGTGTTCTATGGAACGGCGTTTGCCGCTTGCGCCGAACTTGTGCCGGGATCGAAACTTGAGCAAATCGTCTCAGCCTGTGAAGATGCTGGATTCGTAGTTCCATCCGAGAGCGAAGCAGGACCAAGCAACGTGTCCGCGGCAGGAGAGAAAGTGTCGCACCTCGCCATTCCGGAAGAAGATCCCGCCCGCCTGGGAGCGTGGTGGTTCTGGGGCGCTGCGGATAACATTCGGCTGCCCGCTGCCAACGCGGTAAAGTTGGCGGAGATGTTGCCATGACCCGTGGGAGATTCTCGCGCGCCGCAATTGCAGCCGCTCTTACGGTTGCAGGCTGCGGATATCACATCGCCGGCCGCGACTCCACCCTGCCCAAGAGCATCCACGTCATCGCCGTGCCTGCGCTTGAAAACAAAACCACCAGTTATCGTCTCGAACAAAAGCTGACCGCCGCGACAGTGCACGAATTCCTCGCCAAGACGCCCTACAAAGTCGTCTCCAATCCGGAAGATGGCGACGCGGTGCTGCGCGGCAAAGTGCTGAGCCTTGAAGCTGTGCCGCTTCTTTTCGATACGACCACGGGGCGCGCAACGACCATGCTGGTTACCGTCAAGTGCGAGGTCACATTCACTGAGAGCGCCACGCAAAAAGTCCTCTATCACACCGACAATTTTGTCTTCCGCAACGAATATGAAATCTCGGCCGACCCCGCGGACCCGGCCGATCTGAAGACTTTCTTCGAAGAGCAAGATCCGGCCATCGACCGCTTGGCGCAAGACTTTGCGCAGCGCTTGGTGGCGGCGATAATCGAGAATTACTAGCTGGAAGGGCGGCGAATGGCACAGGTTTCTCCTGAAGAGCTGTTGGCGCGGCTGGATCGTGGCAAAGCGATCCCTGCGGTTCTTCTTCTTGGCGAAGAACCGTATCTGCGCGACGCTTGCCGCGCGCACTTGATCGAAAAATTCGTCCCTGAGGCGGCGCGAACCTGGGCAGTCTCCCGCTACTCGGCGGCCCGCGGCGAAACGCAGTCCGCGCTAGATCAGTCGCAAACCATGGCCATGCTTTCGCCGCTGCAAGTGGTTTTCCTCGAAGAAACGGAAGCCATCGAAAAACTCGGCGAAAAAAACAGAGAAGAGGCTGTCGCGCAACTGGCCGCCTATCTCGATAATCCGGCGCCCTTTACGATGCTGGTGCTGGAGGCGACGGGGCTGGACCAACGCATGAAACTGGGCAAGCTGCTGGCGGAAAAAACGCTTGTCGTCGCATGCGGCCTCGGCGAGAACGCCAACGAGCGGCAAGCCGCCGCCGTTGCACTTGCGCGCGCCATCGCCAAGGAAGAAGGCGTCGAGTTTGAAAAAGGCGCTGCCGAAGACCTCGCCGAGTTTGTTGCCGCCGATCTCATGAGGCTCAAAACAGAGATCGACAAGCTCTCAACCTTTGCTGGAGAAAAAAAGCTCATCAGCAGGCAGGATGTCGGCGCGATGGTCATCTCCGAAAAAACCACCACCGTCTGGGAACTCGCGGATTTGCTCGCCGCGCAAAAGTCCGCGAAGGCGCTTGAATTCTTGGACCGGCTGCTGCGCGACGGCGAGGAGCCACTGCCCATGCTCGGCGCCATGGCATGGATGTACCGCAAGCTGATCGAGGCCAGCGAAGTGAAGGGTGTTTCGAACGGCTGGCAGGCCGCGCGCGCTCTCGGCATGCGTCCCGAACAAGCGGAGTTGGCGCTTCAAGCGGCGCGAAAAATTTCCAAGTCGCAACTCCTCGCCGGTCTGCGTGCTCTCCAAAGAGCAGATGACCGCCTCAAGCGCGGCGGTGAAGATTCCCGCGCCGTCATGGAATTCCTCGTCACCGAACTGACCACAAGTCCCGCCGCAGGGGCAGCTGCGAGATAGGCCTGCAGGCGCAAAATCCTATCCTCACCTGATTACAAAAATAAGGGGCAGCCGATCCTCCGGCCGCCCCTTTTGTTATCAACTCTCTGATGCTCAGTGGCCAAATCCACCAGACGGCTGCGAGAAGTCAAAGAAGTCAAACAGGTCGCTAATCGCGGGCGTGTTGACCGGTACATAGGGATTGTTCCATTCCGCGATCGGATTCGGGAAGTTGTCGCGGCTGCGGCGAGTCACCGGCGGCAGATTCCAGTTGCGCTCGATGAACTTGAGGATCGAAACGTGATCCGCGTACGCGTGCGAGATGTGCCCCGGCTTCAGGTAAGGGCCCACCACGAGGAAGATGATCCGGGTGCCGTCGCCGAAGAAGTCCAGAGGCTGGACGTAGCCGGAGTCATAGTAGCCTCCGCCTTCGTCCTCGGTGATGAAGATCGCCGTGTCATTCGCGTAGGGCGATTTTTCCACTTCGTCTACAATCTTCTTGGTGAACCCTTCGAACAAGTCGAGCTTCGAAGAGGCCGGGTGGCCGTCCACGAGTCCGCTCGGCTTGACGATGGAAACGGCCGGGAGCGTGCCGTTGGCGATGTCGCTATAGAGATTCGCCGTGTCCTGGATATGAGCGTCGCGAATCGCGGCGTTGGTCATAATCGATGTGTCGTACTGGAAGGGGTTGCAGATGTTGCAGTATTCGTCCGAAGCCGTGATCAGGCCGGTTCCAGCACCGTTGGGCGAGCCCACCGCTCCGTAATTCAACTGATACGGATCGCCGGGGAGACCGTTTGGATTCAGCACAGACGCCTGCTGAGGCGTGTAGTTGGGAGCGCCAGAATAGTTGTTCCACTGGTCTCCGTAGTATTTCCACGAAATGTTGTGCGCAAGCATGTCGTCGCCAATACTCGGCGTCGAAGACGGCGGAATTGTGAAAACAGTATTCGCCGGGCCGGCATCGGTGTACGCGTTCGCGCCGTTGCCAAAGTAACCGGGGTTGTAGTTATTCAGGAGATAGTAGTGTCCAGCCTCGCAACGAGGATCAATATGAAGCGACTTGAGGTACGCCACGATGGGTCCAACTCCGGGCTGCGTCGCGTCCGCGCAGTCACTATAAGAGCCGCCGCCCGAGGACGGGGAGCCATAGGATCCCGCTCCATAGCCATCTTCGGCATACCAGTTATTGGTTTTCGGGGCCGGATTCGGGTTTTCGACTTCATCTACGGTTCCAGCGTTCAAAGTTCCCGCGCCCGCGATCGTGTTGTGTGGAGCCGGCAGTGCATTTCCCTTGCCGTCGCTGAACCAGATCGCGTCGCCGTGCCCGAACATGATGTGATTCGCGCCCGTGCCGCCGTCAACCGACTGGTGGAAGTTGTCGCTCATCGCGTAGTTGTCCGCGAGGCTCTTGAAGTAAGGCGCATCGCCTTTCAGCACGTTGTAAAAACCAAGGGCCGTCGAGCCCTCACCCGTGGTCGTTGCCCCCTTCGAATATTCTGTGCTGAAGTTGGAAGGCTGCTGCTCGCCATTCGTGCCCGCGCCAACAGTCACTTCCACCCAAGAGAACAGTTTTGCATTGCATCCCGAAGGACTTTCGTGCGTCGCGTGCTCCAGGCTGCAGTTCTCCTGCTGCCACATCTGGTAGAAGCGATGCACCGGGCTCGCTGCATAGTCCGTGTAGAGGAAGTTGCTCCCATTCGTCAGTTGGAATGGACCGGCTGGCAGGGAATTCACGTTCGAAATGCGCGTGTCAGGAGTCTTTCCCGGTAGGCCGCTGCCTCCGATCAAGAGAGACGAGTAGTAGTCGCTTGCCAATCCGTTCTCGGATTCCTGAGCGAGCGCCAGGCTCCCCGCGCACTGTGCTTCAGGCGTGCCTGTTGCGCACGTGTTCGGTACGTAAGAAGATGTGGGACCGCCAACGAGTGGCGCCGGAAGCTGGTTGTTCGGAAAGAGATTCTTGGGAGGTGCCAGAAGGAATGCATCCGCCGGGCCGCTGTCCGTGGCGGCGAGCTGCTCAGCCTTGCGGAAGTTCGGTCCCGGGATTGCATTCAAATTCTTGTCGAGCGTGATGATGCCTTCGGAAAGGAGATTATTCACGGTCTCGCCGTTTTTCGGTTTGTAAGTCGCAAAAACGTGGTCGAAGCTGCGGTTTTCACCGATGATCACGATTACGTGCTTGATCGGCGAAGTGGTGTTGTTGTCGGGATTGTTCTGGTGTGGCCCCGGGCTGGCCAGAGAAGTGCCGACCGTGAATTGAAACAGTGCCACGGTCGCGAGTCCCAGGCGCGCGGCCTGCGACACACTGGATGCGATGTGCTTGAATTTCATTCAACCTCCCTTTTTTGTTGGAGCTTTACAGCGGATTTGATTTGTAGCGCCCCGGTGTTGCGGTACGGTTCTTCTTTTGTGAATGAAACAACAAAGTGCAGGCGCTCAGACCAGTGGAGCACTCGATGCACGCGTCTTACGTGAACGTGTGATCGTGATGAAGGAATCGTGAACGCGTTCTTCGTGCGTTCAAACAAAAGTAATGCGATCGAATTTGCCGAAATCTACTGGCGAGCCGTCCCGGAAGTTGCGTTTGCTTTCGCTAGCTTGTGAGGAGCAATCGCTTTTTGAGTTTGAGCGTGATCGGCGGGCTCCACGCGAATCACACCCATCATTCCGCCGTCCTCATGCTCCAAGAGATGGCAGTGATACACAAACGTTCCCACCGTGTTCGGATCGCGGAAATCCATCCGCAGCTTGACGCTCGGATATTCCAGGCCGCGCCCGTTGAAGTACGGCACGTTGATGGTGTCTCGCAGAAACGGTTCATTCACGGGAACGCCCGACCATTCAACCATCATGAAATGGATCTGGTGAATGTGAAATGCATGGAGCTCCGTCGAACGGTTCTCGATGATCCAATCCTCGACGTCCCCTTGCTTCACAACAATGTCGGGCACCGTCGAAGCGGGGTCGAATGCCTTCGGCGTTTGTCCCTCCACCGTGATGTAGAACTCCGTCGCGCTATTCGAATCATTCGGGTTGAGCAATTTCTCGGAAAAGTAGAGCTTGCGCGTGCGCACGGGCACCACGCTGCCGAGCCAGGGCAGTACTGGCGCAGGCAACGGTTCGGGCGTAGCCGAAAGTGTTGAACGCGGCTCGGGCGCATCCGGCGAAGGCGTGATCGTTGCGAGCGCCCGGTTCGGATCGTTTTCGCCGCCCGCGCCCGTGTCCACCGTGCGCGTGACGAATAATCCCGTGACGCCCGGCGGCGGTCCCTTCACGATAAATTCCGCGCGCCCGCCCGGTGGCACGCCAATGTGGTTCTCCCACACGATTCCGTCGCCCGGCGCGCCATTTTGGTTCAACGGCACTCCGTCCAGCGCGACAGCTCCAAGCATCTGCGGCGTGCGTCCGAAAATCACCGCCAGGTTGAGATACGTAATCGCCGACGCATTCAGCACGCGCCAAAGCTGCCGCTCCTCCGGCTTCATTTTGATTTGCGCGGTCGGATAATCGGGGTAGGGAACCGGCACGAAGTTGATCGAAAGGTCTTTCGCCGGTTTGCCGAATCCCGTGCCGTTGTTGGCGGCGTCACCATCTCGATCGATCAGCGTGTGCGGCACGACCGGCTCTGATTTCGATGGCGGCGCATTTGGGTTCATCAAGTCTTGATCGCGAATCACCAGTACGCGTTCCGGCAGTCCGGCCAGCTGCCGATTGGCCCGCTCGATTCCTTCGACGATCAGCGCGCCCGACGCTCCGCCCAATACTTGCGGCGTGCTGAACCCGTGGATGTGTGGGTGATACCAATAGAGTCCAGGAGGTTCATTCTCCGGAATGCGAAAGCGATATTCGAACGGTGCATCCCCTGGTTGGATCGATGTTTTGAGGACGTCGTCCTGATGGCACAGAGCAGGCACGGTCAATCCGTGAAAGTGCAGATTCGTCGAGGTCGCGCTCATCGCGCCGCTCGTACAAGGATCGCCGCTTTTTCCCGGCTTGGGATGTGAGTGCGCTTGGTTCGCTGCCGCGCTTCTTCGCTCCATCTCGCTCAAGTCATTCTTGAGGTGGAGAACAAGAAGATCGCCCGGACTTAACCGAAGCGTGGGCGATTCGCTGCCGTCGCCGGCAATGTAGCAGTAGCGGATCGAGCCGTCTGGTTCGTCCACGTTCCGCACCGAAAAATCCACTTTCAATACGCCATTTTGACTCCGCAGATCTGCTGGCTCAGGAACGATGCTTCCCAAAGAGGGGCGAGCGCAAGTTTGCGCAGGCGTTTCCTGCGCGCGAGAGACGAACTGTCCTGCTGCGAGTATCGCGAGTCCGAATAAACTGCGCGCTAAAATGCCGGCGATTTGAACTGCTGAATGAGGCATGCTTCCTTCTTAGCGGTGGAACAGAAGGAAGCTATCAAGCGTTGGTGAATGGAGCGTGACTACGGCGTGAACAATTCAGAGCGCAACAGAAAACTTTTTTGCGAAGAACTTCCGTTACGCAAAAAGGTTTTTTTGCACAAAACAATTTTGTATGCGTTAGAAAAACTGCAAATTTTCTTGTGAAGAAAAAAGCTTACTTCGCGCCCTTGGCCTTCACGCCGTTGAACGCCAACGTCAGCCGCGACTTGTAGCGGTTGCCTGTATTCTCGTGCAGCACGCCCTTGGTGATTGCCTGGTCGATTGCAGACATCGTCGGGTTCAAGAGGTTCCCCGCCGCGGTCGGGTCACCAGCGGTAATTGCGGTGCGCAGACGGCGCATCAACGTGCGGACCCGGGTGCGGTTGGCGCGATTCACCTCGGCGCGTTGACGAGATTGCGCCGCGCGCTTCAAAACCGACTTTTTCTTTTTCTTAACTTTGGTAGCCTGTCCCTGGGCCATCTATTGCTCCTTATAGTTACCGCTCAAACTTCTAACGTTAAACGAGGCACGAGTCTTTGTCAAACGAGCCAAAAGGCCCCTCGAACGCGCCGCCTCCGCTTGCTCGAACCCTACTCTCGTACGTGCCACCAACGTCGAGATCGGGCATGAACATGGCCGCCAAGCCCAATAAGCACGACGAATTGCGCCTGCTCGTCAACTCGCGCCATCCCATCATCACCGTCGAAACCTCCGAAGAAGAGCGTCTCGAGCAATTACTTCTCGATATCGCCATGGAATTGGCCGTGCCGCTCTACGAGTGGAGCGTCACGACGGGCCTCGCAAAATCCCACGGCGCGCCCATCTACAACACAGATCAGCCCGAGCAGGGTCTCGCCAATATCCCCTTGATTCAAGGCGATGCCATTTTTCTCCTCAAGGATTTTGGCCGCTATTGCGACAACGATCGCATCTGCCGCCGCCTGCGCGATCTCGCGGAAAAATTCCGCACCGCGCGCCGCGCGATCGTCATTTCCGCCGCGTCTCTTCAATTGCCCGCCGAGATCGAATCCGAAGCCGCGCCTTTCCAATTGGGTTTGCCCACCGCGGAAGACCTGCTCCCCGGCGTAAGAAACGTGCTCGCGGAAATGAATCGCGAGCAGCGCATCGTCGTGGCTCTGGACCAGGCCGCGATGCTGCAAATCGCCCACAACCTTGCCGGACTCTCCGAGGAAGAAGCCCTGCGCGCCTTGCGCATGTGCGTCCTCGCCAGGGGCCGCGCGGATGCCGCCCTGCTCGATGACGTCCTCGACGCCAAGCGGCAGGCTCTCCGCACCGAGGGCCTCATCGAAACCGTTCGCCGCGATACCTCCTTCAACGATGTCGCCGGACTCCGACGTCTCCGCGAGTGGATCGCCAAACGTAAGAGCGCGCTGACTCCCGAAGGCCAGCGCTTCGGCCTCGTTCCGCCGAAGGGCATCTTGATTACCGGCGTCCAAGGATGCGGCAAAAGTCTCGCGGCGCGCGCTGTCGCGGGCGAGTGGGGATTCGAGTTGGCCCGCCTCGATGCCGGTGCTCTCTACGACAAGTATGTCGGCGAGAGCGAAAAGAAACTTCACAAGGCGCTCGAACTTGCGCAGAAGCTCGCGCCCATGGTGCTCTGGATCGACGAGATCGAAAAAGCTTTCGCCTCGGCTGGCGCCAGCGGCGACGCCGACGCCGGATTGTCGCAGCGGCTGCTGGCGACATTGCTGACCTGGATGCAGGACCGCGAAAGTGGGGTGTTCCTCGCGGCCACCTCCAACAACATCACCGTCTTGCCGCCGGAAATGCTCCGCAAAGGGCGCTTCGATGAGATTTTCTTCGTGGATTTGCCCACGCCCGAAATTCGTGCCGCGCTCTTCGAGTTGCACCTGCGCAAACGCGGGCGCGATGTCGCCGGATTCGATCTGCCAAAGCTCGCCGCTGCGAGCGGCGGCTTTTCCGGCGCCGAAATCGAGCAAGCGATCATCTCCGGCCTCTACACTGCCTTCGCCCTGAAGCAGCAACTCACCACCGACATTCTCATCGCGGAGATTCGCGCCACACAGCCCCTCAGCGTCACCCGCGCCGAAGAGGTCGATTCTATCCGCGAGTGGGCCAAGACAAGAGCTGCGCCCGCGGATTGATTTGGGGAAGTGAGTGGTGGGCAGTGAATGGTGAGTAGGCGAAGAGTTGGGCGTGCGAAGAACCACGTAGGGTCCTGAGGTCCCTTCCGACAAGGTCGGAACCTTTCCGGCAAGGCCGGAACCTGCGGTCGATCGGTCATCGCGAATGCAGAGAGGTCCCTCGCTCCCATTGGTCGTTCGGGATACAAATCCGCAATACAGCCTAAGAGAGATCCCTCGTCGCGATGCTCCTCGGGACAGACACGCTTCATCGCGTGTGCAGAGAGGTCCTTCCTCGCTACGCTCGTCAGGACAGATTTCCTCATCGGAAATCTGGTTAACAATAATTGACCCCCTCCCCCTAGGTTTTTTCGGAAGTGTTGATTCTAAAGGAAAGAGGGCGGCTGTAAGGGGTTTAGAATGAACACTTGCAGGGGGTGTTGGAAGTGTTGATTCTAAAGGGGTTGCGGAAGATATTATCGGACGCGGAATTGCGGGGTGGGAGGAGGCTGGACTGGGAGCGGGTAGGGAAAGAGACACCGACGAGAACATGAAGAATTTTACTACGAAGATACACGCGATGTTAAGTCAAATGTTAGTTACGATTCGAATCGACGCGGAAGTGGATGGATTTTAAGGGGTTGGGCGGAATTGGGAGTTTGGTGAGACGGTGTGGTGGTGAGTTACTCAAGGAACGTCCTCTCTGTGTCCGAGTATCTCCCCGAGTTTCCACCCCCATTGAGTTTCCATGAATGATCAGGTTGGAAAAACTGGAAAACGTCCCGTCTGTCCCCGTCGCCGTCCCCGTCGCCGTAGGAAAACGGAAATGCCCTCCACAATCGAAGTAGAATAGTCGCGTGGAACTCGCTGGGAAAGTAGCAATTGTAACCGGCTCCGGCGGTGAAGGCTCCGGGCGGGCAGAGGCGCGGCGGCTCGCGGCCGAGGGCTGTCATGTCGTCGTGTCTGATATCAATGAGTCCGGCGGCCGGGAGACGCAGCGCGTTACTGCGTCGGCCGGCGGCCGTGCCGAATTCTTTCGCTGCGACGTATCCGTGCAGGACGAAGTCGCACGGCTCGTAGCTTTCGCCGAGGAAAAATGCGGCGGCTTGGATATCCTCGTCAACAATGCCTCCGGGCCTGGATATCGGCCGGGCGCCGCGATCGAGGACAGTTATGACACCCTTGGCATCGATCTCTTCGGTGCCCTTTATGGGATTCACTTTGGCGTCGCCGCGATGAAGCGGCGCGGTGGCGGCGCCATCGTCAACGTCAGCTCGACGTCGGCGCTCTGCCACGGATCGGCGCATTCGAAGATGCCCGCCTACGACATCGCGAAGGTGGGTGTCCTGCGCCTCGCAACCACGCACGCGAATCTGTGGGAAACCGCCAAAATTCGCGTCAACTGCCTGGTCCCCGACTGGCTCGCCACGCCCGAGGTGAAGAGCTACTGGGACGCGCTAACGCCCGAGCAGCGACGGGAGCGGCGCATCCCGCCGGTGTTGACGACGCTCGACGAAGTCGCGCAGGCCGTGGTTGCGTTGATTCGCGATGAGTCGCTCGCCGGGCGCGCGCTCGTGATGTGGAGTGGGCAGCCACCGGGATTGATCGCGGCCGAGGATCGCGGATACGTCGCGCTCGAGCCGTATTTCATATGAAGCCAAGCGAACCAATCAGGTAGATTTTTTTTCTCGTTTTATGAAGAGGTGCTCGAGCCAAAGGGATTTTCGAGTGACGGGCTGGCGGGGGTCAACAGCTCGGCGCCATCTTGGGTAACGTGCAGGTCGTCTTCGAGCCGAATCCCGAATTCGCCGGGGATGTAGATGCCCGGTTCGTCGCTGGTGGTCATATTCGCTTCCAGAACCGGGTGCAGAGGAAAGCCCCACATGTTGTTGTCGACCAAGTACGGCCACTCATGCATGTCCATGCCCAAGCCATGACCGACGCGATGCGTGAAGTATTTGAAGCCTGGGCCGTAGCCGCCATCGACGATGACTTTGCGGGCGGCAGCGTCGACCTCGCCCGCGATGACGCCGGGCTTCGCGGCTTTCAAAGCAGCTTGCTGCGCCGCGTGGACGAGATTGAAGACCTTCACCATCTTGTCGGTCGGCTTGCCCAGCACAAACGTTCGAGTGATATCGGAAGTAAACCCTTCGACCTTGCAGCCATCGTCGAGCATGATGATCGTGCCTTCGCGAATGGTTTGTGGCGTTCTTGATCCGTGCGGCGAAGCCGTGTATTCGCCGATATTCATGCTTGCCTCTCCGACGAATCCGACCTGGGCGTAGGCGGCGCGGATCAAAGCTTGCACGTCGATTCCTGTCATTCCTTCGTTCAGGGACTTGTAGACCGCTTCGTACACGCTGAGGGTAGCCTGCGCCGCTAATCGGATGCAGTCGACTTCGTGGTCGCTCTTGATCATGCGGCACCCCGCCGTGACCGGCGTCGCGCTGACCGTCTCGATCGCGTGCGCGCCCGCGTTGGCGAGGCTATTCGAGAAAACGTATTTGACCGTCTCTTCGATTCCCAGGCGTCCCGTGCTAATGCCGGCATCCTTGAGGCCCTTCATGAGCAGAGCGAAGGGGTTCTCGGTTTCCTGCCATACCCGGATGTCCGCCGCCGACCCGAAGGGGCCGTTGGCCAAAATCTCTCTCGCGCGTGCCTCCTCGAAAGCGGGACATACAATGAACGGGTTGGCTTTGGCGGGAATCACGACGGCCCACAGACGCTCACCGCCGCCGATCTGGGCATTGGCATAATAGAGAGTCGAGGTGCCTCCACACAGGGCGATGGCGTCGATCTTGTTGGCGGCCATCAGGCTCTTGGCTTTCTCGACGCGAGCCATGCGCTCGTCGTTCGTGATTGGGCGCACGCGAGCGGTCATCGACGGCAACGCCGCAATTGCTGGCGGGAGCGGGCGGTGAACGGCTTCCTGGGGTCGTTCGGTCTGCGCCGAAGCACCCATCGTCGACTTACAAGCGGCAGCGGCGACAGCTGCCGACGACAACCCCAGAAATGAGCGCCTTGAAAACATCGGGTCCTCCTCAGAATTAGAAAATGACGCCGGCTCGATGAATGCGGATTGCATGGCCGGGATGACCTGTGGATCGTACGCGCCTTCTGTCACCGAAACAACAAAGCGCTGGTCCTGCCGGAAGCGGGAGAATTGTAATGGCGCGGACGGATCAACGGGGCGCGGGCAGGACTGTGAAGATTTTGCGATTCGTTGTAGATTCGGGTTGGTATGAAACTGGCAAGGCGACAAAAAATTAAGTTAACGATTCGGTTCCGCGCGAGGTTACTCGAGTCCAAGGGAAACGAAAAGAGCGAGTTGTGGAGACTGAGCCTGCCGAAAAGCGCGAGTGCGAAGCTTCCATCGCGAGGCACGACGATGGTGGAGGGAACCATCAACAGCTTGCCTTTTCGAGCGGCGCTCGAACCAGACGGCAAAGGAAGTCATTGGCTTGCGGTTAACAAAGCGATGCGAGCTGCCGCGGACGCAGAGAGTGTGGACCCGGTAACCGTGGAAATCGCGCGGGCAGGTGAAGAGGCTGAGCTCAGGGTGCCAATGGATCTGCGCAAAGCGCTTGCGGCCGACGCCCTGGCGCAGGCTGGTTGGGAAGGCATTACGCCAATGGCACGCCGGGACTGGATTTTCTCAATAAGCTCAGCCAAGCAACCGGAAACGCGCAAGCGCCGGATCGAAAAAGCGTGCAACATGCTGGCCAGCGGAAAGCGACGGCTGTGCTGTTTTCCCGGAGTAAAGTGGATTATGAGAGAAAACGAAAAATCGTGCGGAATGTGGCTTACGTTGCCAGACTCACAGAATCGTTCGTCGCAAAAAACGGCGAAGTAGAGCAGAGCGAACCCAAAGACCCAGGTTCAAAATGCGAACCTGCGGCACCCTTCGTGTTCGATAGATTGATCACCCGTTGATCGGGGCAGGAGCATCCCACAAGGGGTACGGCAATCCCGCGAGGCGATTAATCGCCAGAGCCTGAAGAACGAGCAGGAACACGGCGACCTCGATGATGACCAGCTCACCCGGTTTGGAAATAATCCCGAGAGAGACGATCAAAGTCGTGGCGCCGGCCGGAGGATGGCTAACGTCGAGAAGAACCATCAAAGCGCCGGTGGCCGACAGCGACAGAGCCGCCGCCAGGATTCTTGGCCAGAAGACACCTGAGTGCGTTCCGAAGGGGAGCGCTCCAGCGCCAGTGGCAATGAAGGACCCATAACCGCAGATGAGGCCAATCGCATGGCCAAAAATGGTATTTCGCGGGCTTGAGGTCCTGCCAAGAGGGCTAAAGAAGAGGAGATACGCCGTAGGGCCGAGAGACGGAAAGACGAAAGGGTTCCGGCTCACAAGCGCCAGCAGCGCAAGCACGGCGATCGTGATGAAGCCATTCACAAACACGTAGACGGAGCGCACAAGCCGCGGCGGAAAGTGACGCAGCAGCCAGTCGAGCCGGAGCTTTTGGAGGAACGGCAAAACATGGTCGGCCCCGGCATGTTCCTGCGCGAAAGAACCGCGATTCCGCATCAGATGTTGGGCAGCAAGTCGAAGTACTCATCGTCTTCGTTTTTGCCGCCTTCTCCTTTACCAAGCGATTTTTCCGATGCAACGAACTCGATCCGCTCAATCCATTTGACCATTTTGTAGCCAAGCTGGTTTTCGACTCGCAGGCGTAAAGGGGCTCCGTACACCTGCGGAAGCGGCTGGCCGTTCATCCGCGAAGCCAGCAGGCATTGCGGCTTTTGAAGGTTCTCCAGGCTCTGTGTGTCGTAGTAGGGCCCGCCATAAAGGGCTTCGCCAAAGGAGAAAAATGCGACAACTTTCGCTTCCGGTTTAGGCTGCACCAGCTCAATAAGCTTCTGCATGGGAATGCCGCCCCACTTGGCGATGCCACTCCACCCCTGGATGCAATGATGCATGGTGATGTGTTCGACCTCACCCAAGCGCTCCAGTTCGGCAAGCGAAAGCTCCACTGGGTTCTTGACGAGTCCTCCGACTTTCAGCCGGAAGCCGTCGAACCCACCTTCGGCCAGGTGCTTCCAGTCATCGCGGATTGGCATCTTTCCGTTGGGCCAGAAATACGGAGAGATTTCCTTCTCCGTGTATTTCTGCTGTGGCACAAGGCGATTCAGCGTGAGAAGTTGCATCGGATAGGTCACCGACTTGAGGGCATGCTGCACGCCACGCGGATGCTGCCAGGAAAGGTAGTGCGCCACAATCCACGAGAGCACGACGACGGCAATGCCGACAAATCCCAGGTACATTCCGATGGGCCGCTGATCGTCGGTGCCCATCACGATGTGGTTCATGTTTCGCACGAATCCAGTCATCACGATCAGCGTAACGTGCACGACCAAAAATGCCAGGAAGCTGAACATGGTCAGGAAGTGGATCGAACGGGCTGATTGGCGGCCGCCAAATATTCGGGCATACCATGGAAACCGGTTCACCACGGCAGGGGACATCGCTATCCCGGTAGCAATCGCAAGCGGGCCGAACACAAGAACTACGGTGAAATAGGCGATCTGCTGCAACGCGTTATAGCCATAAAAACCGTTGGGTTCCGGCGGCAAATGAAAAGTCGCATAGTGCACGAAGGTATTCCAGGCCTGCAAGAGGACAAGGGGAGAAGCGGGTACGATGCGCTTCCACTGGTCGGTGCTGAAGAGCATGGCGACGAAGACGATGCCTGTGGCGATGAAACCGTGCACATCGATGAAATGCCAGACGCGCGCAAGGCCAATGGTATGTCGATAACCTGGCGTGCCAACGAGTGGCGAAATATAGCGTGCGTCATCCTTCGCGGTCCAAATGCGATCGCGCGGGACTTTCAGCGGCGTGAATCGTATCCATTCGCTCCCCGGCGTGCAGCCGTCGTTGAAATAGAGACGCGGGTGGTCCATCAGGATCGAGAGCCCGCTACGAATCAGCATCGTCACGAAGAGGAAGTTGAAGAAATGGCAGTAGCGTACCCATACGGGAAAGCCGTGTGGCCCCGCGAAGTTGTTTGGATATATCTGCGGAACAGGCGGAACATGAGGCATCCCCGCTATGGCTACCTCGAGCCAGGCGGCCACGATTGCGGAAAGGATCACGATGCCGATCCCGATCAAAATAGAGGGTCGAATCCAAATGCGAAAACGACGATCGGGTGGATAGTGAATAGCTCTGTGTGTGTCATCGAACCGAACCATGCCTCCCTCCACGAAGCGCCATTGAGACTAAATCCGTAAGTCACCGTCCTTCATGTGCAAAAGTAGGGAAAGCGGATTTGTTCTTTTTTCTGCATGTGCCTGATCATCTCTTCACAACCAACATTGTCAATCCTTGTCGAATTGTTGCCAATGACTAAAGTCACTTGGCCCTAGCTCCACAACAAGAGGGTTTCTGTGGGCTATTCCGGCGTGATCCGCTCTCCGAATAATCTTGTTTAACGAAGCGGCAAGAACAGAGGATAGCTTCGTCCAGGTCACTGTGAAGTTAGGAGAAGAGGGTGTCTCACGAGAAAAAAAGACAAAGCCAAGATGGTGTAGCGAATTGAGAGTGTCTCATCCGGCTGGGTCTAGGGCGCTCACGGCCAAGAACGGAAGCCCCGCACTCCGGGGGCGCGAAGTGCGGGGCGGGTCGTGTTTGCGCGTATTGTTACCCGGCTGCTTCTGCCTTTTTAGTTGTGCTGAGGGAAGGAAAGCGGAAACTCGAAGATCTGATTTCCGACAAAGACGCGCAGGTTCAGTTCCTGAGGATTCTTGTCACGCTCGAACCAGACAACGCCGGAATTCGTCTCGTTAGGCGCAACGCTGCCTTCATACAGCACGGGAGTTTGGTCCGACTGCGCGTTCATCGCCAGAAAGTTCGGTGCGGCGACGATCACGCGCCGCGTCTGGAGAGAGACATTCGTGTAGACAGCCGAAGCGGGAGCAATCGCGCTCGCCTTGGTCGAATAAACCTGGTGGGTCATCGACTTCCCAAGCACCTCGGGGACCTGATAGCGCAGCGCGCGCAGCCGCGGCTTCAATTCGTCCAGCGTGAAGCTCGAAGCTTTGTAGTGGGCGAGTTCCGTGCCCTCGTTGGCAATCGCGACGTTGGCGCGCAGCTTCCAGCCGGTGTCTTGCAGCGAAACCTGCACGGTGATTCCGTTTGCCGTCAGCGATTCGACCTCGGCGTGGTCGTAATCGAAGTGATCCGTTCCGGGAGCGCCCAACTGCCAGCGCACGATGCCGTTTTCGCTCACCGCATTTTCGACTAGGCGGGGCTCGCTCACGGGTTTCGCTGGCGCGCGTTTTGCTGCGCTCTCCGAAAGGTACATGCGCGCGACGTATCCGCTTGTGCCATCTGCCGCGCGAATCAGCACGGTGTAGCCTTGGGAGTCCGAGACCACGGTGACTTCCTGGCCGCACTTCAGTTGGCCGGCAAGGTGCATCGGCAGAGCTTGCTCTGCGTCGGAGGTCACGGGAACGCTTTGCACGCCGCGGCAAACGATTGTGCCACGTATAGCGCTCGAAGCAGGCACTACGTTGGAGTTGGAATGCTCCGCGGTTGCGCTCCAGGTGGGCAGGGCGACGGCCAAACCTGCTGCTCCCGCGATCCAAAGTTTGCTTCGCATATTCATACTCACCCCTCAGCGATGAGAATTTGCAGCGATTCCCTTTGTCAGCGTCGAGGGAAATTTTCGCGTCACCGAAAGTACCGGTCTATAGCGCTGAGGTACCAGAGGACAGGTTACGGTCGGGACGTCAGCAGGCAGGCTGAAATCAAAAGCAGCGACAAATACTTAGATGTCGCGCGGCATCCTCGCGATGCCCGGAAAAAAGGAGGGCTGTAACGGGCGCGTAACTTGACCATCCGGCGGGGCTGCGTTAGGGTGTTAGAAGTTTCTTCCTGAGTTGACCGCGGCACGGTCACCGATTGCGAGGGGGAATCCCATCGGCCATCCGGCTTCCTTAGCAGGCAGACCTTCCACTTGGATGAGACGTACCGTTCACATCACCGGAAAAATTGAACCGTTCTTCGGCACTCTCGACGAAAATGTGCGTTTGCTCGAGGACTCCCTGCACGTGCGCACGCACCTGCACGACACGCGGCTCACGATCGAAGGCGAGCAGGACAACGTCGATCAGGCCGTGAAAATCGTCGAGGAATACAACCACCTGACGCGCCACGGCCGCGCGCTTTCGAGCACCGAAGTAAAGTCGCTGATGCGCGTGGCGACGGAAGAGCCGCACGAATCGCCGCGCGGCATGTTCGAGCCGGCGCGGACGCGTTCGTTCGGAAAGAAGCAGGTCACGCCGAAAAACGCGAGCCAGCGGCGCTACATGGAAGAGATCGAAACGCACGATATGATGTTCGGCATCGGGCCGGGCGGAACGGGAAAGACGTACATCGCGGTGGCGATGGCCGTCAGCGCGCTGCTGACCAAGCAAGTGAATCGCATCATTCTCGCGCGGCCGGCCGTCGAAGCGGGCGAACGGCTGGGATTCCTGCCGGGGACGCTGCAGCAGAAAATCGATCCCTACATGCGGCCACTCTACGACGCGCTCTACGACATGCTGGATGCGGACCGGCTCGACAAATTCCTCGAGAAGGGAATCATCGAAGTGGCGCCGCTGGCCTTCATGCGCGGACGCACGCTGAACGATTCGTTCGTGATTCTCGACGAAGCGCAGAACACCACCAGCGAGCAGATGAAAATGTTTCTGACGCGGCTGGGATTCAACTCGAAGGCGGTGATCACCGGCGACACGACGCAAATCGACTTGCCGCAAGGAAAAAAATCCGGCTTGGTGGAGGCGCTGGAAGTGTGCGGGAAAATCGATGGCATCGGGGTGGTGCAATTCGGCGAAAAAGACGTTGTGAGGCACAACCTGGTGCAACAAATCATCCGCGCGTATGAGGACTACGATGTGGCGCATCCACAGCGCGGCGGGAACGCAGCGGCGAAAGCCGGCAACGGCAAGGCGGGAACCAGCAGCGAAGAAGCGGGGAAAGATCCGGGAAGAGAAAATCAGCGAATATGATTTTGAACCGCCAGCGTAAGGTGCGCGTTGCGCGGCGGCCGCTGGAAGAGTTCTTGCGCCGGATACAGGAAGCAATGAACCTTTGCGGCGCGGAAGTCACGATTTGCCTGGTGAGCGACGCGGAAATCGCGCGGATGAATGAGTCCTTTCGGAAAAAGAAAGGGCCGACCGATGTGTTGTCGTTTCCGGCAGCGGAAAACGAGAACGAAGGAAAAAAGATTTTCAAGGCCGGCGGGAAAAAATCGAAAGATTCTGGAAAGAGAAAGTCCAAGTATCGCGAAAAATATCTCGGAGACATTGCGATAGCGCCGGAAACAGCGAAGCGCTACGCGAAAAAGAATGGGCGAACGTTGAGGGAAGAGTTGCGCGTGCTGATTTTGCACGGTGTGCTGCATTTGCTGGGCTATGACCACGAAACCGACCACGGCGAAATGAACCGCATCGAACAAAAGATGCGGCGAAGATTCGGGTTGGCATGAATACGTACACATGGGGTTACACGCTGGGCGTCGTCCTCCTCGCCTTTGGACTGCCGATCTTTTCCTACCTGACGCTGATCTATCGCGAACTCGGGCGCATGAACACGGGCCGCGTTCACGAGCACCTGGAAATTTTCGAAGCGGAAATCGAACCCAAGCTGCGCATCAAGAGGCGCAGCGGCGGGCGAACGTTCCGCATCCTCGGGCATTTCTGGCTGGCATTTCTCGTCCTCGAAACGACGCGCGGCGTGGTGTACTTCGTGCCGGGGACGTGGGAATCGTTCATCGAGTTCTGCGTGTTCCTGACGCTCGAAGTCGTTATCGCGATGCACTTCATTCCGGACATGCTGCTGTACCGCACGACGGGGCGCTGGCTAATTCCGCTGCTGCCGCTGATCCGCGCGGCGATGTGGCTGGTGTGGCCGGTGCGCGTATTTCTCGAGGGCGGGGAATCGCTGGCAAGAATCTCCGAGCACGAGCCAGAGATGACCAAGGAGCAGCGGACCGAAGAGCGCATCGAAGCGCTTGTCGAGGCGGCGGAAGAGGAAGGCATCATCGCGGCGGACCAGGCGGACTTGATCGAGCAAGTGGTGGAGTTCAGCGACAAACGAGTGCGCGAGGTGATGACGCCGCGTCCGGACATCGTCGCGATTGCGGCGGAAGCCACGCTCGAAGAGCTGCACGCAAAATTCGTCGAAAAGAAATTCGCGAAGATGCCGGTGTACGAAAAAACCCTGGACGATATTTGGGGCGTGGTGAACGCGCAAGATTTGTTACACATCGCCGACCAGGATTTGCCGAAGCGCAAGGTGCGCGAACTGGCGCGTCCAGCGCTTTTTATGCCGGAGACGAAAGCGGGCTCGGAGTTGCTGCGCGAAATGCGCCACAAGGGCCAGCCAATGGCGATCGTCATCGACGAGCACGGGTCGGTAGCAGGCATCGCGACGGTGGAAGACCTTGTGGAAGAGATCGTGGGCGAAAGAGGGAACGAAGGGAAACCGCCGGCGCCGGATGTGGTGCGAGAAGCGGATGGCGGGCTGATCATGCGGGGCAGCATGGCGATTCGCGATGTAGAAGAACTGCTAGGCGTGAATTTCGGGGAAAAAGCGGATGAGACGGTGACGACCATTGCCGGGTTGCTGAGCCAAGTTTCGGGAAAGGTGCCGGCGCCGGGCGACAAAGTGGATGTCGAGGGATACCGGTTCGAAGTGACGGAAGCGAATCAGAGGAAAGTATTGAGGCTCAGGATTCGGAAACAAGTTGCGGCGGGCTCGGCAAAGACAAACACTTAGGCTAACGTTTTCAGCAGAAACATTTGTTTCATCTTGTGGGAATTCCATCCCTGACGCGATACCATGCGTGTGCTTGAAGGGCATGGCCGGTGTACCGGCGGAGGCGGCGGAATGAACGGAATGAGAATTGTGGGTCGGTTCATTGTCTCGGCGGCGTTGTGCCTGTGCGCGATGGCGGCGCAAACCCAGGCGCAGGAAAACGCGGCGGCGCCGGTGATTCCGGACATGAAATGGGCGGTGAAGATTCCCATGCGCGACGGCGTGCAACTGAACGCGACGGTCTTTCAACCGCATGAGCAGAAAGAGCCGCTGCCGGTGATTTTCACATTTACTCCGTATATCGGGGACAGCTACACGGACCGGGCGATGTACTTTGCGGAGCACGGCTATGTGTATGCGCTGGTGGACGTGCGAGGCCGCGGAAATTCCGGGGGAGCGTTCGAGCCGTTCGTGAACGAAGCGAAAGACGGATATGACGTCGTGGAGTGGCTGGCGAAGCAGCCGTACTGCAACGGCAAAGTGACGATGTGGGGCGGCTCTTACGCGGGATACGATCAGTGGACCGTACTCAAGGAATTTCCGCCGCACCTTGCAACAATTGTTCCGGCGGCGGCAGCGCATCCCGGCGTGGATTTTCCATTTGAGTACAACATTTTTGGGCCGTACGTCGAACAGTGGTTGACGTTCACGAGCGGCGTGACGGGGAATGAAAAACTCTTCGGCGACGGCGCGTACTGGGGAGCGAAGGCGCTTGAATACTACGACAAGCACCTGGCGTTCAAGAATTACGACACAGTGGCTGGAAATCCATCGGCCGTGTTTCAGAAGTGGATGCAGAATCCCGTACCAGATAGCTACTACGACCAGATGGTTCCGAGCTCCAAGGATTATGCACACATCGAAATTCCGATCCTGACGATCACGGGCGACTACGACGGCGATCAGCCGGGCGCATTTACGTACTACAAGAGACACATGAAGTACGGAACGGCGGAGGCCAAGGAAAAACATTTCCTGATCATTGGCCCGTGGGATCACGCCGGGACGAGGACGCCGCGGCGCGAAGTCGGCGGGCTGAAATTCGGCGAGGCGAGCGTTTTGGACCTGAACAAGCTGCACACAGAGTGGTACGACTGGGCGATGAAGGGCGGAAAGAAACCCGAGTTTTTGAAGAAGCGAGTGGCGTATTACGTCGTGGGAGCGAGGGCGGAGAATTGGAAGTACGCGGACACGCTGGAAAGCATCTCGAACGAAACGCGCACTTTGTATCTGGGCTCAAACGGAAAGGCCGACAGCGTATTCGAATCAGGAACGCTGACGGAGAAGCAGGCGGCGGGCGCGGAGACGGACAAGTGGACGTACGACCCGATGGGCACGCGGCCCGGCGATGCGGAGATGGACGATG
>JBAQJX010000037.1:0-69324 GCA_049641765.1 Candidatus Acidiferrum sp.
AAGTGGTTTAGAATGAACACTTGCGGGGGGTGTTGGAAGTGTTGATTCTAAAGGGGTTGCTGGAGATATTATCGGACGCGCAATTGCGGGGTGGGAGGAGGTTGGAGTGGGTGCGGGTAGAGCAAGACTCGACGACGAGAACATAGGGGATTCTACCACGAATATATACTCTGTGTCAAGTAAATTGTTAGTTATGATTCGAATCGACGCGCAAGTGGGTGGATTTTAAGGGGTTGGCGGCAATTTGGAGGTTTGGTGAGACGCTGTGATGACAAGAACTTGCGAAAGCGTGCGGTCTCTCCCCATCGCCGTCCAAGTTTAACTCGGTCGAAGGAGCCGACGCCTTCATCTAATCAGTCAGCTCGTCCGATCAGCGGCGTACCGCGGCCGGGGCGACTCGTTTCACTCTTCTTGCTAGGCGGGCTTTTTTCGTGCGTTTTGCGGCGCGTGCGGGGCGAACTTCAAAGCGAACGCCTTCGGCTTCCTGCAAAAACGAAATAATTTCAAACAGGCGGCTTGCGGTCGGATTCCCTTTCGGGCCGAACATCTGATGAATCGTCTTTACGTGGATTTTGGTGGCGTCCGCGAGCTTCGGAAACCCAACAGTGGCGTTGATATAGTCGCGCAGGATTTCTTTCGCGAGGGCGACTTCGCCGGAGAGCAAGCTCTCGAGGGCCTCGCTCAGCATGCCTCTTCGGAATTCAGGGTTTCGCCGCATATCGGCTTGAACCGAATCTCTAAAGTCAGTCGTCAGTGGCATTTTCATTCCTCCGCTTTCCGATGCTGCTTCCTTTGCTTGTAATCTTGCCGCGATTCTTCTAACGGTAACATTCATCTTACTATCGCGGGCTCGGCCCGGGTGTTCCTACATTCGCTGCGCGGCGTTGCCGCAATATGCCACATTGTGGTAGTATTACAATGTGGAGTTCATCGAGTCGCAGCCTTTTACGCGGAGACTTCGCCGGCGATGCGGCCGACGCAGTGCTGAGAGCGATCCAGGACGACCTTGCGCAGAAGCCGGATCGGGGCGCGATGGTTCCCGGTTTGGGTGGTGTGCGCAAGGCGCGGGTCGGAAATCCGCGGCGCGGCAAGGGGAAGCGAGGCGGGTACCGCTATTTGTACTTGTACCTCGAGACGCGGCAACACATTCACTTGCTGCTCTTGCTCGACAAGAACGAGCAGGAAGACGCCACGGAGGAACAGCGCAGGCAGATCCGGCAGTGGGCTGAGCAGGTTAAGCGAGAGCCTGGAGGCTGAAGATGGCGAAGAAAACCAAAGTGAACATTTTTGAGGACATGAAAGCGGCGCTGAAGGATGCGGCGGCATACGAGCGCGGCGAGTCCGTCAATTTGCGTGTCACGCAAATGCCTTCGCGCCCCAAGCCGATTTCTCCCAAAGAGGTGCGGCACATTCGGGAAGCGCTGAACGCGAGCCAATCGCTTTTCGCCAGCTACCTGAACGTGAGCCCTAACGCGGTGCGGAGCTGGGAACAAGGGACGCGGCGCCCGCGGCAGGCGGCGCTCAAACTTCTGGCCATCGCCAGGAAAAACCCTAGAGCTTTGTTGGTTGCGTGATTTTTCCTTTTCACCGTCCCTACTCCCGGAAAAATGGGAGGTCAGAATCGTCTCGGCGCGCGTAGGGACGGGCAGCCGCCAGAAACCGCAAAGGATGGGCCACCCCAGAGTGGGCCAAAGTCAGAATCGTCTCGGAACGATGAGAGTCGCTGGCGCGCCGTTTGACATGCGTTACGTAACGCGTTACATTGAGGCGTGATCCGGTCGATCCGCCACAAGGGCCTCAAACGCCTTTATGAAGATAACGACCAGCGCGGTGTCGCGAGCGAGCACGCCGAGAAACTGCGCGATATTCTGGTGCGGCTCGACGCTTCGGCTATCGTCGCGGATATGGACCTTCCCGGTCTCCGGCTCCATCCGCTCAAAGGCGAGTTCAAAGGCCTTTGGGCCGTGACCGTCCGGGCAAACTGGCGAGTCATCTTCCGCTTTGCGGAAGGCGACGCGCTCGATGTCGACTATCTCGATTATCACTGAAGGGTTGTCGCAGAAGGATCACTGCTGAAGGAGGACGAACCATGGCGATGAAGAACCCACCACACCCAGGCGGCTTTGTTTTGCGGCAGTGCATCGAGCCGTTGGGGTTGACGATTACGCAAGCCGCTGCGGCACTCGGCGTTACTCGGACTACGCTGTCGGAGCTGGTCAACGGCAAACGCGGAGTCTCGCCGGAGATGGCAGTTCGTCTCTCGAAAGTCTTTGGTGGGAGCGCGGAGTCCTGGCTCACGCAGCAAGCGCACTACGACTTGGCGCACCTGCGCACCTCGCATCTCAAACTCAAGCGACTTCAATTTGCTTAGGCGGTTGGCGTGTTTGCCACTCGCCCCGGCCTCAGAAAGGGGGAAACGTTCCGTCTGTCCCCGGGTTTCCCCTACCCGCCTATACTCCGGTTTCGGCCAAGTTGCTTCGGAGGTACGAGATTCGCCTTACATTCGCCCCCTGTGGTATCCTGGGTTAGCCGGAGAACTAGGATGGATTATAAGAATGGTAAAACTTACAGAGCAACAGCTCAATCAACGACTAACTGAGATTGACGCGGATTTGTCGGGCCGGGGTTTTTCAAGAAAATATCGTGCCTTGGAAGCCTTCAAAGCCCTCTATGGAACAGTCTCAGACGAAGCCGTGCGTACTCCCCTTCTTGAGTCTGTGTTCTTATGGTTCGTCGCGAAACACGGCGATGCCGCGAAATGGGACGCTGTAATCGGTCGAGGTCCGATAATAATTCGCGACAATTTGTATCTCATCGCCTTCCCCTTCACGTCCGGCGACGCGGCTCTAAGCCTTTGGGACCAGATCGAAAATCTGCCGAAACATATCCGGGCGACATTAACGGAGGACGAGTTTAGGGACGTGGGTTCTCAGAACCACTTGTGCGCTACACGAGGTGACTGCTGCACAAGCCTCGCAAGAAATCGAGCGAGCATTGAGACCCGCTCGTTGAACGCGCCTTCCCGGTGACTCCCGCACGGTGCTTCAGCGCCTCCCCCCGCAGCCAATCCAGCCGCCTCCGTCCACGAACCGATAGCGAATAGGCGAGCCGTCCCCGCGCGTCGCGGCTCCGCCAGAGCAAACCGAAGCGATGCAACTGGGCAAGAAACTTGGAAACTTGGGGACAGACGGAACGTTTCCTGTAATTTTGGTGTGTGCGAAGAGAAACATGAGAAAACTTCCCGTCTGTCCCCATATTTCCTCGGTTTTTGAAATCGGGAACTGCAAAATTCACACTTGACATCGACGGATAATTCACTACCATACGGTTGTGGATAAGTTAGATACAACCTTTGCGGCTCTGTCTGATGCAACCCGCCGGGCGATGATCGAACGGCTCTCCCATGGGCCTGCCTCTGTGCATGGATTGACGAAACCGTTTGCGCTCTCGCAGCAGATGATTTCAAAACATATTGCCTACCTGGTGCGGGCGCGGATTGTGAGCAAGACGAAGCGCGGAAGAGAGAGCGTGTGCAGGCTTAGGCCGGAGGCGATAAAGACAGTCAGCGACTGGGCGATCAGCTATCGCCGATTCTGGGAAGAGAGTTTCGACAAGTTGGATGTGGTTGTAAATCAAATGAAAAAAGCGGAGGTCAGAGATGACAAAAAACACGGTTAACGAGGCAGCGCGGATGGTTGTCACTCGAGTTTTTGACGCCCCACGCGCCTTGGTTTGGGAGGCGTGGACGAACCCGAAATATGTGATGCAGTGGTGGGGGCCGAAGGGTTTTACCGCGCCTTTTTGCGAGATGGATTTTCGCGTAGGAGGGAAATTTCTCTGCTGCATGAGAGCGCCGGATGGGCAGGAGTTTTGGAATGGTGCGGAATACCACGAGATTGTTCCGCACGAGAAGATCGTTTACTCGATGTATTTTTCCGACTCGAAGGGAAACAAGGTTGAGGCTGCGCACTATGGAATAGAACACGAAGCCATAGACGATGCGACCGACGTGGTTATTTTTGAGGATTTTGGAAACGGTCAGACGAAAGTCACCTTGATTGGAAATGAAACCATGGAGCACGCAAAAAACAGCGGGCAACTCGAGGGCTGGATTGAGATACTCGATAAACTTGCCGCAGTTGTTGCGGGGCTAGCGCAGGCGAAATAAGAAGTTGAAGTTTTGATGATCGTCACCCTCCGCTCCAAACTTTAGCCCATTATTGGCTGTCTCGCGCAGAAAGCTGGGGCACGCTAGGAGGGCATTTTGGCGAGGCAGTCTTCGCAGTAGCCGCCGACTTCGGTGCGGGAAACGGTGACTTTCATTTTGAAGTCGCGGGCGATTTGATGCTTGAGCTGCTCGTAGAGGCGGCTTTCGAATTCGCGGACTTTGCCGCAGCGGAGGCAAGCGACGTGGATATGGTCGCGTGGGCCGTGGGCTTCGTAATAATGACGGTCGCCGCGAAGGTGGAGGAGATCGAGCTCGTCGATGAGGCCTTGTTTCTTGAGGAGATCGATGGTGCGGTAGACGGTGACGAGATGAACGCCGGGGTCGATCTTCTGGGCGCGCTCGAGGATCTGGTCGACGTCGAGGTGCTGCTCGGCGGCGTCCATGACTTCGAGAATGACGCGGCGCTGACGCGTGAGGCGAATTTTGCGATCACGGATGGACTGCTGGAGTTTACCGGTGGTTTCCGCGGTGTTGAGGCGCTCGCCCGTCGAAACCCGGTGGGTCGGCGATGCTGACATGAGTCGCCCTCCTGACGCGCGGCGCACTGCGGCTAGGAATGACTGGAAATCCGCCGCAAAATGTCATTGTACATAACGATGGCAAAGATGACCAAGAGGAAGACCAAGCCAACCTGAACGAAACGCTCCTTGAAGCTCAGGCTCAAGTCGCGGCGCATGACTCCTTCAATCGCGAGCAACAGAATGTTTCCGCCGTCGAGAATGGGAATCGGCAGAAGATTCAAGATGCCGAGGTTGATGCTGATGAGCACCATCAGCGAAATGACGTCGAGCGGGCCACGGCGCACGGCTTGTCCGGCCATGTGCGAGATTCCCACGGGACCCTGAAGCTGCTTGATGGAGACGCGCCCGCTGAAAAGTTTTCCGACCACGTCAACGGTTCGCTCGATGGTGTCGGCGGTTTCCTGGCCGGCGAATTTGACGCTCTCGCTGAAGGAAACGTGCTTATAGGCGCTGTCATCGCGCGGGAGAACTCCGATCTGATAAACATTCTCGCCGGTTTGCGCCACGTCTTTCTTGGGAGTGACCGTGAGTTGCACGGACTTCCCTTTGCGGTTCACATCCAGCGTCATAGGCTGGCCGTTCGAATTCTGAGTGGCCTCGCGAAATTGTTCCCAGTACTCGATCTGCTTTCCGTTTACGGCGGTGATGGCATCGCCTTCGTGGAGACCGGCGCGCTCTGCAGGGGCGCCCGGCGCAATATGGTCGATGATGGGGCGAATCGGAGCGAAGCCAAGAATCAGGTTGGGGTCGGAGATATTTTTCGTGGGAACCTGCACGGTCTTTCGCACGCCGGCATCGTCGACTTCCATATTCACCGTGGCCGCATTGCCCGCTTGCTTCAAGGCGATCAGGGCCTGCTCCCAGTTCGGAGTGGAGACGCCGTCGATGGAAAGAACGACATCGCCCGCTTTGAGCGGGTTGGCAGCGCCGCCGGAACTGGCGGGCAATCCGGTTACATGCACCGGCTCATTCAGGTACGCGGGATAGGGCACGCCGGCGATGGAGAAAAGACCAACGAGGAGAAAGATCGGGAAAACAAGGTTGACCGCCGGGCCTGCAAAGGAGATCAGCGCTCTCTTCCAGCGCGACTGGCTCATCAGCTCGTCGGGAGCGCCGGTGGGCGGCTTCTCGCCTGCATCAACCTCGGAGAGATCCTGTCCGGCCATGCGGACGTAACCGCCAAGCGGGAGGATGCTCACGCGATAATCCGTCGGCCCTTTTTTCCAGCCGAAAAGACGCGGGCCGAAGCCGATGGAGAACACATCCACGCGCACGCCGCACAGCCGGGCGACGACGAAATGTCCCCACTCGTGAATGAGAACCATCACGCCCAGAACGAGGACGATGCCAACGATGAGGTAAACTGCGCCCATTTTTCGGTCTTCCCCTTTTTCGCTCTCAGGAAACGACGGCAGCCTTGGCAGCCATTCGGTTCACTTCTTCCTGGGCCATGCGCCGGGCTTCCGCGTCCGCAGCAAGCACGTCGTCCATCTTTTCGAAGCGCACGCGCGGCGTACGCGCCAGCACGCGCTCGATCGTTTCCGCAATCCCTTGGAACGGCAGCCTGCGTTCGAGAAAGGCAGCCACGGCAACTTCATCGGCGGCATTCAGCGCGCACGGCATTGCCCCGCCCTTCTTCATCGCCTCGCGAGCTAGGCGAAGGCAGGGGAAACGCCTGGTGGAAACTTTCTGGAAATCCAACCGCCGCAGCTTGCGCCAATCCAAGGCTACCTGATTAGACGCGACTCTCTCAGGATAGGTTAACGCATATTGGATTGGCATGCGCATGTCGGTTGGCCCAAGTTGCGCGAGAACCGAACCATCCACGTATTCGACCATGGAATGAATCGTGGACTGAGGGTGAATGACGACATCGATCTGATCGGGCCGCATACCAAAGAGCCAGCGTGCCTCGATGACTTCAAAACCTTTGTTCATCATGGTTGCGGAGTCGATGGTGATGCGATTGCCCATCTTCCAATTTGGATGCGCGAGGGCTTGCTCCGGCGACACGTGCTCAAGCTCGGCTAGAGGCGTCTTGCGGAAAGGTCCGCCGCTCGCCGTGAGGACAATGCGCTTTACTTCGGCATGGGAACCGCCGCGCAGGCATTGGTGGACGGCGTTGTGTTCGCTGTCGACAGGCAACAGTTCGCGTCCCGCTTGCTTTGCCGCGGCCATGACCAACTCGCCCGCAGCGACCAAAACTTCCTTATTGGAAAGAGCTACGGTTTTTCCGCGTTTGACGGCTTCGTAGGTGGCTTCGAGGCCCACTACGCCGACCGCCGCGGAAACGACGATATCTGCTTTTACGTGCGTTCCCACCGCCAGCATTCCTTCGCGGCCATGATGAATCGCGGGGAGCGGAGAGATTCCTTTTGCGCGAAGAATCTCGGCGAGCTCATCGGCTTTCTTTCCGTCGGCGACGGAGACAAGTTCAGGCCGATGGCGGGCAATCTGGCCGGTCAATTCCTCGAGATTTCCGCCAGCGGCGAGGGCTACGACACCAAAGCGCTCGGGCAGCGCTTCCACCACGGAGAGGCACTGGCGGCCAATCGAGCCTGTTGAACCCAAGATGGCTAGCTGCTTCAAAGACGAATCTCTTCTCCGTGTGAATTCAATAAGACAGACATTTCCGCCCGTCTCGCGCCGTCTGTTGAATCTGGTGAAACGGACGTACTTGGCCGTCTCACGCCCCTAGAGTGGAAGGACCTGTGGACCTACCGGCTGGGCAAGTAAATCCAAATCCAATAGTACCAGACAACCGGAATTGCCAAAATCAAGGCATCGATTCGGTCAAGCACGCCGCCGTGTCCCGGGAGCAGCGAACCGGAATCCTTCACGTCGGCGCTCCGCTTGTAAGCCGACTCAAGCAAATCGCCCGCTTGCCCGGCGATGTTTCCGCAAGCGGCCATCCCCAGCAGGTGAAGGAGCGGGACGTTTATGTATTTGGCGAACGCTACAGCGACCAGAAGCGCGCCGAGAACGCTCGCCGCGGTGCCTTCCCAGGTTTTCTTGGGGCTGAGAACGGGCGCGAGTTTGTGATTGCCGATGGCGCGGCCTACGAAGTACGCGGCGGTGTCGCCAGCCCAGGTGATGACGAGGACAAAGAGCAAAAGGCCCGGACCGAAAAAGCCAAAGGCGTGAAGACGAATCGCGAACGTAAGCGGAAAAGCGACGAGAATCAGCGCGCTGGAGCTGAGGCCCGCTGCGGGCAACGCTTCGACCATGGGGCGGCGGGTCCACAGCGTCAAGACTGTAACGCCGAGCAGGAAGACGAAGAGCACGTCGCCGGCGTTCAGCGGAAAAAAAAGTAAAAATCTCGGTACGCGCTCAATGCCGTGCGATGAAACGGCTCCTCTGCCTGCGAGCGCGATGGGGCCAAAGATCGGGAGGCTGGTCCACCACTGGACGAAAACAAGAAGCAGGGCGCACGTTGCGGTCCAGAAGCGATACGCGCGATGGCCAATAGCATCGCCGAGAGCAAAAAACTCGAAGAGCGCGAGCAGCATGACCAGCGCCAGCCCGATTGCGACCAGCGCGGTCGAACCCCACAGAACCAGCGCGACCACACCGGGAATGAGAACGACGGCGGTCGCCACGCGCTTCCATGTCATAAGAGAGGAATCCCCCGACGAATCACTCGCACCATCTCATCACATCAAGCGAAATAAATCACGGGGGAGAATCTGAAATTGCAAAATCTTGTTTCGGAAGAAGCGGCAGGAAGCAAAACAAATTACTCGCCGACCACGCGCGCCGGCTTTTCGGATTGGCCTTCGCGGATGCCGCCGTAGCGCCGCTCGCGCTTCTGAAATTCCACGAGCGCTTCGAGCAACCGCGCCCGATTGAAGTCGGGCCAGAGCGTTTCCGTGACAAAAATCTCGGCATAGGCGATCTGCCAAAGCAGAAAATTGCTTACGCGCATTTCGCCGCTGGTGCGGATCAGAAGATCGGGATCAGGCAGGCCACTCGTATACATGTAGCGCGCAAGAGTTTCTTCCGTGATCGCGGCACGGCCCGCCCGGCCGTTCTGCGCGGCCAAAATCGCGTTCATGGCATCCACAATCTCCGCGCGCCCCCCATAATTGAGCGCCACGCAGAGCACCATGCCCTGATTGCCGGCGGTGCGCTCCACGGACTCACGCACGTCATCCTGCACGCCTTTGGGCAGCTCATCGGTACGTCCCAAAAACCTCATGCGGATATCGTTCTTTTGAATCAGCGGCATTTCCCTGCGCAAATACTCGCGCAGCAACTGCATCAGGAAATCGATTTCGGTTTTGGGCCGGCGCCAGTTTTCGACGGAGAACGCATAAAGGGTCAGCGCTTCGATTTTCAGGCGAGCGCAGGTCTCGATCGTCGAACGCGCGGTCGCCGTACCGGAGCGATGACCGGCCACGCGTGGAAGGTGGCGCTGCTGCGCCCAGCGGCCGTTGCCGTCCATGATGACGGCCACATGCCGGGGCAGGCGCTCCAAATCGAGCTTTTCAAAGAGTGTGGCTTCCTCAGGAGTCAACGGACCGAGAGCGCTCGAAGCGGAAACTTGAAGCGTTTTGTGTGAATAGTTGAGCGGCATGGCGCTTCTGAGGGTTTCTTCTTTACGCCGCAAAGTTAACATACGACTCGGCAGCGGCGCAATGCCGCGTTGTTGGGTTGAGCATCCCCGAGCATGCTTCGGAAAGAGAAACGTCAGCCGGAAGGCGAAGCGCCCTGAAAGAGCGACGTATAGACGAGGATGAGCGTGAGGATGATCATGGCGACGGCGGTAACCCAGGCCACGATGTTGAAAGTGGTGGTGTTCACATGTTCGCCCATGAGATCGCGGCGGTTCACGAGCAACAAGATAAAGATCACAACGACGGGCAGCCACACGCCGTTCCCCACCTGAGAAAGGATGAGAATCTTCCACAACGGGGCGTTGGGCAGCAGAACGATGCCGGCGCCGATGACGATCAACAGAGTGTACAAGCCATAGAAAATACGCGCTTCGTTCCATTTGTGGTCGATGCCGGCTTCGAAGCCCAGACCTTCGCAAACGACGTGAGCCGTGGAGAGCGGGAGAATGGTGGCCGCGAAAAGCGAGGCATTGAGAAGGCCAAAGGCAAAGAGACGGCCAGCCCACCGGCCAGCAAGCGGGTAAAGGGCTTGGGCGGCTTGGGCGGCATCGGTAATGTTGCGATGGCCGGAAGTGTATAGCGTGGCCGCGGTGCAGACGATGATGAAGAAAACGATCACCATGCAGGAGATGCTGCCGACAAGCACATCGGCGCGAGCCTGCGGATATTGGCGCGGGCCGACTTTTTTCTCGACGAAGCTCGCCTGCAGGTAAAAGAACTGCCACGGAGCAATGGTTGTGCCTACCAGACCGGTAAGCATGAGCAAGTAGCCGGCATTGAATTGCGGATGAGGCAAGACAGTCTCTTTGGCGGCGAGGAGCCAATCCGGCTTCGCCAGAAGCGCCGAGAATAAGTACGAGAGATAAAGGATGCAGGCAAAAAGAAAGATGACTTCCACCTGCCTGTAGGTCCCTTTCATAACCAGAATCCAGACCACAATGGCCGCTATGGGAACAGCAACGTACTTGCTGATCCCAAAGATCTGCATCGACGCGGCGACGCCCGCAAATTCGGCGACGACATTGGCCAGATCGACAAGAAAGCCGGTGACGATCACGAAAAACGTAGGACGAAAACCGAATTCCTCGCGGATCAGGTCGGAAAGACCTTTGCCTGTGATGACCCCCATGCGCGCACACATTTCTTCGGTGACGTAGAGCGCGATGGTCATGGGAATGAGGGACCACAGCAGTAGGTAGCCGTATTGAGCGCCAGACTGCGTGTAGACGGAGATTCCTCCCGCGTCGTTGTCGACGTTGGAGGTGATGAGCCCAGGCCCGACCACGGCGAGCAGCAAAGTCAGGCGGCGGCGCAGGCTGCGTATGCGCAACTGCAAGCTTTGCCCCCGTGTCTGGAGGCTATCGAACCCGGCTTTGATGGCTTCCCAGTTCATTTGCTACCGACCTACCGTAAAGTCCTCTCTGCGAATCCTTTTCAAAAACTTGCCTAAGCCACCTCGCAGCACCGCGCCGTCCTACCCTTTCACGAGCCGCGAGACTACATCGTCCACGGTGACAGTGCCGATGGGCCGCTTCTCCACATCGACGACCGTCAGCATGCGCAAATTGTATTTGTCGAACAGCTCGAAGACGTCCTTTTCATCCGCATCCGCGGCGATGCTGAGCAAAGGGTCGCTACGCAGTTCGGTCATCTTTTGCTCGGGAGAGGCAAGGAGCAAGCGCGCGACGGAGACCGTGCCGGAAAACTCCGCCGCGCTATCGAGGAGCACGATGGTATCGAGTTGTTCGAGGTTCAATTCGAGGCCGCGAATCCAGGCGAGCACTTCCTCGCGGCGGGAGCCTTCGCCGACGAAGACGAATTCGGTGTTCATCATGCCGCCCGCAGTCGAAGGATCGAACGCCAGCAGTTCGCGAACTTCGTCGGCTTCCCGGCCGGGCATTTCTTCGAGCAATTCCTCGGACGTTTCCCTGGGAAGGTCAGCCAGCAGATCGGCGGCGGCATCGGGAGCCATTTCTTCGAGGATGTCGGCGGCTTTTCCCGGGTCCAACTTTTCGACGATTTGGGTGGTGAGGCGTTCGTCCAACTCAGCGAGGACAGCCGCGGCGGTCTCTTCATCGAGCGAAGCGATAATGCCCTGCCGTTCCGCCGCGGAAAGGTCTTCCACGATCTCGGCGAGGTCGGCAGGATGCAGGTCTTCGAGCTTTTCATGCGTAATGCGCAGTTTCACGCGGCGGAGCGGGTCGGACTCGATCAGATTGACGAATTCCCAACGAATGGCGCTTTGCGGCAATTTGCTCTGCAGCTTGCGAATTACGGCCGGGGAAACGACGCCTTGCAACAGGCGCCGAACCGCTCCGGGAAGGCCCACATCGACCTGCGTGACGCGCAGTTCGACATTTCCATTGGTACGCATCTCCGTCAGGTCAACATCATTTACGCGAACGACTTTGCGACCGCGCGTGTCGATGATCTGCTGATCCATGAGGTCCTTGCGAACAGCAAGGAGGGATTCGTTAGGTTCGTACAACTGCAAAGCGCGCTCGCTTACATTAAGGCGAAGCTCGCCAGGGCCGACGCTGGAGATCTGATCGTGCCGGGCGAGAAGGGATTGATAGTGTCCGCGAGCCAGCAAAAAATGGGAGAGACGATTCGTCGCCTGCGCGGGTTCAATGAAAAATTCGCGCACTCGACCCACAAAATTCCCTTGAGCGTCGTAGGCTTTGGCGCCCATGAGTTCCGTGGCGTAGATTTCCATTTGGCGTACCTCCTTCTCACCGGCGCCGCGACAACCGCCGAAAGCTAAACTCAGCCCCTAGCTTAGAAACAATTCGCCGGCTAAAAACAAAAAAGCCCGCGTACCGAAAGAGCCTCGGCTGCGGGCAAGTGCCTGAAACAAATGGGCTTACCGTTAGCCTGAAACGAACCCTCCCCGCCCTGCCGCTTGCCAGAGGCGCTGCGCCCCGCGCGGCGTTGACCCATCGCCCATCCCAAGAACTGGCTTATTGTTCCGGCGTTGGCCGAAGCAACTAGGGCCAGGTTCGAGTTCGTTGGACGTGCTCATCGGAAGAGAATTCACCTTAAACGTGGCCGAGATGGCTGGCCACGGAATGACTCAGTGCGAAGAAGCAATTGCAGTGCCGTTTCGCACTTCCATGTGCAGTGTTAAGCCGGGCGCGATTCAATGTCAAGAAAAAATGGCCGCGGAAGCGAATTTTCTTGAAGATTTTTATGCGCGGGCTATTTTGCGGAGGCGAAAAGCATGTCCTGGGGATCGCGGCCCCTGCGGCGGCAGTCATCGAGGTAGAGTGCGAGGTAGCTTTTCATGATGTAGTCGCGGCGAGCGTAGCCGAGTTCCTGCGCGGCGCGGTCAATCGCCGTGGGAGGGCCTTCAAGCTCGACGAAGGTACCGATGGGGGTCTCGTCCAGCTCGATCAGGAGCCCTTCGGCCCAGGTTGTTAACGCGGGAAGCCGGAATGTGGTGCGGTATTTTTCGTAACGGAACCAGCCGTTCATGCCGAGCCCTTCGAAGATGGTGGCAAGGACGGCGGCATCGGCGACTTCGACTTCGATCTCTTCGCGGATTTTGTGGCGCTGGGATTTCTGAGAAGATGTTGTCGCGTCAGGCGGAGGAATCGAAGGCTTCTTAAAGGTGAGCACGGTCCGCGGGCGCGGGCCGATGGCGTGCTTCCCTTTCTTGCGCGGGGCCGCCGGCGTTTCCGTGCGAATGCGGAGTAGTTGCCCGTGTTTGGCAAGACCGCCTTGCGGCGTGTCAAAGATGACGTTCCATTCGTGAACACGGCCTGTACCGGCGCCGACAGGGCGCGCGCGAAGACGCTTGAGCGCTTGCTTGAGAGTTTTTTCGCTCTCGACCCTCAACTTGATTTCGATTTCCTGCCCCATGCGATTCCTTACTCCGGGATTGCCCTGCTTTCTCCCGCCGATGACTTCCGCTAGTATAACGGACGAACGGAATGCATCTTTGTTCGGCACGACCCGAACCGAGCCCGGCGCAAGAATCGGCACCCGACCGCCGCACGCACCAGATCAAGAGACGATGAACCCAGACGCTAAAGCAGCAGCGCCAGCGTTTTCGAACGAGACGAATGGCGCATCGCAGATTTCGCCGCCGTTGGCACGGCGCGAGCCGGTCGAAACCGTGGTGCACGGCGACCGGCGCGTCGACCATTACGCTTGGCTGCGGCAAAAAGAAAATCCAGAGGTCATCGCGTATCTGGAAGCAGAAAACGCGTACGCCGACGCGAGGCTCCAGCCGACGGAGCGCTTTCAAGACACGCTGTACCAGGAAATGCTCGCGCGCATTCTCCAGACGGACTTGACGGTCCCCTACCGCCTGCGAGGCTATCTCTATTTCACGTGCACGGAGCAAGGCAAGCAGTATCCGATCTACTGCCGGCGCGTCGACGCCAAAGGCAAGCTGGACGAGGTGCTTCTGGACCTGAACCGCATGGCGGAGGGCCATTCCTTTTTGGCCCTTGGCGCCATGGACGTCAGCTTCGACAACCAACTGCTGGCGTATGCGCTCGACACCACGGGATTTCGGCAGTACGCGCTGCACATCAAGAACTTGTGGAGCGGCGAGACTTTTCCGGAGGCGATGGAACGCGTTACGAGCGCGGCGTGGGCAGCGGATAGCCGGACGCTTTTTTACACCGTCGAGGACGCGACGACCAAGCGCTCACACAGGCTTTACCGGCATCTGGCGGGGTCGGCTGTGCCGGACGTTCTGATTTACGAGGAGACGGACGAACGCTTTCGCCTGGAAATCGAACGCACGCGAAGCGGAGCTTTTCTCTTGCTGGTGATTGCGAGTCACACGACGAGCGAGGTGCGCTTTCTGCCTGCGGGGCAGCCGGAAGGTGAGTTTCGCACGATTGCAGCGCGCGAGGCGGACCACGAATATTACGTGGATCACCACCCGAACCCACTGATGCGCGAGAAGCGCGGCGCAAATCCGCAAGATACGGGTGGTTACTTTCTCATCCGCACCAATTCCAGCGGACGAACATTTCGGTTAATGAGCGCTCCCGTTGCGAATCCTATGCGCGGCAACTGGCGGGAAATCATCCCCAATCGGAAGGAAGTGATGCTTGCGGGCGTGGACGTCTTCCGCACGCACCTGGTTCTGTTCGAACGCGAGGGCGGACTGCCGTACCTGCGCGTGGTGGACCTCGGCCTCGAAGCGCCGGATGCGCTAGCGGCTTCCCACCGGATTGAATTTGCGGAACCGGCGTACAGCGCGTCGCTGGGAGCGAATGCGGAGTTCGACACGACGTTCGTGCGATTCAACTATGAATCGTTTGTCGCGCCGCGCTCGGTCTTCGATTACGACGTGCAAACTCGAACGCAGGTGCTTCGCAAACAGCAACCCGTGCTTGGCGGATACGATGCGGCGCACTATGTGAGCGAACGGCTGCACGTGACGGCCGAGGACGGAGCGCGCGTGCCCGTTTCGCTGGTTCGCCGGCGAGACATACCGCTCGATGGTTCCGCTCCCCTGCTGCTTTATGGTTATGGAAGCTATGGGCACTCGATCGCAGTGAGTTTCAGTTCGAACCGAGTGAGTCTTCTTGATCGAGGCGTCATCTACGCCATTGCGCACGTCCGCGGAGGAGGCGAACTCGGCAAACCGTGGCACGATGCCGGACGGCTGCGCAACAAGCGCAATACGTTCATGGACTTTATCGCCGTGGCGGAGCACCTCGTCGCCAATGGCTATACGTCATCGGACAAATTGGTCATCGAAGGTGGAAGCGCAGGCGGACTGCTGATGGGTGCCGTCACGAATATGCGCCCTGAGCTTTTTCGCATGGTTATCAGCCACGTGCCGTTCGTGGACGTGTTGAACACAATGTTGGATGCTTCGCTGCCGCTGACGGTCGGCGAATACGAAGAGTGGGGCGATCCGCGCATCGCGGAAGACTATTTCTGCATGAAGAGTTATTGTCCCTATACGAATTTGGCGGCGAAGGCGTATCCCACGTTGCTGGTCAAGACAGGGCTGAACGACAGCCAAGTGATGTATTGGGAGCCGGCAAAGTACGCGGCAAAATTGCGCACCTTGAAGACGGATGAGCGCCCGCTGCTCCTGAAGACCAACATGGGCGCTGGGCACGGGGGCGCTTCGGGACGGTACGATTATTTACGCGAGATTGCGCTGGATTATGCGTTTCTCCTGAGCGAACTGGGAATTCGGGAATGAGCGAACCCACTTCCCCATTGATGCAGCAGTATCACGCGATCAAAACGCGCTACCCGCACGCTCTGCTGCTCTTCCGCCTGGGCGATTTTTACGAGCTTTTTTACGAAGACGCGATTCTTGCCTCGCGCGAATTGCAAATCACGCTTACCTCCCGCAACCGCGAAAAGGGCCAGCCGATTCCGATGTGCGGCGTGCCGTACCATTCGGCGGACGGATACATTGCGCGGCTCATCCGCGGCGGCTTCAAAGTAGCCATTTGCGATCAGATGGAACTGCCCGGCCCCGGCAAGAAGCTGGTGCGGAGAGAGGTGGTTCGCGTCATCACGCCGGGAACGGCCACCGACGTATCGGTGCTGGATGCGCGCGAGAATAATTATCTGGCTGCCGTGGCGAAGCATCCGTCCGGCTCATCGGTTGGACTTGCCTTCGTGGACCTTTCGACGGGCGAATTCCAATCGACGGAATTTTCCGGCGCGGATGCGGACGATGCCCTTCGCGACGAGCTGCAGATTTTGCATCCCCGCGAAACGCTGCTGCCGCGGCCCCAGCAGCTCTTTGAGACGTCGAAGACTTCCCTGCTCGAAGGCGCTGGAGGCCATGAGACGCGGCTGGAAGACTGGATATTTCAGCGCGATTACGCCGAGCGGATTTTGCGCGAGCAGTTTGGCGTCGCCGAGCTGACTGGATTTGGTCTGGACGATCATCCGCAGGCTCTTTCTGCAGCCGGCGCCATCGTGCACTATTTGCGGGAAAACGCGGCGCGCGGGACGGACACCGCGACGACGGGCGCGCTCGGCGCACAACCTTCGAATATCGAAGCACTGAAGCACCTGGACCGCGTACGTTACTACGAACAGCACGACTCGCTGGTGCTCGATCCAGTCTCGGTGCGCAACCTCGAGCTGATTACTCCCATCTTCTGCGAAGAGTCCTCGCGCAGCGGACCGACAACGCTGGTTGCCGCACTCGATGCCACCGTCACAGGAATGGGTGCGCGGCTCCTGCGCGCGTGGATCTTGCGGCCATTGCTTGACCGGGATGGGATCGAAGCGCGGCTCGAATCGGTTGCGCATCTTGTCCAGCAGACGGTGGTGCGCGGCGAGATTCGTAAGGAGTTGCGCAGCATCCAGGACCTCGAACGGCTTACGAGCCGGATCACTTTGGGGTTGGCTTCGCCGCGCGAATTGGTGGCGCTCCGCAAGTCGCTCGCGCAACTTCCCGTACTGAAGAATTTTTTGACGCCGCCCCCCGTCGGCGGGAGCGTCTTGCTGCGTCGTTTGCACGGGGAGATCGACGAATTGACCGAAGTGCGCGAGCGCTTGGAACGATCGATCGCCGACGAACCGCCGGCTTTGGCCACGGAGCCGGGCATGATTCGCGCGGGCTACCATGGCGAGCTCGACGAACTGCGTGACCTCAGCCAGCACAGCAAACAGATCATCGCCGCGATGGAAGAGCGCGAGCGGAAGCGTACCGGCATCGCCTCGCTGAAGATTCGCTTCAATCAGATCTTTGGTTACTACATAGAGATTTCGAAGACGAATCTGCATCTTGCGCCCGCCGACTACGAACGCAAGCAGACACTCGTGAACGCCGAAAGGTTCACTTCCACTGAGCTGAAAGAGTACGAACGCAAGATTCTTGCCGCCGACGAACGCATTATTGAAATCGAGCGGCAGCTTTTTGTCGAAATTCGCTCGAGTGTCGCCGCGCAGGCGGCGAGGTTGCGCCGCACGGCATCCGCCGTCGCGCAATTGGACGTGCTGGCCGCACTTGCAAAGCTGGCGGCCGACCGCGGTTACACGCGTCCGGAATTCAATTCGACCGGGGAGCTTCTTATTGTCGGCGGACGCCATCCCGTCATCGAAGAACTTCTGCGGCAGCGCGGCGAGCGATTCGTGCCTAACGATCTGTGCTTCGATCCTGGGCGGCAGCAATTGCTGCTAATCACCGGACCCAATATGGGCGGGAAGTCCACCTACTTACGGCAGGCGGCGCTGATCGTGCTGATGGCGCAAATGGGCTCCTTCGTTCCGGCGCGGCAGGCAAAACTTCCAGTAACCGACCGAATTTTCACGCGCATCGGCGCCAGCGACAATCTCGCGCGCGGACGCTCTACATTCTTAGTCGAGATGAGCGAGGTCGCCGCGATCCTGCACCACGGCACGCCTTCGAGTCTCGTCCTGCTCGATGAAGTCGGCCGCGGAACGGCCACGTTCGACGGGCTTTCGATTGCCTGGGCGGTCGTCGAGCATTTGCAAAAGCACACGCGCGCCCGCACACTCTTCGCCACGCACTATCACGAGCTTACGGAACTTGCCGATCTTTTGACCGGCGTGCAAAACGTTCACGTGTCCGTGAAGGAAACGCCCAGCGAGATCATTTTCCTGCGGCGCGTAGAACCCGGCAGCGCGGACAAGAGCTACGGCATCGAGGTCGCGCGACTCGCGGGATTGCCTCGCAGCGTGATTGAGCGCGCTCGCGAAGTGTTGAAGAAGCACGAGCAGAGCGAGCATGAGCTAAGCGAAACGCTCTCGCCGGGCGCATTGGGAGACGACAGTTCGAACGCGGCGACCGCGGCCGGCCATGCGAGCGGCCGGCGAAATGGCCATCAAGAGGTTCTATTCACCGCGCTCGACCGCGCCGTGTTGGACAAGCTGCGAGGCGCCGACCTCGATCAGCTAAAGCCGCTGGATGCGCTCAATCTGCTTGCAGAACTAAAGAAGCAAATCTCCTAGCATGCTGTGGCCGGACTGACAAAGGGTGCTCGGCAAGCCTTTCCCCAGCCAATCCGCATTCCTCGTCCGTTCACTCTTTATCTCCCTGGCTCTCGGTCCGCACTCTTTTGCCGCGCCGGCTGTGATTAAATTCCATCACAGGCGATGGCGTCCAAATCGATGCTCGTACTTGGCGTGATGTCCGGCACTTCGGCCGACGGAATCGACGTTGCGATTGCGCGCATTTCCGGCGCGCCGCCGCATCTGAACGCAAAGTTGCTTGGACATTCGTCCAGCAAATTCCCCGCTGCGCTACGCAAAGAGATTCTTCGCATCGCGGAGCAGCATCCCATCAGCGCTGGCGATCTCAGCCAGCTGAATTTTCGTTTGGGAGAAGCATTTGCCGACGCGGCGCTCGCCGATTGCAAGCAGTTTGGCATTTCCCCACAGCGCGTCGCGCTGATCGGTTCGCACGGGCAAACGATTTTCCATCAAGGCAGGCCGACGCGTTTTTTCAGCCGCCCCACGGCTTCGACATTGCAAATCGGAGAGCCATCCGTCATCGCGGCGCGTACCGGCATCACGACCGTCGGGGACTTCCGTCCTGCGGATATAGCACTTGGCGGCCAGGGAGCGCCGCTCGTTCCCTTCGCGGACTACCTTCTTTATCGCGACGACAAAATCGGAAGAGTGTCGCTCAATCTCGGCGGCATCGCCAATATCACGGTGATTCCCGCGCGCGCCAAGCCCGCGCGGATATTGGCGTTCGACACAGGCCCAGCCAATATTTTAATCGACGCCCTCGTTTCGCACTTCACGCGTGGGCGCCAGCGCTTCGACAAAAATGCTCGCACCGCGCAAACCGGCCGGTCGATCCCCGCGCTACTCGACGAGTTGATGCGCGATCCGTATTTAAGGACCGCACCGCCGAAGTCCACGGGGAGGGAGTACTACGGGCACGCTTACGTTCAAAAAGTTCTCGCGCTGGGAAGGAAGCACCGCGCGAAACCCGCCGATCTCATTCGCGCGGCAACGATTTTTACCGCGCTTTCGGTCGTCGATGCACTCAACCGTTTCGTCTTGCCAAAAACCAATGTCGAACAGCTCATCGTTTCCGGCGGCGGCGCATACAATCCGCTCATTCTCGCTCAACTCTCGTCCGCCCTTGGCGGGCAGCGCTCGCGCAAGCAGCCCGGCATTCAAGTCCTTCGCTCGTCCGAACTCGGCATTCCGGAAGACGCCAAAGAGGCTTACGCGTTTGCATTGATGGCCTACGAAACGATTCATCAACGGCCTGCGAACCTTCCTTCGGCAACAGGCGCGCGCGGTCCTGCCATTCTCGGTAAAATCGCTTATGCCCCACCGAGATAACAGGGCGATTTTTCGACGCGTCTACACCGGATTTTTTTATTGTGACTCGGAGTATTCGTTCCTTTTGCCAGCGGCCGCTCAGACGGCGCCTCTCGACGTATTCGCCGAAGCGCGGTGCATTTCGCATGCTCGCGTCCATCGAGGCGCCGGATCCACAGGCGATTTTGATTTTTAGCCAGACTTCCCTGATATCACGGTCCTCAGCCAAAGTAATACTTCAAGGCGTCCTGAGCCTCGACCGCAAACAGCCAGCCAAGAAAAATACCGAATAGACCCGCCCCGAGCGACAGAATCCCGGTTAGCCTCGCCGCCCAGTCTCCATGTCGGATATTGCGCACGACTTGATATCCGCCGTAAATCGCAGCCGCGATGCCCGCAGCTCCGATAATCAGCAACAAAAGAGCTCCGGTTTTGCTTCGGGGACCAGCACAGATTCCGAACGCGCCGAGGAATCCCCCCAACGGCACGATAACCAATGACAGCCAAGAGAAACTAATGCCTTTCTTTAGTTTCTCGGCTCGCTCGTCAAATGGGAACGGCTCCAAATTCATTATTTAATCCAGGGAATCACAGAGACTACTTCAGCGCCTTCTCGATTTCCGCCACCGGAATTGCGCCCTCGCGAATAATCTTCCACGCGCCGCCATGGACCTCGACGATGGTCGAGCCGAGCGTCGCGCCGGTCTCTCCCCCGTCCAAAATCAACGGAAGCCTCCCACCGAGCTGCTTCATCACCTGCTCCGAGTTCGAGCATGACGGAAACCCGGAGATGTTGGCGCTGGTTCCGGTGATTGGCCCATCGAACTCGTCGATCAGTTTCTTGACGACGTCGCTCTTCGCCCAGCGCAATGCGACTTTCCCCGTGTTCGCGGTGACTTTCAGCGGCACCCGGTTCGCAGCGTCCACCACGATCGTCAGAGCTCCCGGCCAGAACTCCTGCGCCAGCTTCAAAAAAACTTGTGGCACGTCCCGCGCCAATTGCATGGCCTGTTCGAGCGAACTAACCAGAATCGGCAGCGCGCGTGTTTCGGGGCGGCCCTTCACTTTGTAGATTTCGCCGACGGCGGAAAGATTGAACGGGTCGGCAGCGAGCCCGTAGAACGTATCCGTAGGGATAGCGACGACACTCCCTCGGGAGAGTAAATCGGCTGCGTAGCGCAGCACCTCTGCTTCCGGATTCTGCGCATTCACGCGCAACAGTTCTGCCGGCAACTTTTTGACCTTTGGCGAAGCCGTGAACAGCTTCGTTGCTCTTCGCCGACGCTGCAATTCAATTTTGCGACGCTACCATACCCCTCCGGGCCATGCAATAAGAGCCTGCCTGAAAGGCGCGTCCAAGCACTTCCGGATGCGGCTCGCCCGCAGACTCTTCACCGTAACTTTGCGGCGGAACGACGCATCAAAGTCGTGTGACTCCGTTTTCTGTTCTTGACCTGTCGCCGATCCCTCAAGGCGCAACTGCGGCCACCGCATTGCGCAATTCGCTGGAACTCGCGCAGCGCGCGGAAGCCTGGGGCTACCACCGCTACTGGCTGGCCGAGCATCACAACATGCCCGGTATCGCCAGCGCGGCAACCTCCGTCGTGATCGGCTATGTCGCGGGCGGGACGCGCACGATTCGCGTCGGCTCGGGCGGGATCATGCTGCCGAACCATACTCCGCTGGTGATCGCCGAGCAATTCGGAACGCTCGCTTCGCTCTACCCTGGCCGCATCGATCTCGGCCTCGGCCGCGCGCCTGGAACGGACATGCCAACCACCCGTGCGCTGCGAAGAGAAAAGCCTTCCACGGCGGATAGTTTTCCGGAAGACGTCGAGGAACTGCAATCCTATTTCGAGCCTGCCATTCGCGACCAAAAGGTTCGCGCGGTTCCCGGTACCGGCCTGCGCGTCCCCATCTGGCTGCTTGGTTCAAGCCTTTTTGGCGCGCAGCTTGCCGCCAGCCTCGGCTTGCCCTTTGCCTTTGCGTCGCACTTCGCGCCAGCTGACCTGTTGCAGGCGCTTCAACTTTATCGCACGCGCTTCCAACCTTCGCAGCAACTCAATCGTCCCTACGCTATGGTGGGCCTGAATGTGGTCGTCGCCGAATCCGACGCCGAAGCGCAGTATCACTTCACTTCGATTCAGCAATCCTTCACGAATCTGCGCCGCGGAATGCCCGGACAAATTCCTCCGCCGGTCCACGACATCGATTCCTTCTGGTCGCCCGCGGAAAAGGCATCCGCGAGCATGACGCTGTTGTGCTCGGCCGTCGGCTCGCCGGAAACCGTGGAGAGGCGGCTGCTCAATTTCCTCGAACTCACGCATGCGGATGAAATCATCGTCACCGCGAACATTCACGACCACGCCGCGCGCCTCCGTTCGTTCGAGTTGCTCTCGGAAATTCGCATCCGGCTCGAAGCTTCTGAGTCCGAGAAAGCTGCTCCGCTGGCCTTCACCGCAAAACTGGCGTAACGAGAAGCTCCCACAAGGAGCGTGTTCGCCGCAGGCCCCAAGTTAGCTTCCCCCACCTGAAATTTGCTACCCTCCGGGTAATGGCTTCGCCAGGCAAACCCGCTCGCGCCTCTGCCGGCGCGCCCAGACTCGACCTCCTCACCAGCCGCGATAATCGCTGGCTCAAGGAATTTCGCACGGCCCTCCGCGGCGGTTTGCCCACGGAATCGGGCGCCGCTGGCGTCGAAGGCGTCCGCCTAGTGGAAGAAGCGCTCCGTTCCGGTTGCGCCATCGACGCGGTGCTTTTCAGCGAATCGGGCGAGCGCCATCGAGATCGCCTCGCACCCTTCATCAACAAAGCTGAAGTAGCTTTTCCCACTCTTCGCACCACCGACCGGCTCTTTGAAGGCGTCGCCGACACGGAGCATCCCCAAGGCGTTGCCACTCTCGTTCATCCACGCACCGTTGCGCTCGACGACTTGCTCCGGGTTCCGGCGTCCGCCTGCTCTCCGCTCCTCGTGGTGCTCGCCGGCGTTCAAGATCCCGGAAACGTCGGCACTATTTTGCGCACTGCGGCTGCGTTTGGCGCGACCGGCGCCGTCACCGCCGCCTCCGGCCAATCCGGCACGGCCAGCCCTTTTTCGCCGAAAGCTTTGCGAGCCTCGGCTGGCGCGGCGCTTCACTTGCCCGTCCTTCCCGGGATGTCCCTGCCGATTCTGCTCACGCAGCTTAAGATCGCCAACTTGCACACTTTGGCCTCGAGCGTTCGCGAGACTCGCGACGGCGAGCCGCGCGTGCTTTCGCCCTGGGAAGTCGATTGGTGTGAGCCTGTCGCGCTTCTCGTCGGCAATGAAGGCGCCGGCTTGCCCGAGGAAGTGGAGCGCAGCGCCGACGCGCGTATTCGCATTCCGATGGCTAGCGGCATCGAATCTCTGAACGCCGCCGCGGCTGCCGCAGTTCTCTTTTACGAAGCGGCGCGGCAGAGGAACTCCTTGCCTGCAAAGAACGGCCTGAAACCTTGAGCCTCTTCTCCAAACTGCCGCAGCCCGCTGCGGAAGAGTCGGCTCACCAGCCGCTGGCCGAACGCATGCGCCCGCGCACGCTCGATGAATTCATCGGCCAGGAAAAATTGCTCGGTCCCGGCAAACCGCTCCGTCAACAGATTGAGAACGATGAAATCAGCTCGATGCTGCTTTGGGGACCGCCGGGCTGCGGCAAAACCACGCTTGCGCGCATGATCGCTCGCCTCACGCGTTCCGAATTTGTGGCTTTCAGCGCCGTGCTTGCCGGCATCAAAGAGATTAAGGAAGTGATGGCCGCCTCCGAACACAAATCCCATAGCGGAGCGCGCACGATCGTGTTCGTCGATGAAGTCCATCGCTTCAATAAGGCACAACAAGACGCGTTCCTTCCTTACGTCGAGGCAGGCCACATCACCTTCATCGGTGCCACGACGGAGAATCCGTCCTTTGAAGTCATTTCGCCGCTGCTTTCCCGCACCAAGGTTTATGTTCTCGACCCGCTCACGACGCCGCAAATCGCTGAGTTGCTTCGTCGCGCTATCGTCGACAAAGAGCACGGCCTCGGCGGCGAACAAGTTTCGGCCAGCGAGGATGTCCTTTTCCGCATCGCGTCGTTTGCAAACGGCGACGCGCGTTCCGCCTACAACACGCTCGAACTCGCGGCCCGCAGCGCAAAACCTGGCGCCGATGGTTCGCGAACGATCACTCGCGAATTGCTCGAGGACGTTCTCCAACGCAAACTTCTCCGCTACGACAAAGCAGGCGAAGAACATTTCAACCTGATCTCGGCCCTGCATAAGTCGGTGCGCAATTCCGATCCCGATGCCGCGCTCTACTGGCTGGCGCGCATGATTGAGTCGGGAGAAGATCCTTTGTATCTCGCTCGCCGCATGGTCCGCATGGCCAGCGAGGATATCGGTCTCGCCGAGCCCGGCGCAGTGGCTGTCACGCTCGCCGCGAAGGAAGCTTTTGATTTCCTGGGCGCTCCCGAAGGCCATCTTGCTCTTGCGCAGGCCGTCGTGTATCTCGCGCTTGCGCCAAAATCCAATGCCGTCTACACGGCGTACGGTGAGGTCATTGGCGACGTGCAAAAGACCGAGGCTGATCCCGTTCCGCTGCACTTGCGCAACGCGGTGACTGGGCTCATGAAGAATGTCGGCTACGGTACCGGCTACAAATACGCCCACGATTACGACGACAAGCTCACCGATATGACTTGCCTGCCGGACAATCTCGCGGGCCGTTCCTGGTACAAGCCCACCGATCAGGGCTTCGAGCAACGCCTTCGCGCTCGCCTCGACGACATTCGCAAGGTAAAATCTCGTTCGGCAACTAAATCGTGAGGTAACCGCATGAAAAAGGCTGCATGGATTTTCGCGAGTTTGCTGCTCTGCTTCCCCGCCCTGGCGAGCCGCAAGCCGCCGAAGCGGCCGCACATTCTCGGCATCGCCGGCGTCAACATCTATGTTTCGGACCCGACCGAGGCGCGCAAGTTCTATCTGAAACTCGTCGATCCGGATCGCAATTGCGAATATTGCGAAGTGGACCGCACCCCGTACTTATTTCTTCCCAGCGGCCAACGCATCCATTTTCTGAAAATACCCACTCCCGCTCCTGCCGACCTGCTCGCGGAGGTTTCGTTTCTTACCGAAGACCTCGAAGGCTATAAGAGATTTCTGAACTACAAGAAAATTGACTTCAACGAAGTTCGAAAGAAACACGGCGGTGAGTTGATCAGCATTCTACTGACCGATCCCGAGGGCCATCACGTTTCCATCACGGACTCCTATCACCTGGCCAACGGAGAGGATCTCAATGCCGGACTGGCTCCCGGGAATCCCCCCAATCTCACGCGCATCATTCACGCTGGTTTTCTGGTGAACGAACGTGACGCGACAAATCGATTTTACAAAGACCTTCTCGGTTTTCGGCCTTACTGGCACGGCGGAATGAAAGATGACAAAGACGATTGGGTCGCGATGCAAGTTCCCGATGGCACCGATTGGGTCGAATACATGCTGAATATCCCCGCCAGCGCCGACAAACACACGCTCGGCGTCATGAACCACATCTCGCTCGGCGTCCCCGACATTCACGTCATCGCCGCTGAAATCGCCAAAGCCGGAATCAAAGCCAAGGAAGAACCAAAAATCGGCCGCGACGGAAAATGGCAGCTCAATATCTACGACGCGGACGACACTCGCGTCGAATTCATGGAATTCAAGCCCGTCGAAAAACCGTGCTGCTCCGAATTCACCGGCCCACATCCCGGAGCGACTCCGGGACAAAACCAGTAATTGGCAGATCGCGAATCCACTTGCTAGCTAGGTTAAACTCTCTGAGCATGTCGATCCTTCTTCGCAGACGATGGATGTATGCGGCAGCCTTTCTGGCCGCCGGTTTCCCGCTGTCTTCTGCCGCAGCACAGGAAGCTGCGGCGCGGCCGCACATCACCGGCATCGACCACGTCCGCATCTACGTCTCCGATCTCGCCAAATCTAGCCAGTTTTATTCGAACCTCTTCGGCGTTCGTTCTGGCGGCTCTGAATGTGACGACAAATCCGTGCCGTGCTTCATTGTGGGTTGGAGGGAAAACCAGCGCATCGAGCTCGTCAAGGCTCCCGCGTCTGGCACGAGAAATTGGCTCGCGGATATTGCCTTCGCGACCGACGACGTTGAGCACATGCGTGCCTACCTTGTCGCGCACAACCAACGGGCAACCAAAATATCTGATGACAGCTTTGACGGTCACCAAAGAATTGCATATTTTAAAGTCGACGCTCCTGAAGACATTCCGATTTCCTTCATCCAGCGCTTCGCGTCTTTCGTGGAAGATTACAAGCGCGTGGAATCTCAACACGCGAAGATTCTCCACGCCGGCTTCGTCGTAAACGACATGGCCGCTGAGAATCGCTTCTATCGCGACCTGCTCGGCTTTCGTCTTTATTGGCAAGGTGGCTTCAAAGACGACGGCCTCGACTGGTACGAAATCCAGGTCCCCGACGGGGACAATTGGATCGAATACATGTTGAACATTCCCGCCAACGCCGACCACAAAGAACTGGGCATACAAAATCATTTTTCGCTCGGTGTGAAGGACATCAAGTCCACTGCGGCCTACCTTCGCGCTCACGGCATCACTAATTTCGACGGCCCGGAAATCGGCCGGGACGGAAAGTGGTCGCTGGATGCCTACGATCCCGACGGTACGCGCATCGAATTTATGGAATTCGAACCGGCGCAGAAGCCATGCTGTCATCCCTACACAGCGGAACATCCCAAACCATGACCTCGGCTCGCTTGGCAGCGAAACTGTTTTGCTTGGCGCTTCTCAGTCTGCTGAGTTTGCTCGTGATTGTTCCCCATTTCCCTTCGCTTGTCGTCGCCCAGGATCTCGACAAGCCTCTCCAAAACATCGACGACGAAATCACCGCCTTCAGCTTCGCCCCTGATAGCCGCATCGTCTATTCCACAAAACGCACCATAAAAACCAAGAAATACGATCTTCAGCACGACGACATCTGGCTCCAGGATAGCAACGGCAAGCGCCGCCGCATTCTCCAGGGAGACAAATTCACGAAGGGCACGGAGCCATTTTCCTACGCCGTCGACGCCTTCCACTGGTCTCACGACGGCCGCGCAGTTCTCGCGCAGCTTTTTACCACTACCGTCGTCGACGATTCCGGCCGCACGCAGGATTCGTTCATGACCCTTGCGTTCGAAGACAGCGGCAAGGAAATCCATTTCGGCAAAGGTGAAGACACCATTCAGGACTGCTACAACGCCACTTGGCTCAAGGACAACGCCACGGTCATTTACTTCAACGAAGCCGTGAAGCCGCGTATGCTTTTCTCGTTTCGCTATTTCAATATCGCGACCGGCCCGGCCGGACCGGCGTTTGAAGGCCGCACGTTCCTCGACTACGACCGCATCCCCGGCACCAATTCCGCCATCGCCGTCGAACGCGACCGCGCGCTTAGCGGCCCTCCTCGCCTTCAGCGCCTCGAACTTCTCGCGCAAGACGCCACGGAATTGGCCACGCTCGACGATTACGCCGGCGGCCTCTCCGTTTCTCCCACCGGCTCCAAAGTCGCCTACTTCATCGACCGGGAGAATTTGGAAGTGCGCGACCTGAAGGCGCCCGATCACTTCGTGCGCTTACGTGTTGGCCTCGGTGTTTTTCATTGGGCTCCGGATGAAACTCGCATTTTGCTGAAGCGCGCCATCGAGCGGAAAACCGCCGACATCGTCTGGATTGACATTCCACCTCTTCCCCCCGAACTGCCCGGCAAAGAAGTTCCGGTCCTTCAACCAACTCCACGGCCTATTCTTCACGGCCTCGCCTTCCGCGAGTTCGCGATCTCTCCCGACGGGCGTTTTCTCGGCGTCGTTCTCCCCGGCAAGCGCAATCTGATGATCTTTCCTCTGCCAAATTAATCGGCCGGATTATTCAAGCTAAAACAAAAATAGCCCGCATCAAAGTTTCACGCGGGCTTCTCATTTCTCTGCTTCGATCGGAGACGCTCTAAAAGTTTATCTCAGCTCTTTCGCACGCCTCCGATGCTCCACCAAAATGCACGCATCTTCGATTGCAATCAGTCCCGCCGCGCGCGCTCTCTCTGCCGCTGCGGGGTTTTCAATTCCCAATTGCATCCACACTACTTTTGCGCCAACGCGAATCGCGCTCTCCACCACCGGCGGCACGTCTTCCGCTCTCCGGAACACATCCACGAGTTCAATTTTCTCCGGCACATCCTCGAGCCGCGCGTAGCTCTTCTCGCCCAGCACTTCCCTCTCGTTCGGATTCACTGGAATAATCCTGTAGCCAACACTCTGCATGTATTGCGTCACTTCGTAGCTCGGCCGCAACGGATTCGAAGACAATCCCACTACCGCGATCGTTTTATATTTCTTCAGGATTTCGAGGACAGGATCAGCCGAAGCGCTCACGCCATCGGGCAAGAGCACCTTCATCGCGCCGCCAATTGGCCTTTCCCTGCACGCTTCGCAAGAACCTGCGCCATCGCTGCCAGGCACTTCTCATTTTCGTCCGCCGTTCCCACGGACACGCGCATCGCTTCCGGGAATCCCATCCAGCCGAGCGGCCGCACGATTACGCCCAGTTGCAGCAACTCATTGCAGATCTCCTGCGCGTCCGGTCCCACTTCTATGAAAATAAAATTGGTCTCGCTCGGCACGGGCCGCAATCCGATCTTGTGCAGCCCTTCGCTCAAACGTTTGCGTTCGTTTGCATTGCTCGCGATGCACCGCTCAACGTGCTCGCGGTCATCGATCGCCGCAAGCGCCGCCGCCTGCGCCACGCCGGAAGTATTGAACGGCGTCTTCAGCTTGTTCATCGCGGAAATCAACGTTGGCTGGCCGATGGCAAACCCGATGCGCATCCCCGCCAGCCCATACACTTTCGAAAACGTCCTCAGGATCAGCAGATTCTTCCGCGACCTGTAAATCTCTTCGGACTTGCGCCGGCTGAGGCTCGGCGCATAGTGGATGTACGCCTCGTCCAGCACCACCAAAACGCCTTCCGGCACGCTCGCAAGAAATTCTTCCAGCTCTTCCGAGCGAAATGCGGTTCCTGTCGGGTTGTTGGGATTCGCGAGGTAGATCACCGCCGTTTTCGGCGTGACCGCTTGGGCCATCGCTTTCAGGTCGAAGGCGAAATTCCGCTGCGGCACGAGCACCAGCTCCGCGCCGCTCGCGCGAATCGCCACCGAAAAAGGCGCATAACTTCCGTGCGACGTCAGCCCTTGCAGCCCCGCACGCAGAATCACGCGCGAAGCCAGGTCGATAATTTCGCTGGAGCCCAGCGCCACGAAAATCTCGTCCATCGAGACGCCCGTGCGCTGCGCCAACACTTCGCGCAACGCGTGCGCGCCGCCATCCGGATACCGATTCGCGTGCTCCAGAGCGCGTTTCGCAGCTGCCACCGCGCGTGGCGACGGCCCCAGCGGATTTTCGTTCGACGCCAGCTTCACCGCGTGAATTTTCAGCTCGCGCTCGACTTCTTCAATCGGCCGTCCCGGTACGTACACGGGCAGCCCTCGAATGTAATCTGGAATTAAATCCTCGATGCTCTGCGCCATAAATTCCGTGTAATTCTCCGGCGCTCTCAGCGCCCTTGCGATTGCTCTTCGTTCTTCTTGCCTACGTCATATTTTCGCATCAGGAATCGATGGTTGCACAGCGCGCGCCGCAAGCCGTGTCCCACAAGCCAATGTCCCGCGCTTTTCCTCTACCTCCTTTACTTCCTTTAACTCCTCTACTTCATTTATTTCCCACTGCTCTCTTCAGCTGCTCAATCTCGGCTCGCCGCAATGCTCTATACTTCCCAGGTTCGACATCCAGAACCAGCGGCCCCAGTTGCACGCGCCGGATTTTTTCAACGAAGTGTCCTACTCTCTCGAACATGCGCCGGATTTGCCGGTTCCGCCCCTCGATCAAAATCACTTCGTACCACGGATTCGCGCCATCTTCCACGAGCCGAATCTTCGCCGGAGAAGTTTTCACGCGACGTCCATCCTCCAATTCGATTCCGATCCCCGCGCGCAATCGTGCAAGTTCTTTCTCTTCCGGCTTGCCGCTCACCTTGACCAAATATGTTTTCGCCACGTGCGAACCAGCCTTCGTCAACTTTTGCGCCATCGCCCCGTCGTTCGTCATAAGCAGCAATCCTTCGCTCGCATAATCCAGCCGCCCCACCGGATACACACGCGCGTCGATCTTGCCCAGCAGATCCATGACGGTTGGCCGGCCCTCCGGATCGCTGACCGTCGTTACGTAGCCCTTCGGTTTGTTCAGCAAGAAATAAAACAACTCCTCTTTCTTGCCGATCTGCTTTCCGTCCACGCAAATCACGTCGCGATCGAGGTCCGCCTTCGTTCCCTGTTCTCGCACCACCGCGCCGTTGAGCGTTACGCGGCCGCCCGCAATGATCTCCTCGGCTGCGCGTCGCGACGCAACGCCGCACGCCGCCATAATTTTCTGCAATCGTTCTTGCATGGACTCAGGATGGGCGAGAGGTCGCCGCCTTCGCGGCGGCAGGCTTACGTTTCCCTGCTCGCAAATCGTCGCGCTTCCCGGCAAAGCTCTTTCGCAGCGCCTCAACCTCATTCGGCGCGAGCAAACGGTATCTCCCGCGCGGAATTCCCTCAATTGACAGGCTTCCCAATCCAATCCGCACCAATTTCTCCAGCGGGTGCCGTTCCTTCATCAACGCGTGCCGCAACTCTTCTTTCCGCGAATCTCGCATGCGCACTTCGTACCAGTAATTCGCCGCCGTCACGCCTTGCTGCGCCTGTCCGCGTTGTCGACCTCGGCCGCGTCCGCGCGTTGCATCCGGCTGCCGCACCGTTTTCATTTTCACTCCGGCTTCCTTGCCGATCCGGTCCAGATCCGCGAGCGTCAGCATCCCTTTCACTTTGACGTGATACACCTGCTCGATCTGCGCCCAATTCTTGAGCATCTCCGCGGCAAGGTCGCCGTCATTCGTCAGAAACACCAGTCCCGCCGCAGCGTATTCCAAATTCCCCACGGGGAACACGCGCTCCGGCAACCCGCGCAGACAATTCCGAAGCGTTTTCCGTCCTTCGGGATCGGCCATCGTCGAGACCACCTCGGGCGGTTTGTGCAGCGCCAGGTAAACGTTTCGCTGAGCGCCGGCTTCTACCCTTCTCCCCGCCGCCTCGATCCTATCGGTAGACGCGTCTGCTTTCGTGCCCAACTCCCGCACGACGACTCCGTTCACGCGCACCTGTCCGCTCAGAATCAATTGCTCTGCGTGCCTCCGCGAAGCAATCCCCGCCCGCCCGATAATCTTCTGCAATCTTTCCTGCATTTCGTTTTGTGTCGTCCTGGCGTTTGCGCCGGTAATGGCGTTTGCGCCTCTAATGTGGCTGTAGGGGCACGATACATCGTGCCCCTACGCGCAAACGCCAATCTCATTCCTACGACTTGATAACGATCGCGCTGCGACGTTCTCCTCTACTCTCCCGCGGCAGTCGACCTCACCGAAGGCGGCAATGGATCCTCATCCAGCTCTCCCGAAGGCATGCCTTCGGCTGTTGCCAACGCCTCGTGTTCGCGCCAAGCTTCCGCTTCCGCGATTCCTTGCTCGACGCGCTCCAGCGAGGTACTCCCCGAGTCTCGATCATCAGCTCCCGGAACGGCGGCGGGCGATTCGTCCACCACAAGGGCTTGTCCCGTGGCGATCACGTCTGGCTCGGCCTGCACGTTTGGGATGTTTTCCAGGCCGTCCACAGCGGCACCCTCTGCGGGAACAACCTCTCCTTCTCCAAAATCCTCGCCAGACCGCGCCACTCCTTCATCGCTTCCCAGCGCTTCTCGCGCCAGAGCCTCGAACTCTTTCAAGCTCGGCAATTCTTCCAAATCGCTCAACCCGAAGCGCATGAGGAATTCTTTCGATGTCTTATATAGGATCGGCCTTCCGATCACTTCCTTGCGGCCGGCTGTCGTAATCAACCGCTTATCCAGCAGCGTGCTGATCACGCCCGACGTGTTCACGCCGCGAATCTCCGAAATTTCGGGCGATGTTACCGGCTGCTTGTACGCGATCACGGCCAGCGTTTCGAGGGCGGGCATCGTCAACCGCAGCGGCGGCCGCAAGCTCTTGATGAATCTCCGCACCACGTCATGCTGCTGCGGCTTGGTATAGAGCTTGTACCCGCCCGCCACGGCGCGAACTTCGATGCCGCGTTCTTCGCTCGCATAACTCGCCACCAACTCGTCCAGCGACGACTGCACAATGAGCTTGTCTTCGCCGAGCGCTTTGGCAAGCTGCTCGATCGTGGCCGGCTCATCCGCCGCATAGATGATTGCTTCCAGCGCCGCTTTTCTCTCTTCATTCGTCATGCGTTAACCCCTGTGAAGGAAAAGGAAGTAGAGGACGTAAAAGAGGTAGAGGAGATAAAGGAAAAACCCGTTTCGCCGTGGCACATTGGCGGTCTCCGCATACTCAGATTGCGGGGCTCCTCATCCTTTACCTCATTAACTTCCTTTACTTCCTCTACCTCCTATTTATATTCCTCATCCACCAGCCGCAGTGCTCCATTCTCATCGAACGCCACGTCGAAGGACTTTCCTTTTTTCACCACAATTTCTCCGAACTGCTTGTCCTGCGCCAATCCCACGGCTTGCAGCTTCACCATTTCCAGGACCGCGAGAAACGCGACGATCATCGCGTGCCGCGACGGGCAGGCTTCAAAGAATGTAATCAAACTCACCGTGCTGTCCCCGCTGGCCAGAATCTGCGCACGCAACTGGGCGATCATCTGCGCCACCGTGAATTGCTCGTGGTGCAATTCGATGCGCGAAACTTCCTTGCGCCGCTCCAGAACCTGCTGAAACACTTTCACCAAGTCCACGAGCGAAACGACCAGCTCGCCTTCCGTTCCTTCGTCGTTGTAAAGCGACTTGTCCGGCTTCGACCAAACGTTTTCTTCGATCTGCTGCTTCTGATACAAGAGCTGCGCCGCATTCTTGAATTTCTCGTGCTCGACAAGCCGCTGCACCAACTCCGCCCGCGGATCGCCTTCCGCGCCCTCTTCCGCTGCCAGCGGATCGGGCGGCAGAAGCATCTTCGATTTGATGTAAATCAAGGTCGCGGCCATATAGACAAAATCGGCGGACACATCCACGTTCAATTCTTCCAGCTTGTGCAGGTATTCGAGGTATTGCGCAGTGATCAGCGAAATCTGAATATCGTGAATACTCATTTTCTGCTGCTTGATCAAATCCAGCAGCAGGTCGAGCGGCCCTTCATACAAAGGTATGTTCACCTTGTAGGCCGTGTTCCCGGTCATCTTGTTACTCGGCGTCGCCATTCGTTCTTTCACTCATCCTTTAGTGACTCAAGCTACGGCATTTCGTCCTGAATATCCGTCAGGCTTCCTTCCGCCTTTGTCCAAAAAACAGAATCATCCTCGCCAACGCATAATAAACAAATGCGTTTGCCAAAATTGTCAACGCGCAGACCACGATGGGACTCATCATCACTTGCAATGAACCTAAAAACCATCCCGCATAAAGAACTACGAACACTCCTGGGAACTGAATATCGAATTTCCAGTTCGGCGGCACGGCAGTCGGGGTATGCCACGAACCCCCAATGGCGGTAACGCCGATCGCGATCCCCCAAAGCGCGGCCAAAACAGGTTTGCTCATACTATTTGCGCTTCGCATCTCGCTTGACCAAAGTCTCTCATCCCGACCTGCCGGAATCGCGGCCGATTTCGTTTCGCTTGCCGTTCCAATGAAAAACCGCTTCACGCACGCGCTCCATCGTTTTCGTGGCTTCGACACGCGCTTTTTTCGAGCCTTCGTGAATCATTTCCATTACGCCCTTTGGGTCGTTCTCCCACTTCACGCGGCGCTCGCGGACCGGGGTGATCCACTTGATCAAATTCTCAGCCATGGCCGCTTTGCACTCGATGCAGCCGATTCCGGCTGTCGTGCAGCCCTGGCGCACCCAATCCAAGCGGCCCGGTTCGCCCGATGAGAACAGTTTATGCCAGTCGTAGACGGGACACACGTCCGGATTTCCCGGGTCCGTCCGCCGCTTCCGCGCCGGGTCCGTCACCATCACTTTCGTTTTCTTGCGGATGTCGTCGTCCTGCTCGCTCAACGTAATCGCGTTGCCATAACTCTTCGACATCTTCCGACCGTCAAGTCCCGGTATCCTCGGCGTCTTCGTCAGCATGACGCCAGGCTCGGTTAACACCTCTTCAATGCGGAGAAGTGCCCTTGCGTCAGGATGCTTCTCCAGAATGTTTTTTGCTCCAGCTTCCTGAATTTTTCGCCGCAACTCGGCCTCGACAAGTGGTCTTTGCTCAGGTGGCAACTTATCAGCTCCCCAAAAGCCGAATTGTGCACAAAGCATTCCCAACTCATGACGATTTTCCATGTCGAACAATTTTTGATCTATCGAGAAGCCGTAAAAGGAATTGAACCTGCGGACGATCTCTCGGCTCAGCTCGACGTGGGAGACCTGATCCTCCCCCACGGGCACAAATAGCGGCACACCCTCCTCGCTGTAAATTACGATGTCGGCGGTTTGCAGGCAGGGGTAGCCGAGGAAGCCGTAATTGTGGAGGTCCTTATCCTTCACCTGCTCGAGCGCTTCTTTGTAGGTGGGAACGCGTTCGAGCCAGCTTAGCGGCGTCACCATGGAGAGCAGCAAGTGCAGTTCGGCATGCTCGGGGACGAGCGACTGTTGAAAAATTGTGCAATTACCCCTGTTCGGATCGAGGCCGGCCGCCAGATAGTCGGTCATGATTTCGATGGTGTTTTGGGCTACGGCGGAGGTGTCCGCGTAGTCGCTCGTCAGTGCGTGCCAATCGGCGATGAAATAGAAGCACTCGTAGCCGGGGTCGTTTTGTAACCGCACCCAATTTTCGAGCGCGCCGAAATAATGGCCAATGTGCAGCTTCCCGGTCGGCCGCATGCCGCTGACGACCCGCTTCTTTGGTTCAGGCGCGTTGGCCAAGAGATGCCCCTCCCCCCTGATTTTTTGTAAGTGTTGCATCTAAAGGAGTTAATTTTTGCGTAAGTCCTTTAGATACCGCGTTTACGGGCGATTCGTAAGTGTTGCATATAAACGAGTTAGCGGAGGCTGAAATCGGGCGAGAAGATGTTCGCGTTTGGGTTGGGTCGGCCGCGCGCCGTGATGCCATGTCTTTCAACTTGTGGAATAGTAGCATAAGAGTTAATAGATGTCAAGGGGAAACTTGGGGTGTGAGCGGGCGCCAGTCAAGTTTGGGGCGCGCGGTGTCAATTGGGCTTCCCCAGAAGGTCTCTGGCGATGATGGTTCTCTGGATTTCGCTGGTGCCCTCGTAAATGGTGATGACCCGGGCGTCGCGGTACATGCGTTCGACATCGGTCTCCCGGGAATAGCCCGAGCTGCCATGGATTTGCACCGCATTGGCGACTACGCGGTTGACCATCTCGCTGGCATAGAGCTTGGCCTTCGACGCGGCCGAGCCCAGCTTCGTGGGATGCGTATCCTTAAGCCATGCAGCATGATAGACGAGGCCGCGGGCAGCTTCGATTTCGGTTTGCATGTCGGCAAGCATCCATTGAATGGCCTGAAATTCGCTGATAGTTTTGCCAAACGCGCGGCGCTGCTTCGCGTGTTTGATGGACTCGTTCAGCGCGCCCTGGGCCAGCCCGACCGCCAGCGCTGCGATGCCGATGCGCCCACCGTTGAGCGTGCTGAGAGCGATTTTAAGGCCTTGTCCCTCTTCGCCGAGGCGATTCTCGCGAGGAACTTGGCAGTCGTTGAGGAGGATTTCGACCGTGGGCGAGCTGCGCTGGCCCATTTTGTCCTCGTGACGGCCAACTTTAAAGCCGGGAAAGCCTGGCTCGACGAGAAACGCGGTGATGCCCTTCGCGCCCGCGTCTGGATCGGTCTTGGCAAAGACGATGAAGAGACCCGCGACGTCGCCGTTCGAGACCCAGATCTTTGTACCGTTCAGGCGATACATGTCGCCGCTTGGAGTTCCGAGGGGCGCTCCGGCCCAGGATGCTGCCGCTCCTGGGGCGAGGCTTGGCGCCGGAGAGGATTTCACCCCGAGTCCCGAGCCCACGCGATTCATCGCTACGGCGCGCGCCTGAATCCCCGCGGCATCGGAACCGGCGGCGGGCTCCGTGAGGCAGAAGGCGCCGAGGATTTCTCCCGTGGCCAAGCGGCGAAGATATTTTTGCTTTTGCTCCTCGGTGCCGAACTTCAGCAGCGGAATTTGCACCGCGGAATTTGTGACGCCGAGGGATGTGGCCATGCCGGCGTCGACAGCGGCCACTTCCTCGAGCATCAGGACGTAGGAAAGCGTGTCCAGGCCCGGGCCGCCCCACTCTTCGGGAGTCATCATCCCGCAGCAGCCCATTTCGGCGAGTTTCTTGATTTCCTCCGCGGGAAAACGTTCTTCGCGGTCGCGCTGCTTCACGGTAGGGCGCACTTCCGCGTCCATAAATTGGCGGACGGTGTCGCGAATCAGTTTTTGGTGGTCGTTAAGCGAAAAATCCATCGTCAAGGTTGTACGCGCGGTACGCACGATGCTAACACAGCTTTTCCGATCGCGCTTTCAGCCCGGAAAGCCGCGGAGCCACGTTGGATGACCCCCGCATGTCCACATACTCTCTGCCAGCGAAACAAAAAAACCAAGCACCACGACGAACCAAATCAGGATGCGCATGGGCGTGCCCGTTGCTTCTTTTGCCGCGCCCTGAACATTGGCGAAAGCGGCCAGGGCCGGTATCGGTGCGACGACTGTCAGCAAGACTGACGCAATTCTCAGGTATGCCCAAAACGAACTTGTTTGGGGAGAATGCTCGATCTCGTTGCCTCCGAGGAGAGAACCAATTATTTCGATGGCGAAGCCAAAGTACACGATGCCCGACATCGCATATACAGTCGTCAAGGGGCCAATTTTTCGACGCCACAAAGATTCGGGCATGAGGAGATCCTACAGCTTAAATAGTTCACGGAGGCGCTTCGCCTGCACGCGGCTGACGGGGACTTCGGTGTTTTTCTTGTCGTTCATTTTCAGGATGAAGGTGGAGTTGAACCACGGCACGACTTCCTTGATGTGCTGGATGTTCACAAGAAACGAGCGGTGCGGGCGCAAGAAGGAGTCCGAATCGAGCGTGGCGTTCAATTCTTCGAGCGTGCGATAGTTCGAAGAGCCTTCGAGTTCGCGCGTCACAACGACGATGGCACCGCCGTCGGTCGTCGCGAAGATGATGTCCTCCGCATCGACGAGCAGCAACCGTTGACCCGACTTCACGAGGACTTTCACGTGCTGCGGGGCACTCTTAGCCGCGCCTAGCTGGGTGACAAGCTGTTCCAGGCGGTCAGTGGCGGAAGTTTGCGTGTCCAGCATTTTGCGCGCCCTCTGAATGGCTTTCGCGATGCGCGCCTTGTCGAAGGGCTTGAGCACATAGTCGACGGCATTTACGTCGAACGCCTGGACGGCGTACTGATCGAACGCCGTGGCAAAGACGACGTGAGGCATTTTCATTCTGCGTTCGACCAGCTTTTTCAGAACGCCGAAGCCATCGAGCCCCGGCATCTGCACATCGAGAAACACGAGATCGGGCGCATGCTCTTTGATGAGCGAGACAGCTTCGACGCCGTTTTTCCCTTGCCCGATCAAATTCACTTCGGGAAATGCCTTGAGCAAGTAGGCGAGCTCGTCCCGCGCCGGCTTTTCGTCGTCCACGATGATGGTGTTGATGGGCATAAAAATCGAAGATGCCGGATAAAGGCGCTACGGGGCTCGTCTCGACGAGTCCGTAGGGGCACGATATATCGTGCCCCTACAGTGTATGATAACGCCGGGGAAAACGTAGCGAATATGCCTTCCAAAACAGCCAGCCGCACCAAGGCGAGGATTCTTCGCAGCAAAATGATTTACCAGGGCCGGGTCTTTGGCGTCCGCCGCGATGAAGTGATTGAGCCGGGCGGCGTGCGCGCGACGCGCGAAGTCATCACGCATCCCGGTTCTGTCGTGGTGCTGCCCGTCTTCGCCGACGGGCGCATTCTGATGATTCGCCAGTATCGCCACGCCACGCGGCAATTCCTCTGGGAACTCGTCGCCGGGCGCATCGATCACGGAGAAAACCCCCGCAAGGCAGCCGCCCGCGAATTGATCGAAGAAACCGGTTATCGCGCAAAACGATTCCACGTTTTTCTCGACGTATTTCCAACCCCAGGCTTTCTCGAAGAGCGTATGTACATCCTTCTCGCCGAAGGTTTGACCGAGGGCGAGGCCGAACCGGAGGAGGACGAACGCATCACGCCGAAGAGCTTCACACCCAGCGAGATCGAGCAGATGATTCGCAGAAATAAAATTCGCGACGCAAAATCCGTGGCGGGAATTCTCTATTATCTGCGCTTCCTGGCCCGGTCCTGATCTAGCACGGCCTCTGGAAATCCTTCGCCAAATGTCACGAACGCGAAACAAACGATTCATATCGCAAGACGATACGTGCAAATCCTGTGTTCCCCGCAAGTTGCGAAGAATTGCGGGCAGATGGCCGCGCGCCAAGTGGCCGAGTCTATACTGAATCGTTTTTATGCTCGGAATATCGCATTTTTATCGAACGCAAAAATACGATTGGACTATTGACTGAAAGCATCTTTCTGGTACACTCCGCGCAATTTGTAAAAAATGGCGACTGCAAATGTCCCGATCAGGCTCGCCAGGAGAAACTTCCAGGTCTCCGTCAGGAGGAGAACATAGGTGCAAGGAACCGTAAAATGGTTTAATAACTCGAAAGGGTATGGCTTCATCGGGCGCGAGGATGGTCCAGATGTTTTTGTTCATTATTCCGCTATCGTAGGGGATGGCTACCGTACCTTGCAGGAAGGAGATCCGGTAGAGTTCGAGATTGTCCAGGGACCGAAAGGCCCCCAGGCAGCGAACGTGCAAAAGCCTACCTGATCCAAATAAACAAAGGCATCATTCGACCGGCAGAGAGCGCCCCTCTGCCGGTTTTTTTGTGATCGTGGGTAGTGGTTGGTATGAAGTGAGTAAAAAAGGTCGAGGAGGTAGAGGAGGTTGAGGAAGTAGAGGAGGCAAAGGATTAGAAACTTCCAATCTGAATGCTGCGAACAATCGTCGGCCCGCGGTGGAAACGTTGGGCTTGGCGTTTTTCCGATCCTTATCCTTTACTTCCTTTACTTCATTTACTGCCTCTGCCTCCCTCTGTATTCTCCGCGAGGCGGCTAATCAAGAGATGGAAGAATGCGTCTGCGTCTGAGTGCATACAGACTTGTGCGTTTGGCGTGCCCGGCTCCTCGCGCGTAAAGCCTTTATCGTCGACGCGGATGTGCATCGGCTCGACCGGACAGATTTGCGGATTCAGGATGTAAGCGAGCGTCATGGGGTCAAACAGAGTGGGCGTTTGCTGCCCCCACTCGTGATAGAGCAGCGTGAGCGCATCCGTGACGGGGGTTCCCTGCCGAAACAGAAAGGCGCGCTTGACCTCGTCGAATTTCAATTGCGTGGAATCGAGCGGCATCACATAGAGCGGAACGCCCGAGAGAAACAGTTTTTGGGCGGCGGGAATGTCGTTGATGATGTTCCACTCCGCGTCCGGCCCGTGCGCGGTGCAAAACCACAATTCTCCATAGCCGCATTTGATCGAGCCGCCCATCATGACGACGCGCTTCAGTTTGAGGAAGGTTTGCGGATCCTTGTCGATCAGCGCGCCGACGTTTACCAGCGGGCCGATGGCGACAAGCGTGATCTGGCCGGGATAGCGGCGAATTTCGTCGAGAATGAAGTCGATGGCGCTTGGATGGGACGCCTTCGCGAAATGGCCGCCCTCGCCGTAGCGGCGCTGGCTCATCGGATTGGGCGCATGGGTCGGAATGCCGGCAAGAACGGGAATATCCGAGCGCCCGGCTTCGCCCAACAGGCGGTCGAGAATTTTCGCGCGCGCTTCGGTGTCTCCGAAGGTCGTCGAGATGCCGAGAATTTCCAGCTCGGGGCTCTTGAGCGCCAGCCCGACGGCGAACGCGTCGTCGATGTCGTCGCCGATGTCGGTGTCGATGATGATTTTTTCGGGCGTGATCGAGGCTTGCGCCGCAGGCCGCAATTGCGCCGAAGAAACGCTGCCGACTAGCGACGAAATAAGAGCCGAAATAAAAATTGCCACGCTCAACAAACGCAAGCAGCCCTCCCCGAAATTAAGTCGTCCGGCTCAAATACAAAACGCAAGCCATTTCCGCATGGCTTTCGGGGTGAGTCTATCTCACGGAACGCAATTCTACGCGCGGAATCTGGCGCGTCGCCGTCTCGTCCAGTGCTCGTCCAGACGTGGGCGCGGCGTCTGGCAGCTTTCCTCTTAGCTAAATTCGAGACGCATTCGTTGTGCAGAGCGCGGCGGAAGCGTAGGATGCGGGCGACAGAGCACGTCTCGAACGTTTCGGAGTTTTGTGCGCGGCGCGCAGGGCGCATACCTTGCGGAAGCGCCTCGGAGGAGACCGATGAGTTCACGACTGGAAATCGATCGGCGTACTTTTATGAAAGTGGGCGGCGGAGCGCTGGCGGCAGGCCTCGCGCCGGCGATTGCAGCGGAAGCAGCCTCGCCGGCAGCGGAGAGAATGCAACCAGCGGTCGAAGCGCAACCCGCCGACGCCACGCCTTATCCCGTCAAGTGGTATCCCTTCACCGGACATCCGGACTCCGACACGTGCTGGGCGCTTTCCGTCGGTCCGGACGGCAGAATATACGCGGCGGCTTGCGCGGAGAGCGTGCCAGGAGGCGTGGTCAAGCCGACGCGCTACAACGAGCAGCGCGACGACCTCGACTATCTCTTCGATCTCGCCGAAAAGGTCGACGATCCCGGCGATTCCGGCCGCGCCACGCAGTGCAAAATCCATTACAGCTTTGCGCCCTCGATGCACGACGGCGTGCTCTATATGGCCACGCATCTTTCCGGACCGCCCATCGATCTGCCGGTTTATTCGCCGTGGCATTCCTGGCACGACAAGAAGCGCTGCTTCCGCGGCTCCGCGCTGCTGGCGTTCGACACGCGCAACGACCAGGTTCTTTGGTGGGATACGCTGATTCCGAAAGAAGGCTGCCGCTGCTTGCTGCACGATGAAGAACGCGGCCTGCTCTACGCGATGAGCTACCCGCGCGATCATTTCATGATCTACGACCTTCGCACCCGCAAGCGGCGCGACGTGGGACGCATCAGCTCGATCAATCCGCAGGCGCTGTTTCTCGATAAGAAGCACCGCGTGTGGACCAGCAGCGACTACGGCCGCCTGGTGCGCTACACGCCGGAAACGGACCGGCTGGAAATTTCTCCCGGGCTTCTGCCGCATGATTTGAATTACCAGACCGGCTGGCACAGCGTTTTCTACGACATTGCGCCCGCGCCCGACCGCGAGTCGGTTTACGCATCGACGTGGTGCCCAAATCCGCGGCTGATGCGCATCTGGCCGAACGAGGGCGAATGGCCGCGCGTGGAAGACCTCGGCCCGGCGACGCAGCCGCGCGACACCAGCTTTCCCGTCGACATGTACCGCGACCATTGCGGCGGGCTGACCTTCGGCGGCGACGGCAAACTGTACTTCGTTGCCTCGCGCTGGCGCGACGCAAAATACAATCCGACGCCCGAATCGCGAAAGCAAAACGAGGGCGTCGTATGGCGACTCGATCCGGAAACGCTCAAGCGCGAGGAGGTTTCGCAACTCGTGCATCCGACGGGCCTGGCGCACTACGTCTCGCGCGGCGCGGTGGATCACAACGGTGACCTTTTCTTTGGCCACGTGGGCAATCGCCCTTCCGGAATCTTCAAAGTCTCGATGCCTGCAAATCGGAAGCGGCCCAACGCGCACCTTCCGATTCGGATGTGGGGATGAGGAGCGCGGACATGCAAACGAAACCGAGATTTGACCGCGATTCACCGGAGATCAAAGCGTATTTGAACGAGCTGGCGCACCAATTTGTCCGCGAGGGCATGATGGTGGCATTTCCGATGTGCCTGCCGGGCATGACCACGCCGATCACCCATGACGAGAGCCGCATCACGGCGCTGGACATCAACGAGCAGGGGCACGTCTATGGAGGAACGAGTGGGCGGCAGGCGCATATTTTTGGCGCGGCGTTTCACGGGCTGACGGGAATCGTGCTGGACGCAGGGGCTGTGGCGGGCGCGACCGATACGGCCGCGATTTGCTGCGGCACAAACCGCGTGATTGCATTTGTGAATGGACCGCGCGGTGGGCGTGCTATTGCGCTGCCGACGCTGAATCTTGCGGAGGATTGGATTCAGGAGTGGGGCCTCAAGGAGCCCGTGCTGGAAGACCTCGGGGAGTGCGTTGCAGGCGAGCCGGTCGTGCACGCGGTGGCTGACGGCGCAAGAAAAACCATTGTCGGCGTGACTCCGCACCATTTGTTCACGATGGATTTCGAGTCTGGGAAGATTACCGTTGTCGGAGAAGCGCCGGGGCGTGGGCGCCTGGGACTCGGACGCGCGGCGGTGTATGGGCAAGACGAGGGCACACAACTCTGGCGATTCGATTTATCCGCTGGGAGCTTGCGGCGCGCGGCCGTGCATCTGCCGGAGGGCGACTGGACGGCTTCGGTCCGCTGGGCACGAGACCGGCAGAGCGGCTTGCTCTTCACGGCCGATGCAAGCGGGCGGCTTTTTTCTTTCGATGAAGAGAAAGGTTTCCGCGCGCTCGGAAAAGCGCATCTCGCGCCCGTGGGACCGATGGCGGTGACGTTCGACGGACGGCTCTTCGGCTCTTGCGGCGACGGCATTGCGAATTTGTTTTGCTGCGACACGGTTTCGGGCAGCGTAACGAATCTGGGCGTCGCCGCCTCCGTGCTGGAGCAACGGCGCTACGGCTATCAGTTCGGCGATGCTCTCACGGGACTGGACGGCGAACTCGTGTTCGGCGAGGACGACAATGGCGGCCACGTGTGGATCTATTTTCCAAAAATCGCCGGCGGCCGAGCGTGAGTTGGAAGCAAGCGCGGCCTGAACAAAATGACTAGAATTCCGGGGACCCCAGGCGCCAGCCGCGCGCGTGGAAACTTCTGATGGTCGCGTAACTGATCCCCCAATACCAAGCGAATGTGAAGCTGATGACCAGCGACCAATAAATGGCAGGGTAAAGGGTGGGCACACGCTCATAAGTCAGGTCCGAAAGCACAGAAGCAGGAAGCGCGCCGGGGAACAAAAGATAATACCAAGCTCCTTGCCCCTCAAAACCTCCAGGCTTAATTACAAATATAACGAACGCCGCCATCCCCAAGAAACAGATTGCAGCTATACATGCCCACTTCTTGTCGGAAATATGAGGACGCATGTGGCTCAAGGTTGGAAGCGGTAACTTTAGCACTTTTGCAAAAGGGGTGAAAGCGGAACCAGCACTCGCAGTCTGTGCTTATCCTGGCCGATGGCTCCCCTGATAAACGCACTAGCAGGAGAATGAGGTTCCTTTAGGCCGAACGTCCGGTGCGTGTTTTTCGTGGGCGTCTCGCTCTATAATCGGCGGATGGACAACAAACAGATCGCCCGCATCCTGCGCGAGACCGCGCAACTACTCGAAATCGACGGAGCCATCATTGGCCGCTACCGCAGCTACGAAAAAGCGGCGGAGCTGATCGATGGGCTGCCGGATTCGATCGAGCAACTCGTCAAGGAGCCGGAAAAGCTCGAGGAGCTGCCGGGAATCGGCGAGCGCATGGTCGAACACCTTCAGGAGATCGTGAAGACCGGCGATTACGCGCTGCGCAAAAAACTGCTCAAGAAATATCCCGCGACGATTCTCGACTTGCTGCAGCTGCAATCGCTCGGCCCGAGAAAAGTCGCGTTCCTGTGGTCGAACTTCAAAGCGGGGACGGTCGCGGACGTCGAGAAAATTGCGAAAGAAGGCAAGCTGCGCGACCTGCCGGGATTTGGAGAAAAAAGCGAACAAAATATCCTGAAGGCCATCGAGGTGTTCAAGAAGTCGTCCGGGCGCTTCCACATCGATGCGGCGGAAGACGCCGCCATGGCGATCATCGCGCACATCAGGAAAGCGGGCAAAGCCGTGGAAAGCGTGACGCCGGCGGGATCGCTGCGGCGCGGCAAGGAAACCGTGGGCGATCTGGACTTGTTGTTGACGCTCGGCGACGGGCACACATCGCAGAAACACGTGGACGCGCTGGCAAAGCACATTCTGGAGTTTCCAGACATCGACCAGACATTGGCTCATGGAGAAAACAAGGTCAGCTTCACGCTGCAAAACGGATTGCAGGTGGACGTGCGGCTGCTCGAAAAGGAAAGCTTCGGCGCGGCGCTGCTCTATTTCACCGGATCGAAAGAGCACAACGTGGCGCTGCGCGGGCGCGCAAACGACATGGGGCTGACGTTGAACGAATACGCTTTGGCGACGCTCAAGGGAGAGAAACCCGTCGCCCGGCGCACGGAAGAAGAAATTTACGCGAAGCTGAAGCTGGACTACATTCCGCCGGAGCTGCGCGAAAACACGGGCGAAATCGCCGCGGCCGAAGCCCACAAATTGCCGCACCTGGTCGAGCTAAAAGATATGAAAGGCGATCTGCAAATGCACACGACCGCCAGCGATGGAAAGAACTCCATCGAAGAGATGGCGGAAGCGGCGCGCAAGCTGGGGCACCAGTACATCGCCATCACGGACCATTCGAAAGCGGTCACGGTGGCGAATGGTCTGGACGAAAAACGCATGGCCGCGCACATCAAAAAGATTCACGCCGCGAGCGACAAAGGCTTGGGGATTCGCGTGTTGGCGGGAGCCGAGGTCGATATTTTGAAGGATGGCTCACTCGATTACTCGGACGAATTGCTGGCACAGCTGGACGTGGTGGTGTGCTCGATCCACTCTTATTTCAATTTGGAGCGCGCGGCCATGACCGAACGGATGCTGGCCGCGATCGAGAATCCCTACACGCAAATTATCGGGCATCCCACGGGGCGGGTGCTTCTGCGGCGCGACCCGATCGACTACGACATGGAAAAGATCCTGGAGGCTTGCGCGAAGCACGGCGTGGCCATGGAGTGCAACTCCTACCCGGACCGTCTGGATTTGAAGGACGTATACCTTCGAATGTGCAAGGACCGCGGCGTAAAAGTGGTCATCTCGACGGACTCGCACAACGCGGGGAATTTGGCGCTGATCCGCCATGGCGTGACGATGGCGCGGCGCGGCTGGCTCGAAAAGCGCGACGTGATCAATACTCTGCCGACGGAGCAATTCCTGGCTGCGTTGCGCGCCAAACCGGGCGCCAAACGGCCAGCAACCTCGGGCAAAAAGAAGCAGGCCGCGCACAATTGAGCGGCCAAAGACTCGCCGAGATCCCCGGACCTAATCCTTGGGCCGAAATCAACCTCTTTGCGGGCCCTGACATTTCCACCGGACCTACGTCTGTCATAGCGCAGGATGTACCTGGATATCATCGGCAAAGGTAAAGGGGTAAGGGAACATTTCGGAACCAGGGAACGTACCTACTTTTGAAGGCCCATGGAACGCTGTGGGAGAGTTCTTGGAACGCGATGCTACGGAGGCTTCGAGCCATGAAACTGTTCTATAACCGCACCACCGCCCTTCGCTTGGGAATTGCCGCTGCTGCCCTGCTCACCGTGGCAGCCTTGGCGCCTCGCGCCAGCGCTGAAGATTGGAGCAAAAACTACATCGTTTCCGGCCGCGCCAACGTGCGCGTGGACACGAACGACGGCAGCGTGCGCGTCACCACCGGCGACGCCAAGACCGTCCAGTTCCACGTCGAGTACGAAGGCTACGAGATCGACAAGAACTTGCACATCGAAGCCAAGCAGAACGGCGATACGGTCGAGCTTATTGCCCGCACCACGGTACATTGGGGATTTTCCTGGGGCGGCCATGGACGAAGGCTGCACATTGACGTGCTGATGCCACAGGAAGCCGATCTGGACGCCCACACCGGCGACGGTTCGGTCGAAGCAAACTCCATTCACGGAAAAGTCAGCGTTTATACGGGTGATGGCTCCGTCCATGCCAATACGCTGGTCGGCACCATCGACCTGCACACCAACGACGGCAGCATCACCGTGGATTCGCTCAAGGGCGACATCCGGTTGCACACCGGCGACGGCTCGATTGAAGCGCGCGAGCTCGATGGCAAACTGGACGCCGACAGCGGTGACGGCCACGTGCGCGTCGCGGGCCGCTTCGACGGACTCAATATCAAAAGCGGCGACGGCAGCGTGGACACGCGCGTCCTTCCCGGCTCGAAGATTACCGACAATTGGAACATCCGCACCGGCGACGGCAGCGTGGACTTGGCGTTACCCGGCGACATCCAGGCAAATATTGACGCCAGCACAGGCGATGGGCACATCAGCGTAGGCTTGCCGGTCACGGTGGAAGGGACCTTCAGCAATTCCCAGCTCCACGGCAAGATGAATGGCGGCGGCCAGTCGGTGACAATTCACACCGGCGACGGATCAATTCGCCTAAGCAAAGCCTAATCGGTGGGTTCCTTTCCGCGTTTAAGAGCGTAATGCAGAGGCAATTTGCGGGATAGCCGAAGCGTTCCAGTACTATTACTGCCACAATTGGTGGGCCATGTCCCTTTTGACCGACACATGTCCCTTCAGAGTGACACAGGCTTCCAGTTCCAAAGCCCATGTCTTTGAAAACACTAAGGTTGAGTTTGGAAGTCCGCTTGCCCTTTGTTATGCCGTCCTGAAAGGGGGCTTCCTTTGGTCGTAGCGATTCTCACATTTGCGATGGTTGCTTTGGTCTCCCTTACGATAGCCAGCACAATCACCTCTATGACTCGCCGCCGCGGTTCCTGACTCCTACAACTCTCACATCCCCAAGCCTCGCTAGCAGACTCGCTGGCAAACCTCTTTTGCCTCAGGTTTTGCCTCGGGGCGCCCGGTCCTAATTCCACTCCTCTGATCCCTCGCAAATTCGAAGGTTGGTCTCGAGCGTCCTTGAGGGATACTATGGTGCAGCATCACCTTCTGAGGAGCCACACGCAATCGTGAAACCACTCACCCGCGACGCTACACTTCTGCCTTGCTCGCTAGCGCTAGCGCCCTCTATTTGCTACCTCGTGACGCTGCTACTCTTGCCTAGAGAGATTTCCGCCTGCCTTAGTTTCATCAAGGAACGATGAGCACAATTTCTCCGATGCATCTCCAAGACTGCGAATGAGCGAGACTTCCCTTTCGTCCACCCGGCCCGCCTCTCCCGGGTCCGCCAACAACGGTTCGTCCTTCCTCGCGAACGGCATGTTGATTGTCGTCGCCATCGCGCTCGGAAAATTCTTGCTCCATTGCTACTTCAACAACCGCTACAGTTATTTCCGTGACGAATTCGATTACATGGCCTGCGGCAATCATCTGGCCTGGGGCTATGTGGATCAGCCCCCGCTGATTCCGGTGCTCATCCGCATTTGCAGGGCCGTGCTGGGCGATTCGCTGCGAAGCATTCGATTTATTCCCGCGCTCGCGTCGTCCGCTCTTGTCGTGCTGACCGCGATGATCGCTCGCGAATTTGGCGGCCGGCGATTCGCGCTGGTGCTATGCGCCGTCGCCATCCTGGTCGCGCCGATCTATCTTTCTGACGGCAGCCTGCTCACCACGAACTGCCTCGAACCGATCCTGTGGATGGGCTGCGCGTACTTTGCGATTCTGGCGATCAAGCGCAGCGACCCACGCTATTGGTTGTGGTTCGGCGTTGTCGCCGGCATCGGCCTCGAGGAGAAATACTCGATCGCCGTCTTCGGTTTCGGCATGGTGATCGGACTTTTGCTTACCGAACAGCGCCGCGCTTTCGCCAACAAATGGCTCTGGCTCGGCGGCATCGCGGCTTTCTTGATTTTTCTGCCGAACCTACTTTGGAATGTGCACAACCACTGGCCGTTCCTACAATTGATGCACAACATTCGTGCTGACGGCCGCGACGTGCAACTTTCCGCGTTGCAATACTTTCTACAGGACAGTCTCCTCCTGGGGGTGTTTAACGCGCCGATTTGGATTACAGGACTTTGTGCGCTGTTCTTCTCTTCCCGCCTGAAGCCGTATCGCGTTCTCGGCTGGTGTTTTCTGGCCTCGTTTACGGTCTTCGTCGCGCTCAAGGGAAAAAATTATTACCTCGCGCCGATTTATCCGATGTTGTTGGCGGCGGGCGCCGTAGTCATTGAAAACGCTGTCGAGATTTCGCGCCAGAAATGGCTGAAGCGTGCGTCGTTGACCACTCTTCTCGTCAGCGGCGCTGTGATGGCGCCCATCGTTGTGCCCGTGCTGCCCGTCAACGATTTTCTTTCCTACCTGCACAAGCTTCCGTTCAAAATCCCCGTCAGCGAACATAGCCACAGGCATGCCCCACTGCCGCAGCACTACGCCGATCAATTCGGCTGGCAGGAGATCGTCGCGGAAACCGCCCTTGCGTACAACCGCCTCTCACCCGCGGAGCGCCCAGGCTGCGCGATTTTTGCGCAAGATTATGGACAAGCGGGCGCCATCGATTTCTTCGGACCGCGGTACAGATTGGCTTCCGCTCTCAGCGGGCACCAAAGCTACTGGCTCTGGGGGCCGCGCGGTTACTCGGGTAATTGCATGATCGTTCTGGACGACACACAGGAAAAGCTGGAAACACTCTTCGACCACGTGGAATACGTGGGGACCTCGGCGGACAATCCGTACGCGCTCGAGCGCGAAATTCCTGTTTTCATCTGCCGCGGCGCGAAGTTCGGCTCGCTGGAAAAGCTCTGGCCTGCCGTAAAGAAATGGCGTTGAAGTTGCGCCGCATGCTTTGGGCGGATAAACTGCGCGCATCATGAAACGACTCATTGCGATTTTCGTATTTGCCGCAACACTTCCCTTCCTTTCGCCTGCAAGCCCGGCCCAACAGCCCAAATCCCTTTTCTATATGACGCGCGACCCGAACTCCGTGCGTTCGTTCCTGGCGCACGCGGATAAGATCGATATCCTCGTTCCCGGATGGTACGGCGTGGACGCCGACGGCCTCGTTTCCGGCGGTCCGAATCCGCTTGTGCTCGAGACCGCGCGCGAGCATCACGTTCCCGTAATGCCCATCGTGGCCAACGCCGATTTCGGCCAGGAGGAATTTCACAAGCTGCTGAAAAATTCCGCCGGCAAGCAGAACATGATTGCTCAGCTCATCCGCGACTGCAAAGAAAACGGCTACACGGGCTTTCAATTCGATTTCGAGGACGTGCACTGGACGGATCGCGACGCCTTGACCGACCTGGTTCGCGAAGCAGCCGACGCGTTTCACAAAGAAGGATTGCAGCTGACGATTGCCACCGTTCCGAACGCTCCGGGGCAGCCGGGAGAAGGCGGCTTCTCCGCATGGATTTATGAAAACTGGCGCGGCGCGTACGACTTGAAAGCGCTTGCGCAGTCCGTCGATTTGATCTGCCTGATGACGTACGACCAGCACACTCACTGGACCACGCCGGGGCCCGTGGCGGGTTGGGCGTGGACTACCGGCAATCTCGATTACGCGCTGAAATCCGTGCCGCCGCAAAAGTTGTCGCTCGGCATCCCGCTCTACGGTTATCACTGGTATGCGGGTACGCCCATCAAATCCGACGACAAAGGCGCCGACAAGCCGAACCCATCCGCCGATTCCATCAATGCGGTCGACGCGATGGACCTTGCCAAACAGTACGGAGGGCACATCGAGTGGGATACGATCGATCGCGCCGCGTGGTTTTATATTTATCGAGCGGACATGCGCGAGTGGGTGTTCTTCACCGATGCGCGCACGTTCCGCGAGCGCTACTCGCTCGTGAAAGAGCGCGGGCTGCAAGGGTTTTGTTCCTGGGTGCTCGGCGCGGAAGATCCGGCAATCTGGGATTTGTTGCCCTCGCACAAATGAACGCACGCCACGCCCTGGCGGCTGTTCCTATTCGTAACTGTTCGCAACTTGCGCAAGAAAGCTCTCGGGCGCTGCTGGTGTAAAATAGCGTCAGAGGGATGTTGTCCTCTTGGGGCCCTGTCCTGGAGTTAGCCTCTCACTTCTCGTGAGATTGCCCGCCGGTAAGGTGCCCCATTTTGCAGATTCGGGTGGCCCCAGCTCCGCCCCGTAGACGTCGAGTGAAGAAGACGATAAGGGGGATTTGTGAAACTACCGAATGCAATCGTCCTTCGAAGCGGTTTGCTTTCCTTTGTTTTAATTTTTTCCGCGTGCAGTTCTTTTGCCGCGCCGCCGAGCAGGCTGGTCGTGAGCAACAATTCCGCGATTTGTCCGGCCGCGAAGTACACGACTATTCAGGACGCGATTAACGCGGCATCGGCGGGCGACGAAATTGTCGTTTGCAACGGCACGTACACGGAACAGCTTTCGATCAACAAGTCGCTCGACATTGAGGCTAATTCGGGCGCGTTTCTCGTGCCAAGCTCGATTCAGGAAAACTCCATGAGCCTGGCGACCGGGGATGCCATTGCCGCCGCGGTGCTCGTGAGCAACGCAACGAACGTCACAATCAATGGACTCACCGTCGACGGCGTCAACAACGGCATCATGGAATGCGCGCCGCGTTTGATCGGCGTCTACTTTCAGAATTCTTCCGGCGTGCTGCGCCACGCGGCGGTTCGCAATTTCAAGCTAAGCGCCGCTTCGCTGAATGCCTGCCAGAGCGGAACGGGCGTCTTTGTCGAAAGCGGCGGCGGGCAAACGTCGGATGTCGAGATTGCGGACTGCTCCATTCACGACTACCAGAAAAATGGAATCACCGCGAACGAGTTGGGAACGAACGCGCGGATTCACCACAATGTTGTGACTGGAATCGGGCCGACGCCCGGAGCCGCGCAGAACGGCATTCAAATAGGATTCTCCGCGACGGGCGCGATTCGCGGGAACACCGTGGCGAACAACGTGTGGTCGCTTTGCACGGACGCTTCGACCTGCGAGACGGTCGCGACGGACATCCTGGTCACGGAATCGGACGGCGTGCACATCACGGACAACACCGCGGGAGTCAGCCAGGTGGGGATTTTCGTGGATGGAAACAACGCCGAGGTGCGCGGCAACCGAGCCTATAACGCGAGCGTGTTTGAAAACATTCGCGTACAGGGCAACGGCAGCCGCGTCGCCAACAACGAAGTCTTTAACGGCGGTGACGCGGACATCTATGTCCAGGGCAACGATAATTTCACCGTGAACAATTCCATCACGGAGGCGCCGGTGGGAATTCTCGAAGCATCGGGATCTACCGGCAACCGCTTCAATGGGAATACATTTTTTAACGTCGGCGTGAACATTCAGGATCCACCTGCGAACAGTTTGAGCAAGCGAGTTGTGCCCGACCGGTAGTTTCTTCAAGAAACAAGAAAGCTTGGCGCTGCCTTTTTGGAGAGACGTTTTCTCCGAGGGAGCGGCGCCGCGTCCGGGCCGTGTACAATCGATGGGCGATTAATCATCCAAATGCCCGGCGCAAAATCACATTCTCGCGGACTGCTGCTGGTCGCGGCGTTCAAGCTGATCAAAGGCCTCGCGCTGCTGGCGGTTGCCATCGGCGCGCTGCGATTGCTTCACAAAGACGTTGCCGAGATCGCGGATCATTGGGTGAACGCCTTTCGCGTCGATCCCCACAACCGATACATCCTCTGGCTACTTGCGAAGCTGCCCATGGTCGATGACCGGAAACTGAAGGAACTCAGTATCGGTACGTTCATCTATTCGGGGATTTTCCTGACGGAAGGCACGGGGCTGGCGCTGCGCAAGCGCTGGGCGGAATATTTCACGATCATCACAACGGCGTCGTTTCTTCCGCTCGAGGTGTACGAGATCTTCCGGCGCCTGACGTGGGCGAAGGGCGTCGCGTTGGTCGTCAATATCGCGGTTCTCATTTACTTGATCTGGGAAATTCGCAAGTATCCAAAGCACGCGGGATGAACATTTGAACGGCGAGTGCGGCGTCTGCCTTCGGAGCAATCACAGCGCGCGCCCGGCAGCGGCTCCCGAAGCCCACGCCCATTGGAAATTGAATCCCCCAAGATGGCCGGTTACATCGACCACTTCCCCGATGAAAAACAGCCCGCGCACTTTTCGAGATTCCATCGTCTTGCTCGAAAGCTCATCCGTGTCGACGCCGCCCGCCGTGACTTCGGCTTTGGCGTAGCCCTCGGTGCCGGACGGAGTGAGAGTCCAGTTGTGCAGGCCGCGCTCTAGTTTTTCCAGGTCTGGATTGGTCCAGGTTGATGGCGCGTAAAGCTCGAGCCAACGTTCGGCGAAACGCTTGGGCAAAACGCCGAGAAATGCGGCGCGCGCGGCAGCGAGATTTCGGGTCTTAGCTTCGCGGACGGAGGACGTGACGTTGCGATCGGGTGCAAGATCGATGCGCAACGGACTGCCTTCCTTCCAATAAGACGAAATCTGCAAGATCGCGGGGCCGCTGAGACCGCGATGCGTGAAGAGCATTTTTTCGCGGAACGATTGGTGATCAGCGGCGGCAACGATTTTCGCGGAGACGCCTGCCAAGTCGCAGTAGGCCCGCTGATCGTCGGTAGAGAGCACCAGCGGAACGAGCGCGGGCCGCGTTGGGACGATGTTTAGGCCGAACTGGCGGGCAAGATCGTAACCGAAAGCGGTCGCTCCGATTTTGGGAATGGAAAGTCCACCGATCGCAACGACCAGCACCGGAGAGCGGAATTCGGCGGAGTCCGAGGTCACTACAAATTCCGGGCTGCTCCTGACTTCCCGGATCTTCGAATTGAGAAAAATCTCGACGTCACCAGCGCGACACTCCGCTTCGAGCATCGTGGTGATGTCCTCCGCCGAACGATCGCAGAAGAGCTGGCCGAGCGTTTTTTCGTGATACGGAATGCGATGTTTTTCGACGAGCGAAACGAAATTCGATGGCGTATAGCGCGCGAGCGCGGACTTCGCAAAGTGCGGATTGCCGCTGAGGAAATTCTCTGGGCGACAGTGGAGGTTGGTGAAGTTACAACGGCCGCCGCCGGAAATCAGAATTTTCTTGCCGATGCGGTCGGCAAGCTCGAGCACCGCAACGCGGCGTCCTCGCTTGCCCGCTTCCGCGGCGCAAAGGAGTCCCGCGGCGCCGGCGCCGAGAATGAGAGCGTCAAATTGCCGCGTCAAAAGAGCCTGTCCCTGAACGAGCTTTGCGATTGCGCGTTGTCATCGGCTTCGCTCCTCAGGTTAAACTAAGTGCGGGAGAAGACCGAGAGATTTGGCTCCGATCATAAGCGCTCAGGGATTATCGAAACGATACGGAGCCGCGCCGCTCTTCAAGAATATCTCGTTCACCGTTTCCGAAGGGGACCGCATCGGCTTGATTGGCCCCAACGGCGCGGGCAAATCGACGCTGCTCGAAATGCTTTGCGGAAAAACAAAGCCGGATAGCGGCGACGTCGCCATTCGCAAAGGCATACGGCTGAGTTACGTCAAACAAATATCCGAATTCCCTCCCGGCATCAGCATTCAAGGCGTGATTGGGAGTGCCCTCGAACGCGCGCGCGTGCCGCAGGCGGAGCGCGCCGCGCGCTTTGCGGAGACGCTGGGACGCGCGGGATTTGAGGATTTGGCGTTGCCCGCGACGACGCTCTCCGGCGGCTGGCGCAAACGTCTGGCGATTGCCGAAGCACTGGTGCAGAACCCCGATATCCTGCTGCTGGACGAGCCGACGAATCATCTGGATCTTGCCGGAATCGAGTGGCTCGAAAAGTTGCTGCAACGAGCGGCGTTTGCAAGCGTAGTGGTGAGCCACGACCGCTATTTTCTGGAAAACTTGGCGAACGAAATGGTGGAGATCGACCGCGCGTACGAGGATGGCGCGTTGCGCGTCAGCGGCAACTACAGCACGTTTCTCGAAGCCAAGGAAGAGCACCTGCACGCACAGCGCAACCGGCAGGAGGCGCTTGAAAATCGCGTGCATACGGAAATCGAATGGCTGCGCCGCGGCCCGAAAGCGCGCACAACCAAATCCAAAGCGCGCATCGACAAAGCGCACAAAATGATCGGCGAGCTCGCCGAGATGAAAACCCGAAGCAGCGTCAGTACCGCGCAGATCGATTTTTCCGCGACGAGCCGGCAGACGAAACAGTTGATTGAATTGAACGGCGTGACCGGTGCGATCGGCGAGCGCGTGCTGTTTGAGAAGCTGCACTTCCGCGTGACGACCGGAATGCGCGTCGGGCTCGTTGGACCGAATGGCAGCGGCAAGACCACGCTGCTTCGCCTTCTGCGCGGAGATTTGCAGCCTCGCGAAGGCACCATCCGCAAAGCAGAGCCGCTGCGGATCGTGTATTTCGACCAAAACCGCGAGCTGGACCCGGATTTGCTTTTGAGGTGCGCGCTTGCGCCGGACAGCGACTCGGTCATTTATCAGGACCGCGTGATTCACGTCGCATCGTGGGCGGCGCGTTTTCTTTTCACCGGAGAGGATTTGAATCGCCGCGTTGCAAAGCTTTCCGGCGGCGAACGCGCGCGTGTTTTGATCGCGCAACTGATGCTGCAACCGGCGGATGTGCTTCTGCTCGACGAACCGACGAACGATCTCGACATTCCGACGCTGGAAATTCTGGAAGAAAGCCTGCTCGAATTTCGCGGAGCAATCGTGCTGGTGACGCACGACCGCTACCTCCTGGACCGCGTTTCGACAGTAGTCCTCGGGTTCGATGGACTTGGAAAGATCGAACGCTTCGCGGACTATTCGCAATGGGAAGCCTGGCAAGAGGAACAGGAAGAGGAGAACAAAAAAGCCAAAGCTTCCGAACCATCTGTTCGTGCGCAAGAGAGTGCGGACGCGGCGCGGCCCGTCGCGGCGAAAAAGAAGCTTTCGTACAAAGAGACCCGCGAACTGGAAAGCATGGAGCAACGCATCGCGGAAGCCGAGCACTCACTTCGCGAGCGGCAAGCGGCGCTGCAAGATCCTGCGATCATGAGCGACGGACAGCGGCTGCACAGCGCTTCTTTGCAGATGGATGAAGCGCAAAAGACGATCGATCAGCTTTATGCCAGGTGGGCGGAGCTGGAACAGAAAAAAGCCTGACAGTTGCGAATTTGCAGGTAGGGCATCTTTGGAAGCGCGGTCGAACCGGCGCTGCGAAATCCCGCTAAGATAGAAGCGTGCAAAAGAAGATCTTTTGGCTGACCTTTGGGGGCCTGGGCATCGTGGCGGACCTGGCGCTGCCCTTCTGGTGGGCGCTGTTCGCGACGATTCCAATATTGTATGCAAGCTGGTGGTTCGCTTATCGCAGTGACTGGTTCTAGGCCGCCCTGCATAGCTCATCCGGATTTCTAATTTGTCGCTCACGCATTACTGCCGACCTCTCTTCGCTCGACAAGGTGCCGGGCTGAGTCCCGGCCGCTACATATACATTCCTCCATTGGTAATTCTCGTTTGCGGCTTAGGGCGTAGTACGTATTCGGCTATGGAAGATTAGAACGCTCCAAGAGTTAGGAGTTGCAGCGCGACGACGGCCCACGGAGGGACATTCTCCAGGCTCATCGTACTAGCCAAACTAGCCATGAAAGTGCGAGGACACGCACTCATTCTGAGAATTTTCCCAAGAAATCCACAAGAGGATGGCGGTCAGCGGGCTCAAGCAGAGGTTTTCACTCGGTCTGGAGCGGTTTGACATGCCTTAACGGCGCGAATCGGAGAGCTTTTCAACAAAATATCTGGCGTGGCCTTCTGCTTGCGAGGAAGTTTCACCCGTGTGCCTGCCTGGCGGGAGGGTTCGCGTGGACCGCAACCCCTTTCGATTAAGCTTTTTGCTGAACAGGCCGATGAATACACTTGCAGTTCCCATTGTCATTCTATTCTGTGCCACCCCTCCCCCTGGTGCATGGAGCCAACTATGAAGATTGCCAGCTCAGACCGGCGTCTTTCACGCCGTCTCAGTTTCAAGACTCCACTACGCGTACGCATCTGGAAATCCACAGCACCTGAACAGAGAGCCGAATCGCTCAATCTCTCTCAGAACGGGGTGTTCTTTGCGACCGACTCGCCGATTCGCGAAGGGGAAACCGTGGAGATTCTCTTGAAGATGCCGCAGGAAATCACGGACGAACCCACCACCGAATGGCGCTGCACGGGACACGTCGTGCGCGTCGAACGTGTGGACTCGGCCCGCGGCAAAATGGGAGTGGGAGTCCAATTCGATTGCTACGAAATCTCGCGAGGCGAAAGGCAGCCGCTCATTTAGAGCAAGAGGCTGGAACGACGGCCGAAGACAGATTCTCAGTCCGATATGCAGAGCCGAATGGCCGCCACTCGGCAGGACCAGGAGGGGGAAATGCAGAGACGAGCTCTTGTCGTGGACGATGAACAAGCCACGTGTGAACAGATTCAAAAGATCCTCTATGCCGCCGGAGTGGATGCGCTGACGTTGACGCAGAGTTCGCAGGCGTCGACGTTTCTCGAAGAAGGCAAGTTCGATATGGTCTTCTTCGACCTGCACATGAGCTCGCCGGACGGCATCGAGCTTTCGCGGGAGGTGCGCCGCGCGGGGTCGAACCGGACCACGCCGATCATCCTGCTGAGCGACGACCAGCGGCCGAGCGCGATGTCGCAAGGGTTTGAAGCGGGCGCGAGCTTCTTTCTTTATAAGCCGATCGATAAGGAGCGGCTGCTGAAGCTGATCCGGGCGACGCAGGGCCGTATGGATCACGAGCGACGGCAAACGCGGCGCGTGCCGTTTCAGTCGAAAGTGCGGCTGCGCTTCGGCCTGGAAGAGATGACGTGCGAGTCTGTGGACGTCAGCCTGGACGGGCTTTTGGTGCGAGCGCCGCGACTGATTCCGAAAGGCTCGCCGGTCCATGTCAGCATGGACCTTTCGCAAAAGATGAAGCCGGTGGTCGCCGCCGGGTCGGTGGTGCGCATCCTGGGCGGGAACCAAATGGGCATTCATTTGGACCGGTTGCCGGTCGGCGAGAGCGAGCGGCTTCAGGAGTTTCTGTTGCCGATGATTCCGGCAGGGGCCGGTGAACGGTGAGTAGTGCTTGGTGATTGGTGACTGGTAGTCTGCAGCCGCTGCGTCGCGCTTGAGTGATGCGACCGGCCTCTAACCTATGGATCCCCTCCCCCCTAGTTTTTTGTAAGTGTTGATTATAAAAGAGATAGCATTTCTACAAGTCCTTTAGAATTAACATCTCCAGGCATATTCATAAGTGTTGATTCTAAACGACTTGCGCGGTGTCGATTTTTTGCGCCGAATTCTGCCTGCGGGAGCCAGAGAGACTGCCGGTTGTGCTTAAGGAGCGCCGAAAATAGCAAACGCCAGCAGGAGGCTGGCGGCGAGAAGACGCTTTGTTACCTGCAGCATACTATACGCTAGGAGTAATCGAAAGTCAAGAGAAAAATGGGTGCAGAATCTTTCCGGAGAGGGCGAATGAGTTCCATTCGGACTGCGAGATAGGCGACGGTTCCATTTTGGGACGAAAGAAAGCGTGGCTCGGATTTGCAAATCTTTAGCGGTTCGCGCATCATAACTGGTTTGTTTAGGACGCTGCGCACCAACTGCTGCCGCCCTTCTTACATATAAATCTAGACGATTCGAGGAGTTGCATGGAAAAGCCCGCGAAAATAGCGCCGCCAAAAGGAAAACTTGGAATCCTGACGCCTGGCATGGGAGCGGTAAGCACTACGTTCATGTCGGGGGTCGAACTGGTCCGGAAGGGCAAAGCGCACCCGATCGGTTCGCTGACGCAACTGGGGACCATCCGGCTGGGCAAACGGACAGACGGGCGCTCGCCGCTGATCAAGAAGTTCGTGCCGCTGAGCGAATTGAACGACCTCGTTTTCGGCGGCTGGGATATTTTCAAGGACAACGCCTACGAATCGGCGGCGAACGCGGGGGTGCTGAACCCGCAGGACCTCGCCAAGGCGAAGACATTCCTTTCTGGAATCAAGCCAATGAAAGCAGTGTTCGATCCGGAGTACGTGAAGAAGCTGGACGGACCGAACGTCAAGAAAGGAAAGAACAAGTACGAGCTGGCGCTGAAGATCAAGGAAGATATCGCGAATTTCCGCAAGGAGAAGCGCGTTTCGCGCATCGTGACATGCTGGTGCGGCTCGACGGAAGTGTTCGTGAGGCCGGAGGAAGTGCACTCGACGCCGGAGAAGTTCATCGAGGCGATGAAGAACAACCACCCGGCGATTGCGCCGTCGATGCTGTATGCGTGGGCGTCGGTAACGAGCGGAGTGCCGTTCGCGAACGGAGCGCCGAACCTTACCGTGGATATTCCGGCGATTCAGCAACTGGCGCTGGAACACGAAGTGCCGATCTGCGGGAAAGATTTCAAGACGGGCCAAACGCTGATGAAGACGATCCTGGCGCCGGGGTTCAAGGCGCGCATGATCGGGCTGGACGGATGGTTTTCGACAAACATCCTGGGCAACCGCGACGGCGAAGTGCTGGAAGATCCGGGGTCGTTCAAGACGAAAGAAGAATCGAAGCTGAGCGTGCTGGAATACATTTTGCAGCCGCAGCTTTATCCGATGCTTTACGGCAAGATGACGCACAAGGTGCGCATCAACTACTACCCGCCACGGGGCGACAACAAAGAAGGCTGGGACAACATAGACATTTTCGGCTGGCTGGGCTATCCGATGCAGATCAAAGTGGATTTCCTGTGCCGCGATTCGATTTTGGCTGCGCCGATTGTTCTGGACCTGGTTCTCTTTCTCGATTTAGCGAGCCGCGCGGGAATGAAGGGCATCCAAGAGTGGCTGAGCTTCTATTTCAAATCGCCGATGACTGCGCCGGGACTTTATCCGGAGCACGATTTGTTCATCCAGTCGATGAAGTTGAAGAACACGCTGCGCTGGATGATGGGCGAAGACCTGATCACACACCTCGGGCAGGAATATTACGATTAACGAAGTTTTGCGGACCCGTTACAGGACAAATTGTCCTGCTCTCGATTCATTTTTTCGATGCCGCGAAATAATTTTTCGATTTGACGCTCGCAAGAGGGCCGCGATACCCTACGACCGATGGCTGACGTACCAACACCCCACACTTCATCGCGACATCCTAATTTACCTTGCATCGAGGAGATTCATGTCGAACGAACTGCGTAATTTTCTGGCTCTTTCCTACGACGAGCTCGAAGAGCTCAACCTGAAGACGAAAGAGCAGCGGAAGAACCGCGTAGCCGCGCACAAAGTGCAGGAAGAGCGGATCAAGTACCTGACGGACGAGAAGCGCATCAAGGCCGTTACGGTGCTGTTCAGCGACCTCGAAGGCCGCTTGCACATGCTGGACTACGACAAGAAGTTCCTGATCAAGAGCTGGGACAACCTGACGTTCGACGGCTCGTCGATTCGGGGATTCACGGCGCAACGCGAAAGCGATTTGCGGCTGGCGATGGACTGGGGATCGTTCTACTGGGCGCCGTCGGACGTTTTCGGATCGGGGAAAGTGCTGGTGTTCGGCGAGGTGATCGACAAGGACGGCTCCCCGTACAGTGGAGACATCCGCGGCGTGCTGAAGAAGTATGCCGGCGAATTGCACAAGAAGGAAGGGTATACGCTGAACGCCGCGAACGAGATCGAAGGATTCCTCTTCAAAGGCGAAAATGCGGAGCGGTACTATCACGAGACGGGAAAGTTCGAGTATGTGAATACGGGCGGCTACTACCATTCGCTGCCCGGCGATCCGCTACGCACGTTCATCGACACGACAGCGGAAGTGCAACGCGCGATGGGCTTTCAGAACGAGAAGGACCACCCGGAAGTGGCGCCGTCACAATTCGAAATCAATTACGGATACGGCGAAGTGGTACAGGCCGCGGACCAGATTCAGCTGTACAAGCTGATTTGCCGGCAGGTGGCGACGAACATGGGCTTCACGGCGTGCTTCTTGCCGAAGCCGGTGGTCGGCGTAAACGGAAACGGGATGCACACGAACGTTTCCATCAGCGAGGGCGGAAAAAATCTTTTCTGGGATCCGAAAGGCGAAGAGAAGCTCAGCAAGATGGGCTGGTCGTTCGTGGACCGCATTTTGACGCACGGAAACGACAATTGCCTGCTGTTGAATGCGAGCGTCAATGCGTACCGGCGTTTGGATCCGCACTTCGAGGCGCCGAACCAAATTAAAGCGTCGCCGGTGGACCGCGGGTCGATGATTCGAATTCCGATCGGCAACGAGAAAAGCATGCGCGTCGAAGTGCGCTCGGTGGCGCCGGACGCGAATTCGTATCTCGTGCTGTATTCGATTTTCAAGACCGGAATCGACGGCGAGACGGCAAAAATCAAGAACCTGCGGCAGGCGCAGCGATATTTGCCGGATAACATCTACACGGCGATTGAAGATTTCCGGAAATCGGAATGGACGACGAAGATGCTCGGCGAGGATGTAAAGGGGCGCTACGCGGACTTGAAGCAGGCGTCAGCGGACCGGTGCTCACGCTCGCTGGGGACGTTCGTGAAAGTACCGGAAGTGCAGTATCACCACGAGGTGTACAACCAGTTCCTTTGGAATTTATTTTAGAAGCGGGTTGCGGAAGCGGAACGTTGCGGCTTGGCGAAGCGCGCGTTCCGCTTTTTATTTTTCCTCGATTTTTATCTGCAAGAGTTCCGACCAATCCTTGCCGGTGATGAAGAGGCGATCGCCTTTTTCGTCGTAGGCGATTCCGTTGAGCACGCCTTCGGGCTCGCGCTCTTCTTTGGCGGCGATCTCCTCCAAATCGAGCCAAGCCAGGACCTGTCCGGTCTCTGGATCGATGCGCGCGATGCGCCGCTCATGCCAAATGTTGGCGTAGATCTGGCCGTGGATGTACTCGAGCTCGTTCAAGTTGGTGACCGCTTCCCTGCCCGCGTAGACCTCCAGCCTCCGCTGGACTTTGAACGTGACGGGATCGATGAATTGCAGCTCGTTGCTGCCGTCGCTGAGAATGAGCGAATGTTCGTCGTGCGCGAGCCCCCAGCCTTCGGATTGGTAATGAAATTCGCCGATTTTTCGAAACGATTGCAGGTCGTAGATGTAGCCGGTCTTTTCGAGCCAGGTGAGCTGATAGATTTTTTCCTGAAAAATGGTGAGGCCTTCGCCGAAATCTTTCGGTGGAAGAGAGACGCGTTGGAGAACGCGGCCGGATTCGATGGCGACTTTACGAAGCGAAGATTTGCCTGCGAGGCCGGTACTTTCGAACAAGAAGCCGTCGTAATACTCGAGACCTTGTGTGAATGCGTTAGGATCGTGAGGGAAAGTGTTGACGACTTTCACGTTGAGGACAGGGATAACATCGGCAGGAGTGGACGGGGCGGGAGCGGATGCGGCGCGGGCGGAGGCTCGGCAGTTGAGGCAGAACGCGAGCGCGGCGAGCACTGCGGACAAGAAGAGTGGCTGACGCCAACGGTTTGCGCGCAAGAAAGTTCGATTCGCCAGTTCAGACCATGTCATACAGCGTTCACCTCTCGGAAATCGGCAAAAGGTATTGTGCACGGAAAGAGTAGCAAAGGGCGCGACCTGCAAGCAGATTGTTTTGCGGCCGCAGGTCGTGCGGGATATCTGGAATTGAACAAATACATGTGTTAGGTTACACGCACCAGTACGTCCTTTCGAAATACATACAAACGGAGGAAGAACAACATGGCCGGTCCCGGCTTTGCATTTGCAGATCCTCAACCTTCCAAAGACAATTTTGACGAGTTCAATCCGCAGGATGTTTACGCCGATTCAAACGTCAAAGCGAGCCAGCTTCTCGAAGCGATCCCGGCACCGTGGAAGACGCCGCCGGTGATGTCACTTGGGGACGTACTGAGCGCCAGCGCGGTTCAGGCGATTCAAAACGCGGGGCAAATTGTTTTTCATTCGGCCGGAGATACGGGAGGCGTCAAAGAGCCTTCGCACCAATTTGCCGTCGCGGACGCGATGGCGGCGGATGTCGGCGAGCTCGCATATGGAGCGGGAAGGCCGGCGTTTTTCTATCATCTCGGCGACGTCGTTTATTATTTCGGGCAAGAGCGCTATTACTACGACCAGTTTTACGATCCGTATCGCGATTACGCCGGACCGATTTTCGCGATTCCCGGAAATCACGACGGGATCATGTTCAAAAGCGAACCTGTTCCCTATTCTCTGGCGCCTTTTTACGAGAATTTCTGCTCGAAGACGACAGGAAGCGATCCGGCAGCGAAGGGCTTTGCGCGAACGACGATGACGCAGCCGGGCGTTTATTTCACGTTGAACGCGCCGTTCGTCAAGATTATCGGGCTGTATTCGAATACGGGGGAGACGACGGGCGCCCTCAGCGGTGCGACGATTGGAACCGCGCAGACCCAATTCCTGCAAAGCGAGTTGACGGCAGCAGCAGCGCAACGGGCGCAAAAGGGCGCAGCGCCGTTTGCGCTGGTGATTGCGGTGCACCACCCACCGTTTACCGTGAGCAAGTCTCACTTCCCCAGTCCGGCGATGCTGGCGCAAATCGATGCCGCGTGCGTGGCCGCCAAAATTTGGCCGGACATAGTGCTATCGGGCCACGCGCATCTTTATGAACGGTACACGCGCACGATGCAGGCCGACGGACGGCAGATTCCCTATGTGGTGGCGGGCAACGGCGGCTACTTGAATTTGAGCGATCCGCGCACGGGAAAAAACGGCGTGAATCCGCAGCCGGGCATTCCGGGAAACGACGCGAAAGGCAACCAACTGACGCTCAACGTCTACAACAACACTGCGTATGGCTTTTTGCGGCTGACGATCGACGCGGGTTCGATTCTGTGCGAATCGCTGGGCGTCGACGAGACAACGGGAAAAACATCGGGCATGGACGCGTTCACCGTCGACCTCGGCAAACATGTTGTGGCCACGAAAGGCGCCGTGCAGGCGAGCCGAACGCGCGCGGGGGACGCTATCCGGCCGAAGTTGATCCGGCCAAGGGCGCCGAAAAGCAGGCCACGCCGCAAGGCCGGGAAGTCACGTTAGAGCCGGCCGTGCGGCGTGGAGATGGCTTGCGGATTGGCGTTCTCGCACGCGGCGCGAAGGTCAGGCGCCTTGCGCTTGCGCCGAACGCGCGTCGACGGCGTCCAGAACTCGCGAGGAGAAAACGAGGGCAGCGCCGGCGTTCATGGCGACGGCCACGCCCAAGCTTTCGGCGATTTCTTCCCGGGTCGCGCCTGCCTTGAGAGCGGCTTCGGAATGAAAAACGATGCAGCCGTCGCAGCGAGTCGTGACGGCCACGGCGAGCGAGATGAGCTGGCGAGTCTTTTCACCGAGCTTGCTGGTCTTAGTGTTGGCGGCGCTGAGGGTTTGATAGCCGCGGAGGGTATCCGGGCTGAGCTTGGCGAGGTCACCGATTCTGGCTCCCAAGTCCTGATAATACTCATTCCAATCGAGCATGCTGTGCATGAATCCTCCGGGGCCCTGAGTCTCAGGGCGCGTATTGAATCCAGTATATAACGCGATCATCGTTTGAATGGAAATGGGTTGGAATGGAAATGGGTTCGAATAAAAATCGCATCGTTCCTCGGCCGACGCGGGGGTTTTTCAGCAACGTGTCTTGATTTCGAAGTTCCCGCGCGTTGTGATATGGTTTTTGGTTCGCCTGTGAGCGGCAAAAACAGCAGGTGGGCGAAACACTGCAGAGCATTTCAACAGGAAGCGCAGAATAATCCAGGGAGGATGTGCATTCATGAAGAGTACCTACAACGGCCAGGCGATTCCTGTTGGAGGCAAGGCGATCGGGTACAGCGGCGGCGAATTGCAGGTTCCAGACACGCCTATTATTCCGTTTATCGAGGGCGACGGCACGGGGCGAGATATCTGGAAGGCGTCGAGGCGCGTTTTTGACGCGGCGGTACAGCACGCGTACGGCGGAAAGCGCAAGGTCGCGTGGTTTGAGGTGTTCGCGGGGGAAAAGGCGTTCAATACATTCAAGGAATGGCTACCGACCGAAACGGTGGACGCCATTCGCGATTTCCGCGTGGCCATCAAGGGGCCGTTGACGACGCCGGTGGGCGGCGGAATTCGTTCGCTGAACGTGGCGCTGCGTCAGATTCTCGATTTGTACTCGTGCGAGCGGCCGGTGCGATACTTCGCTGGAGTGCCGACGCCGGTGAAACATCCGGAGAAAATGGACGTCGTGATTTTCCGCGAGAACACGGAAGACGTGTACATCGGGATCGAGTGGAAGTCCGGCACGCCGGAGGTGAAGAAGCTGCTCGAATTCCTGAACAACGACATGCTGAAAGACAGCAAGAAACAGATTCGCTGGGATTCCGGCGTGGGAATCAAGCCGATTTCGCCGACGGGAACGAAGCGGCTGGTGCGGCGCGCGATCAAGTTTGCGCTGGCGCACGGCAGGAAAAGCGTGACGTTGGTGCATAAAGGAAACATTCAGAAATTCACGGAAGGCGCGTTCCGCGATTGGGGATATGACCTGGCGCGCGAGGAATTCCGCGGGCAGACGGTGACGGAACGCGAGAGCTGGATTCTGGATAATTTGGATAAGAATCCGGGACTGAACGTCGAAAAGAACGCGGCGATGATCGAGCCGGGACTCGAGCAGGCCACCGAAGCGTTCGTCAAAGGCGTTTGCGATGAGGTGAAGCACACGATCGACGCCATTTACGCGACACACGGCAAAGGCCAGTGGAAGAAAAAACTGATGATCAACGACCGCATCGCGGATTCCGTGTTTCAGCAGGTGTTGATGCGGGCGGATGAGTACAGCGTGCTGGCCACGCCGAATCTCAATGGCGATTATCTTTCGGATGCGTGCGCGGCGCAGGTTGGCGGGCTCGGCATGGCGCCGGGATCGAACATCGGCGACGGCTTCGGCGTGTTCGAAGCCACGCACGGCACGGCGCCGAAGTACGCGGACAAGGACGTGATCAATCCCAGCTCGGTGATGTTGTCGGGAGCGATGATGTTCGAGTTTTTGGGATGGAAAGAAGCCGCGCAGCTGATCGAAGAAGGAATTGCGCGGACGATTCAACAGAAGCGCGTGACGTACGATCTCGAACGTTTGATGCCGGGCGCGACGAAAGTGGGCACGGCGGACTTTGCGGCGGCGATTATCGAGAACATGCAGGGCCAAGCTGTCGCACGCTGACGTGCGAGCCAAACGAAAAGATTGAAACGGACACGCGCAAAACGCGGCGGCGTCCGAACGATATTCCAACAAAAAGAGGCCAAGGATGAGCAGAAAAAAAGTGACGGTGGTAGGCGGCGGGTTCGTAGGGTCGACGACAGCGCAGCGCATCGTGGATCTCGAGCTGGCGGATGTGGTGCTGACGGATATTCTGGACGGGCCGCCGGCGGGGAAAGCGCTGGACATGCTCGAGTCCGGACCAATTACGCGGACCGATTCACGCGCGGCGGGCATCTCGACGGCGAGCGGCGATTACAGCGCGACGGCGGGTAGCGACATCGTGGTGATTACGGCGGGTTTTCCGCGCAAGCCGGGAATGAGCCGCGACGATTTGCTGAAAGCGAACTATGACGTGGTGAAGGCGGTTGTCGAGCAGATCGTCAAGCACTCGCCGAACTGCGTGATTATCGTGGTGACGAATCCACTGGACGCGATGGCACAGGCGGCGTTCAAGGTGAGCGGCTTTCCGAAAAATCGCGTGCTGGGAATGGCGGGCGTGCTGGATTCGGCGCGCATGAGCGCGTTTGTGGCGGCGGAATGCAAAGTGAGCGTCGAGAACGTGCACTCCTTCGTGCTCGGCGGACACGGCGACGACATGGTTCCGCTGCCGCGCTACTCGACGGTTGCCGGAATTCCGCTGCCGGACTTGCTACCCAAAGAACGCATCGACGCGATTGTGGAGCGCACACGAAAGGGCGGCGCGGAGATCGTCAACCTACTCAAGACCGGATCGGCTTACTATGCGCCATCGGCCGCGGCAGTCGAGATGGTGGAAGCAATTTTGAAGGACAAAAAGAAGATTCTTCCCTGTGCCGCGTATTTGGACGGAGAGTATGGCGTCAAAGGACTGTTTGTCGGCGTGCCGGTGAAGTTGGGAGCGGGCGGAGCCGAAGAAATCATTCAGATCAAGCTGACCGCGGAAGAAAATGCGGCGCTGCAGAAGTCGTCGGCGTCGGTACGGGAACTGGTAAACGTCCTCGGTTTATAGATTCGGAATAGAACAAATCAGGGGCGGGAGTCGTCCGAGGACAAAACGATTCCCGCCCCTTTCTGTGCTCTGGCTGGTCAGAGGCCGAAAAGTCTTTCGGCTCCAACCACCAAACCCAAAGTAAAAACGGCAATTACGACCTCTCCGATGGCGCCCACCGCGAACGGACGAAGGCCATGCTTGCGCATGTCGCGGAAATTCGTGCGCAGGCCAACGCCAGCGAACGTGAGTAGAAACGCCCAGCGCGAAAGATTCGCAAGCGCTCCTACCTGTTCCTTGCTGAAGAATTGATACGTGGCGAGCACGGAGATGAACAAGAAACCCAGAACAAATTTCGGGAATTTTTGCCAGAGGAAAGCTGCTTTGTTGCTGACGTTCTTAGCCTGACCGCGACTGGCCCAGTAGATGGCATAGGCAAGCACGACAAAACCAATCATCGCATTGCGTGTCGACTTCACGAGAACGGCAAGTTTTCCGGCGGCATCGGAATAGAGCGCGCCGGCGGCGGTGGCTTCGGCTGTGTTGTCCACGGCGAGGCCGGCCCACATGCCGTAGGCGCGGTCGCCAAGATGCAGAGCATGGCCAATGAGAGGAAACGTAAAGAGCGCAAACGCTCCGAGCGCAAGGATCGCAGCAATCGAAAAGGAAGAGTCCTCCTCGTCGGCATCGATGGCGCCCTGCGCGGCGATAATGGCGCTAACGCCGCAGACCGCAGAGCCAACCGCCAGCAACGAAGTCAGCTTTGGCTTGAGATGGAACAAGCGTCCGAGAAGCGTCATAAACGCAATCGCGCCGGTTATTTCTACGCCCACGAGAAGAAGGCTGACGCCACCCAATTTTAAAATGTCGCCGAGCAGAAATCGTGCGCCCAGAAGAACGATTCCAGCCTTCAGCCAAAATTCATACGTTGCGACGCCGCTGCGAAAAATCTGCGGCACGCCGACGGTATTCGAGATAAGCAGCCCCAAAAGGATGGCCCAGAGCACATACTCGATATTCGGAAACACCCAGTGGTGCGCTTTCGCGTACTTGCCGACGTTCAGCTCAAGCAGCTTGCCGGCATAGCCGATGGCCGCGAGCAGAAGCACGCCTGGAATGAGGCGAAGAAAACGAAGCGGTGGCTGCACCGGCTGAACTTGAGGAATTACGACTGCGTCTGCCATGTTTTTTCTCTTTGCCTTTCGCGTTTTTCTTGCTGAGCAATCACCACGGGATATGCTTGAAGACTCCGACCCGAACCAATAGCGCCGCGAGCAGCGCCGCCAACACGGCCCAGCCATCCAGAGACAAATGCCACCAAGCTTTCGCATTCACCGCTTTTTCGCCGACATTCATGCCGTTCTCTCCTGACCTGCTTAGGATTAGCTGATGGAAACTCTGTCCGGCGTGCCGCCGTCCTTCTTCCCGCGCCAGAAGGCGTCGCCAATTTCCCGGATTTGGTGCGATGCGACGCGCCCGACAATCATCAGCGCGGGGGCTGGCAGTTTTTCCTCAGAGGCGAGCTTCCCGACGCTGCTCCAACGGATCTCCTGCTGCTGCCCCGACGCGCCCGAGACGATGACGCACGGCAAATCGTTTGGGAGACCGGCATCCGCGAGTCGCCGCGAAACCTCAGCGTAATCAGGGCCCGGCATATAGAGAACGAGCGTGGTAGTAGGCGTGAGGCAGCCCCAATCCATGGCATTGGCTTCCGGGCCGCGCGCAAACGTCGTGAACAAAACCTGCGAGGCGACTCGGCGATCCGTGAGAGAAATTCCCGCAGCGGCCGCGGCTCCCAAGCCGGAAGTCACGCCGGGCACCAGTTCAAACTCGACATTCGCCTTGCGCAATGCTTCCAGTTCCTCGCCGGCCCGGCCGAAGATCGAAGGGTCGCCGCCTTTCAAGCGTACGACCACGTTCTGCAGAGCGGCATGACGTACGAGGAGCGTGTTGATTTCGTCCTGCGTCAACAGCTTTTGGCCGCAGCGCTTTCCGACGCCGATGATTTCCGCGGCCGGTGAAATGCGCTCCAATACTTCGCGGCTCACGAGCGAGTCATGCAGCACAACGTTGGCGGATGCCAGCAGCCGAGCGGCTTTCAGCGTCAGCAATTCCGGGTCGCCCGGGCCCGCGCCGATGAGATAGACCTTGCCCATTACACAGTTCCTCGGCGTCCGGGCCGCCGCTGCGATTCCCGGACAAATTGTTCGAACACGGGGCGGCTCGCCAATTCGTGGAGCAAACGCCTCGTCGAATCCGAACTGGGGCCGCTGGCACGCAACGCTTCTCGCGCGGCGCTCAGCCATTCGAGCCAGAGTTCATATTCAGGACCGAACTGCGATTCGAGTTCCTGACGCAAGCGTTGCGCGAGCGCGGGGCTTTTGCCGTTCGTGGAGATAGCGATTTGCAAGTCGCCACGCTGAACGACTGAGCCGTAATAAAAGTGGCAATGCGCGACGTCATCGACGGCATTGCACAGAAGTCCTCGCGCTTCGGCCTCGCGAAAAACAGCTTCGTTGACACCGGCGGCTGACGTTGCAGCAACAACCAAAAAGGCGCCTTCTAGATCCGCCTGCGCAAACTCCTTCGGCATCCAATCGATCTTTCTTTCGCGAACCAACTCGGCAATCTGCGGAGTCACCGCCGGTGCGATCACCCGAATTCGAGCGCCGGCATTCAACAGGCTGGAAAGCTTGGTCTCGGCGACGTTGCCGCCGCCGACAACGACCGCCAATCGGCCTTCCAGCTTCACGAAAATCGGGAAAAGGCTCATGCGTCAACTCTCCACTGCTTGAGGCACAGGCCCCAGCGCAAGATCGCGCTCGACCGAGGGAATATGACTTCCCGCCAGAATCGCGCGGATGTCTTCGTTCGAATGCCGCGCGAGAAAACGCTGCACATTTTCGCTCGGCTCGCGGCGCGAACTGAACTCGACGAGCAGCCGTTCGATCGCGTCGGGAACATCCAGCGCGGCGCAGCGATATCCCACCGGCCGTGCAATCGTTGCGACTTGGCCGACACTTCCGCCGACGCAGAAGTAGTACGCGTCCACCATTTGTCCATCGACTTTGATTTTCTTGCCCTCGATGCCGATGTCCGCAATCCAATGCTGCCCGCAACTGTTGGGACAGCCGGTGACGTGTAGCCGAAGCTGCTCTTGAAAGTTGGGAAGGCGGTCTTCCAGTTCGCTTGTCAACCAGCGCGCGAAACTTTTTGTTTCCGTGAGGGCGAGTTTGCAGAACTCAGAGCCTGTGCAGGCCACGGTTCCGCGAGCGAACACAGAGGGCTGCACCGGCAGGGCAGCCAACTCAAGTTCTTGCGCAACGGCCGCAGCGTCGTGCTGTGGAACGTTGACGATCAGAAGATTCTGCATCGTGGTCGTTCGAATGCGGCCATCGGCGTAGCGATCCGCGAGTCCGGCCGCGACGCGCAATTGTTCCGGAGTAATGCGCCCGCGCAGCACGGACGCGCCGACGTAAACCAGTCCCTCTTGTTTTTGCGCGTGAATTCCGACGTGGTCGCGGTGCACGTCCACCGGAAATTCGTCTTCCTCGGCTGGATCCAAGGCGAAACCGATGCGCTGCTCCAATTCCTCGAGGAAGCGTTCCGCGGTCCAACCCTGCTGCAAGAAGAGAAATTTCAGCCGTGCCTTTTCCCTGCTCTGCCGGAGCG
>JBAQJX010000121.1:0-27553 GCA_049641765.1 Candidatus Acidiferrum sp.
TAGGGGCACGATATATCGTGCCCCTACGGTTTCACATCTCTTCTGAATGATTCCGTCGAAACGATTCTTCCGGCAGCGGGGATTTTTGTAGATAAGCCGCTACGCCAATCACGGAATTGATCAGCGCCGCGGCTGCCGCGATGCGCAATGTCGCGCCCGTGCCGGATTGCAAATTAAAATGTTGCGGGTCGATTCCCACGGCGGCAAACCCCGTGAGCACGCCTCCGGCGGCGCCGCTGATGGCAGCAGCGATAACGCCCTTGAGCCACAATTCAAATCTTTTCATGACGACTCCGGGCGTATAATCGCGCGGCATGTGGACGAGCTACAAACCGTCGAAGCTTTCAATGGGCGTGCTTGGCGCCACGGTCGCATTTATTGCTTTCTTTCATGCTGTGGTCACGCGTCGAGGCACGACCCAGGTGGTTATCGACGTTATTACCGGGATTATTTGGGTTGCGGCAACCATACGCTATTTTCGCCATCGCACCCGGCTTGAAAGCGAGTCCTCGGGCGCCAGACCTGGCATCAACTAAACGACGGTTACGAACGGCTGTTTGTGGAATGCCGGTACCTGGTTGTCCAGCAAATCGTAGGCCCACTCGTCGTAAGTGCGATCCTCTCGGCGTTCTCGATCATCGATGGCGTTCCGCTTGCGGGAACGAGTTGCACGCCGCGAAAACTCGATGGCGCGCGCGATGTGTTCGGCGGCCGTCGGTGTGAGCTGCAAAAATTCGCCACGCGGACCCTCGAGCGTGAAGCAATGCTCGTACTCCCCGCGTGATGGATAGGGACCGAGCGCGGGAATACTCACACCGTTTTCGCGTTCGATCGTTTGTGCGTACCACAGGCGCGGCGAGCCATAGGTTTCAGGAGGCATCCACCGCTCGATGTGCCAGCGATTGACGGCCGGATACTTAGGTTCCTGGCGCAGCTCGACCACTTCGCGGACCAGTGAGCCAGTATCGAGATCGCGGTCCTCGAATTTTCCGCCGATCCACGCCAGGCGGTTCCATCCCCACACAGCGCGGTAATTCGGCTCTCCGAAATGATTGAGGCCGCCGGCGCGTTCGAGACGATGCGCGACGTTTTCCGGCGTTTCGTGCGTTTCGCGAAGAATTTGGATCATTGATGGATGAACGAAACGGAAGTAGAGAAGGTAAAGGAAATAAAGGAAGTAAAGGACTCGGAATCCTCCACGCATGAGACATCGCCGGCGCTGGGATCTTATCCTTTGCCTCCTCTACTTCCCCTACCTCATTTACCTCGTCTTTTTAGTAGCCGCTCGGACGGGCAAGCGTGTCGATGAACGCACCGGTACGCGGCGAGTCGTCCCACACCTGGAAACCCGTGTCGAAGTAGAAGATGTAACTGGCTGCGATGCCGCCGCTGGCGCCGTAAATCGGAAACACCGTGTTGCCATTGACCTCGTAGAAGTCGATGTCCTTCAACACGGCGCGTCCCCAGTGCGCGAGGTCGAGGAAATCGACGCGCGTCTGGTCGGCGTTCACGCTGGACTTGATGGGAATGCCGCTCATCGTTTTGCGGCCGCTGAAGAGCAGATCGAGATCGTTGCCGTCGCTGGTGCCGCCTTCCTTAATGATCTGGCTGACCGTGATCCCGAGATTTTCCCATGCGTGTTCCTGCTCGACGGCCATGTAGGCAATCAGCTTGGAAATGTGGTTGATGCCCAACGATTTCCGGACCTTGTTGATGGCCAGCCGAACGTTGGACGGCGTGAGGGCCGCGTTGCCGGCGTTGACGCGCGGCGTCTGCAATTGCACGGGATACGTGGCGCGGTTGAGGTTGAGCCAGGTGCCGGTCGTCGCGTTGTTCTGGTGATACTTGATGCCGAAGAGCGACACGGGCTGCGCGCCGGTGAGCCCGTCATGCACGATGACGTCGGTGGCGACGGTGCCTGTGGGCACGTTGTCGACCGTGATGGTCTGCGTGGTGATTGGATCGGCGGTGAGAACCGTTGTGGTCACGTTGGCCGCGACGTTGCGGTTGGTCGTGAGCGTGGTGTCGTAAATCTGGATGGTCTGCCCGGGATAGACGAGGGCCGCACCGTTGGGGACGGCCATGGTGAACGTCGAGCCGGTGAGCGAGCTGATCGTGCCGAGCACGCCGTTGCCAGCGGTCTGCATCAGCTTGTCGAGGAAGGAACGAAACTGCTTCATTCCGTTGGCGACTTCGCGCTTGGCGGCGTTCTCGATGGCGCGTTCGCGGCCGGTCGTGGCGTATTCCACCAACTTCGTGATTTCAATCGCGAAGCGGAAGAATATCGGCGAAACCTGCGCCACGTCATACTGCGTGCCGGAGCCGCGGCCGAGGTCGCCGCCGTCGGCGTTGTACGAGCCGGCTTTGCCGCCGGGATTTACCTGCAAGGGCAGGCGCATGTTCCGGCTGGAAACTTTCTCCACGTCCCCGCGCTGCTGGATCATGGTGAGTAAAATGTCGTCCCGTTCGTAGAGCAGGGGCACTTTGTCGCGCACCTTCTCGAGCTGCAACGCGACGACGTTCGCGTTTGCTTGTGCTGGCATCTGTTGTTCTCCTTATGATTTCAAGGTGGCCGCGAAGCGGCCAACATGATTGCCGCGTTCCAGAGTCGGAAACGCGCAGGCGTCTCTTGAGAAGGCGCCGAAAATCGTTGGTCTGTTGCTGCTTAGAGTGTTGCGGATCGTACGAATGCGGGTTTTGCTGCGCTACTTTTACAAATCGAGAATTTGTTCGTCGCTCAACTTACCGTAATTAACGCGGCCCTTCGAGACGGAGCGCGCTTCCGGGCGAGAGGAGCGGGCGGCATCTCGCGACCGCGCGTTGTGTTCCTGCGAGTCGCGCTGATGCGCCGCCGCGGGAGCCAGTTCCCTTCTCGCGGATGCGGAGTCCGTTCGTACATTTGTGCCGCGATGCGCGGCCAAAGTGGTTTGCGTCCAATCATTCAGCGCCCGCCGTGCCGCCACCGGCACAAGTTGTTGCGCGCGTTCGCCAATCAGACGGACGACTTGAGCACGCGTTTCGTTATCAAGACGCTTGGCCGAAAGAATCTGCGCGACCTGCTCACCAAGTTGGCGGTCGCCCTGCAGGGCTTTTTCCACGTCCTGCCGAATCGCGGCGCTGAGGCGAGCGCCAACGGACGCGCTTTCGCCGCTGCGCGCGAGATTTGGAAGAGCTTGCCCTATGGTGCGCTCGATGGCCGCGCCGACGCTGCGTTCGAGATCGTCGTTCGCGGCGCGTTCAAAAGTGGCGTATTCGGCGAGGCGGGCTTGCTGCGCCACGGTTGGCTCGCCGTGAGCGCTGGGGCTGGGCGAACCAAGGGTCGCCTCTACGGCGGCGCTTTCTGCAGCGGCGGCTGACGAAGCGTTTCGCGGCCGGTTGAGCGCATCCGCGACACTTCTCGTTTTGGGCGCGTGGCCCGCTTCTTCCAGAGCGCGCAGCCCTGCGAAAACCATTTCGCGAAAGGCCGCGGGATCCTTGCGCATCATCATCGCGGCAAGTTGCGTCCGCTGAGCGGCGTCGCCCACGAAATACGCGCGGTCAATGTCGTCGAGCATTCGTGCACGGTCAGCCGCCGCGCGCGCGTCCTCCGGCTTGGCAAACACCTCGCGATAGGAAGCCGCTTCCCTTTCGGCGCGCTGCGTTCCTTCCCACAGGGCGCGTGCCTCGGGGCCGCGTTGAGGATCGTTCATCGTCTCCGCCAGCCACGCGGGAGGCGAAGACGGCGCAGCATTGCTCGAAGTGTTTGTAGGCTGAGCGGAGGAAGTGCTTGAAGATGCTTGCTGGCTGAGAGGCGCGACCTCGGATGCAGGCGCGGCACTATTCAAGCCTTCGACCTGCGGAGCATCATCGGTCACGGTGATGTCCTGCGGCTCGGGATCGATCTCGAGAATCTGTTCGTCGGTCAAGACAAACAGATCGTGCAAGTTCGTCTGTCCGTTCGCACGCGAAACATCACTCGCCGGCGAAGTCTGGTTTGCGGCTGGCATCATTTGCCTTTCGATTTTGGCGCGGCGGGCGGCGCGCTCTCATTCGAGTTCGCGGCTGCCGCGCTTGTGTTTGCCGCCAGGCTCATGGCGCGCAGATGCGCTTCGGCGTGCGCACGGACATTGGAAAAACCTGCCGGGTTCGTGATCTTTGCGGCCTGGCCGGCTTCGGAGTTTGCCCAGCGCTTGCATTCCTCGAATTCCACGGCGTGATCGTCGAGGAGCTGGTCGACGGGCACGGAAGGCAACACCAAAACCTGTGACTGGTGACTCGTGACTGGTGGCTGATGCGAGCTTGCGGAGGCGGCTTGCGTAGCACCATTCTTTGGGGCGGCATCTTGGGGCGAGGCATCAGGTTCATCCTGGCTGGCAGATGCCCGGCTGAAGCCCTGCGCTATGTGGGCCGCACCGGATGGATGCATCGAGATGACGATCGGCGCGCTTGCCAGCAATTGCTGAATCTCGCGCAGTTGTTTGTTGCGCGAATCCTCGCCGGGCACGACGAGCTCCGTCAGGCCCAGCACATTCTTGATGTAGCCAATGTTGGCCGGCTCGGCCAGCGCTTCCTGAATCAACGGATCGTTGAGCGAAAACAATTGCTGCAACACGGCACGCTGCTGCGATTTCAGCCGAGGGAAAGTTTCGTCGGCTTCAGGATAAACGCAGATATTGCCCTTCAAATCGGCGGTGCGAATCATGCGCGCGTCGAGCACTCCGTCAGGCCCCAGCAGCGGCACGCCGGCATTTGGCGGCCGGTTCCTGCGGAAACAATCGACGGCCAAAAGCATCACGTCTGCATAAAACTGTTTCGTTCGACGCCAAACGAGTCCGAGGCGGCCCATGGCCTGATCGCGCGCGAGCGCATAGCCGGACGCGGTCTTCACGTCTTCCATGTTCCCGCCAAAAATCGCTGGGAAAAGTCCGGTAAGGAATTGCGCGACGGGACCGATCAAATCCTGCTGATGCCGGATCATGTCCGGAGGAACTTGGGCAGGAGCGGGCTGAAAAAAACCCGCGGCAAGCGGCTGGCCTGGTCGGGCGCGCGCCGGGAAATGCGCGGCCGGCTCTGCCGTCTGATTCGCGAGCGCATCGAAATCCAGCACTTGCGGATCGGCGTAAATCGGCGGAATGCCGTATTCATACGTTTCCGCTTGCATGTTCGAGAGCACGTTGTAGCGCTCCTGCACCTGCACGAGCGAGTCGCCGACGCTCGGCCGGTTTTGCCCGTCGCCGGGCAACGCGTGCAGCACGCGCCAGTAATCGTCCATCGATTCGTTGCGCGATTCGCAGTAAACATCGCTGGCGAAGCCGCAGTAGCAGCCGTCGGGAAACATCGCCAGCAGCTCGTTGCGCACGGCTTCGTCTTCGATGGAATAAAACGCCCAGGGCCGCAACCAGGTGCGGTCGAAGGTGATCAAGTTCATCAGCGCGTCGCCGGGATGAATCGTCGGCAAGCCCTGCTCGACGCTGATGCGGGAAACACGCGCGTAGAGGTCGTCCGGCCCTTGCGACGACGCGGCCTCGATTTTGTTCGCCGCGTGGGGATAAGCGGCTTTCAGTTTTGCGCGATGCACTTCTGCCTGCCATTGCAGGTAGGGGAACTCGTGCATCTCGTTGGCCCAGACGGGCGTGTTCAGTTCGAGGCCGCCGGCGATGGAGATGACTTCCTGGCCGTTGGGCACGCGCCGGGAGCCAGTGACGCGCGGCACAGTGACGCGTTCGGCTTTGCGCAAGTGCGATTCGCCGAGCTCGGCGCCGCAATGCGAGCAGCTCATCGGCGGTAGGGGCACGACATACCGTGCTCCTACGGTCGACGCATCTTGAGATGTCTGTTCATTCTGTTCATCGGATGAGGGAGGCGTGGCGGCGGTTTCCTTGCCGCAGTTCGGGCAAACGTATTTGTCTTCGCCGAGAGGAATCTCGATGGCCGCGAGCATCTGCTCGTCGTGAAAGCCAAAGCGCTGTCCATCGGCGACATAGCGGACGTAAGCGCCAAGCTTTCCATCGGTCCAGAGAAAATAGCCGATCAACGTCAGGAGCTGCTCCACTTCATTGTTACGCTCGATCAGTTCGGTCACATCGCTGGCGGCGCGCGCCGCGCCAATATCCTCGAGCGATTGCGCGGACTGCGGGTAGAAGCGCACGCTTGGAACGTCCTGCGAAAGCACGGCGATGAAGGACAGTCCGAATCCCTGATAAAAATTCGTGACGAATTGATAGCGCGGCATCTCTTCGAGGTCGCGATCGTTGTTGGACCTGTTCTCGTACGGCAGATGCCAATTCATGTCGGTGGAATCCCACCAGGCGTATTGCAGACCTTGCCAGAAAAGCCGCGCCTGGCGGATGCGGCGAATTTCGTTGCGGCGCGCGACGATTCCCTCCTGGCGATACTGGCGCACGAGTTCGCGCAGCGCGTTAACGAGTTCCGGCTTGATGTCTTCGAGGCGCTCGTTGTTCGGGCCGAGGTCGGCGACGGCCCCGAACGCGCCGGCGAGAAGTTCTGTGCCGGCAAGCGGAGTCTTGCCGCTGCGGCGATTCTCCTGCTGCGCATCGACCAAGCCGTTCAAACCCATAGAGCTTGTGTCGCTGGGAGAATCGGTTGCGACTAGATTCGGCGGCGCATCGGGTGCGTAATTGCCGTCGGCCGGTGCAAGAAATCCCGGTGGCAACGTTCCAATACTGTTCTGGTAGTCAGAGCTCATTCGTTTATCTCGGCTGAAATTGCGGTCTTGGAACTTTGGTACTGCTGGCGAACCGAAAGGATCGTGTCATGCTGCAAAAAGAGATCCGCGCGATGAGACCCTTGCTTAGTGCGCTCCTGCTGGCTGCCTCGCTTGCACCACATGCTCGTGGGCAGCAGGACGCGCCCAACGTGCCGGCCGTTCAGGAAGTAAGACAGCTTGAACTCGTGATCACCGGCCCGGAAACGGTGCCCGTGCATCGAGGAGACTTGCGCCGGCCCTTCACCGCCACGCTGGTCAATCGATCGAGCGCGCCCATCGTGTTTGTGCCGCCCCATAGCAATTGGTACGGCGAGCGACGGCTGGAATGGGTGGCCGTCGACTCGCAAGGTCGCTCTCTGGACCGCCAACCAAACTACGCAATCGAGTGCAATCCGCAAGGCGTGATGCGCGCCGTGCCGGACCTTCCGGCGCCGATACTTGGCTCGCTGCCTCCGAAGCAGATTCGCGAAGCGGACGTGGTCGTGTTGCAGCCCGGTGAAGAGTACAAATTTAGGGGCCTGACCGATCCGTGGTTCTCGCTGAATTTTCGCAGGCACGGCGTCTATGAGCTGACTCTCCGTTTTTCGACGGCTTCCGAGCGCTATGTACTGCCGAAGAACAGTCCCTACGCCGCAGCGTTGAAAGACAGCAGCGGCATCGCGGTCAGCTCAAACGATCTGCGACTGACGATCAATTAAGCGCTCACGTTTCCTGGTGCGGCGCGGCGTCCCGCGCGGCCGTCTGCTCGCGCAAATTCTGAATCTGATGCCAGGAGCGTTTCCTTAATCGCGGCACCGATTGCGGTTTGGGCGTCGCGGGAAAATCCACGGGCGGAAACCCTGCCGTGCCCAGCAGCGAATTCATCAGCGCGCGATTCTCTGCGCGCAGCCGCGCTACGTCGGCTTCGAGGAGACCTGTGTATTTCAGCTGAAATATTCTGCGAAACCAATCGAGCATTGAGCACCAGTGGCACAGGCTTCGGCCTGTGTGCCTTTAACTTGTTGCCGATACCGTAGGGGCACGATATCTTGTGCCCCTACCGCCGGCGGCGCGGCAGTAGCTTAGGGCGAAAGTGTTTTTGCGCTTCGGCTTCGAGGCGTTGGTAATGAATGGCCTGCGAGGTCCGATCCGTAGCAGTGACCTGGCGCGCGATTTGTTCGCCGAGCGGCATGCCGGTAACGAAGTGGGCGCCGCCGGGCGGATGTAGGGGCGGGGCTTGCCCCGCCCTCAACGGCGCGAAGGCCGTTCCAACACCAGCGATCCTTCCGCCGGAGACCAAACCGTACCGCGCAGAATCCGCGGGATCGTCGCCATCTACTTTGCGAATGTCTTCATTGCGGCTCGCGTCGCGCACGAGCGTCGGCATGCACTCGATCAACTTCGTGCAATTTTCCGTGATGACCCAAGCGTCCGCTTCGAGCAGTTGATACATGTACTGCCAACCGCCGACGCGGTCATCGTCGGCAGGCGCGGGCCGCGGCAAGCCGTTGGCCACGAGAACGTCGCCGAGTTGCTCGGCGATCGAGGCTTCCGCGGTGCGATGCGCAAAGGCGTCCGGCGACAAGAAAACTTCGCCGATATTTTCGCGGCCGCAGCGTTCAAGGATTCCTTGCGCCAACATGCGCGGCGAAAGGCCGCTCTGGACGAACTCGCGATAGGTGACGATACGCGACTGGTGACTCGTGACTGGTGATTCGTGACTGGCGCTTTGGAAATGTTCCCTGCCGCGCGATGCGAAGGACGAATCGCGAGCTGCTTCGGCCGGAATAGCGCAGTGCCAATAGACCGCGCTGGGATGCTGAAAGCCCCAGTCGATCGAAATCCACCGCGGCCACCAGGCTTCCAGGCGAATCTCTTCCGGCCGCGTTGTGTGGCGGCCGTAGTCGAAAATGTCGAAATACTGCCCGGCGAAGACATTCCAATCGCCGTCCAGAAAAGCGCGGCGCAAGTGCTCGGGCAGAATCTCGAGCGTGCGGCGATAGTCGGCGTCGTTCGCGTAGATCGGATTGTCTTCAATCCGCGCGCGGATGAAGTGGTAGTCGCCCGGGTCGTAAAGACTGGATTGCTCAAAGCCCGCGGGCGGCTTGTGATCGACCCATAGCGCTTTCACCCAGGCGTGGCCGATGTTGCCGGGGTTGCTGGCGCCGGCCATTGACGGGACGACCGGAAGCGAATGACCCTCGCCGTCGCAATAACTCTTGATCGGGCAGCGATTGCGCGACGTCAGGAATTGCCACTGCTTGTACGTGAAGTGCGTCAGCTCATCGATGCCGATGAACAGGAATTCGGCACCTTGATACTGGTAGACGTCATTTTCGCTGCGGCAGTACCCGAAGCGCGTTGTCGAACCGTTTAGCCAAGTGACGACGTGCTTTGACTCGTTGAACTTCTTGTATTTCTTGCGCGGGACCGTGCGCAGAAACTGAGAGATTAAGGATGATTCCAGTTCCGGATACGTGCGTCGTAGTAGAAGTGTGTTGCTGAAAGGGACGCGATTTGCCTGCCGGATTGCTTCCCAGAGCAGGGCTGTACTCTTGCCGGGACCGGCGGCACCGCCAAACAATCTGTACTTCGCCGTGGAGTCGCGAAACGCTTTCTGACGCTCGAATGGATGGAAATAGTCGTCGGGCCAGTCGCAATCGAAAGCGCGCTGTATTTTCGGCCGCCTTAGATTCTTCCGCCCACTCGTGCCAGACATTTCGATCGGTTCCATGTTGAACGATTTTCAGCCTCGGCCTTATGCGACCATCTCCATCGAATGTCCCTACATCGCGCGGAGTTTTTTGCCGATGAAATACGCCACGGCGCCGCCGAGCAGAGCCGCGGCCGCCGGCCAGTGATGCAGGCTCAACACCACGCCTGCTACCGCCGAGGCGACTCCCGCGATCTCCACGATCATGCCGATGAACTCGAGGTGCGCATTGCCAGTCGTCGTTGTTGTCGTTGCCATTGTTCTTCCCCCTGGAAAGATTTGTGCTGCTACAAACTGTGTCGCTGTGGCGCGGGCGGTCAGTCGCGAATCGGGCGGGGCGCGTCAAAGATGATCTGCGGAATTTCGTCGCTGTTCGCCGATGGGCTCTTGCCGTAGGACATTTCGAGCAAGCGCTCCATCATGCGCTGAGCGATCTTTTCGTCTTTCGATTTCACGAGCCTTGCGCAAGCCAAATAGAGATCGACGTGTTCATGCATAACGTCCACAAACCCCGGCCCATCTTCCGGAAGAGGCTCCGAGCCGGGAGGAATGTCCACGGTCTGGGCCTCGCCGCTGTTTTGTTCCGCGTTCTTGTCTCTGTCTTGTTTTTTCATGTCATCGTCTTCGCTTGGGACGCGCGGCGTTCCCGTGCCAGCCTGCTGCTCGCCCGCTTCAGGCCGGACCAGCATTGCACCCTCCGAAGGCGGAGCCACCTCAGCGCACACATCGCGTTCCTTGCCGGCCACGGCGGAGGACGCGGCGGCCGCAGCGGGAAAATCGCGTGTATCGTCAGACGCAGCCCTGCCAGGTTTCAGCGGCGCTCGGATGTCCAGCGCCGTGCGGGAAGGTGAAGCCAGGCCATGAGCGCTCTCGCGTGTTGCGCCGGCGTCATGGCCATTGCTTTTGGGTTTCGGAGTTTCCCTCCGATTTGCCGGGGCGACGCCGCGCGTCCGGCGAACTTGTCCCGGCGAACCGGGTTCGAGAGTGGATTTGGAGCGCTCGAGGCGCTCCTCGGACTTCTCGATGGTGGTTGCAGAATTCACGATGATTCCCTTCCGGGCGTGCCAGATTTTTTGGCGGATCCGCTGCCATGCGCGCGCTCCGGGAAGCCTTGAACGCAGAGGCCCAGGTAAACGCCGCAAATCGCGAGCAGATGCCTCCGGCAAAAGATCGAGCCGTTTTCCGCGCGGCATCGGCAGAGACGCCACGCGTGGATACAATTCTTCGATGGGCGATAGGCAGCGCATCGCATCAGGCGTTCACCAGGACAGAAATCTTCGCGAGGTTGTTGGACCCGGCTAAACCAACAGCTTTGCCGTCAGGCCGCTGCCGCTGGTGGACGAAGTGAACTTGATGCGCAGGAACCGGGCTTGTACTCCAGTCACGGTGCGCGCTTCGCCGGCGACGTTTGTGGTGGTATCGAGCGTTTGATACTCGGCGTCGACATCGGCCATCGCGCCTTGCAGGGAGAGGCTCACTGCCGTGGGCGCTGTCCCGAAAAGCGTCTGCCAACGGACGGCCGTGCCGGTATCCGGCTGGCCTGCGTAGCTGGGAAGCGCAAACTGGCTGCCGGCCTGTGCGCTACCGGGAAACGTCTCGTTATTGAAGCTAAAGCCCACGTCACCGGGCATAAGCGAAGTGGGTGGAGTCACATTCTGGTAGCTCGGCATCTTGGCTCCTTTGGTGCGCACGCTTGGGTGCGCTGGTGCGAGTTAGTTCAGGCGGACATCGGTTGGAACTTGTTCGCGCAAAGACACTTGGGCGCCTGCGTCGATATGGCGCGATGATTCAAAACTCAAACTGAAATGGGTTGTTGCCTGGGCCGCGGCGCTTGGAGAAAGCACTGAAAGAACAGCCCTAAAAAGCAAAACGTCCCGGTGAAACCGGGACGCACTTTTCTACGAGGAAAAGTGTACCACATTTCTAATTTTTGTCAAGAGAAATCTTTAAATATTTTTGCTTTTTCTTGACTCCCTTTGTTTTCAAGAGCATAGTCGCCTCACATCCCCCGGAATTCCTCTCCACGCAGGGTAAGGAGGTTCACCATGCCGTTTTACTGCCATCAAGTCAGCTATACCAAGGAAGCCTGGGCACGTCTGATGGCCGATCCTCAGGACCGGCTCGAAATCGTGCGTATCCCCATCGAGAAACTCGGCGGAAAGCTGCATTCGGCGTTTTTCGCGTTCGGCCCCTTCGACGTCCTGGCCATCACGGAGATGCCCGATAACATGTCCGCAGCGGCCATTGCCATCGCGTTTGCGGCAGGTGGCGCTGTGGCAAGCATCCAAACCACTCCCCTGATGACCGCAGTCCAAGCGATCGAATCGATGCGCAAAGCCGAGGCCTGCGGGTATAAGTCCGTAATTGCCCGGACAGATGCTTCCGCAGCCGGTGCCTGAGAAACCAAAGGGCTCGCGGCTACAACGTGCCCCCCTGCCGTTTTCGGTGGAGTTTCCTTCCGCCAGGTTTCCGCAGACTCATTCGCGCTGCTGGTTGCGCTCCGAACGCGCATGGCGGCGTGAAATTTGCACAGGGCCGCGAAAAAATGAAACAGAATCTTCTCGATTTACATCTATCTGTTAGTTTATAGTTCAGGTACTCCGCGAGGACGGCTGCCCAGCAAAAAAGCGGAGCGACTCTGCTGAGGAGCAAATCATGATCATCGGTGAACGCTTGCGCGTCCTGCGCGAAGAAAGAAATCTTTCCCAAGGTGACATCGAAAAAAAGACCGGCTTGCTGCGCTGCTATCTTTCACGCGTGGAGAACGGTCACACCGTTCCCGCGCTTGAGACTTTGGAGAAGCTGGCCCGGGCACTGGACATGTCGCTTTATCAGGTTCTTTACGATGGAGACCAGCCGCCGCGGCCGGACGTCCCGGCTAGCTGGACCGAATCCGGCAAAAATACCTGGGGCAGTTCGGGCAAAGAGCTGCGCTTCATGCGCAAGCTGAGGCACCTGTTGAGCAAGATGGAGCCGGAAGACCGCTCGCTTCTGATGTTCACCGTGCAACAAATGGTGAAGCGGAAGCAAGCGCCCTCTGCGGGAGCCGCAACGGCAAAAGCCGCAGCGGCACCGGAGAAAGTGGCAGCAGCAGCCACATCAGCCGACTGAACCCGCGCTTCGATTCCCTCGGCCCACTCCTTACAGAAGGATTCTCTTTATTACTCTGCTCTCTTCTCACCGGGCTCTAGTTGCGCGCGCTGCTCTGCTAAACTCTAGCCGTGGCTTACCCAAAACAATCACCGCGCCTTGCGAACATCCGGCTGCATCCCATCAAAGCGCTCGATCCGTTTTTTGTGAACGAAGCGCGCATCGGCGAGAACGGCGGCCTCGAGATGGACCGCGTCTGGGCGCTCTATTCGGCGGATAACCGCTGGGTGAACGGCAAGCGCACGGCCGCGATGCACCTCATCCGCTCGGAATATGCACCGGACATCAGCTCCGTCACGCTCACCGTTCCCGGCGACCGCCGCAACATTCCGCCGATGACGTTTGCATTTCCGGGAGATACCGAGGGCGCCGCGTTGTGGTTCAGCACGTATTTCGAGCAGCCGATCCAGGTTCGCTATACGCGCGAAGGGGAGCCTGACGACGGACTCGCTCCCGGCCCAACGATTGTCTCGAGCGCATCACTCGAGGCCGTCTGCGAATGGTTTCCAAACCTGACGCTCGACGAAGCGCGGCGAAGATTTCGCACGACGTTAGAGATCGGCAACGGCGCCGAGTCGGCATCCAGCGGGGCCGACGGCGCTCTCGCGATGCATGACGCCGGCGGCGACGGAAGCGCTGCCGCGAAATTGCCCGCATTCTGGGAAGACCAATTGTTCGCGGAAACCGCGGAGAGCGTGGTGCGCTTCAAGATTGGCGATGTCGCGTTCGAGGGCAGCAACCCATGCGCTCGCTGCCCCGTGCCATCGCGTGATTCCTACAGCGGCATGGTGGACGAGGGCTTCCAGAAACGATTTGCCGAACTGCGCCGCGTGCAGTTGCCGAGCTGGTCGCCTGCCGCGCGCTTCGATCACTTTTATCGCTTGGCCACCAACACGCGCGTTCCCGGCACGGAACTGGGCAAGGTGCTCCGTGTGGGAGATTCGCTCACTCTCTGACGTGATCCGGTAAATCGAGAGCAATCAGATGACTCTTGCGTCTTGGCCGGAAGCGGCTCTTTCAGCCTTGCTCGCTGAAATAGCGCCGTGGCGGAAACATTCCGCGCCGCAGCAGTTCCCTTCCGCAGCGCTGCCGGATCAATTCCGTCCACTGCACCCAACTGTTTTCGCTGAGCCCAAGAAAATGCCGCGCGTTTTCATACGGCGCAAGACCGAGGTAGTACAGCCGGAAAAGCACCATGCGCGACGCCCAATCCGGCCCATCCAGCGCGCTCTGCCCGGCCAGCGCGAAATCCGCGACCCATTCGTTCAGCCGCGGACGAAAATCCGGCCGCCACAGAAATTTCCCGGTGTCCTTCCAGTTCAGCGCCGAAATGCCGCGCTTCGACTCCAGCACTTCGCGCGCGCCGCGATACACTTCCCAGCAGACATCAAACGCCAGTTCCGGCTTTACGCTCATGGCCCCTCCGCCACAGCGCACTCATCTTGCGCTTCGCTCTTCACCGATCTCCCCCGCTCTCTCCGACCGCTGCTCTATCAGCAAGCTGCGGCTTGCAACGCCTGGCCCGCTTTGCGGCGCTTCAACCTCTTCCTTCGCACCGGTGCGCGGCGATCCTGCAGCACCGAGTACTCCCAAACCGCTCCGAATCCGTCCGCGCGCATGGCCTTGTCCACGGTTCGGCAACGCTTGACCACGTCGAACGCCCCGTACCTGGGCTTCCGCAGGTGCCGGAGCTGCGCGGAAATGCTTGCCGGCGGATAGAGAGTCAGCTTCGCGAGCTCATCGAGCGTCAACCAGGTGGCGCACTGCCCCGCGCTGAGCATCACATCGCGAATCACCTCCCGCTGCTTGCGCAACTGCACAGGCTTGGCCTCTTCTTCCTTCGTCCTCCGCATCGTCATCGCCTCCTTCCCTGCTCGTCACGCTTCTTGCGCAGGAAACTCGTCGCTGCCCGCTGGCGCGTCGCCGTCGTTCTCGTTCGGGGCCTCGTCCAACCGTTCTTCGTCGTCTTCAGCAGCCTGCGTCCACGCCGTCCGGTCGGGATCTTCGTAGTCCCCGGCGCAGGCGCTGCACGCTCGGAGGGCTTGCGGGAAAGCCTCATAAGCCGGGGCAAGCGCAGGGGGAAGCGGTTCGTGATGCGCTGCGCCCGAGGGCGCGGAGACCGAACGGTTTTCCACAGTTTTCCACAGGACGTTACTTTGCAGTATTCTTGACATGTCTTACTCTTCTTATAATATGCGGACCGTTTCTTACTCGGAGGCCTTTTGACTAACCGTTCATCTCAGCCACCCTGGGAGTTCCTTCTTTCCGCTTCACGGAACTCTCTTCAGAGTTTTGAATTGTCTCGTCTTGCCCATGCCTCCAATCTCCGCAAGGAGATTGGGGCGTTGTTGGACCAATGGATGGAGGAAAACGCCGCTGCCATGCTGGCGCGCTGGCTTATGGAGCAGCGCGAACGTTCTGCACGCGTTCCGGATGCGCTTGCTGCGTCCGAAGCCGGCAGGACTGGGGCGCATTCTGTGTCCGATAATTTTCTTTCGGATCGAACAGCCACGCAGCCCGTGAACAGCGGCCCATTCTGAGGTTTTGCAGGTTTTTGGGAGCTTGCTCGTCCCGATTGCTTTGAATATGTCCCCGATTCTCAGCTTCGCCTCGTTGCCTGAAGGTGTGCGCCGAGGTGCACACACAATTGCAACTTCCGCTCTCGGCGATCGGTCGCCCGTCAGAGCCTCCCACAACTGCATCCCGCCGCCCCGCTCGACTCTCATCGCCCAACCCTCCCAGCCAAGTCAGCCGCAGTCTTACGTCTTGATTTCTTTTTATTTATTAGAGGACCCTAATGTTGCAGATCTCAGCGGAGGAACTCAGGAGATGACACACAAATAGCGTGAAAATGCGCGCAAGTGCGCGCTTTTGCGTTACAAATACGGAATGCGCTGAGGTGAGATTCGCTTAGTTTTTGGCGGCTACTTTGGCGGGCTGCTTTTCCAGCAGTTGTTCCTTACGGTAAACCAGAGAATTGATGTCATACGTCGCCAGTTCGAATCCGTGTCCGTGGGTGATGGCATCGGTCGGGCACGCCTCAACGCAGTATCCGCAGAAAATGCAGCGCGAATAATCGATGTTGTATACGCTCGCATAGCGTTCCCCCGCTGAAATGCGGTTGGCATCCGTGTTTTCAGCGGCTTCAATATAAATGCAATTCGCAGGGCAAGCGGCGGCGCAGAGAAAGCATCCAACGCACTTCTCGAGGCCGGCTTCGTCGCGCTGCAAGACGTGGATCCCACGATAGCGCGGCTGAAAATGGACCGGTTCGTACGGATAGTTCTCCGTAACTGTCTTACGAAACATATTTCGGAAAGTGACGCTAAAGCCCTGAACCAGCGTGGTAAAGGTCTCGCCGACTTCTCGTAGGATGGATGCCATGAGCTAGGAGTTTAGCAAACGAGCCGTGGCCGGGCAAATGCGGAGATACGAATCGCGGTGCAAATGGTTCACGCTTTCAGCGACTCGATGATTTGCTTGCCGTGAAAGCGGCCGTTTTCGATGAAGATGTCGCCCGTGTGCCGTCCGCCAATCACCACTCCCGCCAGGTGGATTCCGGGGACATTGCTTTCCAGGGAATTGGGGTCGAGAGTAGGCCGTCGCGAATCGGGATCGAGCTTCACGCCGAGGCTTTCAATGAATGCAAAGTCGGGGTGATATCCGGTAAGGGCGAAAACCTGTTTCGCGGGCAAGTGTTTGGTGCCATTGCCATTTTCCACGATGACTTCGTCGCTAGTGATTTCCTTCACGCGCGTTCGAAACAATGCTTTCACCTGCCCCGCCTTGATGCGATTTTCGATGTCGGGCTTCACCCAGTATTTGATGGTTGAGCCCATCTCCGCATCGCGATGCACGAGCGTAACGCGCACATCATTCCGGAACAGGTCCAGAGCCGTTTCCGCTGCAGAGTTTTTTCCGCCGATCACAACAACATCCCGGCCATAGAATTCGAAGGGTTCCGTGTAGTAGTGCGAGACATGCGGCAAGTCTTCACCGGGAATGCCCATCACATTTGGCAGGTCGTAATAACCGGTTGCGACGCAGATCTTTTTCGCTGCGTATTTCTCTTCGGTTCCCTTCTCCGTTTGCGTGATAACCGTAAAGTTGCCGTCCTGGCCGTCTACGCGCAGGACGCGTTCGAAGAGGCGCAACTCCAGGGCGTAATGCTCGACGGCTTTTCGGTAATACTTGAGCGCCTCGACGCGAACAGGCTTCTCAGCCGCGCATATCAACGGGAGATCGCCGATTTCGAGGAGTTCCGGCGTCGTGAAGAACACCATGTTGACCGGGTAATGGAAAATCGAGTTGCACAAGCACCCCTTGTCGATGACCAAAGGCCGCATGCCAGCGCGTTTTGCTTCGATAGCACATGCCAAACCGGTCGGGCCCGCGCCGATGGAGATGATGTCGTAAGTTGTCATGGGAATTTCAGTTTGCCGGGAGTCCGCGAGAATTGCAAATTCATCTGGCTTATTGCTTCTCAGGCATTTCAAGGATTTCGACAAGCTCACGCCGGAATAATTCCAACTCCTTCAGCCGCTCTGGGGTAGCGGGCAATTCAGATTTTTTCCAAACGAAGACTTCGCCGACACCGCGCCTCAGCTTCACACTCAGATTTCCGTCGACCAGGTAAGAAGGCGGTGTCAGAAGTTTCAGCGCACCGTTGGGGGCCGGCGAGAGAATAGCCGCGCATTCGCCGCGGCGCAGGCACAGTGCGCTTTCATAAGGTGGTATAGCAATCGGTCGAAACCCCGCCTGGAACAATCGTTCCAGAGTTTGCATTTGGCGCGCAGTCAGTTCAACCAAGCGTTTAGATCAGGCAGGCAATATCCAGATGCGGGTGCCAAAATCGATCAGCCACGGTGCGTCGTCGAGCCGCGACTACGCCGCTGTGGAATCGGCCTCGGACGACGATCCTTCTAATTGTGAGAGGATTCCGCGCAGCGTCACAATCAATTCATCGCGCGAAACGTGGCTCTTCTTGAATTGAATACGGAAGCGGAAAGACTCGTTCTCCGGCTCATAGTTAAAAATAAATGGCTGTGGTCTCTGCGGCCCGCCCTGCTCGTCGCGGCGTTCCCGGCGCGCTTCGTCGCGCGTAAGCCCACCTTGCAGGATGCGGTGCAGCATCTCAATCATTTTCTTTTCGGTCGGTTGCCGTGCAATCTGGAGAAGCAGCGACTTGGAGACGATCCCATGTTCGATGCATTTTTTCCGCAGCGACTCGGGAATATTCCGCAGCGACAAAGTTTCCGTGACGGAAGACCGCGCCCGGCCGATTTTCTTCGCCACGTCCTCGTGCGTGTATTCGAATTGCGTCGCCAGGCGATACAATCCGTCCGCTTCCTCGAATGCTGTCAGGTCTTTCCGCTGAATATTTTCAATCAGCGCGATTTCCAGAGTCTCCGCGTCGTCGGCCATCTTCTCGATGCACGGAACCTCGCGCAATCCCGCAGCGCGGGAAGCGTGATAGCGCCTCTCGCCTGAGATGATGTAATAGCAGTCTTCGCGCGGCACAAAGCGCACGAGCAGCGGCTCGAGCACTCCCTTTTCCCGGATGGACTCCGAGAGTTCGCGCAAATCTCCCAGCGCTTTGCGCGGCTGATCCGGGTTGGGCCGGATCTGATCCACAGGAATCATCCGCCCAACCGCCGCGCCGCTGTAACTCGTCAGCGATTCGACGTAGTGCGCGTCATGCCGCATCTTCAGCGTGACGGGTAAGCCGATCCTCTTCGACACGTTGGATAACCTCCGCTGCCAGTTTCTTGTACTCGATCGCGCCGGGTGATTTCGGCGCGTACGACAAAATCGTTTCCTTATAGGCCGGACTCTCTTCGAGGCGCACGTTTTTGCTGATTTTCGTTTTGAACAGCACTTCCCCAAAGACCGTTCGAATTTGCCCGTGCGTATCGCGCGAAATATTCGTTCGCTTGTCAAAAAGCGTTATCACCACGCCCAGGACTTTCAGGCTGGGATTGGGACGCGCGCGAATTCTTTCATAGGTTTCGAGCAAATCGTCCGTGCCCTCGATGGCAAAGTACGCTGCTTGAATCGGCACCAAAAGATGCGTCGAAGCCACCAGAGCGTTCACAGTCAAAATTCCCAGCGAGGGAGGCGTGTCCAGTACGATGTAGTCGTATTCTTTCAAAATCGCCGCCAGCGCATCTTTAAGGCGATACGGCGCGTCAAACTGGCCCGCCAAAACTTGTTCCAGCTTGGCCAGCGCCAGCCGTCCGGGACCTAGGAACAACATCGAGTCCTTCGTCGGCTTGATCACCGACGACATCGCCGCGCGGTTTTCGTTCAAAACATCGAACATCGACGTGGCAATCTCGCCGGAATCGTAAAACGCAATCGTGGAATTCGCTTGCGGATCCAGATCGATCAGGAGCGTGCGCTTGCCGCGATTCGCCAAAGCGGCCGACAGATTGATCGCTGTCGTCGTTTTCCCAACGCCGCCTTTTTGATTCGCAACCGTGATGATGGCAGTCATATTCTTCTGCCTCCGCCTAAGCGCATAACAATTCGCACCGGCGTAGTTCAGCAACCTGGTCCCTATATGTGGGTGCAGTTTGCAGAAAGCCCCCTAGGCCTAGGCTCACTCTACGTTCGTATCCTATTCCAGCGCAAGGAAAAAGTGGGATTTAGCGAAAATGCCGGTGGAAAACTCGGCCGTTCAATTTTTGGAAAAAGAGCGGCCCTAACTCGGATAAATCACAATGCAATAAACGAAGGTAAAGAAACGCGAACGCTTGCCGCGCTATTCAGCTAACGCTGCTCCACAGAAACACATGCTAGAAGTCCAATCCCCAAAATTCCATCGAAGCTTGCTGAAGTTCGAGTCCCAATTCCCAACCTGAGCGCCCTTCATGTCCCCGCCAAATCAGCACAGCCTCGCAGGAGTTCTTGCTGACAAGATTGACCAGCCGCAGTCGCTGCCCGACCGCAAATCCTTGAGGGATCACAGCCAGACATCCCTTCGTGCTCGCGTCAACGGTATACCCCTCGGCCCGTAGCACTCGGCCTGCGTCCGTCCATTCCACGGCAACAGGCACCCGGGAGTTCACGCGCACTCCCGCCCTGATTTTCTGCGTTTGCGCTTCCAAGCTGGAAATATCTCCTACGCGCACGATCTTCTCCTTATTACGCGGAAGTGCAACCGTTCGTCCATTCTGCGTTTTGTCTGTGTGTGAAGTCAGCCCAATTCACTACTATTGAGAAGTAGCCCAGTCGATCGTAGTCGTCGGCTCTCGTTGCAGGCTACGAGTCCCAAGCTGTTGGGTCAATGGGACTTCGGGCCTAGAACGCCTTCAAAGTTACTGCCGGTTTGCTCCTTTTCTTGCCTCCCCTTACACTCTTTCGAATCCACTTTTACTCATGATCACTCTCAAAACAATCCGCGCCGAGCTCGCGCCCACCTTGCGGCTGGCCCTGCCGCTCGTTCTCGCCGAATTGGGCTGGATGAGCATGGCCATTGTGGACACCATGATGGTCGGCCGCCTCCCCAACAGCGCCGCAGCCATTGGAGCCATCAGCCTCGGCGGCATCTTGGTCAACGTTCTTGCGTTCTTCGGGGGAGGATTGCTTGTTGGCCTGGACACGCTCGTTTCGCAAGCCTTCGGCGCGGGACAGCGCGAGGATTGCCATCGTTCTCTTCTGCACGGCATTTACATCAGCTTGGTACTCACACCTCTGCTGATGGCACCTGTCTGGTTTTTTGAACCCATACTTCGTGCGGCCAAGATTTCATCTGACGTCATCGCCCTTGCCGTTCCGTATTCCAAGGCCCTGGCTTGGGGAATGCTGCCACTTCTGCTCTATTTTGCAGTCCGCCGCTGCATGCAGGCCATGAACATAGTTCGTCCCATCGCCTTCGCGCTTGTCTCTGCAAATCTCATCAACGTCGGCGGCAATTGGATCTTGATCTACGGCAAGTGGGGTGCGCCGGCGATGGGCGCGGTAGGTTCGGGCTGGTCAACGGCGTGGGCGCGCATCTATCTTTCAGCTGTCCTGGTAGGTTACCTGCTCTGGTACGACCATCGTCACCGCACTCGCCTGCTTCATACTCCCATTCAGCCGGACTTTCGCCGCATTCGCCGTCTGATCAATCTCGGCCTGCCAACCGCCGTCCAGGTCACTCTGGAGATCGGTGTGTTTGCACTGGTGACCGCCCTCATCGGCCGTCTCGGCGCCGTTCCTCTCGCAAGCCACCAAATCGCGCTCAACACCATCGCCTTCACCTACATGGTTCCCCTCGGCATTTCGTCCGCGGCGGCGGTGCGCGTTGGCCAAGCTGTAGGCCGCAAGGATCCGCGCGGTGCGGCAGACGCTGGAGGCACAGCCATCTTCCTCGGCGCCGGATTCATGACGTGTATGAGCATTGTCCTTCTCGTCGTTCCGCGATGGATCGCTCGCGTGTATACCCCCGACGAGGCGATCATCCGCAGCACCGTCTTGCTGCTTGCCGCCGGCGCTGCCTTCCAACTTTTTGATGGCATTCAGACCGTTGCGACCGGCGCTTTGCGCGGTCTTGGAGACACGCGCACCCCGATGATCTGCCACTTCACCGCCTACTGGCTGATCGGGCTTCCTCTGGGTGCCTGGCTGTGTTTCCGTCGCGGTTGGGGAGCATTCGGCCTCTGGTCCGGCCTCAGCCTTGCGCTCATCTTGATCGGGATTGTACTGCTGCTTGTCTGGAGGCAGCGTGTTCGCCGCTTGATGCTCTCCGTTTCACCGGAATAGCTCCAAGCGCACGCCATCCTGACCAGCACATATTTGAAAAAATGATCGGCAAGAAGTGAAAGGAAACCTACATCTTGTAGCGCCCCAGGTCTTCGTCGGAGAGTCCCTCGAGATAATTTCGCAGTTGCTCATTCGTGCTGCGCTCGGTGACTGCACTCGATACTTTCGAATTCTTCAGCACTTCCTCTTCCACAAAAATCGGGCAATCCACGCGTAACGCCAGCGCCAGCGCGTCGCTCGGCCGGGAGTCGATGGTCATCATCTGCCCCTCCCGCTCGACCCAGATCACCGCATAAAACGTGTCGTCCTTCAAATCGTTCACCACGATCTTCTGAACTTGCACATCCAGTCCGAGAAGAACATTTTTCAGCAAATCGTGCGTCATCGGCCTCGGCGTTTGTACTTTTTCGATTTCCAGCGCAATGGCGTTCGCCTCGTAGACGCCGACCCAGATAGGAAGGATAGCTTGCCCCTGAACGTCTTTCAGCACGACGATGGGCATATTCGTCACGGGATCCATCATCAGGCCGCGGATTTTCATCTCCACTTCCATGTGACCTCCCGATCCACGGAGGACCTCAGTCCGCCGTTCTCAAATTTTCTCGTGCCGCTAATGCAGTGGCCGCTGCAGCGGGCTTTCCTACGCTCGTTCGCCCACCAAACTGTTCGGAGTCGCGCCCGTCACCCGAACCTGCACGTACTTTCCCAGAAGCGCCGTCTCTTGGGAAGTGAAATTTATGACGCGGTGGCACGACGTATGTCCCGACCACTGATTTTCGCGGCGCGATTTTCCGCTGACCAGCACTTCGAAAGCTTCTCCGGTCATTGACAGATGCTTTTTCGTTTGAATTTCCCGCTGCTTTTCCTGCAGAACCGCCAGCCGCCGGCCTTTTTCGTCCTCAGGAATCGCATCGCCCATCGCCAACGACGGCGTGTGCGGCCTCGGCGAATACTTAAACGAAAACATTCCGTCGTACTGCACTTCGTCCAGTAAACTCAAAGTTTTCGCGAGATCGGCATCTGTCTCGCCCGGGAATCCCACAATAATGTCCGTCGTAATGCTGATGCTTCGCTTTGCTGCGCGAATCATCGCAATCTTTTCCAGATACTCGGGCCTGCTGTACGTTCGCTGCATCGCCCGCAGCACTCGCGTCGATCCCGATTGCACCGGCAGGTGTACGTGATTGCAAAGCTTCGGCTGCGAGTCGATGGCATCTACGATGTCTTGAGTAAAATCACTTGGGTGCGAAGTCGTAAAGCGCACGCGGCGTATTCCGGGCTCGTCCGCAACGGCCAGCAACAATTCGGCAAACCGCATCCCTCGCGCCGTCGGATCTTTGTACGAATTCACCGTCTGCCCCAGCAGTTGCACCTCGGAATAACCGAGCTCCGCCAGCTGTCGCACTTCCCGCAAAATCGAATCGCTTGCCCTGCTCCGCTCCGGCCCTCGTGTGTAAGGGACCACGCAGTAGGAGCACGCCTTGTCGCAGCCCTCGATAATTGTCAGATAAGCGCGCCACGGATTGTCGCGCCGAGTCATCTCCGTTTCGAACGTCTCGTCCGTATCCGTGTCGAGTCCCGTCACGCGCTGGTTCCCTGCCTCGACTTGCGCCAGCAACTCCGGCAGCTTTCGATAGCTTGCCGAGCCGCAAACCAGGCTCACCCACGGCGCGCGTTCGAAAATATCTTCGCCTTCCTGTTGCGCCACACAGCCCAGCACGCCGATGATCCGGCCTTCATCCTGTTTCGCGCGAAACTCTCCCAGCCGGGAAAACACCTTCTGCGCCGCTTTTTCGCGGATGCTGCACGTGTTGTAAAGAATCAGCGAAGCCGACTCCGGCGACTCCACTTGCCGGTAACCGCGAGCGAGAAGTACGCCCGCAACCTTCTCCGAATCGTGGTCGTTCATCTGGCAGCCAAACGTCTCCAGAAAAAAAGTTCCGCGCAGGGCTCCGGGGATCGCTGCGAACTCCGGAGCGGCCGCCAGATCCTCGCCCTTGCCGTCGTGCAGAGATGCGCTGATAGGCAAGCTCGCGCCGCCTGTCAGTCTCTCCAGTCCGATATCGAACGTTTTCCCCATGCTTAACACGCAGTTTAACACACCTGTTCACGCACCGGCGCGAGCGCTCCTTCGCTCATTTGGCAACCGCACCCTCAGAATTTCTCTCCTTCTTGTATCCAAAAAGGCAGCAAATTCTTTACTCTTTGCATCTCATTTGTTTGACCGCCCTGTAGGCCTATGCTACGTTTCTGAAGTAAGGAAATTTTATTTCGAATTGAGGGGTTGCATCATTCTCCTGCTCGCAACGTTTCTCATCGCTGATCTTGGCAGTATTCTCGGAGAAACCGGCTGGGTTGCACGCGGCATTTTAATTCTGCTCGGCGTTTTTTCCATCGTCTCCTGGGCCATGATCTTCCAAAAACTGGGCCTCTTTGGCCGTGTTCGCCGTCAGAGCGATCAATTCATTCGCATCTTTCGGGCCACCAAGGGCGTTGCCAATCCGCAAGCGATTGCCACCGCCGGCTCACCTTTCGCTTCCGTCTATGCCGCCGGCTATCGCGAGCTCTTGAGCCAGGTAGGAACCGGTAATCCTCAGCCCACCGGAAAATTGAAGAGTCTTCAGGCCGTCACGGTCAGCATGCAGCTTGCCTCCGCGGAAGAAGTTCGCCGCGTTGAAAAAGGCATGTCCTGGCTCGCTACCACCGGTTCTGTCGCTCCCTTTATCGGCTTGTTTGGCACGGTTTGGGGCATCATTGACGCCTTCTCCGGCCTCGGCAACGCTGGCGCAGCCAGTCTTCGCGCCGTTGCCCCCGGCATCGCCGAAGCGCTCATCACCACTGCTGCGGGCCTCTTCGTCGCCATTCCAGCCGTCATCTTTTACAATCAGTTCTTGCAGAATATTCGCGAGCTCGCCCAGCGTCTCGATTCGTTTGCACTGGAAGTCGGGGCCCAGATCGAAAAAACGTTCACGTAGCTGGTGCGGACCGTTGCCGTCGGCCGCCCTTCAAATCTATGCCGCAACTCGCCAAACAAACGCAGAGCACGCTCTCCGAGATCAACATGGTCCCGTTCATCGATGTTGTTCTCGTGCTCCTCATCATTTTCATGATCACCGCTCCCATCCTTCAGTCTGGCATCGAAGTTGACGTCCCAAAAACGCACACCGTCAAAGAAATCGATGAAGTGCGCCTTGTCGTGACCATCGACAAGAATCAGCTCATCTACCTCGGCGACACTCCCGTCAACATTCACCGTCTCGGCGACGAGGTAAAGGCCAAGCTCAAGAAGCCGCAGGATTCCGTTTTTCTTCGTGCCGATGAGACCATCCCTTTTGGCACGTTTGCCAAAGTTGTGGACACTTTGCGCGTCTCTGGCATCAACAATATTAGTATTGTTACGGAGCCCCTCTCGGAACGCGCTCGGACGCGCTAGAAATGTCCACCGCCTTCGCCAATCCGGTTGTCCGCTCGCCACTGAGCCAAACTGATCCCGGCTTCCGCAAATTCTTGATTTATTCGCTCATTCTTCATGGCTGCCTCGTCGTGTGGATTATCGCCTCGATTTATTTCAATTTTCATGGCCCCGAATGGGGGGGTATTGGGGGCGCGGCGGGCAGCGTTAACGTGAAGCTCGTCGGGCCGGCTGCGGGAATCCCGATGCCCATCAAGCCTTCGGTCACACAAAGCAAAGCCGTCGACGAGACCCAAGGTCTGTGGAAAGAAGAGCCCAAGCCACCAGTTCCGCCTCCTCCCGAGCCGAAGACTCCCTCGGAAGTCATCCCTACATTCAAGAAAGAAAAGCCCAGGCCGCCTTCGCATAAATCGAAGGTTGACGAATCACAGATTCCGCCGCCGGATAACGCTGTCGATTACGGCAAAGGTGGCAATCCCAATCTTCAGATGAGTTACGCCACAAAGCCAGGCGGCGGTTCCGGCCCCATCACCGCAAACGGCCAGGGCGGCGGTGACTTTGCTTCTCGCTACGCGTGGTACATCGAGTCCGTTCGCCGCCGCATCGGGCAGAACTGGCTCCAATCCACCATCGACCCGCAGGTTCGCGCGGCTCGCCGAGCGCACTGCGTCATGACCTTCCGCATCTACCGCGACGGCACGATCAAAGATATGACGATGTTTCAAACTAGCGGAAATCTCTCGATGGATAATTCCGCGCAGCGTGCGCTGCTCAGCTCCAATCCCATGCCGTCCTTGCCCAACGACTACTCGGGTTCATACGTGGATGTTACGTTTGATTTTGATTTGTCTTTAAGTCAATAGACTGTCGCTTCTTCCACGCCTCGCGCGGACGAAACCAGGAGGTCAAGGTGCTCGTGAAGTCCAATCGCGTTAGTTGGCTGCTCGCTGTTGTCGTACTTGCTGTTATGGTCGGCCCTGCAAGCGCCCAGGAAAATGGCAAGGCATGGTTCCGCACCGGAACGGGCCTCGGCGTCGAGAAGATCCGTCTCGCCGTCGCTCAATTCGGTCCGCGCGCCGATAACGCGAAGACCCACTCCGAGCAATTCACCCAGATTGTCCGCGACGACCTTCAGTTCAGCGGAATCCTCGACCTCGTCAGCCCTAGCTTCTATCCCACTCAGCTCACCACCATGCCTTCCGAGCTTCAATACCAGGCCTGGACCGATCCTCAGGTCAACGCCCACTATCTCGCCTTCGGCAACCTCTCGGAAACCACATCCGAAGTCGCCATTCAGGCGTGGCTGTATGACGTCACTAATCCTTCCTCCCCCGCCATGATCGGCAAGATCTATCGGGGCGCACCGACGGATGCACAAGTTCGCAAATTCGCGCACCAGTTCGCCGATGAAATCATTGGGATGCTATCCGGGGGTATACCCGGCGTCGCTTCCACCCAAATCGCCTTCATTAGCGCCCGCTCCGGCACTAAGGAACTCTGGGTGATGGATTACGACGGCGCGAATCAGCATCAGCTGACCAACCTCAAAACCATCTCTCTGATGCCTCGTTGGGCGCCGGACGCCTCGCGCATTGCCTTCGCCTGCTTCGAGCCCGTCAACCGCATCGTCAGCGAGCAAATCTGCATGTATTCCATGGATCTCGGTAAGGTCATGGCTTTTCCTCGCTTTCGCGGAACCAACAGCGCTCCTGCCTGGTCTCCAGACGGCAAGCAGATCATGTTTTCCTCTTCCATGCAGGGCACTCCTGATCTTTATGTGATGGACGCAAGCGGCGCCAGACCCAAGCGCCTCACGTTCTCGGGAAACGGCGGCGCCACTTCCCCCGCCTGGAATCCGAAGACCGGGCAGAGCGTCGTCTTCGTCAGCGACCGTGGCGGCATTCCGAAGCTCTACATGATGAACGCCGACGGCACCAACGTCACGGCGATCGATTTGCCGGACAAGGGCTATCTCATCGACCCAGCGTGGTCTCCCAACGGACAATTGCTCGCCTTCAGTTGGCGCCGCCCAACGGGCAATTACGATCTCTACGTCATGGAGCCGGGCTCGCAAGACATCATCGAATTGACCCGTGATGAAGGGCGCAACGAACGCCCAAGCTGGGCGCCAGACGGCCGCCATCTCGTCTTCGAATCGACGCGCGCCGGCTCGCGCCAGATATGGACCATGTTGGCCGACGGCTCCCAGGCCCGTCAGCTCACGACCAATGGCCACAACGAGTCGCCGAATTGGTCTCCCAAGTAGTTCGGCAAGCTTCAAAAAGCTCGAAACTTTCGCGCACCGTCGTGCATCTCACATTTTGGTTGCCGGCTTCTCTAAAGTCGCGCTTTCGTCGTGTTGCTTCTTTCGATTTATTCTGGCAATTGTCCGTGTACGATGTATATTATATCGTGGTACGATGTATTCGCCTTAACCCAGCCCGCTAGTGATGCGCACGGCTCTGGTGGGACAACCAAGGAATTCTTATGCTGAGGAGGATTCGAATGATTCGGGCTTCTAGAATTATGTACCGCGGGGCCATTTTTACCGCTTTTCTTGCTCTTGTTTTTGTCGGGGGCTGCAAAAAGAAAACGCTGACGGCACCGCCGCCTCCGCCGCCTGCTGCGCCGCCCCCTGCAAAGCCGACCGTTTCGCTGCAGGTTAACCCAACATCCATCAATAAGGGCGATTCCGCAACCTTGAGCTGGACTTCGACCGACGCCACTCAGCTCACCATTTCGCCAGAAGTCGGCGCTGTGACCGCGCAAGGCTCGACCAAGGTCTCTCCGTCCGATTCCACCACCTACACGATTACCGCCAGCGGTCCCGGCGGCTCCGCGGATTCCA
>JBAQJX010000132.1:0-9562 GCA_049641765.1 Candidatus Acidiferrum sp.
GGCCAGTGATCGCAGCCCGTTCTCCCGTGTTTCCGGTTTGTCCAGCAGTGCCGAGAAAACTTTCTGGGCTTTGTCGGCCTCGCCGTTCGCAACAAGCGAGAATCCATATTCGCGGTTTATATTCCCAGTGGTCAGCCATTGCGGATCGATTTCAAAGGCTTTCGCATACGCTTGCAGTGCAGCGGGAAAATTATTGAGTCTCTTGAAGGCAGTTGCCATTCCGATATAGGCGTGCGCGAAGTCGGGCAGGACGCGAAGGGCTTGCTGGTACTGCTGTACGGCGTCTTGCTGGCGGCCGTTATTGCGCAACAATTGGGCGTAATCGAATCGCATCACAGCATCGTCCGGGTAGTGGCTCAAATAGGCAATGTAGAGAAGTTCCGCCTCGCTAACGTGACCTCGATTCGAGGCATATTGCGTTTCGATGATCATCCGTTCACGGTCCGTCGTGCGCGATAGTAAGGAGAGGGCCTTTTCATACTCCTTTTGCCCATCTTCCTGTTGATGGTAGATGTAGCTGTAGTACGCGTTACCGAGCGCGGCGTGAGCTATCGCAAAGTCAGGATCGGTGGCCACGGCAGATTTAAACGAGGTGACCGCATCCACATATTTCCCGCGCTTCCAAAGAGTGGAGCCTTCCGCATATTGCTGAAGGGCGCTTAGCGACGCCGTGGTCACCTGGGGCAGAGGTTTGCCTGCCTGATGTATCTGATAGAGAGACTCTCCCAGTGCCTCGCGGACTTTCTTCGACAGCGCGTCCAGAGCATCCAGGATCCGGTCTTCTCCGTGCGCGCGTTCCGTGTAGGAACGCACGGGCGCGCCCGACTGCGGGTCGATTAATTGGGCGGTAAGCGCGTATTCCTGCCCGGTACGAGTGATGCTGCTAACGATCAACCCGCGTACACTTTCGCGCTGGCAGATTTCGCGGCCTAACGATGGCGTAATTCGCTCGCTCTGCGATCGCCCCATTCTCTTGAGCACGGCATCGAGCTGCATGCGCGGGAATACGTTCGCGTACCGCGACTGCGCTATGCTGACGCCGAAAGCCGTGCCCAGAGCATTATCGAACCGTGCGTCGCCGGTTTGATTCTCAAAGTCAGCGATGAGCACCGAATCGCTCGAGTGGAAGGAAAGGGCCGGGCGGCCGTGAGTCAGCCAATACGCGCCACCTCCAACGATAAGGACGGCGGCTGCAAGCGAAATCCAGAGCGTAGTTCGAATCGCGGGCCTGGCTCCAGCCACCTTACGCGTCTCGATTCCCGAGAGCGCCTCTGGAGCCGGTATCGGCGCGAGCACGGGCACCGGCTTTTGGCCATTGGCGGAATTGTCTGCGGCTGGCTGGTGTCCGTTGACAAATTCAACTTGGGAAATAAACCGGTAGCCGCGGCGCGGGATGGTTTCGATGTATCGGGGATTGTCGGCGTGGTCTGAAAGAGCGTCCCGCAGCCTGCTGACAGCGGTATTTAGCCCAGTCTCGAAATCGACAAACGTATCTTCGGCCCACAGGTGTTTTTTCAATTCCTCGCGTGTGACGAGCTGGCCTTGCCGTTCGGCCAGCAGCACCAGCACCCGCAATGGTTTTTCCTGAAGCCGGATTCGCGAGCCGTTCTTGCGAACCTCCCCAGCTGCCATGTCCACGAGGTAAGGACCGAACTTGAGCATTGGCGACCCAGGAGCCTGCTCCATGGAAATCCTTTAGGGGGACAGCCGGGAATTGAGAGCATTCTAGCATAGAAACATTTCAGTGGCCCCAGAATGGCAGAAGAGCCTTAGCCTTTCCATTATCAGTCAGCTACCAAGTAAGACTTATTAAAGAACTAGGTTTTCCTCCGTCCATTGCTCTTTCCTCAGGCGAACCGCACACTCGCGCCCACTTGTCCCCGGAGCTTGCGGCCCCTGGAGCACTACTTGCCCGTTTCGAGCGAAGCCGAATTCGAGAAGTTACTTGCCACAGCGATGGAGCGCCAGCGCGAGAGGCTGTGCGAAGAAGCTGCGCCTTGCGGGGCACAGAAGCCAACGAGTTTCGAAGTCGTAGAGAAAAACACAACGAAGGAGACACAGCATCATGAAGATGAACGGTAAACAGGAATTGCTCGCACAAATCGCCCGGCGAGGTTTGCAGCTGCTTAGTCTCGTCGTGGTCACCGTCTTCGGTGCGGGCTACTCCTCTGCGCAGACGAAGACTCCCGCACCTTCCGCTATCAAGGCGGACAACACCAAGGCCGCGTCGCCACAGGAGCAGACGGGTTCCACGCAGCCTGCTCCAGCCGCTGAAGCAAAGGAAGCCCCGCGAGGCGGGCAGGAAGGCATCAAAGTTCACGGCCGCTGGACGATTGATGTCAATAATCCAGATCGAAGCTTGGCCCGCCATGTCGAATTCGAAAATGGCCTTTGCCTGAATTCCCAAGTGGTGAACTTGGGTGGCGACTTTCTTTTGGTGCAAGCATTGGCTGGAGAAGTGGTCCCAGGTAGTTGGGTAGTTGAGTTTGGGACTCCGACCATCCCCTCAGGCACTCCGCCACCGGCCTGCGGAGGCTTAACCGCGGACTCATTTACCAGTTTGCCGAACGTCTTATATTCACTCGTACAAACAGGAAGCGCTATCCAAACAGCAGGAGCCAACTCTGGATACTGCCAAGCGATTTCCGGGACAGTGGCTCCAGCTGTTACGACCTGCTTTCCGGGCCTGACAGTTCAAATACCAACTACTGGTACGCAATTGACCCTTTCTGGCCAATTCACGGTTCCAAGTGGTGCAGCGGCCACCCAAATCACGGCTGTAGGTACGGGATTAAGTTTTTGCATATCAACTGCAGGTGACTTAACATCCGCCTCAACTCCGCCTGGGTGTTTTTCTTCGGGAAATTCAGCACCAATTCAGTTCACTGGCGCCTACCTCACTGGAACGGGATCATCTCCCGCGCCGGTTTCCATCACCGCTAATCAACTTGTGAGCGTCACGGTCCAGATTAGTTTCCACTAAACCCTGCAACCTCGATTCAACCACACACCCTCACGCGATAAGCGGAGAAGGAGCAGGCTGTGAAGAAGGAAACTATAAACGCCAAGGTGTTGCTTCAGATCAGAAGCCGGACGCTGGGCACGGTGCTCGTAAAGCGGGCCGAAGAACGGCGTCTCATACTGAGAGCTTCAGGTGCGAAGGCCGCATTCCGGCGATTGAGTTCCGTCGGTCTGCTTCTGGCTCTCTCGCTCTTCTTCTCCGGCGCTGTGCACGCGCAGCAGATGACGACCATTGACGGACAGACCAGTCCAACGCTGCAGAGCGGCAGCCAGCCAAATCAGTTGTTCAATCCCAACGGTGTTGGCGTCGATCCTTGCGGCAATGTTTTTGTGGCCGACACGGCAAATCAGAGGGTGGTCGCCCTTGGACTTTATGGGACGGGTACACCGACCGTCTTGATCGTGAATCCGGAAGGCCAACCCGTAACTGCGGTCGCGGGCGGTAGCGGCGGGATTGTCTATTTTTCGGATAGTAATGGCGAGGTTTATACGGTGAATTCCGGATCGCCCCAGCAAGGTGCCAAAAATATTGCTGGTTTTGCGGGTTCGGTCGTGTCCCTGGCAGTGGACGGACTGGGAAACTGGTATGCCCTGGTGAGCAACGCTGATCCGCGCCTCGCCATCATCACCAAGAATGGCTCCCCATTTATTGGCGCCACTATGGGCAACGTATCCGGCCTCGGAGGTGGAATCACCGGATTGGCCGCTGACGCCACAGGAAACGTTTACACCTACGTCGTGAATCCGAATCTTTCCTCCTCTTACGACTACCCAGTCAAGATTGCGCCTGGCAGCAACACTGCGGAGCCACTGACGGGTCCAGGCGCGATTTCTCTGGGCGCGGGCGCCAGTGTCTCGCTGGCCGTGGACCGGGCGAGCAATCTGTATTTGACCACCAACGGCGGCAGCAACGTGGTGCAGCTCAACATCACCTCCGGCGCCACGACGATTTACGCGGGAACCGGTGTATTCGGCTATAACGGCGACGGCTATGCGACGTCCTCGGAGATCAACGCTGCCCAGGGGCTCGCCACGGATTCCCTCGGCAATCTGTACATCGCGGATTCGGGAAACAACCTGGTGCGCAGAGTCACTACTCCCACGCCGACCGGCGGTTCCACCACGGCTTGCGGCATTCAAACGATGTCGATCAGTGATGTGCTGCCCAATGTGGGTCATGCACAAGCCAATTATGGGGGCCAGTCCGGAGGTGTGACGCAATCCAAGCTGTATCTCGGCGTCTTCCGAGGTACGGGCACTGTGGGTGGCGTGAGCGACGTCGTGGTTTACCAAGGGTTGTCGCTGGCCGCGTCTCCGACACACGACAATGTGGTTGCTAATATTCCGATCCCGGCAATTCCGGTCGCGATCACTGCAGATAATGTGAACGGCTGGGTCTACGTGCTGGACACCTCGAATACCGTGACCGTGATTGATACGCAGACGGACACAATCAATTCGTCAGTAACCCTGCCCTTGCCGCCCGGTGCGGCACAGGGCGAGGCAGCGGCCATCTCTGTGGACGAGCTAACAGGATTAGCCTTCGCCACAAATGCAGCTGTCAGCGGAGTTTATGTAATCCAGGGGCCCGTGCGTGGAGTTGGGTCGGCAAGCAGCTCGCCCGCAAATTACAAGACGACTATCACTGGAGTCCTGCCGCTCGGTCCCATTGGGGTAGATGAGACCCGCCATCTGGTCTACGCCATCGTCGCGGGGGTTGCTTCGCTCGGTTCGGAAACTTATACCTTGGCGATGATTGACGAAACATCGCTCAGTGTGGCCGGGCAGTTCAATTACTTGACGAATGCGAGCTCCACAAGCGTTTCGACAAGTGCCCTGGGAGTCGAGCCACTCGGCAACGGATACGTCATTGCCGCGGATGCGGCCGATTCGAATTTTCACGTCTTTAACGAATCCACGCAGTCGATCAACCAGGAATATTCAACTGGGGCGACCAATCCGAACTACGTGGCCATCGACACAAACTACCAATTGGCTTACGTTCACGACGGTTACGGGACCGTGAATCTGCTCAACGCGGCTTTGGACGAATATTTCCCGGCTATTATCACACCAGCTTCTGGCGCCAATTGCGGCCCCACTAGCGTCGCTGTGGGTGCAAATGGTTTCGGGCAGGCATACATCACCACTTGCGATGCGACTTCGGGCGCTGTCCTGCACCTTTACGACGGCCTGGGTGTCGGGGAATTCACCTCCCAAAATATAACCTTGGATACCCCCGCGCAGCTCAGCAACAACGGTGTCGTCAGCGGAAGTTTTGTGGTCTCCATCGACCCTCTTACCCGGGCGGCATTCGTGAAAAACGCGACCAACGGTAGCTCGGGGTTTCCGCCGAACTACGGAACTGTGGTTGTGAATGGTGCTACACCTACCGCACGCCCTCGACTGACGCTTTCAGCCACTTCGCTTACTTTTGGGGCCTCCACCGCACTTTTGGCGGCGGGGACAATTCAGTCGCAAACGATTACAGTGACGAACAACGGAACCGATTCCTACGCGCCGCTGGCCCCCATTTCGCAATTCAAATCCACCTTGGTACCGGCCGGTAATCCCTCTTTTGCAATCACTTCGGACAGTTGCACCAATTCCAACCTGGCGGCAGGCGCCTCGTGCAGCGTCACTGTGCAATACACGTCGAACGCCTATGGGCAGACCAACGCGGCACTGGTTTTTCTTGACGATTCTCCGGATACGCCTCAAGTCGTAACACTGACAGGCTACGGACGCGCCCCGCTTGTGGCCTTGCAGGTTCTGCCAGCGGGGACTGCAACGAACGTGGCGGCGGTACTGCCCTCTGCCACCACTGGGTTCATATACTCCCAGGCGTTCAGCGTCCCTAATGCGCAAGGCCCGCTCACTTTGGAACTTTGTCCCACAAACTCAGCAGGAGGCCCCACCCTTTCTTCTTGCTGTGTCAGCAACTCCAACATCTCCCCGTGCACTGGACTGCTTCCGCCTGGCTTGTCTTGGGATGGCATAAGTTCGATCCTCGGGACACCGGCAGCTGGATCCGCGGGTACCTATACGTTCAACGTTTTCGCCACGGACGCGAACGGCGATAACGGTTCACAGGATTATAGCCTCACGGTTGCCGCTGGCCCCACGCTCATATCGTTCGCGCTCAATCCGAACGCCGTGGAATCCGGGCATAGCACAACCGGGATTCTTACCCTGAACAGTGCAGCGCCGTCCCCCGGTCTGTATGTAAGCATTACAAAGTCCGGTCCTAACATCACGATCCCCTCCCTCGTCCAATTCGCTCCCGGGCAGACGAGCGCTACGTTTGAAATCACGGTGCCCTCATCCACTTCGTCGGGAGTCGTAAGCATCCTCGCCACTTACAACGCGACCATCACCGGCCAGTTGATCATTAGTCCGGCTTCGGCGACGGTCGCTGTGCCGAATGTAGCCGGAGAGGCGCAAGCGACCGCTCAAACCGTATTGACGAATATGGGGCTGGGCGTCGGATCTATTAATACTCAGTATAGCGACACCGTGCCACCTGGCAACGTCATTAGCGAGACCCCGATCGCTGGGACACTCGTTGCATTTGGCTCTGCCGTCGGCTTGACGGTTTCCGAGGGACCGACACCACAGTCCATTACGGAAAATGTATCGGTGCAGGACACTGTCTTCTTTACGGCTGTTTCCGCGTACAATGCCGCGATTGTGTCTTACTCCTTCAGCAGTTTGGGTTTCTCGTCGTCTGGCACGCAGGTTCTTACACTATCGAATATCGGTGCGAAGAGCCTCAACTTGACCAACGTTGCGATCAACGGCTCTGCTTATTCCGTCACCTCAGTAGATTGTTCCAACGGCTCTGCGACCGCGCTCACCACATTGCTGCCTGGAGCGGCCTGCGCCCTCACGATCGCCTACAATGCTTCAGCCGCTTCGCCGACCGGAACGATTCAATTCATGGACAATGCATCTCTGAGCAATGTGAGCAACGCGGGAAGCAATGGAAGTTACACGCAGACCATTCCCCTGAGCGCCTCGACGAGCACGAGCGTGCCGGGCGGCGCCACACTTCTAACCCTCAATGTTTCGCCCGACAACCAACTCCTGAATCCTGGAGCAACTCTTCAATTCGATGCCATGGGCACATTCACGGACGGCACCGTGCGCGATGTGACTTCGCTGGCCAGTTGGTCTAGTTCTTTGCCAGGTGTTGCCACGATCAGCAATTCTGCCGGAACGGTCGGATTGGCGACCGGCGTGAGCGGGGGCACTACGCTGATCAGCGCTCAATTGAACTTGGTTACGGCTACGGCATCCGCAACGCTGAACGTTCCCATCGTGATCCAGGAACCTGTCGGTGTCACGGATGCGCCCATGTTTCCGAACACGGCTAGCGGAGCAAATATCCTGGTAAGGCCCGTGGACACCACAACCGGCGCCACGCCTGTGACGTTGACCTTCTCCAACGTAACGCAACCTGGCGTAACGAGCTTGACGACCAGCTCGAGTGGTCCGCCTGTTCCTTCCGGATTCCAGCTGGGCACTCCGGGCGTCTACTACAACCTCTCTACAACAGCCACTTACACCGGCTCAGTAATGGTCTGCATTAACTACACCGGAATTACATTTACCCAGGCGCCTCAAATATTCCACTACCAGACCGGCGCGTGGACAAATATAACGAGCACGCTCAACACAACCATCATGGTTGTTTGCGGCACAACAACTTCCTTCTCGCCATTCGCGCTCTTCCAGCCGAGTGCCATTCCCACGACAACCTCAATTAGCGCGCCCGGCGTTGCTTACGGAAGTCCCGCCAGTGTCACCGTTTCCGTTAGCTCCACAGGTGGAACGGTGACGGGCAATGTGTCATTGAGCTTGGATGGCGGCACCGCGTCTTCGCAGGCGCTTTCCAGCGGCTCCGCGATTTTCAACCTCGGCGTCTTGAGCGCCGGCAGCCATTCGCTCTCCGCTAGCTTTTCGGCACAAGGGAGCTTTACGGCTTCGTCAGCGACTGGAACTCTCACGGTAACGCCGGCGGCATTGACCATCACAGCGTACAATGCGTCGCGAGCCTATGGCACCGCGAACCCGGCGTTCAGCGCCACGGACAGCGGATTCGTGAACGGCGATACCGCTGCCTCGCTTTCCGGCACGCTGGTCTGCAACACCGCGGCAACGGCGTCCAGTCCTGTCGGCACTTATCCAATTACGTGCAGCGGTCAAAGCGCAGCGAACTATTCGATCACCTATCTGCCGGGACAGCTAGCTGTCACGCCGGGAGTGCTGACGATTACCGCCACCAACCTTTCAAAGAATTTCGACGCAGCGAATCCCACACTGACCTGGACCGCAAGTGGATTTGTGAACGGTGACACTACGAGCGTTCTCACAATTGTTCCCACGTGCACCACGACCGCAACCACGACGAGCCCGATCGGAAGCTACCCGATCACTTGTTTCGGCGCTGCCGCCGCAAACTACACCTTCACGTATGTTCCCGGGACTCTCACGGTGCTGGCCGCAACCTGCCACTACGTTTCCCTCGGCTTGTCGCCCTCCACCGTGGCAGAAGGTGGTTTGATTACTGTCACTTGGACGCTGAAATCCTGCGCGAGCACAACGCAAACTATAGCTCTTAGCTTCACTTTGTCAGGGCCGGCGCAGCCCGACAGCTGCAGCCCCACCAAGACCGAAATGTTTTCACTGCCGCCGTTCGCCCTAAAACCGAATACGCTGCAGTCGCTCTCGTTTCCTTTCAGGGTTCCGAAGGGAATCTGTGCTGGAACTTATTCGACTACAGCCACCACGACGATCAACGGGCAGACTGTTGACACTTCATCAACCTCGCTGACGATTACTGCACATTAGGAGCGAGAGGTAATGAGCGGTGGGCCATCGCGATTCACCATAGGATTTTTGACTAAGGCTGCCCGGGCAGAGCAGCCAGCGCCAACACTCGTAACCTCCCGTGAATGAAACTGTCCTGACTTTTATGCAGTTCCGACGATGCGGCCAGGAGATCGAAATATTTACTTAGGCCCCTTGCGCCTGTGTCTGTCGACTTGAGATAGAGAAATTTCCCCCTGGATTGTGGTCAAGGTGGAGGACGTTGTTAGGGTTTTAAAGGCGATGTGTCTGCGGTGCCGACCGTCGCGTCACCGAAATGACGAGGCGCTCTTCGACTGAGTCTCGTCCCCCTGTGGGCGCGTTCTTCCGGACGACTCCAAGAAAAACGTACTGGTACCAAGATTTTTTCTCCTTTTTTCCCTCCTCGATGTTCCTTAAATAAATAGGGGGCTATGACCGAGACTTCTCGGCCAGCCGGGAACTTTTCCGCGGGATCGAGATTTTTTCTTACTTTTTCCCGTTTGTATGTTCCTTATATAAGTAGGGGGCTGTGGAAGGGAGTTCTCTTACCCCTGGGACCCCTCTAGGGGATCAAAGTTTTTTCTCACTTTTCCTCGACTGGATGTTTCCTAGTAAGTAGAAGGGCTGGTGGACTCTCTGCGATGAAAATACTCCCTACAGTTTCCAGTAGGTCAGGGGTCAAAATTTT
>JBAQJX010000133.1:0-38982 GCA_049641765.1 Candidatus Acidiferrum sp.
GCCGCGCGGGGCAAGCGGCAGAACACGAATGGACTGACGCCGGTGGCGCACCTGACGGCGGAGCAGGATCACCAGCGAATGATGGATTTGTTGCACATCACTTCCCTGCGGCGCGGAGCGGATGGCGGTCCGAAGTCCCCGAACGCGGCGAACTACGACGAAGCGAAGGCGGAGCCCGACCCGGTGCTGCCGGACCCGCTTAAGTTGAACAATGGCAAGGAGGTGAAGACGGCGAAGGAATGGTGGACGAAGCGGCGGCCGGAAATTGTCGAGGACTTCGACCGGGAGATTTATGGACGCGTGCCAGCGGTAACGCCGAAAGTAAATTGGGAAGTGATTAGCACGGCGCGGGAGATGAACGGCGACGTGCCGGTGATTACGAAGAAATTGTTGGGGCACGTGGACAATTCGACGTACCCGCTGGTCAGCGTGGATATCCAGTTGACGGTCTCCACGCCGGCGGGCGCGCGCGGACCGGTGCCTCTCATCATGGAGCTAAGCTTCAGTCCGGAAGTAATGGCAGCGATTGCGAAGCGCTTCCCGGAGCTTGCTGCGGCAGCGAAGAAAGAACCCAGTTGGCAACAACTGGTGCTCGCGAAAGGCTGGGGCTACGCGGTTTACATCCCGACGAGCGTGCAAGCGGACAACGGCGCGGGCCTGACGGAAGGCATCATCGGGTTGGTGAACAAAGGGCAGCCGCGGAAGCTGGACGATTGGGGCGCGCTGCGCGCGTGGGCGTGGGGCGCAAGCCGGGCGATGGATTATTTCGAGACCGATAATGCGGTGGACGCGCGGCATATCGGAATCGAAGGACATTCGCGTTATGGCAAAGCGTCGCTGATCACGATGGCGTACGACCCGCGATTTGCCATCGGCTACATCAGCTCCTCGGGAGCGGCAGGCGCGGCGCTCTACCGGCGGAATTTCGGCGAGCAGATCGGAAACGTCGCCGGCACAGGTGAGTATCACTGGATGGCGGGGAATTTCTTGAAGTATGCAGGGCCGCTGACGCCGAACGACCTGCCGGTGGATTCTCACGAACTGATCGCGCTCTGCGCGCCGAGGCCTGTATTCATCAGCGGCGGCGCGACGCAAGGCGACGGCTGGGTGGACGCGCGCGGAATGTTTTTGGCCGCGGTCGGCGCGGGGCCGGTGTACAAACTGCTTGGGAAAAAGGATTTGGGGACGACGGTGTTTCCGCCGATCGAGACGCCGCTGATCGAAGGAGACATCGCCTACCGGCAGCACAGCGGCGGGCACACGCCTGGACCGAATTGGCCGACGTTTCTGACGTTTGCGTCGCGGTATCTGAAAGGGCCGGGAGTCGCGAAAGCGCCGACGGCATCTTAGTATCTTCCAGAGCTTTCGCAACTGCGATGCAGAAAGAGGATTCGCTCAGGCTATTTTGTCGAGTCAGCATAGTGCGGAACCGGAGTTGAGAGTGGATGCTCCGATATTTTGTGAATGACGGCAGCCCATTGGGGAACGTATTTGGCAGAACACCACTGGGTCATGACGATTGCATCGGAACCACCAGTGGCGGCGGAAAGTTCGCCAAGTTGCTTGGCTGGGGCGCCGTTCTGAACGGAGTAGGCGTACAGGTGCTTCTCGCCGGGTTTCGGCTGAACGAAGACGAGAGCGTAGTCGCCTAGAGGAGATACGTAGAAATCTTCCAACTGGGCGACGGTGGCAGTAAAGGATTTCCAGAGAGCGGATTTAGGCGCCTCGCCCGAAACCGATTTCGGAAGCGTAAGGTCGGTAGCTTGATGAAAAGCGCATTCACCCATGTTCTGATTTATGTTCGCCACAGGCTGCCATGTGCCATGCACGTGGACTATGGACCAGCTCTTTAAGTCGTACTGGCCGGGGTCCAGCTCGGGACAATTGAAATCCTTGCTGTTTTCGATAAACCCTTGTCGAGCCGCGGCCGCATAGCTTGTGGCGGCGCGATCGGCGAAAAGATCAGCAAGGCTTACGTGAACGGCGCTTTCGACCAGGGGGACGTCATCTCGCTGTGTATCCCGGCCACCGCGTGGATCACATCCGTCGGAATCATCGAACTCTTCCGAGATATGAGTGGGAGAAACAAAATCAATCTTGCCGGATTCATGGGCGCAAATCCTGACAAAGGTTGCAGAATCGAAGTTGGTGTTGTCGTCGCTGATGTCGCCGGGTTTGTGGTCCTTGCAAGCCGGGCCTTGTTGGATGATGGGAGTACTATCGACGGGCGTTTGCCAAACGATTTCCCGAGCACTGTCTTGTTTTGTTACCGCATCATATTCGCAGGCGACGTAGGTTCCGACGCTCCAGAACCCGCTTGAACGAGGCACGATCACATCCGGAACGGTCGCGGCCACGTGGGCTTCCGTGGAAGAAAAAACGATCCACGCGGTCTTGTAGGTGAAGCTGCCCTGTTCGGTTCTTTCCGCGAAGCCGAGGAGCACGCCTGCTTGTTGCGCAGCGGCAGGCGAGCACGTGAACGCGTAAAGGATCAGAAGCGCAAAGAGGTGTTGGAGTAAGCTGTGGCGAATTTTGGACGGCACGGAGGGCTCCTCGAATGGCGTTCCTGTTCAGCAGGTTCCGTATCACCATCATAGAGGGGAAAATACGCAGCTAGTTTTCGTGTGCTCTCAGCGACATGAGGGCGAACGCATTTCGAGGAAATGCCCCCTAATAGCGGAAACTATCTGTATTCGAGCGCATTCGCGCGAACGGCAGGAAACACCTGGTGATCGGAGTATTTGTTTAGCTGCCGCTAGTTGCCTGCGTCCGAGGAGGAAGGACCGCCGGGTGCGTAATAGCCGTTGCGGGTGCGCGCGACAAGTTTGCCGCGGCCGCGAGGCGGAATCACCTGAACGCTGACAGTGCGGAACGTGCCATCCTTTTTCGTATTAGTGGGATAGTAGGCCAGCGTGTACTGGTTGCGAATATCGTGGGCCACCTGTTCGCAGATGCTGTGCACATCATCGACGCTTTCCGGAAAGAAGGCGATGCCTCCGGAAGCTTCGGCGATGTGCCTCAGGGCTCTCATCGCGGTGTTCTTGTCTTTTCTCTTTTCATCGCCAAGCAGCCCGATCGTATAGATCACCGTGTTGGTCTTCTGAATCTCGCGGATTGTCTTTTCGAGTGAGTAGTGGCTGGAATTGTCCTCGCCGTCGGTGACCACGAGCAAAACCCGCTTGTCCTTGCTGGCTTTTTTCAAATGATCGAGCGAGCCGATGATGGCGTCGTAGAGAGCCGTGCTGCCGCGCGAATCAATGCGTTCAAGAGCTTCCTTTAGCTCGGGAATGCTGCTCGTAAAATCCTTGTCGAGATCGAGGTAGAAATCGTCATTGAAATTGACGACGAAAGCTTCGTCCTGCGGGTTGCTGGCTTCGACGAGCGTGAGCGCGGCTTCGTTCACACGGGGGCGCTTGTCGCGCATGCTGCCGCTATTGTCGATCACCAGGCCCATGCTGACGGGCACGTCTTCGCGCTTGAATGTGGCGAGCTTCTGCTCCACCTTGTCTTCATAAACGCGGAAGTTGTCGGCCGTCAGGCCGTCGGCGAACTTGCCGCGATCGTCGAGCACCGTCGTATGCAACACAACCAAGCCAACATCGACTTTGATCGTCGAGCCCTGCCTCCCCCCATTGGAATCCTGCCCGGGAGGGGGCGGAGGCTGCACATTGGGAATCGGAATTTGCGCAAAGGATGGCGCGGCAAGCAATACCGTCGCAAAGAAAAACAAAACGAGCATCGGAACTATGCAGGCATTCCGGCGCGTGTGATCAGTGGCCAGGCGCGTAGTACCCGGTTTTGGCGTATACGTTGAGCGGAGGCAAGCCTCTCGGCGCGCGCAGCTTGATTTTGATTTTGCGCCAACGGGCATCGTGGGCTTTGTTGCTCGGTCTGTATCCCAAGACATATTGATTTCGCAGCTCCATGCTGATTTTTGTGGCGATGTCCGGAAGCTCTTCCACGGTCCCCACCGGAAAAACACGGCCGCCAGTCATCTCCGTGATTTCAGAAAGCAAGGACGGGCCGTTTAGTTCTTCCGGGGTCCGGTCGCGATAGCCAAGCGCGTCAAAGATGCCGATCGCATAGAGCTGGGTGTCCGCTTCCCTCACCAAGCGCTTGATATCGCTTTCATTGTAACGACTATGATTATCTCCTCCATCAGATAAGATGAGCAAGGCTCGTTTGCCGTTGTGTGCACCTCTCATTTGGCTTAGACCGAGATAAATTGCGTCCAGCAGAGCGGTGCGGCCCTTCGCGGAAGTCAGCATCAGACTGCTCTGCAAATCTTCCACGCTGTTTGTGAACGCGCTGGTCAGCTCCGCGCGCTCGTTGAAGCTCACGAGAAAAAATTCGTCCTGCGGATTGGCAGTCTTGAAGAATTGCACCGCCGCTTCTCGCGCCTTGCCTACCTTGTTAGACATACTTCCGCTGAAATCGAAAATCACGCCGATGGAAATCGGCACGTCCTCGGAGGAGAATGTCACTACTTCCTGCTCGACGTTGTCCTCGTAAACTCGGAAGTTTTCTTTTTCGAGCCCGGTAACCAGCCGGTTGTAGGGATCGGTGACGGTGACGTTGACCAGGGCGAGGTCCACGTCCATTTTCAACGCCTTGCCAGGACGAATCACGCGGCCGGGCGTGTCTTCGGTTACATCGTCTTTCGGCTTGGTCTGCTTCTTGTCTTGGTCATCGGGAGATTGCGATTGCGGAGCCGCAAAGGTGACGGCGCGCGGGGCAACCAGGCAGGCAAATAACAAAGCGAAAACGGAGAAACTCAAAACGCGAAACCCATGTCTATCGCGTTTCACGGCACCCCCAACGCCCCGGCAAATCGGAGCGGCCGCGTGGCTCGGTCTACGGGCGATTCTACCACCCACGCAAGCGAAGACAAGGCAAATCCCGTACTAGTCCTGGGGTTACGCCCGGAGGGCGCAGCCGGGTCACTCTCGTCAATGTCCATCAATGTCCATCAATGTCCGTCAAAGTCCATCTCAGGGCACCCGCATTCGCGCTCACTCTGATTCAAAGTACTGGCCCCGATGAAATTGCAGCTATCGAACAAACACCTGAGGAGTGCCCAAAAATAACTGGATGTGGGAGACTCAGTGGCATGACAACGAATCAGCCGGAAGTGGTCATTGTGATCCCCGCGCGCTACGCTTCTTCGCGCTTGCCAGGGAAACCGCTCGTTTCGCTGGCCGGAAAATCCATGATCCAACGGGTCTATGAGCGATCCAAAATGGCCAAGCGCGCCGCACGCGTAATTGTCGCAACCGATGATGAACGAATCGTGAAGGCTGTGGAATCTTTCGGCGGCGAAGCCCGCATGACAAGGCCGGACCACCGCACGGGAACGGAACGCGTCGCGGAAGTTGCCGCGCATGAAAATGGCGAAGTGTTTGTGAATGTGCAGGGAGATGAACCCTTGCTGGACCCAGTCGCGATCGACACAGCCGTGGATGCCCTTCTGGAAGAGCCTGCGGCGGCTATCTCGACCGTAGCGACGCTGATTCGGACTCCCGCGGACATCATGGATCCCAACGTGGTAAAGACAGTGCTCGATTTCGAGAACAATGGGCTTTATTTTTCGAGAGCGCCGATTCCGTGGGTGCGCGACCGCGAAAATAAGATTCAAGTGCGGCACCTCAAACATTTGGGACTCTACGTCTTTCAACGCGATGCACTGCTCGAATATCCCACGCTGCCGCAAGGCGAGCTCGAGCGCATCGAACAACTCGAACAACTCCGCTGGCTCGAAAACGGCTGGAAGATCCGCGTGGCCGAGGTCGAACACGATGCAGTCAGCGTGGACGTCCCCGAAGATGTCGCGCGCGTGGAAAAGCTGCTCCAAAAATAAAGCCGCCCGGCTAACTTCAGCCGAGCGGCTTCCGTTCAGCTGCGATTTGGTTATGGTGTTTGCGCCGTGAGCACGCCCGCGATAACTCCCTGAGAAGCTGGAGCGCCTCCCATCAGCAAGATGCTGTTCGGGTTAGCGATGTATGCGAAGTAGTTGAATTTGCTGGACGGGGTGCCGTTGATGCTGCCGACGAAAGTGCTGTGCGTGCCTGTGCTGCCAGTCCCGTCACCACCAACCGTGATGGCGCCGTCGAATTGATCATTGAAAAACAGCTTCCCACTGCCGAATGCGTTGAAGTCGATCATGCCGTTCGGACTTGCCGCGGCGGTTACAAAACTGCCTACAAAGTCCTGTTCGTTCCCGTTGCTGTCTACGCCGCTCCAATTGAACGCAAAGTTCGCGGCAAGGCTGCTGGAAGAAAACGGCGCGCCCGTCTGCGCAAGCAGGGTACCGTCAATCGTAATGTTAGGATTGCTGTCATCTTGGATTACGCCCTGGGTCGCCGAACTCAGATAGAATACCCAGCTATACGTCGCTACGCTGTCCGTATAGGTGATAGTTCCGCGTCCAGAGCCGTCGCCGTCTAGTGTAATGGTTCCCGAATTGGCGAGTGGAATCGACTTTACCGATCCCCCGTCGTTGTAGTCCGTAAGGATGTTACTTAGGCTTCCGCCGGTGGCCGTGAACCGTCCCCCACGCGTGATAGGCACGCCCTCTCCGGACCCGCCCATAACGAAAACGAAACCGCTGCTGCTGAAAGAGGAGACGTCATTGGGGGTTCCCGCCTGCTGGGCCATAGCTTCGCCGGCAATCGTTCCGGGTGCCCCAGTGTCTTCGTCGATCGACATAAACTGAGCGTGTTGACCGTCTATAACGTAGTAGACGTAGTCGATACCGCCGAGGCTGGCCACACCCCTCCCCGTCCCGGGATTGGTGTTGTCCGTTTCATAGCTTCCGCCGGCGATTAACGCCTGGGAAGTAACTGTACCGGCGTCATTCACATCCTCCATGCTGCCAATGGAAAAGCTTCCACTACCAGTGGCGCTATTGGGTATAAAGTCGCCGACAATGGAAATGGGATTGCCTGTGTTGTCGGGAATAATTCCCGAAAAATCAAAAACGAATGTATCTGTGGCGAGCGTCGTCGAAGTTTGAAGAAGGAAACTCCCGCTCCCGGTTTCGCTGTCACTCGTCGAGTTGGAACCCGCATCCACATCCACCATATAACCGTTCGTCGAGGAGACCAGGCTAATGCTGTATTGGACCGTGCCGCCTGAGGTTGCAAGACTCAGTGTTCCCCGGCCATCAGCATTGACGACATAGCTACCGCCAGTTATTGCAAAAACATTAGGCGTGCCAAATTTGTGCACATCTTCCAAGCCGCCCGTGGTTTGAATGTCGCCTTCGCCGTCGGCGATGAAGACGCCGACTCTGGAGAAACTGCTGACGCCAAAAGTCGGATCGGCTGTTGATCCCGTCATCGAGAAAACGTACGAGCCCTTCAGGCTGGCATTCGTGAACCCGGCTGGCGGAGGAGGAGGCGTGATGGTAGAGCCGCCGCCGCTGCTGCAAGCGCCGGCCCAAGCCGCTGCAAATGCTGTAACCACGAGCAGAAGACGCTTCATCGCACACCTCTCACGGGACGAACAGGCGTGAACAAAATCAGCCGCCCCTTTTCGTTACGCACCGTGATGGATTGATTTCCGTCCTCAACGATCCGCGCCGCAAATGTGCTGCTCTGGCCAACCGCAAGAACCTCACCCGTGATGCGAACGGAATCTCCCGCTTGCAGAGTGAAATTCTTCTGTTCGAGGAGCTTGGCACTCCCGAGATGCACGTCGACCGCACCGTATACGGTTTGCACCGTCACGTGCGCGCCCACCGGCGGCACGGTCGAGTCCGCGGTATAGGAAAGAACTTTGCCGCTGAGAACTGTCTCGCGGCTCACATCATAAATAGCGTTGGCCTGCGCCGCTGGCGTCGCTTGCTGCTGCGCGCCGGAAAACGGTGCAGATAAGAGAGCGCCTGCGAAAACAGCACTACCCAGGAACGAACGAATTTTCAATGTCATTACCCCTTCCCCACGTTCGAGAGCCCCAATGAATCTCTCGGTACAGCCCAGCCCGCTCTTAGTTTGCGGTGCTACGCCGATCTTCCCCTGCTTTGATGATGACAGCAATGCAAACGGTTTCCGCGCGCGAAACATATTGCTCAAACGAGCAACTCGTTCGGGTGCTTGTCCAAATGCACGTACTTCTCCCCAGCGAATTCAACCCTGTTCACGCGAAGAAGTTTCGCGGCCATCTCTGTTTCTATTTCCGGCCTCGCAACGCCTTCTTTTTGCTAATTCCCTCGTTCGAAATTCGAAGTTCCCCGAATTGTTTCTTCGATTTGACAGCCGTGCGGATTCCGATGATAATTATGTGTACGTCACTCCTGTGGAGGGCTGATAAGTCCGGCGAACTGGCAAATGCCAGGCGCGGACTGCATGGATGGCGACAAAATATATTTTTGTTACCGGCGGTGTTGTTTCCTCTCTGGGAAAGGGCGTTGCAGCTTCCTCCATCGGTTGTCTCCTCGAAAGTCGCGGTTTCAAAGTCACTCTTCAAAAATGTGATCCGTACCTGAACGTCGATCCAGGCACGATGAGCCCGTTCCAGCACGGAGAAGTCTTTGTGACCGAGGACGGCGCCGAAACGGACCTCGATCTTGGCCATTACGAGCGCTTCACCCACGCCAAGCTGTCCCGCGACAACAACTGGACCACCGGCCGCATTTACGAAACGATTTTGACCAAGGAACGCCGCGGCGATTACCTCGGAAAAACCGTGCAAGTGATCCCGCACGTGACCGACGAGATCAAAGCCACCATCAAGAAGGTCTCCGACGACGTGGACGTCGTCATCGTGGAGATTGGCGGCACAGTCGGCGATATCGAATCGCTGCCCTTCCTCGAAGCCATTCGCCAGATGCGACTCGAATTGGGAGCGGAAAACACGCTTTTTGTCCACGTAACGCTTGTCCCCTTCATTGCTGCCGCCGGCGAGCTAAAAACCAAGCCCACCCAGCACAGTGTGAAGGAAATGCTCGGCATCGGAATTCAGCCGGACATTTTGCTTTGCCGCAGCGATCGCCACATCCCTGCCGAACTCAAGAAAAAAATTGCCCTCTTCTGCAACGTCGCGGAAGCCTGCGTCATCTCCATGGAAGACGTCGACACCATCTACGCCGTTCCCGTCGAGCTCAGCCGCGAAGGTCTCGACACACAAATTCTCCGCCACCTGAAGCTCGAAGAACGCCCTTCGGACATGCGGCCGTGGCTCGATCTCGTCTACCGCATTCACAATCCCGCAGGCGAAGTCCGCATCGCTGTCGTCGGCAAATACGTTCAGCTCGAAGACGCCTATAAAAGTCTGCGCGAAGCCCTGCTCCACGGCGGCCTGGCGCACAACCACAAAACTATCCTCGAATGGGTTGAAGCCGAAGAAATTGACTCAATCGCAAGTGCCGCCGCGCGCCTGCACGGCTACGACGGCATCCTCGTTCCCGGGGGATTCGGTAAGCGCGGTCTGCAGGGCATGATTCACACGATCCAGTTTGCCCGCGAAAACAAGATTCCCTATTTCGGCGTCTGCCTCGGAATGCAGTGCGCCACAATCGAATACGCCCGCGATGTCGCAGGGCTGAAACAAGCCGACACCACCGAATCCAATCCTCAGTCTCCTCACCGCGTCATTTATAAACTCCGCGAACTCCTCGGCGTCGACGAAATGGGCGGCACCATGCGCCTCGGCGCGTGGCCCTGCAAGCTCGAGTCCGGCTCCTTTGCCGCCAAAGCTTACGGCAAAACGGAAATCAGCGAGCGCCACCGCCATCGCTACGAATTCAACCGCGACTACGAAAAAACGCTCATCGCCGCGGGGCTACGCATCACGGGCCGCACCCCCGACGAGAATTACGTCGAAATCATCGAGGCGCCAGAGCATCCGTGGTTCCTCGGCTGCCAGTTCCATCCGGAGTTCAAATCAAAGCCGCTCGAACCGCATCCCCTTTTCGCCGCCTTCATCGGCGCAGCCATCGAGCACAAGAAAATTCTCTCTCGCCCAGCCGGCGGCCCACAGCGTCCGCAAGCGATCGGCGTCTCGCCTCGCGCCAACGCATAGTCTTTTTGCCGCCGCACCCCATCCATCAAGACCCGCCATCTCGAACTCCATCCCGCAAACCTCCTAACGCAACTCTCTGCTAGACTATCCGCCCATGAAAACACGCATCATTCGAATTCTCTGCCTGATCGTTTTCCTGGCTCCTCTCGCAGCCGCCCAGGATGTCATCCCTCTTTACAACGGCACGCCTCCCGGCTCGACCCCGGAAAACTATCCCGAGAAAGAATACTTCTCGAAAAGTTGGAACACAGAAGTCGTTGCAAATGTAACCAAGCCGACGCTCACCGTCTTCAAACCTTCTCCTGAATTGAAAAATGGCACGGCTATTGTGATCTGTCCTGGCGGCGGCTTTATGGCCCTCTCAATCAATAGCGAAGGCTTCGACGTCGCCAAATACCTCGCCGCGAAAGGCGTAACTGCCTTCGTCCTAAAATACCGCATCGCGCACACCGGCGAAGACGCCACACAGGAATTTGCCGCGTTGTATACAGACCGGGAGAAATTTCGAGAAATGATGGCCACGGTTATTCCCCAGTCCATCGCCGATGGATTGGCGGCGGTCACCTACGTTCGGCAGCACGCCTCGGATTTCGGAGTTTTTTCCGAGCGCGTCGGGATCATTGGCTTCTCCGCTGGAGGAACGGTCGCTGCAGGAGTTGCTTTCCGGTACGCGCCCGAAGGACGCCCTGCCTTTGTAGCGCCGATCTACGCGGCTGCGTCCCTGTTTAAGGACGCTCCTGTTCCCGCGGATGCCCCTCCCATGTTTATCGCGGCTGCCACGGATGACAATCTCGGACTCGCGCCGGACAGCATCGCTTTGTACGAAAAGTGGGCTGCCGCTCACAAATCTGCCGAAATTCACATGTACGAAAAAGGCGGCCACGGCTTCGGAATGCACAAACAGAACCTGCCCACCGATCATTGGATCGACAGGTTTTCGGATTGGCTCGAGTTACAAGGCTTGCTGAAGAAATGACCAACAAGGTTTCGTCGCGATTGCGGCGGGCTACATCCTGCCAAACCGCAGTCCAGGACAATTAGATTTCAGGCTCAGCACCGGCTTTGGGAATGAGGTTGAAGACAAATGGCAGAATCAACGCCTCGTTTAAATCTCGGCCGCCATCTGTTTGGAGTTGCGGCTTTGGCGTTCGGCATCATGACGCTCGCCTGGCACAACTACAGCGACTGGCATCTGCCGCTTTACTTTGCTTACGCCGCTGGCGCTGCCCAGATCATCGGGGGAGCTGCGATTCAGTTTCGCGCGTCCGCCAAAGCCGGCTCCGCCGTTTTGGTCGCGGTTTTTCTCGTCTTTGCTTTACATTGCGTGCCCGGAATCCTCGCCGCTCCGCGAATCTATAATAGTTGGGGCAATTTCTTCGAGCAGTTATCCCTCGTGGCCGGACCGGCGATCGTTTATGCGCGCTCGCCATCGGCATGGTCGCCGGAAACGCAAGGCCGGCTCGGCCGCATTCTCTTGGGCCTCTGTGCCGCTTCCTTCGCGCTGGAACAGGCGTTTTATCTCCAAAATACCGCCAGTCTAATTCCCAAGTGGTTTCCGCCAAGTCAGACGTTCTGGGCGGTAGCCACGACCGTTTTCTTCGCGCTCGCGGCCATCGCTCTGCTCACGAATCGAATGGCCTTACTCTCCACTCGCCTGCTGACATTGATGCTCCTGATCTTCGGCGTGCTCGTGTGGATACCATTGCTTCTTTCGGACCCGCACAGTCATTCGAATTGGAGCGAAACCATCGAGACCTTCGCGATCACCGGGTCAGCATGGATTCTCGCCGACCTCCTGGGCGAATATCGGCTCTCGCAAAAGCACCTCTACGCCGAGTAGTGGGTCTCCGTTCTTCCTGCGTGCCGCCGCTTTCCTTAGCTTCGACTCTCAATGTCCATCGAAGTGAATAAGCGACTCGGCGATTATGCACTCACCGAGATCCGCCGATTCAGATTGCCGAGGTGCCGCCATCAACAAACAACTCCACCCCATTTACGTAACTGGAGTCGTCTGAAGCAAGAAACAGCGCGACCGTCGCAATTTCCTCAGGACGCCCCATCTTTCCCCGCGGGATCAGGGATTCGAACTGCCGCTTCGTCTCCTCGTCGAAAACTTGCTCCAGAATTGGTGTGGCGACCTGCCCCGGGACCAGCACGTTCACCCGGATATTCCTGCCCTTCAGTTCGTTGAGCCACGTGCGTGCGAATGAGCGCAACGCCGCCTTGCTCGCCGCATACACGCTGAAACCAGGAAAGCCTTTCACCGAAGCATTTGACCCGGTCATGAAGATCGATCCGCCATCGTTGAACAGCGGCAACGCCTTCTGAACGGTAAACAGCGTACCGCGCACATTCAGGTCGAAGGCCGCATCGAAGTGCTGCTCGGTAATCTCGCCCAGTTTGACGGCTTCGCCCGTGCCAGCGCTCGCGAACAAGACGTCGATCTTGCCCTTTACCCGCTTGACTGTATCGAACAGGCGGTCGAGGTCGTCGAGATTGGCCGCGTCGCCGCGCACGCCGGTCACGTTCCGGCCAATCAGCTTGACGGCCTCATCGAGCGCCTCCTGCCTCCGGCCCGTGATGAAAACGTAAGCGCCTTCTTCAACAAACAACTTGGCAGTGGCCAGCGCCATGCCGCTCGATCCACCCGTGATGACTGCAACCTTACCCTCAAGCTTTCCCATAATTGCTCCCTTCGTGATGGTCGGCCGCGCCCGTGATCGCTGAACAGACACGCTGAGCGTCGGCTCACAAGTATTATTCATTACGCTGCAGCCCACTCCCTTGCTAGCTCTTCAGCGAAGCTGCTGTACGTTTTCGGCTGGTGGCCAAGCAAGGCAGCAAAGCGCGCCACCTGGTCCCCGGTGTTGCTGAATCCCCGCTCGACAAAACCCTGGTACATGGTTCGAACATCGTAGGCCAGCCAACTCGGACTCCCTTTTTCCCGCACCTGGGCTTCAAAGCCGTCGAAATCTGCGTGTCCCGCGTAAGCGATTTCTCTGCGCAGCAGCTTCGACCATGTGGCCGCCGCATCTGGGCCACGCAGCATCTCTGACGAAACCAGGTCGTACGTCTTTCCGTTGTGGCCTTCTTCTGTGAGAGATATCGCGGCCGCCTCCGCAAGGTCGCGAACATCCACCACAGCCAGGCCCTGGTTCCCCGCGGGAATCGGATATACGCCCAGTCCGGTTAACTCAGGCTTGAGCCGGCGCTCATTCTGGGCGAAGTACGCTGGCCGCAGAATCGTATAAGGCACCCCGCCCACGCGAATCGCTTCCTCGACGGCAAACTTGTTAGCGAAATGCGGCACCTCGAGAAACTGATCCGCCTTGAAGACTGAGGCGTACGTTACATGTTTCAGACCAGCCTTCTTTGCCAAACCATAAGCAGTAAGAGCTTGCGTCAACTCAACCGGGACATTCTCTGTGCCAATCAACAGGAACAACTTGTGGACGCCCTTCATCGCTTCCGCTACTGAGACCGGATCACTCAGGTCGCCGAGAGCGATCTCTACCGCGCCAGGAAACGTACTCGGCTTGGGCTGCTTGCGGGTGAAAGCCCGCACCTCCGCTCCGCGCTGAAGCAGCGCCTTAACTACTTCACTGCCTACCAAACCCGTTGCGCCTACAACGAGAACCTTCATTGTTTCCTCCCTCCGCGGCCCCTTGCCGCCCCTGAATTTGATATGGTCGGCTCCAGGCCGCGCCATTACGGAACACTCATTACAGATGTTTGGCAATGCGCATCGGTTGCAAGATTTTGCCATCTAATGTGAAGATGGCGAGCAAACGCATGAAAACAGGAAACGGAAAGACGGGACGACCGATCACCTTTGATAAGGATGCGGCGCTCGAGGCTGCGATGCTGCTTTTTTGGGAACGAGGGTTTGAGGGCACTTCGATGGCAGACCTTACGCAGGCTATGGGCCTAAACCCCTCTAGCATCTACGCGGCCTTTGGTGACAAGCACGCGTTGTTTTCGCGGGCGGTAAAGCGCTATATGGGCATTCGGGCGCAATATGCGACGAAAGCACTGGAGGAGCCGACCCTCAAAAAGGTTATTCGTGCGCTCTTCGACAACACGGTAGCGTTCCTCACCACCCCTGGCCATCCGCCGACTTGTATGACGCTGGCGGGAGCGGTGGGCTGTAGCGCAGACGCTGCGCCGGCAAGAGATCTCCTGACGGAGATACGGAAGCAGAATGAAGTCGCCATGAGGGAACGCCTTCTCGAGGCGAGAAAAAGCGGAGAGTTGTCGAAGGACATCAATGTGGACGACTACACCCGGTACCTTTCATCGATCATCGCAGGTCTATCCATCCAGGCAGCGAATGGTTCGACGAAGGCGGAAATCAAGCGGACCGCCCAGATGGCCCTACAGTATTTGGGGTACTGAGCTTTGTTGTTGCCGCTGCGGCTGCTGACAGGAACACGAATTGTAAGCATTTCTGTGAACAGCATAGTGGGTATATGAGCCGACTTTGTGAATCGATCGCAGAAGCTCCCGGATGGCGGGCAACCCGCAAACATGATGAGCTAGGCGGGCCATATGTCGGCTTCGCGAACTACGAGCCCGTTTTGCGCCAGTGTCCGGATGGCCGACAATACGTCCGGAATGTGAACTCGGCTTGGGGTGCATGTACTCCAGCCCCTCTGCCCGCTTCTCGGCGCTCCACACATTTCAAGCCTTTGCGAATTCTGAAAAGCCCCCACGCAACAATGGCCTGCGGGGCGCCCTCGCGGTCGAGTGACCTCAACGGTCAGGGCCGCCCGCCCTTGCAAGAGGGAGAAGGATTAAACGTCGTATAATCTCGTCCGCGCAACGGGGGAGCAGAACATTTGAACGTACAAGAACAAATCAAGAAGTATATTGCCAGCCAACCGGAGCCAAAACGCAGTGACATGCGAGAGTTGCATCGGCTCACACTTCAAGTGTCACCAAAATGCAAATTATGGTTCTTCGATGGTAAAGACAGCAAAAATCATACTGTTTCCAACCCTACGATTGGATATGGATTTCACACAATAAAATATGCCAATGGAAAAAGTAGAGAGTTTTTTCAAATTGGTGTGAGCGGAAACAAAACCGGAATCTCTGTCTATATTCTTGGTCTCAAAGATAAGAAGCACTTAGCCAGAACGTATGGAAAAAAACTAGGCAAGGCGAGCGTGACCGGATATTGCATTCGGTTTAAAGTTCTAAAGGATATAAACATCGATACGCTTGAAGCGGCAATACGATATGGGCTTGCAGCTCAGAATGATAAAGGCAAGCTGACGAAATAATTCCACTGTTAAAGGCAAGCAGTTATCGATGTAAAGGCGCTCCAGTATGCGACCCCTACAGCCCTGACCCGCGCCACAACGCCATTCTCTATAAAACGGGTCTCCCACAATAGTCGTGTGGCTCTCTGTCAGCGCTCCTTGCCTTTCTCTGTTTGCCGTTGCCCACTGCGGAAGTATCACGGGTTAACCGGAAGATCTTCCGACCGAGAAGTCTTAGTGTTGTATCGGAAGCGCGAGTGAGCAAGCTGCACGCACGAGCACGGTGTGTTTGCGCGCTTTCGATACAACGACTTGAAGGTGGCCGCTGGCGATTGCGGCGGATGCGGGCTGAGGGGCCCGATCTAACGGCTATGGGAATTCAATCTTTTCGCTCAGCTGTAAGCTGTTGGTTTTGCGGTACTTAGAAAATGAGCATGTACGAGAACCGCAATGGGATGCGCTACGTTGAGGCATAACGTGCGGAGCATAGCACGCGAAGCGTCCGCCGCGCCAGCGGCTAAGTTCAAGTCCAGTTCTGAGAAGTCGCTGCGAGCTAACTCCTGATAGGTCGCCCGAGCGGAAACTGAACCGACCCAGCGTTCGAGCGATTCTCTAAATCGAAGCCGCGTATGCTATCTTCGATAACTTCGATGATCCCCGCTAATGACATTTCTCTGGCCACGCTGCGCCTCGGCCGCGGCAACCCTCTTTTTCTCATCGCCGGCCCCTGCGTCATCGAATCCGAATCTCACGCCCGCAAAATGGCCGAAAAAGTCGCGCAAGTCGCCGCTGACGCCGGCGTCCCCCTCATCTTCAAAGCCTCCTACGACAAAGCCAACCGCTCTTCCGTCAAAGCCTTTCGTGGACCGGGGCTCAAAGAGGGCCTCCGCATCCTCGCCAAAATCAAATCGGATCTGCATCTGCCAATCCTCACCGACATCCATGAACCCTCCCAAGCACAACCCGCCGCCGAAGTCTGCGACATCCTTCAAATCCCCGCCTTCCTCGCCCGCCAAACCGATATGCTCCTCGCCGCCGCCAATACGGGTCGCATTATTAACGTCAAAAAGCCCCAATTTGTCTCCCCGTCCGACATGGCCAACGTCGTCGAAAAAATTGCCAGCACCGGCAACACCAACATCATTCTCACCGAACGCGGCGCATCCTTCGGCTACCAGAATCTTGTCGTCGACATGCGCTCATTTCCGATACTCCAAAAGCTGGGCTATCCGGTCGTGTTTGATGTCACCCACTCCGTCCAGCTTCCCGGCGGACAAGGCCACTCCAGCGGCGGCCAACCCGAATTCATCGAGCCGCTCGCCCGCGCCGGTGTCGCCGCAGGCGTCGACGGCATCTTCCTCGAAACCCACGACAATCCGGCGGAAGCACTCTCCGATGGCCCCAACGCTCTTCCGCTCTCGCAACTCCCCGCCCTGCTCAAGCGCCTCAAGGAGCTTTCAACTCTAGTCCGCAGCTGGAGCGCAACATGATCCCCCGCCCCGCCACACTCCACTCCGCAGGGCTCCGGCTCGCCGCGCCCGTCTTCTCCCCTGCGCCCACCCTCACAGTGAACTTAACCCCTTTAAATGCAACACTTACAAGATTTCCCGTAACTACTGCAAACAAAAGACTTACGAAAATAATAAGCCCTTTAGATGCAACACTTACAGATTTACCGGGGGGACCTTTTGACACTCCCGACTGCTTCTCAACTCCGTTCGTAGAGACTCAGCCTGCCGCGCTGCCAACGCCGAGACTGCCAATCCGTCTCCGTTTCTCACCAGTCACCAGTCACCAATCACTCGTCACTGATCACCAGTCACGAGTCACAAACTACATGTCGCGAGTCACAGCCCCATGAGCCTTGACACCGCCCGCCGCGTCCTCAAGATCGAAGCCCAAGCCATCCAGGACGTCTTCTCGCGCCTCGACGCCACCTTCGAGAAAGCTGTCGACATCCTCTTCGCCTGCAAGGGGCGCGTCGCCGTCACCGGCATGGGCAAGTCCGGCCTCGTCGGACGCAAGATCTCCGCCACGCTTTCCAGCACCGGCACTCCGTCATTCTTTCTACATCCTGCCGACGCTCTTCACGGCGATCTCGGCATGCTCGCTCGCGGCGACGCGATGCTGGCCGTTTCGTACGGCGGTGAGACCGAAGAGATTATTCAACTGCTCGAAGCGCTCAAGCGTCTCGAAGCGCCGCTCATCACACTTACGGGAAAAATCCAATCGACGCTCGCCAAAGCCAGCGACGTGGCGCTCGACGTGAGCGTGCGCGAGGAAGCTTGCTCGCTGAACCTCGCGCCGACCGCCAGCACTACAGTTGCGATGGCCGTGGGTGACGCGATGGCAGTCTCGTTGCTGGAACGTCGCGGATTTCAGCCTGAGGATTTCGCTGAGCTTCATCCCGCGGGACGCCTCGGAACGAAGCTGCTGCGCGTCGAAAATAAAATGCATTCGGGCACTGCGCTTCCGCGCGTTGCCGTCAATACGCCGATGCCGGATGCCATTCACGAGATGAGCAGCAAAGGGCTTGGAATGACCACCGTGCTCGAAGCCGACGGCCGCCTCGCGGGGATTTTGACCGACGGCGATTTGCGCCGGCTCATGGAAAAGCATCGCGGCGCGACGCTGGAAATGACCGCCGGCACGGCCATGACGCGCCATCCGCAAACCATCGGTCCGCACGTTCTTGCCAGCGAAGCGCTCAACCTCATGGAAAAACGAAAAATTACATCGGTAGTCGTCGTCGATGAATCAAAGAAGGTTATAGGTGTGGTCCATCTTCACGACCTATGGACGCTAGAGCTTATATAACGCTAGAGACCGCGTCCGCGATTTCTTGCGTTGCCGTCGCGGACCTTCACGTCCGTGCTTTTTCTTTCTGACAGGAGCAAACGGTGTCAAAAGGCATGACCAAAATTCCCGCAAGCCTCAAAAAGCGCGCCGCCCAAATCCAGATACTTCTCATGGACGTCGATGGCACGATGACGGACGGCTCCGTTACTCTGCTGTCGCAGCCCGACGGCACCGCTCTGGAAATCAAAACGTTCGACGCTCACGACGGCCAGGGCCTGACGCTTGCGAATAGCGCCGGCATCCGCACCGGCGTGATCACTGGGCGCGAAAGCCCCGCGCTCCTCCGCCGCGCTCACGAAATGAAAATGGAATTCATCTATCAGAAGCAGCCGACGAAAATTCCGGCGCTTGAGGAAATTCTGAAGAAGACGGGAGTTCCCGAGTCCGCCGTCGCTTTCGTCGGCGACGATTTGCCGGACCTGCCCGTCCTGCGGCGTGTCGGACTTGCCATCGCCGTCGGCGATGCCGTACTCGAAGTGAAACTTGCCGCGCACTACGTCACAAAAGCCACCGCCGGGAAAGGCGCAATCCGCGAAGCCGTCGAGCTCATCCTCAAATCCAAAGGCATTTGGATTGAAATGATTGAGAAGGCACGAGCCTAAGCCCGCACAGACCTTGTGTACTCGCGCCTCTCGTTATATGGTCCTGCTCCGTAGCGGAGGCATTCATGGCCCAGCCCAGGAAATCGCGCGTTCAGGTACTGATGTACCTGATCATCGTCTTAGCGTTCAGCTCATTTTTCTATTTTCTGATTCTTCATTCGGGCAGCCTGGGATACGGCCGCGGCATGTACGTCTTGGGCCTCATGTGGTGCCCCGCCCTCGCCGGAATGCTGACTCTTCGTTTGAACGGCCGCAGCATCGCGGACTTGGGTTGGAAATGGGGTGAGACCAAGTATCAAATTCGCAGTTGGTTCATCCCCCTGCTTTACGCTTCCATCGCTTACGCCATCGTTTGGATTTTTCACTTCGGCGCGTTCGGCAATCCGGATTTTTACAGCTCGATGGTGAAAGCCATGCACCTCGGCGGCCCTCACTGGATTTCCGTCGGTCTCGGCATCGCATTGATTGGGACGTACGGCTTGATTCGCAGCATATCGAGCGCGCTTGGCGAAGAGATCGGCTGGCGCGGATTCCTGGTTCCCGAACTCTCGAAGACCACTTCCTTCACGAAGACTTCCCTGATCAGTGGAATCATCTGGTCTCTCTGGCACTATCCCATCCTGATCTACGGCGACTACAACGCGGGTACTCCCACCTGGTACGGCCTCACATGCTTCACGGTGATGGTCGTTTCTATCAGCTTTATTTTTGCGTGGATGCGCCTGAAGTCTGGCAGCCTATGGACCGGCGCGATTCTCCACGGCAGCCACAATCTCTATATCCAGGGCATCTTCACGCCGCTGACACGCAACACCGGCAAGACCGCATGGTTCATCGATGAGTTCGGCTGCATCGTGCCTCTCGTGGCTGTGGCTTTCGCGATCTATTTCTGGACCAAGCGCCGCGAACTCCCTTCTTCCTAGGTACAACGGCTTCGCTCAGACTTTTTCGCTTGCGAGCACATCCTCTTTTGGCCGCCGGATACTTTCCGGCGATAATAGAGGGTCGCAACCGAACTTACCCATCATGAAGGACGTGCTCCGATGCTCCATGCCTGGCATGACGTTTCTCCAGGAAATGAACTGCCCCGCGATTTTCAGGCGCTGATCGAAATTCCTCTCGGCTCGAATGTGAAGTACGAGCTGGATAAGCCCAGCGGGCGAGCGGACTAGTGCAAAAATACTATTCTTCCGTTGGTGCCTGGCTGCTATCTTGCCGCGCCATGTCGGCTCGTCCCAATCTGCCTTTGAGTTGCACAGCATTCGTTGGTCGAAAAATCTGCGTGCAAATATTGCCAGCAGGATGGAATATCTAAAAATGAGCCCGTTCTGGAAGTGGACCTTCGCCGTTGTGCTCGTGCTGTTGCTCGCCGGTTTCGCCCTTCTCTCCAAGATGGCCGGCAGCCCGCGAGATGCCTACTTCATGGTCCGCTATGCCCTGCCTCACATGCATCGCGGCAACCTCAAAGTCGGCGACTCCGCTCCAGACGCTCGTCTGCTGGCTCTCGACGGCAGCTCCCATTTCCACATCCGCGAACGCGCCGGCGCGCGGCCTCTCGTCCTCGTCTTCGGCAGCTACACTTGACCGCCCTTCCGGCGCCACGTCGGCGACGTGGTTCAGATCTACAACGATTACAAAGACCACGCTGACTTTTTGACTGTCTACGTGCGCGAAGCTCATCCTACCGATGAATGGGAGATGAGCTCGAACATCAAGGACGACGTTTGTTACGCACAACCGAAGACGCTTGCCCAACGCGTGGCCATCGCCAACGACTTCATCAAGCGCTTCCACTACCCCATCGATTTCGGCATCGACGACATGAGCAACGCGGCGAACGACGCTTACGCGGCCTGGCCCGAGCGGTTCTACATCATCGACGAATCTGGCCGCATCGCGTATCGCGGCGGCATGGGGCCTTTCCACTACGATCCCACCGAGGTGCGCGCCTGGCTTGCCGCCCGCTACGGCGCCGTCACACATCCAACAGCGCCTGCCGCGCCCGCGACTTCGGCCAGTCCTCAATCTTCTCCACAACCCACGTCGCCCGCATCCAAACCGAGTTGAGCTCAGTTCCAACACTGCGCGCTCGCAGAGCCCCCACAAATCGCCCTGGCCTGGCTCGCGCCCTATCGAAGCTCGGATATTGCTCCCGCTCCCAAGCTGTCGAACTCATTCGAGCGGGCAAAGTTCGCGTGAACGGCGCGCTTCGCCGCGACCCAGAATCTCCCGTCCACATCGGCAAAGACCGCATCGAAATCGACAACAAGCCCCTCGCCGCTGCTGCCCAAATTTATCTCGCGATGAACAAGCCTCGCGGTGTCGTCACGACAGCTTCGGATGAAAAGGGACGCGACACGGTTTACTCTCTCCTCAGCCCTGACACTCCCTGGGTCGCACCCGTCGGCCGGCTGGACAAAGCCAGCGAGGGCCTGCTGTTTCTCACCAACGACTCCGCGTGGGCCGCCCGCATCACCGCTCCCGAGACTCACCTCGACAAGACGTACCACGTACAAATTGGGAAAATCGCCGACGCCACGCTTCTCGAATCGCTCAAGCATGGCATTCGTGCGAAAGAAGGAGACTTACTTCGCGTAAAGAGCGCTGCCCTGCTACGCCATGGAGAGCGCCATTCCTGGCTGGAAATCATTCTCGACGAAGGAAAAAATCGCCACATCCGCCGCATGCTGGAAACTCTTGAAGTCGAAGTTCTGCGCCTCGTGCGCGTGGCGATCGGTCCGCTCACTTTGGGCGACTTGCCGAAATCCGCCGTCCGTCCCTTAACGCCAGCCGAAAAACTCTCGCTCGATCGCGCCATGCGCGAAAGCCAAAACAAAAGCAAATCCAAACAGCAATCCTAGTTTCGTCTACTTTTTCGGGTTTGGCGTGGCCGCTTTTTGCTCAACTGCCGGCTTCATATCCGCCGCGGCTTTCTCCATGTCCTTCACCGCACTCGCGTCCAGCTCATATAGCGCCGGCTCGTTTTCGCGCTTCGCGATGTAGCGGTCGCCATTCTGCGAAATCAGAACTCTCTCGACCATCTTTCCGCCATTCGAAGTTGCTGTCAGCTCCACCAACGGTTTCGTGAATCCCGTATCGACGAACTTGCTTGCGCTCAAATCGCGCACTTTCTCTTCGAACGTCTCCGCGTCAATCGCATCCACTTTCTTTCCGTCAGCCGACCACCAATCCGTTCCGCCCTTGGTCAGAAAATACGTCTTCGCGCCATCTTGAAATTCGATCTTGTCCGGGTCCGTGAAACCCAAGTCAAACAACTTCTTGTTGCGAAAGTCGTCCACGCTCTTGTCCAGCGCAAGCCCAAGATCGCTTTCGACCTTGTAAACGCCATCGACTTCGCTCGACTTTGCGTAGTCACCCGTTTTATCTTCGCGAACCTGCAGCTCTTCCGTGCCGGAAGCATCCGTAACTTTTGCGACTCCCACGACCGTCCCAGCAGCGAAGGCCGCGGCCGCCTTCTTCTGATCTTCGTCCGACACGCTCAGATCCATTTTCGCGTTCGCAAGCTTGCGAATCAGATCTTGCACGTTCGAATCATCCGCGCGGTAGGGCTGTGGCTTCACGATCTGCCACTGATCCTTGTTCCGCCCAAACTCGATGTCCTGTTTTTTCGCTTGCAGCTCGACGCGGCTCAACTTGTCCTGGTCGAAAATCAGCAGCCGCTTGTCCCGCAAATCCTTCGTGCTCTTATCGAACGTGCTCTCCGTGTACGTGGGCAGCGTAAACACACGCGGGTCGCCACCGAGGGCCACATACATCGCATTGCCGGTCGGCGTTTTGTCGCCCACGAGCAATTTCTGCGTCTTGTTGTTCTTTTCGGTGATGTTCACTTCCACCGCCGGCTGCGCCAGGCCGTACTCCGCAAGATTGTCCGCCTTCGCGCTGATCAATCTCTCCGCGCTCATGGAGGAAAACGTCGAAAGCATACCCGACACTTGATTGAAATCCGCGCGCAACGGCTTCGGCGCCGTGATTTGCCATTTGCCGGCATCGTTCTTCGCGAGATCGGTATCGTCCTCGCCTTTTTTCTTGATGTCGATTTTCGTGATGTCCGCTTCGGGCAGCGAGAGAATCTTCGGCGGCAAGTCCGTCGCGACCTTCACGTCGCTCGCGGAAGTCTTCTTGTGGTTCGACCAATACAAAACTCCCGACAGCGCCGCCAAGACGATGGCGGCAATGAGCAAACTATTGATTTTCATTGGAAATGCCCCGGCATTTTGTAAACAACTCTTTGCGGGTCCGGCGGCGCTTTACCTTCTCCGCCACCAAACCGAAAATCCAACGAGCACCACGGCGAGAGGAAACAAAAACTGGCTCGTGATGCGCACCCAGTTCTGCTGCGCTTTTGTCATCGTAATCCGGCGATCTTCCGGTTCTTTGGGCCGGATGGAAATCAAATCCTCGTCCGATGACAGCCAATTCATCGCATTCAGCGCCAAGTCGCGGTTGCCGTTGAAGTTGATGAACGAATTTGCGGCCCATTCCGAGCTGCCGACTACCACGAAGCGTCCTTGCGAATTTTCTTTGCCCGTCTTGTACGTACCGGCAGCCGCGATCGTCATCGGGCCCTTGTTATTCTTTGGATCTTCCGGATCGATCCTCGGAGAATCCAGCTTGGTGGTGGAAAGGCTGGTGCTCGACGTGTCGAACAATTTATCGACGGTCGTCTTGTTGCCATTTTTCGTTTGCAGCGAGCGCGTGATCGGGAATCCTGTTGCCGTTCCCTTCATGTCGTTTACGATCGGCTGAGAATCGTATTTCGTCACCAGCGCCACCTGCGGCCCCAATCCCGCAAGCTGCCCAATGGGGTTCATGTCCAGAATTAAATCTTTGTCCGGCGTCACGCCCCAACCGGAGAGCACGGCCGATAGCGCGTCGTTGTCCGCGACCTCGTCCCGACCCATTTTCAGCGGCGGATCGAGCAGGAACATCGCGCGCCCGCCGTCTTCCACGAATGTTTTGAGCGCATCTACTTCCGGTTGCTGGTAATCGCCGCTCGGCCCGCCCACCACGACAACCGTGCAATCCGCCGGAACCGCCGCCGTTTGAAGCAAGTCGATGGACTTCGTCTCGTAGTCATCCTTGCCAAGCACATCCTTGAACGCCGAATATCCGTCGCGGGTCGTATCGTCGATGCGGTGCTCGCCGCTGCCCGTGACAAAACAAACTGTCCGCGTGGTCTGTTTCAAATCGCGGATAAACGCGCCGGTAATGTCCTCTTCGCTCGTGCTCTTGGCTTCGTTCTTGCGCGTCCCAATCTGCACGATCGTCGTGCCAAAATTCTTGATTCCCTCTTCGCGCGCCAACTGCGGCTGCTTGTCCGGGTCCACGTACTCGACGTGCACTTTCGGCGAGAGGTTGGCGTACAAATCCAGCTTGTCTTTCGCTTCCTGGAAGCGCGTCGCCTGGTCGAAATAGGTGATCGTCGCGTCTTGCTTCAGGCCCTTGACGATCTTCACGGTCTGGTCGGAAAGGCTGTAGCGCTTGTTGGCTGTCGCGTCGTAGGACTTGTCGTAGCGGTTCGCGAGCACGTTGGCCACCGTCACCACCGCCAGCGTGACCAGGATATAAAGCGTCGCGTATGCCGCGTATTTCGTTTGTCGCGCCTTAAGCAACTCCGTATTCACCTACGACCTCCACCGAAGCGACTCCAGGGAGCGCGCCGTGAAAAATATTCCCAGGAATGTGAGCGTGATGTAATACACCGCATCCTTTGAATCCAGGAGCCCTTTCGAGAACGACCCGATGTGCGTGACCACGGACATGTAGGAAAGCACCGTAGCCCAGGTGGCGGTTTCGTATCCGCCCACCCACTCCAAAACCCATAGCAGTAGGCAAACTCCGAAAGTCGTGGCGCCCGCGATGATCTGATTCTTCGTCAGCGTCGAAATGAACATCCCAATCGCCAGCAGTGCCCCTGCTTGCAAGAGCAACCCCAGATAGCCGATGGCCAGCGGCTTCCAATCTGGATTTCCGTACTTGAAAAGAAAAATAAAATTCAGCGCAGAGAGCAGGAGCAGACAGGCATAAAGGGTGAGCGCCGCCAGCCACTTGCCCATGATGATTTCGCCGTCGCGGACCGGGGATGTCACCAGGAGCTCGATCGTCCCGGTGCGTTTTTCTTCCGCGAAAAGGCGCATGGTGATCATCGGGATGAAAAACAGTCCAATCACGCCCACGTTTGAGAGCAGAGGGCGGATCACCTGCTCGTTCAGGTTCATTGGGAACATTTCCCCGCGCATCTGCGATTCCATGCCGGTGAAAACGAAATAGTTCAGGATGTTCCAGAAGAAAAATCCGAAGATGACCGCGAACATCACAAGCAGAAGGTAGGCCACGGGAGAAACGAAATAGCTGCGCATCTCTTTGCGCCAAATGATCCAGACGTTTCTCACTTGCTCGCTCCCTTCGCCGCTGCCGGGTCCTTGCTTCCCGCGTTCGGCTGTCCGGTAAGCTGCAAAAACACTTCCTCGAGGCTCATCGCCGAAGGTCGCATCTCGTTCAGGTCCCAGCCTGCCTCGACTATCGCGCGCGCCAAGTCGCCGCGCACGAGGCGCCCCTTGCCGCTCTCCACTTCGAACACATTGCGCGACTGGCGCTTCTCTTTGAAAACCACCTTGCTCACGCCGGTGACTTTCTCCAGGCGGGTTTGAATGGCCGCCGAATCCAGTTCGCCGTTGCGCCCGCCGACTTCCACGAGCACCGACTCGGCTCCGCGCGCACGACTCTGCAAATTGTTCACCGAGTCCGTCGCGATCACTTTACCCTTATTGATGATGATCACCTGCTCGCACGTCTGCTCTACTTCCGGAAGTATGTGCGTGCTGAGAATGATGGTGTGATCGCCTGCAAGGCTCTTGATGAGGTCGCGAGTCTCGTTGATCTGCTTGGGATCGAGGCCCGCGGTCGGCTCGTCCAAAATCAGAACGTCCGGGTTGTGAATGATCGCCTGCGCCAGCCCCACGCGCTGCCGGTAGCCTTTCGAGAGCTTGCCGATCAGCCTGTCCCGCATGTCGCCAATTGCGCACCGTTCGCAAACGTAGTCCACTCGCTTGCTCAGTTCCGCCTTGGAGATCCCTTTCAGCCGTCCGACGAATTCCAAATACTCTCCGGTCCGCATTTCGGGATAGACCGGCGGCGTTTCCGGCAGATAGCCAATGCGCTTCTTCACTTCCATAGGCTCTTCGAGCACGTCGAACCCCGCCACTGTCGCGTTTCCGGCCGTCGGCGGCAGAAAACACGTCAGCATGCGCATTGTCGTGGTCTTGCCGGCGCCGTTGGGCCCCAGAAAGCCGACAATCTGGCCTTTTTGGATTTCAAAGGAGATGTGGTCGACAGCCGTGTTGCGCGCGTACCTCTTCGTAAGCTCTTTAACTGTGATCATAAAAATTTATTTTAAGTTGCAAGATGCACGACGTTTGAACCGCCCCGCAGACTCAAGTGTTCATTGGTGAAGCATCATGTTATGAACTCGCGGGGGCGCGTGTCAACCCTTCATTCAAAAAAACCGGCAATTTTTGCAGCTTTGCTTCGACGGCCGGCCGCGCTCATTCAAACTGTTTGCGAAATTCCGCGAACTGCCGTTGCAAATCCTGGATTTCTCTTTGCAGGTCAGCGACTTCATTCGTAAGCCGCTCGATTTGTCCCGCATCCGCGGAATTGCGCAAAAGGTTGCCCACTGAATCTTTGGATATCGCGGGCTCCTGATTTGGTTGTATCGCCCGAGCCTCCGCGTTTCCCGAAAGCAAATGCGCGTAGCGCGCTTCCTTCGTTCCTGGCTGCCGCGGCAGCAGCGCGACGAGCGGCGGCTCGCGCTCCATCAAGTGCTTGAGCGTCGTGTGTACCGTGCTCAAATCCTCAAACGGATGCATGCGCTCCGCCCGGCTGCGCAATTCGCCGGGCGTCTGCGGCCCGCGCAGCAGCAACTCGCAGAGAATCGCCGTCTCGAGCCGCGTGAAGTTAAACGTTTCCGCCAGCCGGTGTTCATATTTCGCGACGCGACTGTCCGTGCCAGCCGATCGCGCAAGCATCTGTTCGCCGAGCGTGCGCAGGGCCTGCCGCACCGCATCCTCGTCGAGATTCATCAACGGATCGCGATTCGATTTCTGGTTGCACGCGTGAACCAGCGCGTTCAAGGAAAGCGGATAATATTCCGGCGTGGTGATCTCTTTCTCCACCAGGCAACCCAGCACTCTAACTTCGGCGTCACTCAAAGTGATATTCACAGCACGAAATCATACCGAATCGCGCCGCGCTTCCCAAATTTAGCCAATCAGCAATCCCATCCGATAGGAACTGACAAGGTTGCCATCCACTTGCTTCAAAATCTCCTCGCGCGAGATGTTCCCCGCGTCTTCCGCAAGTGCGTCGGCAAGCTCCTGCCTGTCGCGCGTTCCATCCAACAATTGCAGGAACCTTCTTCCCTGGTCGTCTTCGATCTGAACACGCGTGTGCAAAAGCGTGGTCGCCACTCCGTTCCCGCGCGCCATTCTTCGCGCCAGAAGACTCGCTTCCGGTTTTTCGCTGACGCCTTGTGCCAGCCGCAAGTGGTAGGTCCGCAAATCCACGAGCGAATTCCCCGCAAGTTGCAACACGGCCTGCGCCAATCCTGCTCTGGCGGGTGATTTTTCGTCGGACGGCAAGGAACCCAGCGTGGAATCCGCTAGCACCCCAAACCTCTCACCGCGCGGCCACATCGCTTCGAGGCGCCGCAACAAAACGATGATCGCCGGATTGCTTGTCGACAGAGTGCCTGCGCCTCGACTGTTCGTGAATTCCACGGCGCCATCCGCAAATTCCTTTGAGGCTCTCAACGGTGATGCTACCAATAACTTGCACATTCGCTCTTCCATTCCATCTCGGCACAAGGGAATCTCTGCGCGGCACAACAACGACTGGCGAAATCGGCGGTATCTCGCAAAGTCGAGATATTGCTGAAAGGCGATGTCGTCCCCGTGCGCCAGTTCTCTTAGCGTCTCTTGTGCTGCCCGGTTGTTCTCTCCTTCCACCAAATCACCGATCTGTGCTTCTCCTAAACACTGCAACCCGTGTCGAGCCGCGCGCCCTGCAAATTCCGCGAACGAAACTGGCGAAAAGTGTTCCGCCAGGTCATCGTGGTACACGACTCTTTCATCGCGATGAAACGTCAGCCTCAGTTCCTCTTCAAGAAGTGCTTTCCACGGCGAGCGCGCATCGGTCGCTTTGAGAATCGCCTCGGCAAATTCCCTTCCCCTTTTCACACGATCCGGCGACTCTTCACCTCGTCTTTCTTGAAACTGCACCATCTCCCGCAAAATCCGCCGCACATGTCCCGCAGGATTTGTGTTGTAGCTTACGAAAGCCACCCCGCGCGCGCTAAGGTTAGCCCCACAAATCTTTAGGATTTTTTCTTGCACATTCTCCGGCACCCAGGCAAAAACGCCGTGCGCGATGATGTAATCGAATTCTCCGAAATCCGGCTCAATTTCCAGGACGTCCTTCTGCTCGACACGAATGTTCTCGAGGCCCATTACGCGTATCATTGCCTGCGCGGCTTCCACAGGATTCCGAGCCAGGTCCACGCCCACAAACTCGCTGCCGGGAAGTCCGTACGCCATCGGAATTAAGTTGCTGCCGTCCCCGCAGGCCAGCTCCAGCACGCGGCAATGCTCCACTTCGCGTGGACTCATTCCGCGCAGCGTCGCGATGACCGCAAGCCGGTCTGGATGCGTCTGTAAGAACGCCAAACTCGGATACGGCACGCTGTCATATTCGTTCGCCACACGTTTTGGGCCGGACATGCGCTGTACGTTATCTCCTTTCCTTCGGGCGGGAAACTGCTAACTGCTCGAAACGTCTGCGCCTCCCGGACGCAGCGCTCACTTTGGCGGTTTTGAGGTACCATCCTTGCCGTCATTCCCGGGAATTTTTTTGGCGCGACGAGGAGAAAACAAGATGAAGACTTGGCGGCAACATTTTTGTGTCTTGGGAATTTTGCTGACGCTTGTCGCGGCACTTTCCACGGCACTGTGCGCCCAGGATGATGGCGACGCATGGGGCAAGAAGAAATCGTCCTGGCTACTCCTCACTCCCGCTCAGCATACGCAAGTGGAAGAATTTGCCACCGACTATAAGAGCTATCTTGACGTCGCCAGGTCTGCGCTCGGCTCGACGCGCGAAATGATTCGCCGCGCGCGCGCCGCCGGATTCACGGAATTCACGAATCCCGATCAAGTCAAGCCCGGCGCGCGTTTGATCGTCCCGAACCGCGATCGCAGCCTGATCCTCGCGGTGATCGGCACCGACCCCATCGTCGACGGCTCGCGCGTCGTCGGCACGCACCAAGACAGCCCGCACATCGAACTGAAAGCCCGGCCGATTTATCCCGCCGGCGGCTTTGCGCTTTTCAAAACGAAGTATTATGGCGGAATCAAGAAATATCAGTGGGCCAACATTCCGCTTGCGCTCGTCGGACGCATCGACACCACCGATGGCCGCACCATCGATGTCTCCATCGGGCTGAAATCTGGCGATCCCATCTTTGTGATTCCCGATGCGGCGCCGCACTCGGATGCGGAGCTGCGTTCGCGCACGTACACCAACGTTTTACAAGGCGAAGAGCTTGACCCAGTCATCGGCAGCATCCCAGGGGAGAAAGACACCGTCGCTGTCGCCGTCACGCAGCTTCTGACCTCCACGTACAAAATCAAGGAAGAGGACCTGGTCAGCGCGGAGCTTGCGCTCGTTCCCGCCGCGCATCCCGCCGATGTTGGATTTGACCGCGGACTTGTTGGGGCGTATGGCCAAGACGACCGTGTGTCTTCGTATTGCGCGACGCGCGCGATTCTCGACCTCAAAGGCACTCCGAAACTCACCGCGCTCGCCTATCTCACCAACTTCGAGGAGGTCGGCTCCGTGAACAACACCGGCGCGGGCTCGGAGTTCTTGAATTCCACGCTGGCGCGGCTAATAGGAGCGCAGCGCGGGTCCGCTTACAACGATCTGGACTTGCGGCGCGCGCTACACAATTCGCAAGTGATTTCCGCGGACGCCAACGACAGCCTCAATCCGATTTTTCCTTCCACTTCCGAGCCGACCAACGCCGCGCGTCTCGGCTACGGGGTGACGATAAAACTCTACGGCGAAGGCTTCGATGCTCCTTCGGAATTCGTCGCGAAGATTCGCGGCCTCTTGGACCGGAACGGCATTCCCTGGCAAACGCACACGTACAAGGTGGATGTCGGCGGCGGCGGGACCATTGGCGGCTTTATGTCGCGCGAGGACATGGAAGTAATCGATTTCGGCGTGCCGCTCCTTTCCATGCACTCTCCGTTCGAGTTGTCCTCGAAAGTGGACGATTGGAATTTCTATCGCACCATGAGCGTTTTCTTTGCGCAGTAAGGTGCGGCGGAATCCAGGAGAATTTCCGATGACGCTCGCTTGTTGCAAACCGCAGCGATGAACGCCAATCTCGTCAAAGCCACCGTCGTCGGAGCGCTAGGAGGCTTGCTCTTCGGCTTCGACACGGCGGTGATCGCCGGCACGACGCATCAGCTGACCGTCGTTTTCAACCTGTCTCCGTCGACGCTGGGGCTCACCGTTTCGATCGCGCTCTGGGGCACCGTGATTGGCGCGATGTCGGCCGGAGTTATCGGCCAGAAGTATGGCAGCCGCGAAACCTTGCGCGTGCTTGCGATTTTTTATGTACTTTCCGCGCTGGGCTGTGCTCTCGCCTTTAACTGGCCCATTCTTGTCGCATCCCGCTTTCTGGGCGGTCTCGGCATTGGCGGATCGTCCGTGCTCGGCCCTGTGTATATCGCGGAGATCGCGCCGGGAAAATGGCGCGGGCGGTTGGTGGGACTCTTTCAGATCAACATCGTGGTCGGTATTCTACTCGCCTATTTCTCGAATTACCGCATCGCCTTGCTCGGTCTAGGCGCGAACGACTGGCGCTGGATGTTTGGCGTTTCCGGCGTGCCGGCCGTGCTCTTTCTGGTGATGCTCTTCGGAATTCCGCGCAGCCCACGCTGGCTGGCAACGCAAAACCACACCGAAGAGGCGCTGTCCGTACTGCAAGTGATGGGCTCGGAAAACCCCGCCAGCGAACTGCGCGAAATCGTCGAATCCATCCATCTCGAACGCGCGCAGAAAGCCGAGCCGCTCTTTTCTCGCAAGTACCGCTTGCCGATCTTCCTTGCGATCACGATCGGCCTATTCAACCAGCTCGCGGGCATCAACGCGATTCTCTACTACCTGAACGACATTTTTGCCGCCGCCGGATTCAGCAAAGTCTCTGGCGGGCTTGGGCCCGTGGCGGTCGGCGCGATGAACCTTTGCGCCACGCTGCTAGCAATGACCGTAATCGACAAGCTCGGACGGAAAACGCTGCTGCTGATCGGCTCGGTCGGCCTGGTAGGATGCCTCTCCGGCCTCGCTGCAATTTTCTTGACGCATAGCCATCAAAATTATTTGCTATGGCTTCTGATCGCTTACATCGCATTTTTCGCCATTTCACAGGGCGCCGTGATTTGGGTCTATATCGGCGAAGTGTTTCCGAATCGGGTGCGCGCGAAGGGACAAAGCGTGGGCAGCTCTTCTCATTGGATTATGAACGCCATCGTATCGCTGATTTTCCCCGTGCTCTTCGCGGTTTCTCCGGGAGTCCCGTTCGTCGTGTTCGCCTGCATGATGGTGGTCCAATTTTTCGTGGTGTTCTTCTTCTATCCAGAGACGAAGGGATATTCCCTCGAAGAGATGCAACACCGGCTGGGCATCGAGTGAATTCCGTACTGGAACGATAGGACTCAAGTCGTGGATGCGGCTCGTGGAATTGCGGTTGGCGTTGACATCGGCGGAACGAAAGTTGCCGCCGGACTGGTGAACGCTGAGGGCAGAATTGTTTTTCAAACTCGCGTGCCGATGCCGGTTCGTGGGAGCGCCTCGGACGGATTCGGCGCGGTGCAATCCGCGATAGAGAGCGTGTTTGCGGCTCGCCCAGATGTGCGCCGCGAATTGACGGAAATTGGAATATGCGCACCAGGCCCCCTGGACCCCCTGACAGGGGTAATCCTTAATCCCCCCAATGTTCCCTGCTGGCGAAATTTTCCGCTGGCCGAAGAAGTGAAACGCACATTTGCGCTTTCGGCCCTAGTGGATAACGACGGAAATGCCGCGGCGTTGGCGGAGGCGATTTGGGGAGCGGGTGTTGGCTACCGAAATGTCTTCTACGCCACGCTGGGGACTGGCATCGGAACAGGGATTGTTCTTGACGGAAAGATTTATCACGGACGAACGGGCAGCGCCGCCGAGGGCGGGCACCTGAGCATCGACTATCGCGGGCCGGTCTGTGGTTGTGGAAAGCGCGGTTGTATTGAAGCGTTGTGCTCAGGTCCGGCGATTGCGCGGCGCGCAAAAGAGCACCTTGCAGGATGGCAACGGAGCGAGTCGCAGCCGCGCGAATCGAAAATCCTGGCGCTCGCCGGAGGAAGCGCTGACAGCGTGACCATGGAAATTGTGGCGGAGGCATTTCGCGCTGGCGATCCCCTTGCGCACGAACTGTTGCGAGAGACGGCGGACCTGCTCGCGATCTGGGTTGGGAACGTAATCGATTTGCTGGAGCCAGATGTCTTTATCTTCGGGGGTGGACTGGCCGAGTTGATGAGCGGCTTTTTCGGACGGATGCGCGAACAGTTGCCCATGTGGTGCGTGAACCAACGTGTATTGGAAATGCCCATGGTTCTGGCGAAGTATGGGCCGGACGCAGGCATTGCTGGAGCCGCCGCGCTCTGCCGCCAACTGTAGAGCTTCCTTTCACAAGAGGTGCGATGAAGCTAGGTGAGGTTGTAGTCGGCAGGAGAGGCCGAACGAGTACGACGGAGATAGGCGATCACAGAACCGGGCCAGAGGGTGGTGTTTTCTCCGGTGCGCGGATCCTGATACCAACTGCGGCAACCGCCGCTTTGCCAGACCGTGCCTTGAAGACGGCGATAAATGTCAGCGACGAAATCGGTTTGCACCTGCTGCCGGACTTCGAGCACGCGGCGCTTGCGGCGCTTTATCAGTTTGAGGCAGCTCACGAGATAGCGCACCTGCGCTTCGATCATGAGAACGACCGAGTTATGGCCCAAGCCGGTGTTGGGGCCGAGCAGCAGAAAGAAATTCGGGAAGCCGGCAACGGTGACGCCAAGATAGGCGCCCATGCGCTCGCGCCACGCGTCGTGAATTTCGACGTCATCACGGCCGACGAGGCGAATGCCGATGAGAGGCTCCGTGGCGCGAAAGCCCGTACCGAAAATGAGTACGTCGACGGGGCGCTCGACGCCGTCCACTGTCACGATGCTTCGCTCGCGAATTTCGGCGATGCCATCGGTCACCAGCTCGACGTTGGGCCGGTTGAGCGCGGGATAGAAATCGTCGGAGACGAGCACGCGCTTGCAGCCCAATTCGTAGTGAGGCGTTAAAGCGGCGACGAGCTTCGGGTCCTTGATTTTTCTCCGGAGATGGCGCGTCGCAATTTCAGTGGCTTTGCCGCGTACGAAGCGGTTGCCGAGGAAACCGAGCACACGAAACTCCTGGCGCCAGAAAATATATTGGCGGAAGGCCCGCATACTGAGCGGAAAACGGCGAAATCGACGCTTCCATTTTTCAGGAATGGCGAAGTCGATCCGCGGAACTATCCACGGCGGGGTACGTTGAAAGAGATAGAGCTTTCCGGCTCGCGGCGCGATTTGCGGAACAAATTGAATGGAACTGGCGCCGGTTCCGATCACCGCGATATTTTTGCCGACGAGGTCGACACCATGATCCCATGTTGAGGAATGGAATTTCGGGCCGGCGAATTTTTCGACGCCCTTGATTTGCGGATAGGAAGGAACGTGCAGGCCTCCCACGCCGGAGACAATCACACGCGCTCGAACGCGCTTCCCTTCTCCGACCGTAGCGTTCCACAAGCTCTCTTTTTCGTTCCAGACGGCCTCGTGCAAGCAGGTGTTCAAACGGATGTGCGGCGCGAGGCCGTAGCGTTCGACGCAGCGCTTGAGATATTCGTGAATTTCCTGCTGGCCGGGATACATGCGCGTCCAATCGGGCCAGAGCTCGAACGAGAAGGAATACAAGTGGGAAGGAATATCGCACGCGCAGCCTGGATAACGGTTGTCGTACCAAGTGCCGCCGATATCGTCGCTTTTTTCGATGAGGAGGAACGAATTCATTCCCGCCTGGCGAAGTTTAATGGCCGTGCACAATCCGGAAAACCCGCTGCCGACGATCAGGACGTCGACAGAAGTTTCCGATTCGAGGGCGTTTTGCGCCGGATTTTCGGGCATCGAGAGTCACGCTACCTTATTCGATGCGCTTGAGGCAACGAGCGCGTGCAAGAACGCTGCGCTTTCCTTCAAGGAATGGCGCGCTTCGGGAATCTTGTGCGGAGCGAGTTGCCACGCGTGCGGAACGACAGGCCAGACTTTCAGCTCGACGCGAACGCCGGCAGCGCGTGCGCGCTCGGCGAGGCGCGTGGAATCGTCGCGTAAGACTTCGTCCGCGCCGACGTGAATCAGCAAAGGCGGAACGCCCGCAAGGTCACCATAAAGCGGAGAGACGAGCGGATTGCGCGGGTCGGTGTCGCCCAGATAGTAGCGCGCGCTGGGCGCGATGTCTTTGCCGTGAAACATGGCGCAGCGATGCGCGTTCGTGTGAATCGAGTCGCCGGTGGCGGCGAGATCGGTCCACGGAGAAAAAAGCGCGGCGCCCGCGGGCAGCGGAACGGCCGCGCCACGAAGCGCGAGGAAAAGGCACAAGGCGAGTCCGCCACCAGCGGAATCGCCGGAGAAGAGGATTTGCCGGGGAGAATGCCCTTCCCTAAGCAGGCCGCGGTACGCGCCGACGGCGTCATCGAGAGCGGCGGGAAACGGATGCTCGGGTGCGAGGCGATAATTCGGAGCGAAGACGCGAAAACCGGCGAGGGCAAACGCGACCGTGATCGGGCGATGCGTTTCGGCGGAGCAGCCGAAGTAACCGCCACCGTGGAGATAGAGAAGAGTTGCCTTCGAGGCTTGGGGACCTTCGACCCACTCGCCGGAAACGTCGCCGACTTCCCCGGGAGTGATGCGCGCGGCGGCGGGGACCTTGTAAGGATCGGGCGTGAGAACTTTGCGCGCCCACTGATAATCGGGCGCGCCGCGAAGGCGTCGCTTGACGCGCCAGCGGACGATCCTGACCGCAAGATGTGCCTGCCAACTTGCCATGTTCTCTGCTTACCATTTTCGCGCTGATTCCATGAAGAGAACAGCGAAGTTCGTTGCGCGCAAGGTCAGACCTTGAGAACGACTTTGCCGAACTGCGAGCCTGCTTCGAGATAGGCGTGCGCGGCGGCGGCTTGCGCCAGCGGAAAAACGCGATCGACGATGGGCTTGAAGCGGCCGGCGGCGACGAGCTTCATGACGGTTTGGAGCTCGGATTTCGCGCCCATGTAGGAACCGAGCAGCGAAAGCTGGCGGGTGAATAGAAAACGCAAATCGATTTTGGCGTCGTAGCCGGCGGTGGCGCCGCAAGTCACGAGACGGCCAGCAGGCGCGAGGCTTGCAACGCTTTCGTCCCAAGTGGCGGTGCCAACGTGCTCGAACACGACGTCGACACCACGTTTGTTGGTGATGCGGCGGACTTCGTCGCGGATTTTTTGCGTTTTGTGGTTGATGGTGTGGTCAGCGCCGAGTTCGCGCGCCTTCGCGAGTTTTTCATCACTTCCAGCTGTGGCTATGACGCGGGCACCGAAAAACTTGGCGACCTGAATGCCCGCGCTGCCGACGCCGCTGCCCGCGCCGAGTATGAGGACATCTTCCGCGGGCTGAAGCTCCGCGCGCGAAACGAGCATGTGCCAGGCGGTTTGAAAAACGAGCGGAATGCTCGCGGCCTCTTCGAAAGTGAGATTTTCGGGATAGGGCAAACAATTGATCTCCGGGCAACCAACGAATTCGGCACAACCGCCGTCGATTATGTAACCGAGATTGGTGAATTCGCGGCATCGATTGTCATGACCGGAAAGGCATGCCGGACATTTTCCGCAGGTGACGCCCGGAGCGAGAACTACTTTTTGCCCAACCTTCACGGCGGTTACGTCGGTGCCGATTTCTGCGACTTCGCCGGCAACGTCGCTGCCGGGAATGTGCGGCAGCGGGATCGGCACACCCGGCAAGCCACCGCGGACCCAGAGGTCGAGGTGATTGAGCGCGCACGCCTTCACGCGAACGAGGACGTCGTTCGCGCCGAGAGTGGGTTGCGGGGCGTCTTCGTATTTAAGGACTTCAGGACCGCCGTGTTCGTGAAAAACAATCGCCTTCATCAAGCCCCCTTTTTCAAAGCGAGAAGACTCTTCCGGAAGAACACGTCTCCGTTCAAGCCGTCATTCCGTTCCTTTTTTCACGGCATCATAAATTTCCTGCACAAACGTTTCTGATGACACGCGCCCATGTCCCCACTCCTCATCAAGATCCGATGTCGGATGCGCAGCGATCACCTGGGCTTCTGTGCTTCCGCCGTTGACCAAACGTTGTATCCGGTCACGCACCGTCGTAATCATGTCGCTGAATGCTTTCAGCTCAGTTCCGCTCACCACTTTTCCTCGTGCCGGAACGACGTGTTGCTTTGGATCTGTCCAGTTCAACTGGCTCAACAGACCGGAAAGTGTTCCACCTTGGGCCGCGTCAATCAGAGGATAGCCGTCTCCGGGAAATACCTCACCGAGATAAAACGCATTTCCACGGTGAAAGTGCGTCAGCGCATCCGCATCGCTGTACCCAGGCTTTTGATGCACGATGTGAATCGCGTCACCATTCAGGTCAAACGCGATTACTTCGGAAAAAGCGATGCGTGGCCGGTCGATAGCAGGTTCGGCGAAGCTGGGCATGCCTCCCGGCGGGCCCATCGCATCGCCGCCCAATCGGCGCAACGCATTCTCGTGCATCGTCACAAAGGCACCCAGCTTTCCCCATCCAGCATCGCCCTGTGATTTCGCTGCGCTGCTGGGATAAATAACGACATATCGTGCAGGAGACTTCGTGTGTTGCGAGATGAAACTGTTGATAAACGCGGTGCTGGCTGCAGATGGCGTTCCGAGAAGCAGGGCGCCATCTGGCCCTATGGACGCGACCACGTTTCCCGAGGTCGTTGAGAATACAAACAACGTCGGCGAGATTTCCGTGACGCCGGGCTGCTCTTGGCCGAGGAGAGGCGTGCAAGCAATCGACAAAAAGAGAAATGCGAGCGTTAGCCGTGCGGCAAGAAGCCGATGGAGATGAAGAGCACTCATGAAAATCCTCCGTGATACGTGGGGCGCTATTCTAACTCGAACGCGCGAGGGATGTGTTCTCGATAAGCCTTCCTACATTGACACGTTTCGCCACGCGCCGTAGGCTGATGGCTGAGGCGAAGCGTGGACCTCTTTGAAGAAATCGTAAGAATGCGGCGAGCCGGGCAGCGCGGGGCGCTGGCGACGATCGTGCATACAAACGGCTCGATCCCGAGCTATGAGAGTTCCCGGATGCTCGTGCGCGACGACGGTTCGATCGTTGGAACGATCGGCGGAGGCTGCGTCGAAGCGGAAGTTTGGGCGGCCGCGAAGGAAGTGATGCACAAGGAAGCACCGCGCAAGATGGTTTTCAGCCTGAACAATGAAGCCAGCTACGACAACGGCTTAATTTGCGGCGGGACGCTGGAAGTTTTTGTGGAGCCGATTCTTCCCCAACCTATCCTTTATTTATTTGGCGGCGGGCATGTCTCGATGGCTGTGGCCAAGGCCGCGAGCGCAGCGGGCTTCGGAATCGTGCTGGTCGACGACCGCGAATCGTTCGCCAATGCAGAAAGATTTCCCATGGCACAGCAAATTTACACAAGCTATGAGGGCGGCTTCGAGAATATTCAGCCAAATGAAGCGAGCTATCTGGTGATTGTGACGCGCGGGCACAAAGAGGATATGCGCGTGCTGGCGTGGGCCGTTCGGACGAAGGCGCGCTATATCGGCATGATCGGGAGCAAACGCAAAGTGCTCTCAGTGTATCGAGCGCTGGAGAGCGGCGGCTATCGCCCGGAGGAATTTCAGCGCGTGTACGCCCCGATGGGGCTGGAGATTGGCGCGCTGGCGCCGGAGGAGATCGCCATCAGCATCGTGGCGGAATTGATCGCCATACGGCGCAACGCGGAGACACAGGCGCACAAGAGATTGCAGTATGAACCCCGGCCCGCACTGACAGAACACTGAACACGGAAAGAGGTGGCATGCTCGCGGCGGTCATCCTCTCGGGCGGCGCATCGCGCCGAATGGGCTCGCCTAAAGCGCTGCTCTCCTATCAGGGGCGGCCGTTCCTGGAGCATTTGCTGGATGTGGCGCGACACTCGAAGATCGGCGCGCGGCGAGTCGTGCTCGGGGCAGATGCGGAGCCCATCTCTAAAGAGATCAAGCTTACGCCGGATGAAATCGTCGTCAACGAAGATTGGGAAAAAGGGCAGCTTAGTTCGATCCATTCGGCTTTGCGGAGCCTTCCTGCGCAGACCGACGGCATCGTGCTTTTCTTGATCGATCACCCGCTTATCAGTTCCGCACTGGTCGATGAGTTGATCGAGACTTTCTACAGTTCCGGCAAGCAAATCGTTTTGCCCGTATACGAAGGGCGGCGCGGGCACCCGGTTCTTTTTTCTTCCGCGTTGTACGAGGAATTGATGGAGGCCCCGCTCGAAACGGGCGCGCGGTCGGTCGTCTGGGCGCATGCGGACCAGGTTCAAATCGTCCAGACGAATGAAGAAGGCTGCGTCCTGAATTTGAACGATCCCGACACGTTGCAGAAAGCGTTTGACGGCTGAACACCTCGGCGCGGAATTCCCTACGACAATCTTTCCAGCAGGAGATGAAGCGCGTCGACGGCAAGCTGCGCGCCGTGAAACGTTGCAGGCGGCAAACCTCCGAGCGCGGAAGAGATGTCTTCGGCGGTGACGGTGCGGGCGACGGCGAGAGTGGAGTGCGTGAGGCGTTCCGTGAGGATTGAGGCGCAGGCGATGGCAGTCGTGCAACCCCGGCACAAGAAGCGCGCTTCCAGAATGTTTCCATTTTCCGCGCGAACGGAGAGTTCCAGAACATCGCCGCAGACAGGATTCGAAGCTTGTGCTTCGGCCGTGGCGTTTGCCAGCTTGCCGGCGTTGCGAGGATTCTTGAAGTGCTCCAGCACCCGTTCGCTGTACATGCCGTTATCGTAGCC
>JBAQJX010000137.1:0-3371 GCA_049641765.1 Candidatus Acidiferrum sp.
CCCTCCATTGACTTCCACCGGGGCAGAGCATAGCTTTGCTACCTATGCCTACGCATCACAATTTGCGTTTAGCAAACGTGACGCATACCGTGACGCGCAAAACGCTCCCCCTCCTAGCGAATTACGACGTATGGGTAGCCGGAGCGCATCAAATCGAAGTCCGGCAGCTCGAAGGCCGCAATGTTCGCGTCGTGATCGCTGACTGGAAGCATGACCGACGCGCCAACTGCTGGCCCGCTTCTGAACGATCGCTCTCGAAAGAATTCTCGCAAGTCACCGACGAGCGCTCGCTCCTTGAGTTCAGCAATCGTTACGGACTGCTGGGATTCCACAAGCTCCACAAAGCCGAAATGCTGGGCCGCGATGAAACGTGGGAAGGCGATCCCTGTGATTGGGCTCTTGCGCACGCGAGAATCGCGTCTGGTATCTACGGGGCCATCGATCTCTTCAACGACGTACGCAATCGCAAACTGAAACTCGACGACCGAACAACTGCGTCCTTGTTGCGAACACTGTTTAGGGAATTCGAAAAGATGGGCCTGAGCGCGAACCGACCACGCAAGACGAGAGTCCTGCCTTTTTTTGAGTGGAGACACCCTGAGATGAAGGTGAGCGAGAACTCCCCTCCCCTCCGGTGGGGCTTTATTTCACGTTGGAGTAAGGACCCTATCGGGACGGCTTACCGCGTTTTGTCATGGGTTCTTAATCACTACATCCGGCGCATCCACTTCGAGTTTGAGTCTTCCGACTACGCGCAACGAGTTTTCGGAATGCCGTCCGAAGGGCCTCGATTCGGCTTGGAGCTTCGATGGGACGCGCTGATCGAAGTGATTTACTGGCAACTCGGCGAACGGATCGGTGGATCGTTTCGCGCGTGCCGTCGTTGCGGGCGGACGTTCCCCATGCCCACAGGAAAAACCCTGTATTGCAGCCGCGAATGCGGAGACGCGCTTAGGAGCCAACGCTACCGGGACAACAAAAAGAAAAAGCGGCGGACACTTCGCAAAGCGAGAGTCCCGCGAACGAGGAAAGCCAACGCCGTCAGCAGTCGCCGCGCTCGATAACCTTCCAGCAAGCCATCCCCCACCACGCGAACGTGCGACCGTCACGGTCCGCGTCACGTTTCGCAAACGTGAATCGTGATGCTTACGCATGGGTAGGACGGCTATTCTCCTGTTCGGTCTTAGCCAGAGGATCGAGATCGAAGAGGCCCGCGAAATGTCCGTCCTCAAAATTGTAGTCGTGAAGATGGGCGGCGGCTGGGTAAAAGGGTTGCTGCCGCACCGGGATGAGACCGTGTTTGGCTGTGACGAATTTCAGCTTTCGCGCAGGCTGCGGCAGCTGAAGATCCGCGAATTCGTTCTCATCGGACGGAGGGAAAAAGCGAGATGAACGAAAACGCGGGCCCCGCACGCAAGAGCTTCGAGAAGAACGTGAAGACCGTTGCCGCCGGATCTCCGCCACGAGGACATCGCAAGCCTAAAGCCGCCAAGCGCGAGCTGCGTTTCCGGGACCTCGTCGAATCCGCCCTCGAAGCAAAAAAACTACGAGGGAACGAGGAGTCCTCGCTGCGTACGGATCGATCCAGACTGCGACGGATCCTCCCATCCATCGGCGATCTGAAGCTTCAGCCGCCGCAGACCGGACGACTTGAGCGTTTTCTAGAGAGCCTCGCGCGCGGAGACGCATCGCACAAGCCCGTCAGCGGGGGAACAGTCAATCGTTTCCGCTCGCTCATGTCTTCGATTTTTCAGCACGCACTTCGGCAGGGACTGATCGACGTGAATCCTCTCGCCGGCGGCAGCATCCCGTGGTCAAAAGAACCGCAGAAGCACGACCGCTTTCTCGAACCGGATGAACAGCTCCGTCTGCTCGCCGTGATTCGCCGGGACTGCCCGGAGAAAGCGGACGAAGTCGAGCTTGCGATTTTGACCGGCATGCGCCGCGGCGAGCAGTTCAACGCGAAGTGGGCCGACTGGAAGAGTCCGAGAATTCTGTACGTGATGGGCAAAACCGGGCCGCGCAAAGTGCGAATCAACCGCGCCGCGCGCCGCTGCCTCTTGCGCATGAGAAAGCACGCGCGCGGGGAGTTCATCACGCCTGAGCGGAATGACGTAGAGCGCGACCGCCGCGTTTGGTTCGAGAAAGCCGTCAAGAAAGCGGATCTGCGGCCCGCATTCCGTTATCACGATTTGCGCCACACATTTTGCTCGCGCCTCGTCGCCGCCGGAGTTCCGCTCGTCGTCGTGCAGAAGCTCGCGGGACACAAATCGTATTCGACGACGTTGCGGTATTCTCATCTGGCCGACGAGCAGCTTGATCGCGAGTGCGAAAAAGTCGCGTTTTAGGCGTTTTGGATTGGATTGTGTCTCCAATCCACGAATCGCGGATTTGCAGGGTTTTTTGATGAAACACGAAAGGACAAAAAAATGAAGCCGACCATCGGACAGCATCTGCTCGCAGCAGTCATCGCGCACAGGATGGGGATCGCCCCAGACCGTGCGCTGAAGCTTTACGTTTGCGTGCATGGATACGAAATAGATCCGTCCTGGGAAATGTTGGGACAAGCTCTGCTGCGCGCGGAGCCCGGGCAGGGCGTTCCTGAGAACCTGAGCCTCGCTCTTGGCCCGCAGCTCGTGCCGACGAAGCCCGAAAACTCGCCTGCCTGACGCGCAACTTCGGACTGAATCCAGACCGCTCGATCCGGGTGAACTCCGCGCTCCGCGAGGGGATTCTAAATCCCCTCAAGCCGTCTTTTTGGCTGCAATTTCGCACGTTTTCGAGCACGTCGAAGTCTGAATTAGCGGCATTTTCGATTCGCGGGAGGGCCGATTGGAGTGCAAAGCGGACGACGCAAAGCAGGGGGAAAGCCTACCGGATGACCCGGATTTTACGCCGAATCCGGATCGCGCGATCTGGATCGAGGGGCGGTTCGACGAAGAGTTGCTGAAGCGCGTTACGCCCGAGATCGTCGCGCTCGTCACGCGCAGCCGCGAGCCCATCACTCTCTTTATGAACAGTCACGGCGGACAAAGCGAGGTCGGCCAAACGATCCTTAACCTTCTGAGATGGAATGGGGACGGAAGGGGTCGCTCGAGGCTCATCGCGGTTGCACTGGCTAACGCTCAGAGCGCCGCGGCGCTTCTTCTCTCCGCTGCGGACTTCGCCATCGCCGCGCCCGAGTGCGATCTTCTGTATCACGGAGCGCGATGGGAGATTGCTTCGCTCGTGCTCGGCGACCGCGAAAAGCTGGTGCGGGAGTTGCCGAGCCATCACGCGACGTGCGCTTTGGACCTCTGTCGAAGCTCCATTCACCGCTTGCTGTCCACCGTCTCCGAATTCCGCGAGCTGTTCGCCGAGCATCGCGCGGC
>JBAQJX010000141.1:0-59537 GCA_049641765.1 Candidatus Acidiferrum sp.
AAGAAGGACTGAAACTTTTGCAGAAGGCGAAGAAAGCGACCGGGCTTGCGATCATTACGGAAGTGATGAGTGACCGTGACGTGGATCTGATTGCTGGCTACGCGGACATCATGCAGGTGGGCGCGCGCAACATGCAGAACTTCGTGCTGCTGAAGGCGCTGGGGAAGTGCGGACGGCCGGTGCTGCTGAAGCGCGGGCTGAGCGCAACGATCAAAGAGCTGCTAATGTCCGCGGAATATATCGTGGCGCACGGAAATCCGGACGTGATTCTATGCGAGCGCGGGATCCGCACCTTTGAAACGGAGATGCGCAACACCTGCGACATCGCGGCGATTGCGGCGCTGAATGAACTGACGCATTTGCCGGTGATTCTCGATCCGAGCCACGCGACGGGGAAGCGAAGTTTGGTGCCGGCGGTTTCGCGGGCTGGCGTGGCGATTGGCGCGGACGGCTTGATTGTGGAAGTGCATCCCGCACCTGAAAAAGCGATCAGCGACGGCGCGCAATCGCTGGACCTGCCGCAATTCCAAAAACTGATGAATGATTTGCAGCCGTACATCCAACTGTGGAAGGCTTCTCAAAGCAAGGAGGCTGCTGCCGCTGCAAGGTGAGAAGCGCGGAAGTAAAAAAGCAAGGAACTAGCGAACCGCTGAAGTGGTGAATCCTTGAAAGGCAGGGCTGCATTTCGGTCCGCTAGTTCATATCGGGCAAGATGAGAAAAGGCTTGTTCTTCCCCCAACGATAAATTGCGAAATCTTTGTCCAAAGTCAGAACATCGGCGGTTTCAAATTCGTCGGCCAAGCGAATCAGGCATGCATCAGCCAGATCAATTTTGCGATCCCGGTACTTTCGCAATATGTGCTTTACGCTGTAGGCTTCTCGCGAGATTTGGAAGGGAATTTGAAAAATTCCAGCGATCACATTTTCGATGACAGCCTCTGGCGCGCCAGCAAGATTTCGCAGCAAGTAGCAACTTTCGGCGACGACTGCTTCACAGGTGATGAGCGGCGCTTGCAACTCGTTGACCGCACGCGCACAGGCTTGGTGAAACTTCTCGCTGCGATCCAACAACGCCACGATAACACCCGTGTCGAGCAATACTGGTTTCACTTGCCGAAGCCCGACAAATGCTTCTTATTGGAGCCCAAGTCGGCGACACCAGAGCGAAACTTTCCCAGCCCCACGACACCGCGGTTCTTCTTGCGCAGATAGTTTGCTTCGAGAACGCGCAGGCCTTCCCTCACGACTTGCGAGGGGCTCCAGCCCAATTTGCGGACTAGTAGAGTTAGCCTTTTTTGCGAGCGGTCGTCGAGCCTTGCCTGGATTGAGGAGCGCATGAACCATTGTACTACAAATTAAGAAAAGTAACACAATCAATGTTTTTTCAACCATCCCGCGATTGCAGCAGCGGGACGCTGATTCCTAGCTTTGGCTGCGACATAAGACCTTTTCGCGCCAGCGCGTGCGCGAGGTGTTTAATTTTGGTTGTGCCCGGAGTGGAACGGTAATTCTTCGTGTTGCATCCAATCTAGAACAGCCCACATAGAGCAGTTCCACTGGTACTGGCCGAAAGGCCAAGTACATCCAGGGCAAGTCCCATTGCCCGATACAGCCCTCAATGTTTTCTTGGAATGAAGGGACCGCTTTTCCCAAATGCGCGGGAATTGGCGCGGAGCGGCGATTTCCTGATTGCAGGAGAATTCGCGTTCATGCAAGACGTTGGGACCAAATTCGGGAGGCGCGCGACAAGGAGTTCTGTGGTTGCCGCGGCATTGGTGTTTGCGTGGTCATGCTTTTCCGCGCCGCGCTCGTCCGCGCAGGTTGTGGAACCGGTACGCCAGCCGGATTTGAATGCGCGGCTGCTGACGGTAGAGGAGGGGCGCTCGATCATTCAAGCGGCCTGGCAAGCTGATCCGCCGGTTTCCGGCACGGTGGATTGTTCACACCTCGTGCACCGAATTTACGCAAGCGCGGGATTCGATTATCCGTACGGGAGCTCCTTCGAGCTCTATGCAGGACACGAGAATTTTGTTCGCGTGAAATACCCACGCGCGGGCGACGTAATCGCGTGGCCGGGACACGTGGGAATTGTCGTCGATGCGCAACGACACAGTTTTTACAGTTTGGTCCGCGAGGGAGCCGAGGAGCTGGATTACGAATCGCCGTACTGGATGTCGCGCGGAAGGCCGCGGTTCTATCGGTATCGAGTGGAGCAGGGTGAAGTTCTAAGTGCGGACACCGCGCCGGCGAAGAGCAAGACGCGACCGCTGCGGAATCAGAATCTGACTGAGACTGCGAATGTGGATCGGACGGCGGCTGCGGATGTGAATCGGCCCGCTGTGACTGCCTCTCAAAAGACGGCGGAGATTTATGGCCCGCCGGCGCCAATGGTTGCGTCCTCCCCTGAAGAAACGACCGGCACATTTGAAATTCCCGCGAGCGTTACGGTTGCAACTGGGAACGCGACGCCGACGCGAGAAGACGTGGCCGGAGGAATTTCGGAAATGAGCGATGCGATGGGAAGACTGCTGCGGACGGCCGATTTTTCGAAAGCACAGCAGACCGTCGTGATCGTGGAGAAGTTTTCGGTACAGAAAGTAGAGATCAAGCACGATCGCGGGTGGGCGCACTTGCTGGTTGATTCGAAAGTGTCCATTGATGGCGGAAGAGCTGAGTTGAAGGCGCGGAGAGAAAAAGTCCGATGGGAATTGCGGCGGACGGATTCGGGCTGGGAGGCCGTGCCGCCCGTGAATCGAACGTATGTTCCGCGAGATGTGGCGGTGAAAAATCTGGCGGCGCAACTGGCAACGATCAGCGCGAGCGACAAAGCGGCGCAGCACGAAGACGGCACTCTCCGGCAGGAAGCGCAGATCGCAGGAATTCTGAACGCGCTGCTGGCAACCAAGTAAGGAAGTTGAGCCAGCCATCGAAGAAATCACCTCTGTCGCTGGTTCTTCCACGAAGCACAATCCACCTAACTAAGGAATAATTTGTAGAGACGCATTTTGCGCCCATAGCGGTGCTGGAAGTGCAGGCGCCAGATGCCGGGAGGCTGCAACCAAGAATAGTTGACAGAGTCAAATAGGTGGTTGACAATCGCCAGCATGAACACCAATGCGAATGTGAAGGTGGTCCGCCACTTCAATCGTTTCTACACCAAACAAATTGGGGTCCTGCAGCAGGGATGGCTTGGCAGCCAGTTTTCGCTCACAGAAACGCGCGTGCTATATGAGCTGGCTCATCATGAGCAGCTGACAGCGACCGATATTGGCAAAGAGCTGGGTTTGGACGCCGGGTACCTGAGTCGCATGCTTCGCAGCCTCGAGCAGAGAAGAGTTTTGCGGCGGACACGATCGAACGCGGATGCCCGGTGCGTGCACATGTCGCTCACACGAGAAGGGCAGGCGGCGTTCGCGCGATTGAATGCGCAGACGGAAGAGGAAGTGGCGGCAGGGCTTGCGAAGCTGAGCTCTGGCGATCAACGCCGGCTTGTGGGGGCGATGCACACGATCGAAGGGCTGCTGGGGGGCAGGGAAGAGAAGCTTGCGTCGTATGTCTTAAGGCCTCCGCATGCGGGAGACATGGGATGGGTGGTGCACCGGCAGGGGGCGATGTACGCCGAGGAGTGGGGATACAACGAGGAGTTCGAGTCGCTGACGGCGGAAATCGTAGCTGAGTTCGTGCAGCGACTGCGCCCGTCGAAGGAACGCTGTTGGATCGCCGAGAAGGACGGCGAAATGGTCGGTTCGATTTTCCTGGTGCGCAAATCGGAAGCGGTTGCAAAACTGCGATTGTTGTTTGTCGAGCCGTCGGCGCGCGGATTGGGCATCGGTTCAAAGCTCATCGACGAATGCGTGCGGTTTGCGAGGCAAGCGGGCTATCGTAAGATCACTTTGTGGACGCAGAGCGAACTCAAAGCGGCGCGGCGGCTTTATAAGAAGGCGGGGTTCACGCTGGGAGAGAAGAAAACGCACGATAGCTTCGGCAGAAAAGGCCTCGTGGCCGAGACGTGGAACCTGGAGCTCTGAGGGACGGGATACATGTCAGAGATTCGAAGAAAGACGATTGAGGGACTGAGGGCGGGCGATTCCTTTGCCGTTTCACGCACTTTCACGGAACAGGACATGTTGATTTTTGCGGAGATCAGCCGGGACTATAACCCCGTGCACTTCGATCCTCGCTTTGCGGAAGCGAAGAATTTTCGTGGCCGAATTTCGCATGGCCTTCTGGTGGGGAGCATGCTTACGGAGATTGGCGGGCAAATCGGCTGGCTGGCATCGGGAATGAATTTTCGATTCCGGAAGCCGGTTTATTTCGACGATACGATCGAATGTTCGATGACCATCACGGGGATCGATGAACGCAACCGCGCCACGGCAGAGGCGGTGTTCAAGAACCAGGGGGATGAGGTGGTGATCGAAGCGCACGTGACGGGGATTGTGCCGAGCGAGCCGGAACGACGCGTAATGGAATTGATGGTGGGAGAAGGAGATCCGACGAATAAGCGCCGATGAAGACGGCGGGTCTGAACGCAAAGGCCGTTGTTTTTCGAGCGAAAGATTCGAACGTCATTGCAATGCCGGGGCTATGCCGGAATTTGAAAAAGAAGGGCGCAGCGGAAGAGAGCTGCGCCCCTTTGATTTTGGCTTCACGATGCAGGCAAACTGCTTGAAGCGAGGCCGGTTGATCGTGCGTTATCGCGGGTTCGGCTTTCCAGGCTTTGCAGGACGGCTAGGAGCCGGATGTGAGGCCTGCCTCTGCGGGCGCGCCTGGCTCTGCTGATGCGCCTGCGGCCGTTGCGTTTGCTGAGTGTGAGCGTTTTGGAAGTGCGGCTTTGACTGAGGCTGACGTGCTCGGGCCTGCTGTTGCCGTTGACGAGACTGCTGTTGGCGTTGCGCAGTGGCGCGCTGCTGAGTTTGCCGTTGCTGCTGTGCAGCTTTCTGTTGTTGCTGAACCTGCCGCTGCTGCGTCTTCTCCTGGGCTTGCGCTTGTTTCTGTTGAGTTTTTTCCTGTTGTTGCGCCTGCCGTTGCTGCACCTTTTCCTGGGCCTGCGCCTGTTTTTGCTGCGATTTCTCCACGTCGCGCTGCTGTTTTTCGTTCACACCAGGATTGACGCGAGCGTTTTCGCGCGGCTGAGCGGTAGGCGGCCGGTTCACATTTTCATGCGGCCGGTTCACCGCGGCCGAACCACGCGCGGAAAATTCACCGGCGCGCGGAGTGGCGGCGATGTCCGGGCGGCCATGGTTGACGGATGCCAGCATAGTTCGATTGGTGCTGGCCATCTGGCGCTGATGCGTTTGGGCCGCGGTCAGGTTGGCGTGGTGCTCGCGCGCAGCGGCCATTTCCGCCGCGTTCGGACGAGCATTGATTCCCCCGGGGCCACCGTTGAAGCTGACGTGGCTGACATGCACGTTGTTAACGCGCGTGTTGTACGTGTTGTGGATGATGTTGACGTTTACGTTGGCCACGGCGCGGTTATAGAAGAAATGGCCGCCGGTCCAATAGCCGCCGAAGAAGCCGGCGCCTGGATAGCCGAAGCCATAGTTGATGCCGCCGTAGAAGCCGACATGAGGCCCCCAATAGCCGGCATTCCAGATATAGAAGCCGTTATTCCAGCCCCAATAGCCGGGAGTCCAGAGAAGGCCGACAACGGGAGGCTCAACCCACGTGCCGGGAACCCAATAATAGCCGTCATCACCGTAGGCCCAATAACCCGGAGTCCAGATGTAGCCTGATCCGGGGCAAATGGGTTGCGCATAAACCGGCAACACCGGAGGACCAATCCGAACGGAAATGCCCACAGCTACGTTTGCTCGGGATGGAACCGGTATCGCCAGTAATCCAAGCGCGAGAAGCGAACAGCCGAATAAGCGTGCGATACGCATGATTCACACCTTTCTAGGAATTGATGGGCTGGAGGGAAACTTTGGGCGCGGCGACGGAACAAAAGGATCGAAGGCGAACCGCGTCTACCTATTATTAGAAGCTCCGAAGAGGAAAAAGGTGGCAGTGGAACTTTCGGTGCGGCATCGTCACAAACGACGGAGATGCGGCGCGGTTGTATCTCTCTCGACCGCGCTGGTCGTTTATTAGCGTGAAGTCTAATTGCGACGTCAACTTATTGTGACTTCTTATTCAGACGATGTGGAGGGCAGCCCCATTTTTTGGCGGACCATTTGCCACTCCTCGTTGACGCGAGGTTGCTGAGAGAGTTGAGCGGCGCGGCGGAGAGACTGCTCGGCTTTCGGAAGATCGTCGAGCTTGAAAAAACATTCTCCCTGGCCTGCCCAAGCGTACCAGTCGTCGGGATATTGACGAATCGCATCGTCAAACATGGGCATGGCTTCGTCACAGCGGTCGGCATCATCGAGATCGAGAGCGACTTGAACGTGAGCTCGAACGAGACTTTGGGCCACCGGAGCATTGTGCGGCGCGAGTTCATGAGCGACCGTGAAGACGGTTAAGTCATCCTTCCAGATGCTTTCCTGCTGAATGCTCAACACGGCGAACGCAACAGCGATTGCTCCCGCGGCGGCCAGCAAAACGCTGCGGTTTTTCCCAGCCAAGTGCCATCCCGGCGACAAAACGAGCATCAGCCCCGCGAGAGGAAGGTAGGTATAGCGGCCATGCAGGAAGTCGCACGGATTGAGTGCGTTCAAGTTCAGTGTGAGCAGAAGGGGAAGCACGAGGAACAAGACACCAAGCAGCAGTGCGCGCTCGACGCCGGCCACGCCACGACCTGGAAGATTGCGGCGCGCGGTCTTCCAGATCCAGAAGCAGAGGGCGGCGACCATCGCGGACACGAGAAGCACTCCCAATCCGGGCAACACAACGGCACGAAACGAAAAAGCGTCGACGATGCTTGGATCGGCGAAGGCGCGCGAGCGAACGGGCCAGAAGAGCACTTTGACATAAAACCACAACGTCGCAGGCCAGGAGAGCAGCACGGTTGTCCACGGCAAATGTTGCGTGAGAGTGGTCAGCTGGCCGCCCAGAGCAAAGAAGCGCAGGAGAAAGTAAAGGATGGTGACCAGGAGGAAGGGAAGTGTTTGGAGGATTGGGCGAAGAAGGCGTGAACTGAACTCCGGACTCTGTATAGCTGAGGTTTTTTCACCGGCAGGTTTTTGCCACGATTGGAACAGCGCGAGAGCAAAAAGCACAACGGGCAGTACGACGGCCGTCTCCTTGGACATGAGAGCGCCGAGACAAGCAAGAGCAGAGGCGATGAGCCATAGCAAGGAAGTATCGTCTTTCGATTCACGTCGAGGCTGCTTGCGAGATTTCTTATTGGATTTGCCGCCGAGCTTATCGTCGGCGAGTTGGTTAGGCGCGGCGGCTCGTTCCAAATAGCCGAGAAACAAGAACACCGCAGCGAGCGCGGCGAAGGACATGAGAGGGTCGGGGACAGTAACCCACGCGACGGATTCTGTTTGCGCCGGATGCAAAGCAAAGAGTGCGGCGGCCATCAGGGCGGCAACGCGATCGCGCAACAGTTTCCAAACAAGCAGCCCGAGCAGCGCGGCGACCGAGGCGTGCTTCGCAATGCTGAGCAAGTGCCAACCCCAAGGAGAGGCGCCGGTGAAGAGGAAGTTCAGACGCAACCACAAGAGGAACAATGGGCGATAGAAACTCACGGGTCCGCCGGAAACTTGCGCCCAGACGAAACTGGTGAAGTACTCCCACAAATGGCCAGAAGATTGGAGGCGGGGATCGCCTGTAAAGCGATGGTCATCCAGGATAAATTGAAAATGCAACGCAGGGCTATAGATGACAAAGACGGTAATCACCATGAGCGCGCCAACAAGGATGCAGGACTTGGGCGAGAGCAGTTCTTTCGCGCCCGTCGGGGCCGTCGAGGCCGAGGACGATAGAGGACGAAGCGGAGCAGGCCTTTTCATTCTTGTAAGGAGAACGCGGAAAAATTGTCTCACAGGTGCTTGAGGAACCGAACCGCCCTTACACAATTCCTGGCCGGGAGCGCGGCGTTGAGCGTGAAAGATTAAGGTGTGGTAAGTCTCTTGTAGCAGGAAGGCGAGAGCGAGAGGATGTGAGGACGGTGAAGAAATGAGTGCCGGAGCGAGAGAAGGGACTGCTGAGATTCGGCCTGGATTGGGCGCGATTCGCGAAGCACACCACTTCTTGGCGAAGCACTTTGCGGCGACCCGATTGGTTGGTGCGCCGTTTTTGAGCGAGCGAACGGGGAAGCGCGTATACCTGAAGCTGGAGACGGAGCTGCCGACGGGCTCGTTCAAAGTGCGCGGAGCGCTGTATGCGCTCGCGCAGCGGTTGAAGAAGGGCGCGATCGAAGAAGTGATTGCGTCGAGCACGGGAAATCATGGAGCGGCGGTCGCGTATGCAGGGAATTTGCTCGGAGTCGCGGCGCGGATTTTTCTGCCGGCGGGATGCAATCCCGTGAAACACGCGCGAATCGCCGCGCTAGGGGCCAAGATTGTGGAATGTGGAGGCTCTGACCTGGCGGCGGCGTTCGAGAATGCAGCGGAGCATGCGAAGAGGCCGGGCGTTTACTTTCTGAATGATGCGACGGACACGGACTTGCCTGCCGGTCCGGCGACAATCGGATGCGAAATCCTGGAGCAGATTGCGGACGCAGATTCCATTGTTGTGCCTATGGGCGATACGGCGCTGATTCGCGGAATTGCGGCCGCAGTGAAGCAGACCGAGCTGCGCGTGAGAATCATCGGCGTGCAAGCGGAGCGCGCGCCGGCTTACTTTCGCTCGTGGAAGGAAGGAAAGGCGATTGGGACGGACACGTGCGACACGATTGCCGACGGATTAGCGACGCGAACACCAGACGCCGCGAATGTGCGCGATATAAGAAAGGTTGTCGACGAAGTCGTTTTGGTAAGCGAAGACCAAATGTTGAAAGCGATTGAGACATTGCTCGTCGAAGAGCATGTCTTGGCCGAACCTGCCGGTGCCGCGAGCACTGCAGCGTTTCTTCACGCGAGCGCGGATTATGGCGAGAACGTTGTTCTGCTCGTTAGCGGCGCCAATATATCGCGCGAAGTGCTCAGGCGCGCGGTTGCGGGCACATGAACCCAATTCTAGATTATTTTTCAGCAGTTTTCCCAAGCTCCAGAATCAAAACCTGGCCGTTCGAATGGAAGCTTCCCCCGGTAGCCGTCTTCGCTTCTTTCATTGGATTGTTAGGCGTGAAGTGTGCGACTTCCGCGACGAGGCCCGTGGACGAGAGCGTTTTCTCCACGTAATCGCGTTCAAGATCGATGTTCGGATCGATCTTGTGGGCAAGCCCGTTGTTGCGCTGATCTTTCTCGAAGCCGACGTCGTGAGTGGCCGCGCCAACCCACAAAGTTCGACCGTTGACCTCAAAGGGCGCCTTCCAGATACGCAGGTGATTGCGCGACGCGACAACGGAAATAGGCTCCGCGTGCGCCCAACCATAATCCTGCTGGTGGCCGAAAAGGTAGAGCGGGCTCATCGGCATGGTCAGGTAAGATTCTTTCGAGATACTTTCCAGAAGGCCGTGGAGAAGCGTGGTTTTGACGTTTGCATCGACCTGAACCCAGCCCGCGGTAGTAAATGTTTTTTCCACCGCTTCTTGAGAGCCGAGGATCAGGAAGTTGACCATGTCGCCGGGATCACCAGCGCGGTCGGCGACGCGGCGGGGAATCTGCGAGAAGAGCTTGTCATCGACGCCCGGAATCGAAGGTACGTTTTTGGCGATGAAAAGAGACGAGTTGGCGTCGGCTGCATAAATCTTGATTTCAACCGTATAGGTTCCATCGCCCGCATCGCTGCTCAATTGATTGATGGCGACCGAGAGGCGTCCCGAGATTGGGGAGACGAGCTCGCGCTTCGCGCCGATGAGAAAAGGCTGGGAAGTATCTTTGTCACCGATGCGGCCGATCACCGCCCCGCGTCCGGCATCGTTGTCCGGCAAATTGCGGAGAAGATCCTTGAAGCCGCGGGGAATGCCTGAGGGAGTCGCGTCAGCCTGCTGGCCGGCGTAACGCATCGTGCCCGTAGCGGTAACGACGACATGCTCGCCTGCTTGCACGCCGATGCCCGTGTCCAACCAGGACGAATCGCCGGCAAGCTGAACTTCCTGAGACACGCGGAGCTTTGCGGAAGAACCAGAATCAAGCGGCGGCTCCTGTGCCGAAGACTGCGCCGTCGAAGGTTGCCCCTGCGCGTCGTGTCTTACGTGGAATGGCTGATTGTCCGCGGCGCCAAGCGAGAGGCCAAGAAAAGCACAGACGCTTAGCAAATATGCAGGTTTTTCCCAAAAGGCGAAAGGCATAGGGTCGAGCCATCCCGAGGCGGGTGTGAACGCATCCTCACAGTTAACAGATGCCCGGCAGTGTGGCAAGAGTTGGATAACGTGCCCGGCGAGCAAGGTCGCGATTCCTTGACGGATGCGAGACGCGCTTGTAAATTGGCAGGATGCCGCAGGGTGACCACGGAAGTGGGATCGCCCCAGGGAAACTTGGCATTGGATTCGGAGACAGGCGCTAGCGTCTGTCTCTCCTCACAGATTGAGGAAGCGGTTGAGTAAAGCATCTGGTTTAAGCAGGACTGCGGCAGAGCTCATGACAAATCAACTTTGGCGAATGGCGGCGGCGGCGCTCTGCGCGGCGGCGGTCTTTTTGACAGGGCCGCTTACGGCGAGCGCACAGGTGCCCATCCCCCAGCAGCGCCATTCCGCTCCGATCACGAATATCAACATCTCCAGCAGCGAGTCTATGTTCACCACGATGTGCGCGCTGCTGGCCTCTGGATTCGAAGCGAATGTGAGCGCGGAAAACTGGCATCCGCTGCGCGCCCGGCTTCGCGAGGAAATGCAGCAGCAAAAGGGCCCTGCCGTGGAAGCTGTGCGGCGTTTTTATAAAGAACATGAATTGCCAGATTCGGGCGCCACACTCTCTCGCTACATCTGGTTTGGTCTGCTCTCTGGGCCGGCTCCAAAATTCCTGATCACGCTTCAGCGAGACGATCAGCCGACGGAAGTCCTCGCGCTCGAAGGTTTCAGCGACATCCTCGCGAATTACTACGAAGAGCAGCACATCGGGCGGTTATGGAGAGACCTTCAGCCGATTTACAGGGGCGAAATTGAGAAGGCGCACGACCCCATCTCTCAGATCGTATTCGTAACGACCGGCTATCTCCGGCAGCTCCAGGACTACACAACGGACAGGACGTTCACGATCATTCTGGAACCGCTCGTGGGGCGAATCACAAACGTGCGAAACTCCGGCGAGCACTACTCGATCGTACTGAGCGGGGCGGATGATATTCCCATCGACATCGTGCGGCACGCTTTCCTGCATTTCCTGCTCGATCCACTTCCGCAGCAATATCCGCATGTCCTTGCGGTCAAGCGGCCACTCTATGAGAAAGTAGCGCTTGCTCCCAGACTGGCACCGGACTTGAAGGATGACTTCGAGGCTTATTTTGCGGAGTGCCTCGTCCGTGCGGTGGAATTGAAATTGAAGCACATTTCGCCCGGCGAGCGCGAAGCGGCAATGCAGCGCGATGATGTGGACGGCTACGCGCTGGTGCGGCCCATCTTTGTGGGGCTGGCGAAGTACGAAAGTTCCGAACCATCCATGGCGCTCTACTTTCCGGATCTGGTTCGCGGGATCGATCTCGCCGCCGAATCCAAGCGCATTGATGCCATCCATTTCGCGGCAGGAGGCCCCGGAGACGGCTCTGAGGTTGCTGCCGGCGAACAGGTGACCCGGCACCACGCGATTCCGACGACAGTTCCCAACGACGCCGAGGCTATCGCCGAGCTGACCGATGGCGAGCGGCACATCGCCGAAAAGAACCCGCGAGCTGCCGAAGCTTCCTTCCAGAAGGTGCTCACAAAGTATCCGAATCAGGTTCGCGCATGGTATGGGCTCGGGCTCGTGGCCTTGCTCGACCACGATGGTCCTCGCGCGAAGGAAGTTTTTGGCAGGCTGACGACCGGGGAACATGCAGCGACGCAAGACCCTATGGTGTTAGCATGGTCGCATGTTTACCTCGCGAGGATTTATGATGATGAAGGCCAGCAGTCGCAGGCCAAAAGCGAGTTTCAGGCAGCGCTGGCTGTTCCAGGCGGGCCTGATCGCGCCAGGCAAGAGGCGCAAAAAGGACTCGAGGTTGTAAATCTGGAGAAACCGGCGGAGCGGCCGTAGCTGTCAAGCGGGAGGCCGCGGAAATTCTTGAGACTTCAGGGACAAGAGGGCCAGCTCGAGCCCCAGACCCGAGTGACGGACGAAAGAAGTGAACAGGAGGCAGGAAATGAAGGGGACATGGCGGTATTTGATGGGAATGGGGACACTTGCCGGATTTTTTCTGTGCGCATGTGTTGGGGCAGTCGCCCAGACTACCCAGAGCGGTCAAAGCAGTCAGAGTGGTCAGAGCACGCAAAGCGGCCAAAGCACGCCGCCCGCTCAACCGAAAACGGACGCGGACAAGGCAAATTCGATGACGCTGGATACGCCTGCGCCTCCCGTGAACGCGGAAGAAGATGCGGCGTACAAGGCATTCGAAGCCATGCCTTTGACAGACGGCCCAAAGAAGATTCAGGCCGGCGAAGCCTTCGTGCAGAAATACCCGCAGAGCCGTTACCTTCCGATGGTTTATTCGCCGCTGGTGAAGCTCTACCTCGAGGCCAATGACATCGCAAAGATGCAGGACGCGGGCGAAAAGGATGTGACGCTTGCGCCGAACGACGTGCAGACCTTGGCGATCCTCGGGCAGACGCTTCCCCGCGCTTGGAACTCGAGCATGCCCAACGCCACGGTTCAGCTGGATAAGGCGGAGAAATTCTCGAAGGCAGCGATTGAGCTCACACCCACGATCCCGAAGCCGGATGCTCTGACCGACGCGCAATTCACCGTCGCCAAGAATCAGACGCTCGCCATGGCACACAGCGGATTGGGCCTGGTGTATTTCCGGCGCGGCCAGTTTGCAGAATCGATTCCGGAATTTGAAGAAGCCACCAAAGTCGACCCCAATCCCGAGATCGATCCCGTGAACTACTACGTTCTGGCGATTGCGGAAGAAAAGACTTCGCACTTTCAAGCTGCCGCTGCGGCCTTCGACAAATGCGCGACAGTCCCCGGCGGATTGCAGCCGACATGCAAGAATGGTTCCGAAGAAGCCAAGAAGCTGGGCGCCACGCAATTGAGCGCGCCCCAGTAAACGTTCGATTCGTTTGACGTGCAGTGGCCTCGGCAATGACTCGCGGCGACGCAGCGGAACTTGAAGACCGTCTCGGCCATCAATTCAGGAGACCGGAACTCCTTGAACTTGCTTTGACGCACAGCTCGGCAGTTCCTGAGTTGCGCGCCGAACTCGGGGAAGGATCCGCAAACCCAGGGGCTGTCCACGACAACGAACGGTTGGAGTTTCTGGGCGACGCGGTTCTGGAGTTGTTGACACGGGAGTATCTGCTGGAGACCTTCCCGGAATGGAGGGAAGGGCAACTCTCCAAAAGCCGCGCCCAGATTGTGAATGCGCGCTCCCTCGAAGATGCCGCCCGGCGTGTGAAATTGGGCGAGCATCTGCGGCTTGGGCGCGGGGAAGAGAAGACCGGCGGCCGGGACAAACCGGCGCTCTTGGCCGATGCCTTAGAAGCGGTTGTAGCAGCAATCTATTTGGATGCAGGGCTCGGCGCTGTGCGGGGGATGCTCAAGCGCCTGCTTTTCGAACAAGCGCTGGAAGAGCGCGGGGCGCGAATCGGTGACTCGGATCGCAAGTCCGCACTCCAGGAATTTTTGCAGGGACATGGCAAGCCGCCCGCGGAATACCGGCTATCTGGCGAAACCGGACCTGATCATCAGAAGGTTTTCGAAGTTGAAGTCTGGGTCAGCGGAGAGCGGATGGCTAGCGGAGAAGGTAGTACCAAGAAAGAAGCCGAGCAACGCGCTGCCCAGAGCGCCATGGAAATCTTGGAACGAAGGTGAAGCGCGGATGGATCGGAAAGGCTGAAGGCCAATGGCGGAAGAGACTGCGCTGAAAGTCGAAGAGCCGGTGGCGCCGGAGGAATCGAAAAAAGAACTGCACTACGACGACCTCACGACATTCTCCGAGTACCTCGAGTCGTTGCTTGTCACAGTCTTGCTCGCGCTCTTCGGGACCAGTTTTATCGTGCAGGCATTCAAAATTCCCTCCGCATCGATGGAAGGTACTCTTCAGATCGGCGACCATCTCCTCGTGAACAAATTCATCTTTGGGGGCACAGGCGCGTGGTACGAGAAGTGGCTTCCCTATCGCCCCGTGCAGCGTGGCGACATCATCGTTTTCAAGTATCCGTATTCGGATCATCAGCATTTTGTGAAGCGCGTGATCGGCTTGCCCGGCGATCGTCTCAAACTTGTCGACCAGCAGATGTACGTCAACGGCAAACTGCTCAACGAGCCCTACGTCGTCCATGATCCGACCGCGCTCTACGATATCTTCAATTACAATTTCCCTCCGACGAGCGACCAGATGATTTCTCCTCAAGTTGTGCCGGAGTCCGGCTGGCGCGAAAGCCTCCACAATTATGTCCAAGGCGACGAACTCGTCGTGCCTCCTGGAAAAATTTTCGGCATGGGAGACAATCGCGACCGCAGCTCGGACAGCCGCTATTGGGGATTCGTCGACCGCAGCGCCATTATGGGGCGCCCATTCCTCATCTACTGGTCTGTGGACGCGACCAGCAGCGACTATTTACAAACCACATTTTGGCAGCGGCTCGAAGGAGTCTTCGAAACGCTTGCACACCTTCCGGCACGGACCCGCTGGGCGAGGATGCTGCGCACAGTCCATTGAAGTACGAATCTCTTCCTGATCTAACTTTGACCCTGAGAAATCCGGCCCCTGGAACTAATCGAAAACCTTGTGTCTCCCTCCGTGCGCCGGCTTTTCATTTACCACCCAGTCTGCGAAACTTCCGGACAACATGAAAATGCCCCGCAAATGGTGGAAGCTCGCGCTGGCCATTGTGGCGTTCCTCGTTGCGCTGCAAATCGGCGTGTCGCTACTCGTTCGGACGCACCGTGTGCGTGCGTACCTCATTACGCAATTGGAAAAGGCGTTCGGACGGCCCGTCGAAGTAGGGCATTTCTCCGTGCAATTGCTTCCTGCCCCACAATTGGACGCCGAACAATTCACCGTCGCCGAAGATCCCGGTTTTGGTAACGAGTACTTCTTGCGCGCGGACACTCTGTCTGCGGGATTGCGCTGGACCGGGTTGCTCCTCGGCCATTTCGAGTTTGGAACGCTTTCGCTCAGCAAGCCAAGCCTGATCCTTGAGCGCAACAGCCAGGGTAAATGGAGTCTGGAACAGTGGCTGCCCCCCGCGAAAACCGCTGGGAGCACCAACGCACACTTTTACGGACCGCCAGCCGCCGTCGCGCCGGTCAATCATTTGCTTAAGATCGAATTCGATGAAGGCCGCGTCAATTTCAAGAACGTGGACGAAAAGCTTCCGTTCGCGCTGACCGCAGTCTCCGGAAGCGTTGATCAGGTTTCCCCAGGGCGCTGGGAACTGCGTCTCCAGGCTCAACCATGGCGCAGCGGCGTGGTGCTGCAATCCGTTGGAACCGTTTTGGTGCGCGGCGATCTCGCGGGCACTTCCTCGCGCCTCCAACCCGCGCAAATCAATGTTCATTGGGAGGAGGTTTCCCTCGCGGATCTGTTCCGTTTGCTGCGCGGAAGCGATTACGGTTTGCGCGGAATCTTTACATTGGATGGTTCGCTCAAGAGTGGTGGGCTCGATGGCCCCGCGAACGCTGTAGCTCCGCCCGGGGAGTGGGTCTTCTCCGTCGAAGCCCGAGCTGCACAGATCCATCGCTGGGATTTGATCGAGCGCCGCGACAATCCACGCCTGCGAATGGCCGTCAAAGGCCATTGGAACGTGGGCGCCGGAACGGTTCGCGCGGACCAGGTCGCGATAGAAGGGCCGCGCTCGAACTTGCGCGGCTCGGCCCATTACGTAACTGGTCCAGCGGCTAGCTTCGAGTTGCAACTCGATTCCTCGGGGATCCAAGCGGCAGATCTGCTCGCGTGGTATCGCGCGTTTCATCCGGGTGTGGATGATGGAGTGTCCCTCGATCAATATTTCACTGGCGCGCTGACCTTGCGCGGCTGGCCCCTGAAACTCGAGGGTGCTGCATTTTCCAGCAACGGCGGTGTCGCGCACGTGCCGGGACTCAATGTGCCGGTGCGCATCGGCCCAGTGCGCCTCCAACGCGAACGAAATTCGCTGGTATCCGAACCTGTCCGATTCGCACTGAGTGACTCGCTTCGCGACCTGATTGTTCCCAAGAAGCAGCGCAGCTCTGCGCCGATGGAAAATTCTGCTGAAATCACGTTCACCGGCGATCTTGGCGGAGAATCTGCCAGCCTAAGCATCGAGGGCCAAGCGCAGAAAGCCGAAGACGTGCTAAGAGTCGCCGCGGCGTTTGGCCGACCGATCAATCATGGCTGGGAGCTCGCTGGCAACGCGCTCGCGGTGACGCAATGGGATTGGCAGAAATCCGCCGGCGGTCGCTGGAACGGCAAAATCATCCTCACCAAGGCGAAGCTTGCCGTCGCGGGCTTGAACCAACCGCTTGCCGTGCAGGAAAGCACGATCAACTGGAAAGATGGTCAGCGCTCCGTGGACGTAACCAAAGTCAGCGGCTTTGGTGGCTCATGGTCTGGCTCGATCACGGAAAACAGAATTGCCGACGGAGTAGAAGGCCCTCGCTGGAATTTTAACTTGACGACTGATCGCATGAGCGCTGCCGATCTCGACCGTTGGGTCGGTCCGCGCGCTCGGCCGAGTTGGCTCCGGCGGCTGCTCGCATCATTTCTCGGCGGCTCATCCCCAAGTCCTGCCGCCAGCGATCTCGTTCGTCTGATGAATGCCGACGGTGAATTGACGATCGGCGAATTGACGATTGAAAAACTGAAGTTCTCCAACGTTCACGCCGAGGGAAGCCTCCACGATCTTCAACTGGAGGTCCGGGACGCCGATGCGCAGTGGGTTGGCGGCACAGTACACGCGCAAGTCGACGCTGCTTTCGCTCCCGTTCCGAAATATGACGTCACCGCCAAGCTCGACCGCGTAAACCTTGCCGAACTTCCCGCGTCAGGCCCTTTTTCCGATCGTCTGGCAGGCTTGGCTTCCGGCACGGTAAACATCGTCACCGCCGGCGTCGGCCGCGACGAACTCTTGCAACAGCTTGCGGGCGACGGCGACATCCAGCTGATGAACATTCAGTTTCGCGGATGGGACGTCAGCGCCAGCGTCGCCGACGGCTCCCCTCATTCCGGAACATCCCGGTGGACAACGGGCGACGGGACGTTTACGATTCGCAACCGCGCCGTCATGGTCGATCATCTGGCGCTGGATTCCGGGCACGAACAGACTTCGCTGCAAGGTACCGTGAGTTTTGCACGCGACGCGAACATAACGATCGAGACGTTGAGCGCCGCGAACCGGCGTGGCCGCACCGCAAGCATCAACGAGTCCGGACGCGTGCTAAGAATTTCCGGGCCACTGGATGGTCCGCGTGTTTCCATCGAGAAAACGGTTGCGCGGCAGCCCGCGGACTGAAGCTCGCAGAAGGATTTAGGCAGCAGGGAATTGGCTGAAAAATTCGAAGTCCCTTGGAGGTTCCTGATGAAACTCTATCTTCCGCTAGTGCTCGTTGCGGCGCTCGTCGTTTGTCCGCAGGCCAAGGCGCAGAAGGCGCCGACGCTCGAACAATTTCTAAGCGCGCCGTTTCCTACGGAGTTGACGCCCGCGCCCGCCAAAGGTCGTGTCGCGTGGGTCTTCAACGCTGAGGGCGTGAGAAATCTTTGGGTCGCCGAGCCCGCGGGAGATGGTACTTACAAATCGCGGCAGCTCACTTCGTACAAGGATGACGACGGCCAGGATCTCGGCAACCTCAGTTGGGCGCCGGACGCGGAAACGATTGTTTACACGCGCGGTGGCGATCTCGAATTCCCCAATGCCAGCTATCCCAACCCCGCAAGCTCGCCTCAAGGTGTTGAGCAGGATATTTGGGCCATTTCGTTGAACGGGGGCGCACCGAAAAAACTCGCTGAAGGTCACTCGGCCACGGTCTCGCCCAAAGGCGACGTCGTCGCCTACCTCTTCAAGTCGCAGATTTGGTCCGCAAAGCTCGACGGCAGCGACAAGCCCGAACAACTGATTCATGCGAATGGCAATCAAAGCGAACTCCGCTGGTCGCCCGACGGTTCGAAGCTCACCTTCGCCAGCCGCCGCAATGACCACGGTTTCATCGGCGTTTACGATGTTGCCGCGAAATCGCTCATCTATCTCGATCCCAGCGTCGACTCGGATGTCGACGCGGCCTGGTCCCCCGACAGCCATCGGATCGCTTTCCTTCGCATCGCCGTCGCGAAGGGCGACCTGCCGTTCAGCCCGCGCCGCGAAGGCCAACCCTGGTCCATTCGCATCGCCGATGCGTCAACCGGCAAAGGCCAGGAGATTTGGCACGCTGATCCCGGCACCGGCAGTGTCTTTCACGAGATGGTCGCGGACAATCAGCTTATCTGGACGGCTGGCGATCGCATCATTTTCCCCTGGGAACGTGGCGGATGGCTGCATCTCTGGTCCGCTCCCGTAACCGGTGGCGCGGCAAAGCTCCTCACGCCCGGAAATTTCGAGGTCGAATACGTTGCCGCCAGCGACAACGGCCAGGAAATCGTCTACTCCTCGAATCAGGACGACATTGATCGCCGTCACGTTTGGAAAGTCTCTCCGATGGGTGACCATCCCGAAGAAATCACCAGCGGCACCGGAATCGAAACGTCGCCTGTGTTCGCCAGCGACGGCAGAACAATTCTGGTTTTGCGTTCCGACGCGCACACGACCATGCGCCCGGCGCTCGTCGCCGCAAAAAGTGAACTCCGTGACCTCGCTCCACAGGCTCTCCCCGCCGATTTTCCCGCGAGCGCTATGGTCGCGCCGCAACAAGTCGTTCTCTCCGCCGCTGACGGCATGCAGATCCACGGCCAGCTTTTTCTTCCGCACAACGTCAACGATGGCAATCGTCATCCCGCGCTCGTCTTCTTTCATGGAGGCTCGCGCCGCCAGATGCTCCTCGGCTGGCATTACATGCTCTACTACAGCAACGCCTACGGCATGAATCAGTATCTGGCCAGCCGCGGCTACGTCGTTCTCGCGGTAAACTATCGCAGCGGCATCGGCTACGGCCTCAATTTTCGCGAAGCCCTGAATTACGGTGCTGCCGGTGCCAGCGAATTCAACGACGTTCAGGGCGCGGGCCTGTATCTTCGCTCGCGCGCGGATGTTGACCCCGCCCGCATCGGTTTGTGGGGCGGCAGCTACGGTGGTTACTTGACGGCTCTCGGCCTCGCCCGCGCATCCGATCTTTACGCCGCCGGCGTCGATATGCACGGCGTCCACGATTGGAATACCGAAATTCCCACGTTCGCTTCCGGGTACCGGCCCGGCGACCGCACCGATTTTGCCCGGCTGGCCTGGGAATCCTCGCCGCTTTCTTCCATCAGCACGTGGCGCTCGCCGGTTCTCCTGATTCAGGGCGACGACGATCGCAACGTGCCGTTCGCGGAAACGGTCGATCTCGCCGAAGCGCTCCGCAAACAAGGCGTCTCCTTCGAGCAATTGGTTTTTCCCGATGAGATTCACGATTTCCTCATGCACCGGACCTGGTTGGCCGCGTATCGCGCGACGGTCGATTTCTTTGACAGGCATTTCAAAGCGCCGGAAAAATAATGCTCGGCAGGAGCGCCTGACGTGAACGTTCTCTCGCGCATTCTCGCTTGCTGCCTGCTGCTGGCCGCGATTCCGCGCGATGCCTCGAGCGCTCTGGACCGCACCATCCTTTTTGCCGGACTTCGCGTCGGTCAGATCTTTCACTATCAGGTCAGCTACCGCGCCACGACCACCATGAACACGGATAGCACCGTCACCGCTCCGATGTCGCCGACCGCCAAACAATCGAACGCGATCATTCTTCTGCAAGTCGAGGTCGAAGATTTGCGCGAAGAAGCAGGCGAGATAGTAGCGCGCCTTCACACACAAATTGCGGAAGCGGATTCGCCCAACCCCAGTGCCGCTCCGTTGGCGGGTAACGCGCAAGATGCAAACAGCGCGCCGAAGCCCGCGAGTCCGGGCGCCTCAGCCAAAATCGTCGATCTCGCTTTGCACGCCGATGGTCAAGTCACCGACGTCCAAGGCCTCGACAAACTTTCCCCCGATGACCGCGCAGCATGGCAGGAATGGATCGATCGTTTTGGCGGCGCCGCGGCTCTTCCGCAAAAAGGAGTGAAGCCGGGCGACAAGTGGAAAGTCGATGAGCCGATCACGAACGCGTTACTTTCCGGCCTTTCCTGGGATAAAGAATCGGTCTACGTAAGTGACGCGCCCTGCTCCGCCGCCAGGAACGCGCCGCAGGCTAATCCCTCCGCGCCGCAGCCGTCGCAGGAAACCTGCGCCGTCATCCTTACCACCGCCACGCTCAAGCAGAAATCGAACCCCAAGGACGCCACGCCCGAAGATTACAAGCTCCACGATTTGCGCAACTCGGGCACCGCCCTCGGCAAGAATCAAGTCATCGGTTATTTCGCTCTCTCCACCGGCCTACTCGCTTATGCTGCCGAGGACGCCAATCAATCGATGAGCGTCACCGTTGCAAAGACCGACGGTTCGAATCAGGTTCACTACACGATCGACGCTGAAAGCCACGCGCGCGTGCAATTGCTTCCCGCCGCTCCCGGTTCCCAGCCCTAACCCGCCGGGCCTCGGTAGTGTCCTAATTTGACGCGTGGGCGGATTTGTTTCATGAAGGAGATCTCTGTGGGCGCGAAAGGAAAAATGACGTCAATTGGCCAGCCAGTGCCGGAGTTGCCGGTCGCGGATGTCGAACGCGCACAACAGCATTACAGAGATGCACTCGGTTTTGAGATCGGATGGCTTTACCCAGGCAATGAAATTGGGGCCGTGTCACGCGGTAATGTGGCGATATTCTTTCGAAAGAGGAAGCCACCATTCGAACCTGCCGCTCACTGGGTGTTTGCCGAAGATATCGATGCGACGTATCAGGAACTGAAGTCCTTGGGTGCGAACATCATGGAGCCTCTGGAAAAAAAGCCTTGGGGATTGCGGCAATTCACCGTAAAGGATCTGGACGGGAACCTTTTCTATTTCCACCACGACTAACCAATCGTCGCATAACAAACGCTGCAGTGGGCAAGTAGTCCCGCCTGAACTGGGACACTACGCGCACCTGCGCTCCCTGCACGCCCGCTTGCCTCGAAGAGTATAATAGGGGTTTCGGCAGCCTCCGAAATCCCTGCCGGGAGACCCTTTCATGAACTTCAAGCTGCGCAGCAATTACCAGCCACGCGGTGACCAGCCCGCTGCCATCGACCAGCTTTCTCGCGGCATCGAGGGCGGCGAAAAGCATCAGGTGCTCCTCGGCGTCACCGGTTCCGGCAAAACCTTCACGATGGCCAAGCTCATCGAAGCTTCCAATCGTCCCGCGCTGGTTCTCGCGCACAACAAAACCCTCGCGGCCCAGCTCTATCACGAGTTCAAATCTTTTTTCCCGGATAACGCCGTCGAGTATTTCGTCAGCTATTACGATTTTTACCAGCCCGAGGCCTACGTTCCCTCCGCCGACATTTATATCGACAAGGAAGCCACCATCAACGACGAGTTGGACAAACTCCGCATGAGTGCCACTCGCTCTCTCTTCGAACGCCGCGACGTGGTCATCGTCGCTTCCGTCTCCTGCATTTACGGCCTCGGCTCCCCGGATGCCTATTACGGCATGTTGGTCATGCTGGAAAAGGGCCAGCAGACTTCGCGCGAAGCTCTCCTGCGCCGCCTCGTGGACATTCAATTCGAGCGAGGAGAGGATCTGCGTCGCGGCACCTTCCGCGTGCGCGGCGATATGATCGAAATCTATCCCACCTACGAGGACTACGCCTATCGCATTGAAATGTGGGGCGACACCATCGACACGCTCCGCCAGATTGATCCGCTCACCGGCGAAGTTCGCGCTGGCTCTGAAGATTTGTCCCGTGTGCCCATTTATCCCCGAAACCACTACGTGATGCCGCAGGAGCAGCGCGACCGCGCCATCGTCACCATCCAAGAGGAACTGTGGTGGTGGAAAAAAGAACTCGAGAAACAAGGAAAATTCGTCGAAGCTCAGCGCGTCGTGCAGCGAACCATGTTCGACATTGAAATGATGCGCACCATCGGCTATTGCCACGGCGTCGAAAACTATTCGCGCCACCTCAGCGGCCGTTTGCCTGGCGAAGCGCCGCCCACTCTTCTCGACTACGTCCCGCAGGACTTTCTGATGTTCATCGATGAGTCGCATCAGACCGTCGGCCAGGTCCGCGGCATGTTCAATGGCGACCGCGCCCGCAAGCAGACCCTCATCGACTACGGTTTTCGCATGCCGTCCGCGCTAGACAATCGCCCGCTCACCTTCGAAGAGTTCGAACACCGCCTGAATCAAGTCGTCTACGTGTCCGCCACGCCTGGGCCGTACGAACTCACCAAAGCCGGCGGCGTCGTGGTCGAACAGGTCATTCGCCCCACGGGCCTTGTCGATCCGCAGGTCGAGATTCGCCCCGTCAAAGGCCAGGTCGACGATCTGCTCGAGGAGATTCGCATCCGCGCAGAAAAAAACGAGCGCGTCCTGGTGACCACCCTCACCAAGCGCATGGCCGAGGACTTATCGGAATATTTCACGGAAGTCGGCGTCCGTTGCCGCTACCTGCACTCCGAAGTGGAAACACTCGATCGCATCAAAATCCTGCGCGATCTGCGCCGAGGCGAATTCGACGTCTTGATCGGAATCAATCTCTTGCGCGAGGGATTGGACTTACCTGAAGTCTCCATGGTCGCGATTCTCGACGCGGACAAGGAAGGCTATCTCCGCAGCGCCACCGCCCTGATTCAATCCATGGGCCGCTGCGCGCGGCACATCGAAGGCCGCGCCATTCTCTATGCCGATCGCCGCACTGGCTCCATGAATCAAGCCATCGACGAAACCAATCGCCGCCGCGCGAAGCAGCTTGCCTACAACAAGGAAAACAACATCACCCCGATGTCTATCATCAAGTCCGTGGACATGGATCTCGCGCGCATCGTCGAAGCTGATTATGTGACCGTGCCAGCCGACGAGTCCGAACTGGATGCGGCCGCCGCCAAAATTAAAAACGAACAACAGCTTGCGGAAATGTTGCAGCAACTCGAAGGGCAGATGCGCGAAGCCGCCAAGAAGTTCGAATTCGAACGCGCCGCTCAGTTGCGTGATCGCATTCGTTCCCTGAAGCAAAAAGACATCGCGGGCCTTTTTACCTCCGAACCCGCTCCTGCGCCGGAACCCGCCGAATCAGCCTCCGAAGCCGGCGCCTCCTAATCAGGCGCTTTCAATGTCCGAGGTGTCGCTCGTTCAAAAAATCTTGCATCCTGCTCATACCAATCCGCGCTTCAACTCCTCCAACGGATAAAACGTTCCCCGCCACGTGATTCCGCCTTGCCAAAGTGTGACCACCGTCGATCGCAAGAGCATGTACGCGAAAAGAATTGCCCCGACCGGAAAACTCAATGCGTAGAGTGGCGAAACGCCCATCACCGCGTCCACCGCGCTTTGAAATCCAATTGCCACAGCCACGGAAACGCACGCGAGCAAGCGAATCCAACCGTGCCCAAAAACAACTCCGAAAAAAGGTGCGATATTCACGAGCAACAGCCCCGCGACTGCAATCGCCACCATCGCCACATTGAATCCCGCCGCGGCAAAAAAATTCTTCGTCACTCCTCGAACCAAATTCCCCATGCCTGCGTGCCAGCGCACCGATACTGCTTCTTGCGCAATCCCGACTCCCGACCGGAATCCCGCCTGCTTCACCATCTTGCCCAGCTTCATGTCGTCCACCACTTCCATCGCTAGCCGCAGGTGCGTTCCGCTGGCCTCATAAGCGGTTCGCTTCAGCAATTGGAAGGCCCCCACTCCGACATAAAAACGCGACTGGGGATTCGCGGCGCGATGCGGATTCACCGCCAGGTGAAACATCAATCCAAAAAAAGTGATCAGCGTTTTCTCCCAGAAGCCGTGCATTTCCACGTCGCCGAACAGCGTCAGGTGATCAAGATCCTTTTGCTTCGCGAGCGCGACTGCCCGCCGCAGAGCATCTTTTCTGAACCGCACGTCGGCATCGGTAAACAAAAGCCATTCCCCGCTCGATGCTTCGTACGCTTTTTGCAGCGCGTGCGGTTTGCCGAGCCACCCGGCCGGGAGTTCCGAAACGTGCAGCGCGCGAAACCAGTCATGCGTCGCAGCGAACTCATCGAGAATCTTTCCCGTTGCATCCTGCGAGCGGTCGTCCACCGCGATCGCTTGCAGCGCCGGATAGTCGATTTGCGCAAGCGTTGCCAGCGCCATGGGGAGTTTTTCTTCTTCGTCTCGCGCGGCAAAAAGCAGGGAAATGCTGGGACAATCCGCATCTTTTGCGGGCGGAAAATCCTTCAGCCAGGGAAGTTTCGTGGCTTCGAACGCGACGCGCAAACCATGGAAAACCCAAAATGCGGCAACGAGGGAAAAAAGAAGAATTCCAGAAGTGTGCATCTAAATTGGTATAGTGCGGCAGCCTCAGGTTATCCTAGCATGCAATGGCAGGGACCCTGGCGATTATCGGTGCCGGGCGTGTTGGCCGCGCCCTCGGTCGGCGGCTCCGCGAACTGGGATGGAAGATCGGCGCGGTCGTTACGCGCAACGAGGCCGGTGCACGAAAGGCTGTGCGGTCCATCGGTGCAGGCCACGCGCACGCGTTTCTCACGCGGCAGGTGCTGCTTGCGCAGGTCATTCTAATCACGACGTCGGATCGCGGCGTTGCGGCCGTTGCGGAAGAGTTGGCGCGCATCGGCGCGGAAGAATTGCGCGGCAAGGTCGTTTTGCACACGAGCGGCGCGCTCAATTCGGAGATTCTCGCTCCCGTCAAAGCGTGCGGCGCGTCTGTAGGCTCGATGCATCCGCTCCAGTCGTTCAGCGGCGTCGGCGTTCCTCCTCTCGAGGGACGCGTATTCGCAATCGAAGGCGACACGGCCGCTGTGCGCGTGGCGCGGCACATTGCGCGCTCTCTCGGCGCGATTCCCGCGCATATCGAGGGGTCCAAGAAAGTGCTCTATCATGCGGCGGGCGCGCTGGCCGCGGGAAACGTTCTGGCCCTCATGGAAGCCGCTACGCGGCTGATGACGGCGGCGGGAATGAAACGGCGCGAAGCTATTCGCGCTTTGCTCCCGCTCACGCGGCAGGTGCTCGAAAATTTTGAACGCCTCGGTCCGCGCGCTGCGTGGACCGGGCCGCTCTCTCGAGGAGATTATGGCGTGGTAGCCGCGCATCTCGGCGCCATGAAAGGCGTCCCGCCGGAGCTGGCGCAAGCGTACGAGGCGGTCAATCGCCTCGCGGCCTTGGTTTTGGCGAAAAATTCCGCGGCGATGCTGGCGGAGCTGGAAAAAGTAGCGACAAGTAAAAAAGCGAAAGCGAGAACGACAGGGGGATCCGCGTGAAGCGATTGCACATTGCGATGGAAAGCACGACGCTGGCGAACGGCCTGCAGGTAGTCATCGCGCCGGACACGGCCGCTCCGGTTGTCACCGTCGGCGTGTACTACAAAATTGGTTTTCGCCTCGAGCCGCGTGGGCGCAGCGGATTCGCGCATCTTTTCGAGCACATGATGTTTCAGGGTTCGGCGAACGCCCCGAAAATGCAGCATATTAAGCTGATCAATTCGAGCGGCGGGGTACTGAATGGCTCGACGCATTATGACGTGACGAACTACTACGAAGCTGTGCCATCCAACGCTCTCGAACGGGTCTTGTGGCTCGAAGCGGATCGTATGCGCGCTCTGAAGGTCGACGACGAAAATCTCCGCAACCAGCGCGACGTGGTGAAAGAGGAAGTCCGCGTGAACGTATTGAATCAGCCTTACGGAGGATTCCCGTGGTTGGATTTGCCGCCTGTCGCGTTTCGCAATTGGGCGAACTCGCATAATTTCTACGGCGATTTTGCCGATCTCGATGCCGCGGATCTTGCCGACGTGCAGGCTTTTTTCAAGACTTACTACGTCCCGAACAACGCCGTCTTGTTGATGCTCGGCGACGTAAAGCCAGAAGAAGGATTTGTGCTGGCGAAGAAACTGTTTGCCGACATTCCCGCCGGGCCGCCTCCGCCCTTCGCCGATCCCGCCGAGCCGGAACAGAACGAAGAGCGGCGCGGAGAAGTGGAAGAAAAATTCGGGACGCTGCCTGCCCTGGCCATCGGCTATGTCGCGCCGAAGCGCCGCACCGCCGATTGGGCCGCCATGGCTTTGCTCGATCAGGCGCTGCATGGCGGGCGCGCGGGGAAGCTGTTCCGCTCGCTCGTTCTCGAAAAACAGGTGGCCGTCGAGCTGGACGGCGGAATCGAAGACATCTTCGGATACAACGGCCCGACGCAGATGGTCACGCGTATCCTGCACAAGCCGGAATTCAACAGCGAGCAAGCGTTGTCGGCGTTCGACGAAGTCATTCGCGAAATTCAGGAGCAGGGAATCAGCGAGGACGAACTCACGCAGCTAAAAGTGAAATGGCAATCGGATTATTTCTCGCTCCTCGAAAGCGGCCACGGGGGCATGCCGCGATACGGCTTGATGCACCTGTTGGCCTGTTTTACGCTTTTTGATGGCGAGCCGCAATTTGTGAACACCGTGCTTGATAGTTTTCTTTCCGTGAAGCGCGAAGATATCCAAGCAGCCGCCAGGAAATATCTGCGCAAGGAAAAACGCGCCATCGTATTTCGCCGCCCCCCGGCTGCAAGCGAAAAGGAGGCCGCGTAATGGCGACACGCGCGGTGGAAGTAAATAGCGCCGTTCCAGCGCTCACGCCCGAGCGTCAAGTGACCTGGCCGAACCGGAAGCGAGCCAAGCTCTCGAACGGGCTGGAAGTGATTCTCGTCGAATCGCACGCGATTCCGAAGTTTCATGGCGAGCTGTTTTTCCGTTCGGGCAACGCTGCGGCCATCGATCGAGGTGTTGGGCTTGCGGAAATGACGGCCAGCGTTGTGCGGACAGGAACGGCGAACCGCGCTAGCCGGCAGATCGAAGAGGACCTGCGGCGCATCGGCGCGGACCTGGCGGCTTACGCAGGCTCGGACACCAGCGCGATCTCGTTCGCGGGGCTTTCCGAATTCGCCGAGCCGCTTCTCGGCATGGTCAACGAACTCGCGCGAGAGGCGGCATTTCCTGAAGCCGAATTTGAGCGCGAGCGGCGGCAAAAACTCGAAGAGGTGAAACTCGAGCGGACGCAGCCGGGATCTCTTGCGAGCGAAAGGTTGCGCAAAGTGTTGTTCGGCTCGCACCCGTACGCGAAAGTGTCGCCCAGCGAAGAGCAAGTCGCCGCGTACAAGCGGGACGATTTGATCTCGGTATATCGCGACTCTTACACACCCCAGAATGGATTGTTGGTATTGGTCGGCGATTTTCAGCCGGACGCGATGCTCGCGAGCGTCGAGAAGGTATTCGGCGCCTGGAGCGGAAATAAACCGGCGGCGAAGCCTTCTGCCGCGGCTGCGAATCCGCGAGGCAGGCGCGTTTATCTCGTGCATTTGCCCGGAGCAGTCCAGACGCAGATTCTTGCTGGTTGCCACGCCATCACGCGAAAGGATCCGGATTGGGTCAAGCTCGGACTGACGAATAGCTTGTACGGTGGTGCATTCAATTCGCGGCTGGTGATGAACATTCGCGAGGACAAGGGGTACACGTACAGTCCGAGAAGCGGCGTCAGCGCGCTGAGAGAGTACGGATACTTTTCGGTTTCCGCGGCGGTGAGAAACGACGTGGTGGCCGCGTCGCTCACGGAGATATTCTACGAAATGGACAAGCTGCGCTCCGTCCCGGTTCCGGAAAACGAGCTGGCCGACGCGCAAAATTACTTGAGCGGCATTTTCTCGATGGGCCTCGCGACGCAGAACGGATTGCTCTCGCAAGTTTCCGTCGTGGCGCTGAACGAACTGCCGGAAGAGTATCTCGAAACGTACCGCGCCAGAGTGCGCGCGCTGACACCGAACGATCTGCTGGAAACCGCGCGCAAGTATCTCGACTCGGCGAACATGCAGATCGTCGTAATTGGCGACCGCGCGCAAATCGAATCGCAAGCGAGCCTCTTCGGCGACCTCGAAGTCTTCGACGCCCAAGGCAAGCGCCTGGACCAGCTGTCCGAACATTAATGGCTTACCGCTTCCCGATGTCAATGTAACTGCACGTATCAATTCCAGAGGGTGACATGTGTATATGCAGCGCCCTCTTCTTATGGGAATAGGCTCGAATCCTGATAATTTGATTTGCTGGGCAAAAGCCCAAGATTTGCACCACCAAACGGTATTCGCCGTTCGGTAATCCGCTTGCGTTCAACGTGAAGTCTCCATGCTCGTCGCTGTGAGCGAAGCGCAGAAGCTTGTGCTCTGATTCCGTGAAAATCCCAACGCATATTGGCCCAAGTGGGGCTCCGTCTTTGTCGACGGCCGCGCCGCGAATTATCCCGACCTCGATCGGTTTAGGATCGATCTGATTCCTGTGTTCGTACGCCATCTGATTGCATTCTTGGCCGGTCGCCGGGCTGGCGAAGTGTCCAAAGATAAGGAAAACAATCGCCGTCTTCGGGATCCACTTAATTGGGGCGGGTCGATGTGTTAAGAAAATGTGTATATTGACCATGAATTCCCTCCATTATATTATCCATTAGTTATGCTTAGACTTTTGAGTAAGCGCGCCGCTTTTCTGTTAGCCATTTGTTGCCTGCTTCCTGCGGCGCTCTTGGCAAAGAAGAAACCGCCGGCGGCGCCGATCAATTTGAACACTGCGAATGCGGAACAATTGCAGGAAGTGCCGGGAATCGGGCCGGCGACGGCGGAGAAAATTTTGCAGATGCGTAAATCGTATGGCCCGTTCAAGAGCGTGGACGATTTGCGCGCGATTCGCGGCATTGGCCCGAAGCGCATCGAGAAGATGCGCAAGTACTTGACGGTGGCTGCGCCCGGGCCGCCGAAGCACGCCAAGCCAGTTGCCGTTCCCGCCAAAGCGTCAAGCCCACCAAAGCCTTCGTCGATTCCCGCTGATCCTCCTTGTGCCTCGTTGTAACCCGCCGCTTTCCTATCCGACAGAAAAAGCGGATTCCTCGCTACGCTCGGAATGGCAGTTCTTTTCTTATTGGCGACCAAGAAAGCGCAGAGGGGAGGGGCGAGCCCCTCCCGTACGGGCTTTGAAGTAAGCGCGAGTTGGAGAGACATCAGAGGACCTGGTGCGTGGTGCGTTGCTCGCCGGGTTTGGGCTCGTTGACGCGGAGGGGAACCTGATCGGCGATGGTGATGCCGTATCCTTCGAGGGCGACGACTTTTTTCGGATGATTGGTCAGAACACGAATGTCCTTGAGGCCGAGGTCGATCAGGATTTGCGCGCCGATTCCGCTTTCATGCTGGACCATGCGCTGGCGAGCGGGTTCGCGATCGAGCTGGCCGCGCTTGTGAACGTGAATTTGCGGGAGCGCGCCCGTGGCGGCGTCGGCTGCATCCACGCTGAAGCCGCGGCCGGTGTGATGAAGATAGAGAAAAACGCCGCGATCTTCTTGAGCGATGGCGGCAAGAGAGCGAGCGACTAGTTCGCTGCAATCGCAGGCAGTTGAGCCGAAGACGTCACCCGTGAGGCAATGCGAGTGGACGCGGACGAGAGCGGGCGTTTCGCCTTCGAGGCTGCCTCGGACAAGGGCGATGTGCTGATCGTGGTCGACGTCACTAGCGTAGGCAATCATTCGGAAATCGCCGTAGCGAGTGGGGAGAACGGCTTCGGCGACGCGGCGGACGTAGCGCTCGTGCTGCATGCGATAGCGAATAAGATCGGCAACGGTCAGCATCTTCAAATTGTGCTGGCGGCAAAATTCCTGAAGCTGCGGCACGCGAGACATGGTGCCGTCTTCATTCATAATTTCGCAGATGACGCCGCTCGGATTGAGTCCTGCAATGCGCGCGAGATCGACGCTGGCTTCGGTCTGGCCGGCGCGGACGAGGACGCCGCCATTGCGCGCACGAAGCGGAAAAATGTGCCCGGGACGCGCGAGGTCTTGCGGGCGCGTTTTCGAGTCGATGGCGGTGAGGATGGTGATGGCGCGGTCGGAAGCGCTGATGCCGGTGGTGACGCCAAGGCGGCCATCGATGGCTTCGCAAAAGGCTGTGCCGTGGACACTGGTGTTGATGGGAGACATAAGCGGAAGATGGAGCTCGTCGCAGCGCTGCTCGGTTAGCGCAAGGCAGATGAGGCCGCGGCCGAACCTGGCCATGAAGTTGATGACTTCTGGCGTGATCTTTTCGGCGGCCATGGTGAGGTCGCCTTCGTTTTCGCGGTCTTCGTCGTCGACGAGGACGACCATGCGCCCCTGGCGAATATCTTCGACGGCGTCTTCAACAGAGGAAAAGGGTGAATTTACCTGGCTCATAGCGGCCCCAAAGTTCTTTGGAAGCAGGAGTTAAGTGCAGTTGCATAGATGATTTTACGGCGGAAGGGTTGCGGCGTCGAGGGGCAGAGGAGAACGAAGCACTGTGGAAAATGAGGGAAGTGAATGGGTGGCTGGGGATGGAGGGAGGGTGCCACCCCCGGTATTTTACAAAAGAGTGCGGAAGGTATTGGTTTTAAGCGAGTTAGCGAAATACTCTTTTTTGAAGAGTGCGCAAGAGATTGAAAAGAAAGAGTTTGATTTTTGGCGTTTGTGCAAAAGAGCGAAAAGAGTGACGCGAAGGATCGCGTAGCGGAGGAATAGGAAGGATGGAAGGGCGAGGATTGGTGCTTGTTGGTGATCCGGCGGAGAGTTGGTGAGAAAACCATGGAGAATGGTAGCACGGAGTCGAATAACTGTCAAGCAATATTAATTTGCGAGTACTATGGTGGAATCGTAGTACTTTCGAATCGCTGAAGATCGGAGAGAGAATCGAGAACACAGATGCTGCTGCGGACAGCGCAGAAAATACACAAAAGAAAAAATTAAAAAATTCAAAAAGCGGCCAACCGTTGACGCACTAAAGCATCGTATCTAGAGGAGGGTAACAACATGCCGAAGCTTGCAATTTGGGTGGAAATGGAAGCAAAACCAGGAAAAGAAGGCGAGGTATCGAATTTTTTGAAGTCGGCGGAGAGTTTGGCAGAACGGGAACAAGGAACAATTACGTGGTATGCGATGAGGATGGGGCCGTCGAAATTCGGAATATTTGACACGTTTGCGGATGAGAAAGGGCGGGACGCGCATATAAACGGCGAAATCGCGAAGGCGCTGTTCGCGAAGGCCAAGGAATTGTTCACGAAAGATCCGGAGGTTCACAAACTCGATTTGGTGGCGGCCAAGGTGCCGGGGGCAGCAAAGGCGCATACCGCGTAAGAAACGAAGCGCCGGCGAAAGGGGCGGGGCCCCGGAAACATGAGATTAGCAGTTTCGGGGCCGCCGCCTCTCGGCGCTGGCATGTATGTTGGTGCTGCAGACCTCTCGGGATTCGGTGTAGAAAGTCAGCATGAACGCCCACTCACGATCCGGAGAAAAAAGACACACACGTTAGTGTGGACGCGGAGGCGCGCGTCCGACACTCGATCGTCATTCACCCCTATTGGAAAACTCGCTGCTTCTTTTTTGGCAGCGCCCGCATCTGGCGTCATTCGCTCGCGCGCGATTGCGTTGGCGATCTGGCCCTTTCTCTGTAGAATCCAGTGACGGGGCGCGCCTCGGAACGCCAACGAGAGTCATACTCTCAAGTGTGGTTCAAACATCGCGCCACCTTGAGAGGAATCCCATGCTGAAGCGGATCACAGGGATCATTGCCCTAGTCATCTTCGCGCAGCTTGTCCTATGCTTTGCGACCCCGCCGGCAAAGGCACAGACCGCTAAGACGCCATACCCAAGCATGGCTCCCCTGGATCAGTATTTGATGGCTGACCAAGACTCTGAAGTCGCGCTTGCTCGAACGGCTGCCCCCAAGTCTATTTCGGACGGCGCCGAGGTGATGGTCCTGGGGCGAGAGGGATACAAGACCGCGAGTAAGGGCGGGAACGGTTTCGTGTGTATGGTGGAACGGTCGTGGACCGCCGGGATAGACGATCCCGACTTCTGGAACCCAAAAATTCGTTCCCCACTTTGCCTCAACGCGGCAGCCGCGCGGACCTATCTGCCCATCACGCTCATGAAGACCAAACTGGTATTGGCGGGGAAATCGAAGACGGAAATGTTTCAGCAAATTGCATCCGCGCTGGACAAAAAAGAGTTGCCCTCTCTCGAGCAAGGCGCGATGTGCTACATGTTGTCCAGGGAGCAGTATTTGAGCGACGAAGACAAAAGTTGGCATCCCCATCTGATGTTCTTTGTCCCACTCACAACTCCGGAGACTTGGGGCGCCAATCTGCCCGGCTCGCCGATTCTAGCCGGCCCCGATCCTCAAGACCGGCTGATTATCTTTCTTGTCCCAGTGAGGCGTTGGTCCGACGGCACCCTAGATCAGCCGAACCAAAAGTAGCCTCCGGCCGTCTGAATTCGTTGGCACGATGAGTGGCGCTTCTGGGCGACTACACGCGTCTCTCGGACCGCAAGGATCGATCTCCCCTCTCGCGATTTTTGTCCTTCGTTGGCGTATCGTTCCTACTTAGAAATCGAACTCACGGAACCGCAGGACAGACGCCGGACGACGTCTGCGATTTCGACTACAGAGAAGCAGATGCGAAAACTAGAAATTGGACGAAGAATTCACCAACGGGAGACGCGATGGGACGATGGAACCGGGTTCTAACTGGGATGGTTCTTCTGGCAATGGGCACCTGCGCGCCCGAAGGCCTGCGAGCGCAGCGGAACGACGCGGCTAAGACATCCGCGACAACAACGAAGGTGGTGATGCTGGGAGCGGGAACGCCGCAGGCCAGGCCGGAGACTTCGGGGCCGGCGGTGGCGATTGTCGCGGGCGGAGCGGTATATCTGGTTGATGCTGGTCCGGGAGTGGTGCGGCGAGCGGCGGCGGCGGCGGAAAAGGGAATTGCAGAGCTGCGCGTGCAGAACTTGAAAACGGTTTTTATCACGCACCTGCATTCGGACCACACACTGGGATTGCCGGACGTGATTTTCAGCCCGTGGGTGCTGGGAAGGACGGAGCCGGTGGAATTGTATGGGCCGCGAGGACTGCGCGATATGGCGGAGCACATCGAGAAAGCCTGGGAGAAAGATGTGGATGTGCGAACGAACGGCCTGGAGCAGGGAAACCGCACGGGATATCAGGTACACGTACACGAGATCGAGCCGGGAGTGATCTATCAGGACAAGAATGTGAAGGTGACGGCGTTTCTGGTGAAGCACGGATCCTGGGATCAATCGTTCGGGTACCGGTTCGACACGGCGGACCGCAGCATCGTGCTATCGGGCGATACGGGGCCGACGGACGCAGTGGCGAAAGCGTGCCATGGATGCGACGTGATGTTGAACGAGGTCTACAGCGAAACGGCGCTGCTGGCGCTGCATTCGGCGAAAGAAGAAAAATATTTTCATGCGTTTCATGTGTCGCCGCGGGAAGTCGGGGAGGAAGGAACGGAGGCGAAGCCGGGATTGCTGGTGCTGTACCACGAGGTGTATTGGGGAAACGTGACGCGTGAGGAGATTTTGGAGGAAGTGAAGAAGTGGTATGCGGGAAAGGTGGTGACGGGGGAGGACCTCGGGGTGTACTAGAGAGGGCAGCCAGTGGCGTCAAAGGAATAGACTGGGTGCAGTTGCGGTGGTAGGAGGTTGCCATGAGGAAACATTTGCATTTCGTGGTGGCGATTGTCCTGGTGTGTGCATGCCTGGCGGCAGCCAAAGAGAAAAAGAAGAGCACGTTGCCGGCGTATGTGTTGGAAGCGCAGACGGTCTTTGTGATGATCGATCCAGACGCGGGAATTTCGATGAGCGATCCGGGCGGGAACAAAACCGCGCAGGACGATGTCGAGAAAGCGTTGATGAGGTGGGGACGGCTCAGGCCGGTGCTGACGATGCCGGCGGATTTGGTGATTGTAGTGCGAAAGGGGAATGGGAAGCTGGTGCAGCCGACGGTGGGCGGCGAGCCGACGAACGACCGGCCCGTGATTGTGCAAGGGACGGATAATTCGATTCGAGTCGGCGCGCAACAGGGGCGATCGCCGGACGGGGTTGAGAACGGCGGGCCGTTGCCGCAGCGGCCAGGGATGGGGACCGAAGTTGGGAGTCCAGATGATGCATTCCTGGTTTATCGAGGACAGATGGAGCAACCGCTAACGACGCCACCGGTGTGGCGATACGTGCAGAAGAATGGGCTGAAGTCGCCTGATGTGCCGGCAGTGGGTGAATTTAAGAAAGCCGTGGATGAAGCGGTGAAACAACAGCAACAACAGCAGAAGCAGCAAGGGCAACAACAGACGAGCAAGCCTTAGACGAGAGCCTCAAAAGGTAATCATCTGAAAAAAATGGGCCATTCCTCGTTTGCGTCACGGCGAGAATCGATCACGGGTGGCGTGTCAGTTTGATTGAGTTTAGGGGGAATCCAGACGAGATCTTTTCCGACAAGATTGGTATCTTCGATCGCTACGCTCAGGTTGACAGTGCGGTTTACCCAGCTCAGTTGGAGGATGCGGTCGAAGTGTCTTTGTCGGAGTCTGGAGATTCGAGACCAGCGGAGGCGAGGAGGTCGCGCAGGGCTTCTTCGCCGCCAGCCCCGCGCTGAGTGACGCAGTTGCCATCGCGATCGATCACGACATAGATGGGATAGACGGTGGCCGCGTACATGGCGGCGAGATTGGTGTCCTCGGTCAGAATGATTTTTGTGGAGCGAGGATGAAGTTCGAGATATTTCTTGACGGTTTTCTTGGATTCGCCGACGTTGATGGTGAGGACGATGAGACCTTTACCGGCAAACTCATGGCTGAGTTTCTCAACGAGCGGCTCTTCTTCAGCGCAGAAGTGACACCAAGTGGTCCAGAATTCGAGGAGAACCACTTTGCCTTTGACCGAAGCGTTGGAGAATTTCTCGCCGGTGGTGGTAGTGGCGTTGAAGCGAGGAGCGGGCTCTTTGGGTCGTTCCCGATGATATTGCGGCGCGGCGGTGCCGAGCGTTGCAAAGAAAAGGGCGCCGGCCAGAAGCATTGAGGGACGGCTGGGCATAGCAGGGCCACTATATGCGCTTGGAGTAAAAGGATGTCAAGAAAAAGTTGATGTAACGGCTGCGGGATTGACCGAACGCCATTCAGAGTTTCCACGGTTCTGACGGATCACACGGCTAAAGCTTTGCACTCAGGAAAACCTGCGCAATCAAGAATATCTCAGCCACAGATTAGAGTTTTTGGAGCGGGCCGGGAAGAATACTTGCCAGCGAATACTTGCCCCCGCCAGCGAGGAGCAGGCCGAGGGACAAGAGCAGTTCGGTTAGGGCAAACTCCATGCCGTTATGGGCGAGGCTGTAGCCGTGCGGGAGATGGACGAGGAAGATCGCTCCCAGCATGACGATGACGACGCAAGCGGCGCCAATGCGGAGCAATGCGCCGGTGAGGATCGCGATGCCTCCGGCAAATTGGGCGAGCCCGACTAGATAACCGATGATGTCTGGCGCGTGCATGAAGGCGGCAAAGTTGTGCGGACCAGGTCCGCCAAACCAGCCGAAGAGGATGGCGGCACCGTGGTAGATGAACGGGAGCGCGCACGCAAGACGCATGAGGAGGAGCTCGAGGTTGAGTTCGCGGACGGGATTCGATGAGAAAGAGTTTGATGTGGACATAGCCAGCCTCCGGAATTGGATGGAAAAGGAGTATCAAAGGGTACGTGGGTAAGACAAGGGAATTTGAGGAAACGCGAAGCGAGTTCATAGGCGTGATGCGGGACAGCTCGGCCCTTGCGGAATGGCTCGGATTTAGCGGAGGAGCGGGGCGAGAAGATGGAAGACGCCGGCGCCGATGATGGCCGCGCCGGGGATGGTCAAGACCCAAGCCCAAACGATACGGCGAGTGACGCCCCAGCGGACGGCGGAGAGGCGGCGAGTGGCTCCGACGCCCACGATGGCGCCGGTGATGGTGTGCGTGGTGCTGACAGGAATGCCGAAATGCGCCGTGCCGAGAAGAGTGAGAGCGCCCGCGGATTCCGCGGCAAAGCCGCCGAAGGGAGTTAGTTTTGTGATGCGCTGGCCCATGGTTTTGATAATGCGCCAGCCGCCAGCCATCGTGCCGCCGCCCATGGCGAGATAGCAGCAAACAATCACCCAATCTGGAACCGCATAGGTCTTCATGAGACCACCAGCGACAAGAGCCGTGGTGATGATGCCCATTCCTTTCTGGGCGTCGTTGGTGCCGTGGCCGAGGCTGTAAGCGGCGGCGGAGAAAAGCTGCAAACGGCGAAACCACTTGTCGACTTTTTGCGGGCGGTGGCGGCGGACGATCCAGCTTGTGGCAATCGTGACGGCCATCGCGATGAACATGCCGATGAATGGCGAGAGAAAGATGAAGAGAACCGGTTTGGTCCAGCCACTTAGGATGAGGGCTTTATAACCGGCATGAGCGACGGCCGCGCCGCCGTAGCCGCCCATCAGAGCGTGGGAGGAACTGGTGGGAAGACCAAGGATGAGTGTGATGAGATTCCATGTGATGGCACCGAGGAGGCCTGCTAACAGAACTTTTTGATTGACCAGCTCGATGTGGACCATGCCTTTGCCGATGGTGTTGGCGACGGCGGTGCCAAAAACGAAAACCGCGACGAAATTCCAAAAGGAAGCCCAGGCAACAGCACGAAAAGGAGTCAGGACGCGCGTGGAGACAACGGTGGCGATGGAATTGGCGGCGTCATGCCAGCCGTTGGAAAACTCGAAGGCCAGAGTGAGGACGATGACGCCGACAAGGAGATGAAAACTAGTCAAGAGGAGAGGCTCCGGGCAAAGGGTGAGGTAAAGGAAGTAAAGGAGTTAAAGGAGTTAAAGGAAGTGAAGGAGAAGAAGTGCCGAGCGGTGAGTGGCGAGAAAGCTCAGGACGTCGGCGGGAATTCAAGAAAGGACATGTCGGTGGCATCAGGCGCTCTTGATGATGACGCCTTCGATGACGTTGGCGACGTCTTCACACTTATCGACGGCGGTTTCGATGACTTCGAAGATTTCTTTCCACTTGATGATCTGGACGGAGTTTTTCTCCTCGTCGAAAAGCTGCGCGATCAGCGTGCGACAGAGACGATCGCTTTCGTTTTCGTAGCGGTTGATTTCGATGCAGTGCTTGAGGGCTTTTTCGGGAGTGCCGAGAGCTTTGACGGCGGCGGTCACCTCGACGGTGGCGGAGACGAGGACTTTGACGAGCTCGACCGTACCTTCGCGGATGGAGTCGACGCGATAGAGGACGAAGCGGCTGGCGGCGGCGTCGATGAGGTCGATGACGTCATCTAGCTGGCTGCAAAGTTCGTGGATATCCTCGCGGTCGAAGGGCGTAATGAACGTTTGGTTGAGCTTGATGAGGAGATGGTGGGCAATTTCGTCGCCTTCGTGCTCGATGGCTTTGATGCTTTGCACCTGCTCGGGCACGCCGGTGTAGTGAGAGAGCATTTTGACAAGGGCTTCGGCGCCGTCGTGGATGTTTTCGGCTTGCTGGGCGAAAAGGTCGAAGAAACCCTGTTCACGCGGCAGAAGCCTGTGCAAGATTCCGTTCATGATGTGTGACTCTCCCCTGAAGAGTCGTGGTGGTGAGGCAGGGGAAGTTTAGCGGAGGAGGGGGAGGGGAGGCAAGGAAGGGAGGCCGATTGGAACGGGAGTTCTAGTGGATTATTTGAAGGCCCGATGGAGCAATCAGGGATGGCCTGAGGCCTTTGCGTCCCATTCGAATCGAGAAGCCTCGCGACTCAATGAGATTTGCTGCTTCTTCCAATGTTTTCACATGAATCGCGTTATGCGCATGATGCCAATCGGCGCCCCGCTTGGGGTCAGCAAGCTGGTATCCGTGCCGAAACCTCCAAGGACTTTCCTGGCCGCCAAGACGCGGGTATTTCCGCTCAATTCTTATCCCCATGATTGAAAGCATACACGTAGCGCAGCGTAGTGGGTAAAGCAAAGAAAAGGGCGTCCTGGTTTGCACCGAGGACGCCCTTTGGATTGAGGTTGTGGGCGAGCTGGTAAGGCTGCCCGGAGCACAGGCTCCCGACCGGGTCCGGAGCCTGTGCTACTTGGATTTAGTACATGCCGCCCATGCCGCCCGCGCCGGGTGCTCCGCCGCCAGCAGCAGCTGCCTTGGACTCTTCCTTGATTTCCGCGACGAGGGCTTCGGTCGTGAGCATGAGGCCCGCGATCGAGGCGGCGTTCTGGAGAGCGAGGCGGCAGACCTTAGCCGGGTCGATGACGCCCATCTTGACCATGTCGCCGTACTCGCCGGTGTCCGCGTTGAAGCCGAAGTTCTCGTCCTTCGATTCGCGGATTTTGCCGATCACGACAGCGCCTTCGAACCCGGCGTTGTGCGCGATCTGGCGAGAAGGCTCCTCGAGGGCGCGCTTCACGATGCCGACGCCAACCGCTTCGTCATCATGGAGCTTGAGCTTCTCGATGGCCGCGAGGCAACGAAGCAGCGCCGTGCCGCCGCCGGGAACGATGCCTTCCTCGACAGCCGCGCGGGTGGCGTGCATGGCGTCCTCGACACGCGCCTTCTTTTCCTTGAGTTCGGTCTCGGTGGCCGCGCCGACTTTAATGACGGCAACGCCGCCAACGAGCTTGGCAAGGCGTTCTTGGAGCTTTTCCTTGTCATAGTCGCTGGTGGTGTTTTCGACCTGGGCGCGGATCTGCTTCACACGGCCTTCGATGTCCGCGGACTTGCCGGAGCCTTCGATGATCGTGGTGTTGTCCTTGTCGATGGTGACTTTCTTGGCGCGGCCGAGGTCCTCGAGCTTCACGTTTTCGAGCTTGATGCCGAGGTCTTCGGTGATGGCCTTGCCGCCGGTGAGGGTGGCGATGTCTTCGAGCATGGCCTTGCGGCGGTCGCCAAAGCCGGGGGCCTTGACTGCGGCGCACTGCAATGTGCCGCGGAGCTTGTTGACGACGAGGGTCGCCAGCGCTTCGCCTTCGATGTCCTCAGCGATGATCAAGAGGGGCTTGCCCATCTTGGCGGTCTGCTCGAGCAGCGGGAGCAGGTCCTTCATCGAGGAGATTTTCTTTTCGTGGATGAGAATGCGAACGTCTTCGAGTACGCATTCCATGCGATCGGGGTCGGTGATGAAGTAGGGCGAGAGGTAGCCGCGGTCGAACTGCATGCCTTCGACTACTTCGAGAGTCGTCTCCATCGTGCGGGATTCCTCGACGGTGATGACGCCATCCTTGCCGACCTTCTTCATAGCTTCGGCGATGATGCCGCCGATCTGCTTGTCGTTGTTGGCCGAGATGGTGCCGACCTGAGCGATCATGTCGCCCTTGACGTCCTTGTGTAGCTTCTTGATCTCCTCGACGGCTACTTCGACGGCCCTTTCGATGCCGCGCTTGAGAGCGGTCGGGCTGGCGCCGGCGGCGACAGTCTTGACGCCCTCGCGGAAGATGGCTTGCGCGAGAACGGTAGCCGTGGTGGTGCCGTCGCCGGCGACGTCGGACGTCTTCGAGGCGACTTCACGAACCATCTGTGCGCCCATGTTCTCGAGCGGGTCTTGGAGTTCGATTTCCTTGGCCACGGTCACGCCGTCCTTGGTAATGATAGGCGCGCCGAACTTCTTTTCGATCACCGCGTTGCGGCCCTTGGGGCCGAGGGTGATCTTGACTGCATCGGCGAGGACGTTCACGCCACGTAGAATCGCTTGGCGCGACGCTTCACCTGTAATAATCTGCTTCGCCATACTGGTATTTCCTCCTGATCAGCTTTCTGCGAACCGCGAAATTTTAAGAGAACTGCACCGGTCCAAAGACCGGCCACTTCGGAACTGAATTGCCGGGCTAAAGCCCAGCGCCTACATTCGCTGCTACTTCTTGGCGGCTTTGGCAGCACCGCTGAGCTTCGCCAGAATTTCTTCTTCGCGAAGGATGAGGAACTCTTCGTCCTCGATTTTGATTTCGGTGCCGCTGTACTTGCCGAACAGAACGCGGTCGCCAGGCTTCACGTCGAGGGGGATGAGTTCGCCCTTTTCGCGCTTACCGGCGCCAACGGCGATGATTTCGCCCTCCATGGGCTTTTCTTTTGCGGAGTCAGGGATGATGATGCCACCCTTGACGGTTTCCTTCTCTTCAATGCGCTTCACGATGACACGGTCGTGGAGCGGGGTCAGATTCACTGCCATCTTGAAAGATCCTCCATAGGTGATCTTACGACTTGAAATGAGGCTGGGAGTAAAGAAGGGGAATTAGCACTCCTCACAGCCGACTGCTAATATAGCAGAAATGGCTTGCATGTCAAGGATTTAGCGGACGGATGGGCGGGGCGGCTGTGGAATTGAATGCGGCGTAAGCTGTTTGTTTATAGTTGCTTAGATGGTGCAAGAAAAAGACGACACTTGGCGATTGCCGTGCAGTTCTTCTGGGCATAGAATCTGCGCGAGGTATTCTGTTGCCTCCTCATGTTTATCCTCGACTAATCGTATTGACGGCTGGGACGCTGCTGCCGTTTTTCTGGATTGTGGTCATTCTGGGCCATCGTCGTCAGAGGAATTTCGAACGCATCTTTTTCTTTTTGTGCTTGGCCCTCGTGTTCTATTTCGGCGGATCTTTGTTGGCGCTCAATGGTCAGCTTTATTACTCGAACCTGCCGACGTCTTTGGGAATCTTCGCGTGGACCGTGGTGTGCGTCGGGTTGTGGTTCGTACCGTCGCTCTTGGTTCATTTGCACGTCGAGTATGCGCAGATTCGAGAAGTGGTACATGCAGGCCTCGGGAAACGGCTCTGGCTGGCAGTAGCTTATCTCCCGGGGGTGTTGCTTCTTCCCTATCTGTACTTAGGACTGGGTTTGCGCGCTGGTTTCGATTTTGTCGCACCCGCCAATTCACTGGGCAAGTTTTTCCAAATCTGGCTGGTCTGTTCAGTGGTGATCTCGGCGGCGTGGCAATGGAAATTCTCGAATCTGGCACCCGACAAGAAACAAAAGTCGTTTCATAGAGCGTTGCTCACCAGCCTCGCGGGACTCGCATTTGCGATCTCGGCGATCCACTTGGTCGGGATGACAGGTGAGCAAACCCTGCTAGTGACAACGATCATCGCCGCTGCCATCGCGCTGCAGCCGTTGGTCATCCTCATTCGAAATGTCCAGCGATTCAACTTCCTCCAGATCGGGCGGCAGAGGAATCTCATTTATGCCGTGTTTGTGACGTTTCTCGCGCTGCTGTATTTGAGTTTGATTCGTCGCGCGAGCTTGTGGATGGAGCCGTATCTGCCGCCGGAGGCAACGGCTGCCATTTTGCTGTTTCTCCCCGTGGTGTTCTTCGAACCTTTGCAACGACTGATGAGGGGGATTCTGCGGCGAACCGCGCAAACAGAGGTGGATCATGCGCAGCGCATGATGGCGCCGATTCAGGAAGTTGCGCGGCTCGGCGATTTTGGGAAGCTAACGGCTTTTATCGAGAGGTGGGTCGGAGACGAGTTGCAACTCGCCGAGGTGAAGCTTTCCCTCGGAAATTCTACGGAGGCCGGTTCGGGGCAGAAGGCGTCCGAAGAAGCTTACGCAATCAGGCAGTCCGGCCACACTTTGGGAACCCTGCGAGTGAAGGCGCATGGAGCGATGTTGTCGGGTGAGACGGCGGCGGCGTTGGAATTTTTGTGCGAGCAGTTGCCCGGCGCGCTGGATTTGTGCCGGTTGATTGAGGAGAAATTGCAGTTGGAGAGGGAATTGGCGGAGCGGGAAAGGCTGGCGGTGTTGGGGCAGATGGCGGCTAGCATTTCGCACAATTTGAAAAACCCGCTGGGGTCGATCAAGACGATTTTGCAGGTGCAGATGGAGAACCCGGATTTGCCGGAGTCGATTCGCAGCGAGACGAAGATGGTTCTGGAGGAGATCGGTAGGTTGTCGTCGAAGCTGAATCAATTGCTGCAATTCAGCCGGCCTGCGGTGCGTGGCGGGACGATTGCGGCGAGCTGCGATGCACGGGCAGTGGCGGAAGAGGTCAGCGGCGTCTTGAGGCACGACGCGGAACGGCGTGGGTTGGCGCTGGAGTTCGAAGTTTCAATGGCGAAGACGCTGCGGCTAGCAGCAAACGCGGAGGCGGTGAACGAGATTTTGTCGAACCTGGTGGTGAATGCGTTGGAAGCGACGCCGCGAGGCGGGCATGTGAAGGTGTGTGGCAACAAGAATGGAGACGGATTCCTGTTTACCGTGGAAGATGACGGGCCGGGCGTGCCGGAAAGCGCGCGGGAGAAGATTCTGCAGCCGTTTTTTACGACGAAGACGCAAGGAACAGGTCTGGGGTTGGCGATCGTGGCGCGGCGAGCCGCGGAATTTGGAGGAAAGTTGGATTGGAAGAGTCCCGTCAAGGATGGGAAAGGGACGCGATTTGAGGTCACGATGCCGGTGAAAGACGACGCGAGGTAATGAAGTAACGAAGTAAAGAAAAGACGGAAAAAGAGCATGAAAACGATACTAATTGTGGATGATGAGCCGGCGGCGCGATACGGTTTTCGACGGGCGCTTGAGGCGAAATACCGCATCGCGGAGGCGGATTCGGCGCAGGCGGCGCGAGATGCGCTCAAAACGGAGGAGCCCGATCTGGTCTTGCTGGATGTGATTTTGCCAGGACAGAGCGGGCTGGAATTTTTGCGTTGGATGCGCGAGCAGGGAAGCGAGCTGCCGGTTTTGATGGTGTCTGCGCTGGACACAGCGAAGACGGCGGTCGAGGCGTTGCAGCTTGGCGCCGCGGATTATCTCGTGAAGGGATTCGAACTCGAAGAGTTGCGGCAGAGAGTGGCGAACCTGCTGAAGCTGGCGACGCTCGAAAAAGAAAATGATGCTTTGCGCAGCCGAATGGCGACCGAAGGACAGTTCGGGCAAATGATCGGACGAACGGCGGAGATGCGGAGATCGTTCGAAATTGCGGATCGCGTGGCACCGGCGGACTCGACGGTGCTGATTTTAGGCGAAAGCGGCACGGGAAAAGATTTGATGGCGCAGGAAATTCACGCGAGGTCACCGCGGGCGGGGAAGGCCTACGTGGCGGTGAACTGCGCGGCGCTGCCGGAGACATTGATCGAATCGGAACTTTTCGGATTCGAACGAGGTGCGTTTACCGGCGCGGCACAACAGAAGAAAGGGAAATTCGAGTTGGCGTCGGGCGGGACTTTGTTTCTGGACGAAATTGGGGACATGAATCCGGTGACGCAGGCGAAAGTGTTGCGGGCACTGGAGAATCGTACGATTGAACGGTTGGGCGGAACGCAGCCGATCCCAGTGGACGTGCGCGTGGTCAGCGCGACGCATCGGAACTTGGCGGCGGAAATTCGCGAAGGAAAGTTTCGCGAGGATTTGTTCTACAGGCTGCGCGTGGTGACGATCGAACTGCCACCGCTGCGCGCACACAAAGAAGATATTCCCATGCTGGTGGAGGCGTTTTTGCAGATGCACGGATCACATTTGGGGCGCAAAGCCAGGCTGTCACGCGAAGCCGCAGCGGCGATCGAGCGATACGATTGGCCGGGAAATGTGAGAGAGCTGAAAAATGCATTGGAGCGAGGCTTCGTGCTTTGCCGCGGCGAAGAAATTGGCATGGAGGATTTGCCGCAGGAAGTGAGGAGTGGAGAAGCCGGGCCACACAAGCGTTCCGATGGCGCGAACGAAAACGGATTTGGCGAAAAGGATTTTCGCGAGGCAAAGCGGAAGTTTGAGGTAGCGTACATCACGAAGCAGTTGGCGGAGCACCGCTGGAACGTGTCGAAGACCGCGGCGACGATTGGATTGCACCGGCAGAGCTTGCAGGAAAAATTGCGCGAGTTGGGGATTCGGCGGCCGGGGCGAGAGCCGATTGCCGAGGATGACGAGTGAATCATGACTGGTGAACGAAACGGCTCCAGTACTAATGTCGCTGGCTATGTCCTTGCGGGCGGTGCTAGCTCTCGCTTCGGAGGAGACAAAGCTCTTGCCAAACTGGGTGGAATTCCGATGCTGGAGTACATGATCGACCTGCTGATCAAGGTCACAGGAGATGCCTTTATAGTGGGGGGAACGCGCAAGCAGTATCAGGGATTCGACGTCGATATCATTGCGGATCGGTGGCCACGCGAAGGGCCGTTGGGAGGAATTGTCACGGCCCTCGACGTTAGTGCCAAGAGTCCAGGCAAACCAAAATGGAACTTGGTCGTCAGCTGCGATATGCCGTTTCTCACACACGAATGGCTGGACTTTCTGGTTGGCCGCGCTTGGGCGAGCGAAGTTCAAGTGGTGTTGGCGCACTCCGCGCAAGGGCCGGAGCCGCTGTGCGCTGTTTGGAGGACGGATGCGTGCGACGCCATTCGCGAGCAGTTCGAAAGCGGCGTGCGCAAAGTGACTGCAGCGATCGCAAAGCTGAACGCGGAAGTGCTTGACGAGGCGGATTGGAAACGATTTGATAGCGCTGGGCGGCTCTTCTGGAACATGAATACCGCGGCAGACTACGAAGAAGCGCGGCGGATTGTGGACGCGGAGCGATGACGGACTTCATCGGAACGAAAAAAAGCGCCGAACCAAATGGCGAAAGCTTTTTCGAGTTTCGCGACGTTTGCAAATCGTTCGACGATAACGCCGTGCTGAAAAACGTGAGCTTCACCGTAAAGCGCGGCGAGACTTGCGTGATCATGGGGCGCAGCGGCGTGGGAAAGTCCGTTTCGCTGAAACACATCATGGGATTCATGAAGGCGGATTCGGGGCGAATTTTTGTCGACGGCGAAGATGTGACGGATTTCAATGAGCAGCAATTCGAAGAGGTGCGCCGCAAGGTGACGATGGTGTTTCAGTCTGGCGCGCTCTTCGATTCGCTGACGGTTGCGGAAAACATCGCATTTCCGCTCGAAAAACAGCCGGGCCTGGAGGCTGACGACATCGACGCCTATGTGGCGAAGCTGGCGAAGATGCTGGAAGTCGAAGAGGTGCTGGACAAATTGCCCGGGGAACTATCGACGGGGATGCGCCGCGCGGTAGCGATGGCGCGGGCCTTTGCGCAAAATCCCGATGCGATTTTGTTCGACGAGCCGACGACCATGGTGGATCCAATCATGGCGGGTCACATGGGCGATTTGATTCTGCGCTTGAAAGAAGCGTTCCATCGCACCTCGATCGTGGTCACGCATGACACCCACCTCGCGAAAAAGCTAGCGGACACCGTCGTGTTTCTACAGGAAGGGCGCGTGGCGTTCTTCGGACCGTGGGACGATTTTGAAAATTCAAAAGATCCATTCCTACATAATTTCCGGATGCAGGACGCGTTGATCCCCGCGCTGGACGTGACCCTGTGAGCCAATCTGTGGCCGGCGCTGCCGACCCCATCCGCCAATTGCCAAAAACTTTGGGCTTCTGGGACGTTTTGTTTTTTAACATTGCGACAGTCCTCGGACCGCGCTGGATTGCGGCGGCGGCCCACAACGGAACGTCTTCGATCAGTTTATGGGTGTTGGCAGCGTGTTTATTTTTTGTGCCAACGGCGCTGGTGATCAACGAATTGTCGTCACGCTTCCCGCATGAAGGTGGATTGTATGTTTGGTCGAAGGAAGCATTTGGCGATTTTCACGGGTTCGTGGCGGGATGGACGTACTGGATTTACACAATTTTTTATTTCCCGGGATTGTTGCTGGCCAGCGCCGCGATGGCAGCCTACGTTGCGGGCGTAAACGGAGCGACGCTCGCGCAAAACACGACTTTTCTTTTGGCAGGCTCGGTGATTTTGCTAGCCGTAGCCGTTGCGATGAACATCGTCGGAATGAACATTGGCAAATGGCTGCAGAACGCAGGCGGAGTTTCGACCTATGTGCCCCTCGTGATCCTGGCCGCGGTCGCCGCCGTGGTGTGGATGCGGCACGGCTCCGTCACGCACTTTACGCGCGCAAACATGTTGCCGCACTGGAGCTGGGACACGGTGAATTTCTGGTCGCAAATCGCGTTTGCGTTTACGGGGCTCGAGCTGGTCTCCGCGATGAGCGACGAGGTTCGAGACCCGCGACGCACTTTGCCGCGAGCCGTGCTGACGAGCGGCATGTTGATTGCCGCGATCTATATTGTTGGAACGTTCGCCGTGTTGTCGCTCGTTCCGGCGGCCGACGCGGATCCGAAGAGCGGCGTGTTCCAAGCGCTTACAATTGGCTCGACGGCACTGCGCATCGGATTCGTGGGCGTGTTCGCGGCGATGCTGGTTTCCGTCGGCAACGCCGGCGGAGTGGGAAGCACGGTTGCGGGAATTGCGCGCGTGCCCTTTGTGGTCGGGATTGACAGGTATCTGCCGCCTGCGTTCGGGAAAATCCATCCGAGGTGGAAGACGCCGTACATTTCGATTTTGGTGCAGGCCATCGCTTCACTGGTTGTGCTAATGCTGAGCCAGCTGAAGGAACAGACGATGGCGGGCGTGTATCAAATCCTCGTGGATGCGGCGATCATTTTGTACTTCATTCCATTTCTTTATATGTACGCGGCGGCGATCAAGCTGGCTGGGCGAAGCGACCGCAAAGAAAATCCTCACGCGGTGCTGATTCCAGGAGGAAAAGTTGGGGTTTGGATTGCGGGCGGGTTGGGATTTCTTTCTGTGCTGTGCGGCATCGTGTTTTCGCTGATTCCTCCTGGAGAGGAATCGAACAAGGTTTTGTTTGAGTGCAAGCTCGTCGGTGGAACTGTGGCAGCGATTGCGCTGGGATTGTTTCTTTATTTTCGCGGTGCGCGAACGAAAGCGAGCGCGGGCGTTTAACGGCCCTCAGAATCCCTGACGGACCAGCGATTCCATCGTGAGCGGCGTGACATGCGACTCAGCTGCCGCGGAGGTTGCCAAACCCGCATCGCGCGCGGCGAGATAGCGTTCGATGTATTTTCCAAGAATGTCTGCTTCGAGGTTAACGGCGTCGCCGGGCTTGAGGTCGCGGATGTTGGTGTGCTCGTAGGTGTAGGGAATTACGGCAATCTCGACAACGCGCGTGCGGACGTGCCAGTTCGCGACGCTGAGACTGACTCCGTCGATAGTGATGGAACCTTTCGAGACGATGTAACGCGCAAAATCCTGTGGGACTTCGACGCCGTATCGCCAGCTGCCGCTTTCCTGACTTTCGCGATCGAGGCGCCGCACTCGGCCCGCGCCGTCGACGTGGCCGAGGACAAAGTGGCCGCCCAATTCTTTTCCGGCGGTCAGCGGCTGCTCTAGATTTACGCGCGAGCCTTTTCTCAGGCCGCCGTCGTTCGCGCCGAACGAAGTTTTTTGAATGGTTTCGCCCGAAAGATCGGCAGAGAATTGCTCTTTGCCGAGAGCGACGACGGTCAAGCAGCACCCGTTGACCGCGATACTATTGGAAATGGCGAGGTCTGGCGCGACGCTGGGCGCGTGGATCGTGACGCGGCCGCCGCTTGGCATTAGAGCAAGCGACTCGATCGTGCCGATGTGCTCGACGATTCCAGTAAACACAATCTCTCCGCATGGCCACAAATTCGTGCGGTTCTTCCATCCGAGTGTACAGCATTTCGCTGGGCGGGCCGAAAACACCAGACTGGGAAGGACGACATCATGAAAGTCGCCGCCGTTTTGCGTGTTGAAGGCTGCCTATCTCGCGGCTATTTTGCCGTTGAGTGCGGCAGGTATCCTTCGATGGCGATGTCGGGGCCGAAGGCTTGTGTCCGAACGTTTTGCAGCGGCGGCAAAGTCAGTTGCGGCGCTAGTGCGAAGGGCACGCGCGATTCTCCCGAAATTTTCGGTGCATAAAACAGGAACAGTTTTTGCACGATGCCCGCCGCTAGCGCAGAGCCGTTCAGCGTTGGCCCCGCTTCGAGAAGGACGCTTTGAATGTCGCGCTTGCCGAGTTCCGCGAGCACAGGTTCCAGATGGATGCGCCCCATGCGGCAAGAAACGGTGACGACTTCGATTCCCGCTTTTTGAAGAGCGCGAAGCCGTCGCAAATTCGGATTCGGGCCGGAAAACACGAGCAGGTCGTTCTCGGCCGTTTGCACGATGCGGGAACGAGGGGATAGTCCCAATCGCGCATCGAGGACGACGCGCAAGAGCGGCCTGCGGCGCGGAAAGCCGCTGCGATCCGTCAAGAGTGGGTCGTCGGCTTGAATTGTGCCGATGCCGGTAATCAGCGCGTCCGAGGCGTGTCGCATGCGATGCACCTCCGCGCGCGACTCCTCGGAACTGACCCATTCGGTCCGTTTTTGCTTGATGTTCCCTTTTTGCTGCGCGCGCCGTTCGCCTGGAAGTCGAAGCTGGCCGTCGAGAGTGAGCGCTGATTTCAACGTGACGAACGGCTTCTTCGTGCGAATCCACCAGGCGAAGGCCTCATTCAGCTTTCGAGCTTCTTCTTCCCATGGACCCGTGGAAACCTCGACTCCCGCGTCTCGCAATCGATCGAAGCCGCGGCCGGAGACGGCGGGATTCGGATCTTCCGTCGCTGCAACGACACGGCGAACACCCGCGGCAATAATCGTTTCAGTGCAAGGACCGGTGCGCCCCGTGTGATTGCACGGTTCGAGCGTAACGTACATGGTTGACCCGTGCGATTTTTCGCCCGCGGATTTCAGCGCGACAATCTCTGCGTGATCGCGCTTTTCGTATTCATGAAAGCCTTCGCCGACAATTTGACCTTCGCGCACGAGAATGCAGCCGACCACTGGATTTGGGCTCGCAAGACCAATCCCTTTGCGAGCCAATTCCAGTGCATGTTCCATAAAGCGGGTGGCGTGAGCGTCCATCGTCTTGTCGGAGGATCAATCGAAAAGGGAGTTCGCGTACGTTTCTGCGTCGAAGGGAACCATGTCGTTGATTTGCTCGCCGGTGCCGACAAAACGAATAGGCAATCCCAATTCGCCCGCAATGGCGACGACGATGCCGCCCTTGGCCGTGCCGTCGAGCTTCGTAAGAATGATGCCCGTGACGGCTACGGCGGATGTAAATTCGCGCGCTTGGGCAAGACCGTTCTGTCCTGTAGTGGCGTCGAGCACGAGAAGAACGTCGTGCGGCGCGCCCGGAATGACCTTCGCGGCCGTGCGCTTCATTTTTTCCAATTCGGCCATGAGATTGGATTTCGTGTGCAAGCGGCCCGCAGTGTCCACGATGGCTACGTCCGTGTTTCGGGCCTTAGCCGCGGCCATTGCGTCAAAGACGACGGCGGCGGGATCGGCGCCCGACTTTTGCTTGATGACGTCGATGCCGTTGCGCTTTGCCCAGATTTCGAGCTGCTCGACCGCAGCGGCGCGAAACGTGTCCGCGGCGCAGAGCACAACACTCAAGCCTTCCTGCCGCAGGCGATTCGCAAGCTTGCCAATGCTGGTCGTTTTTCCGGCGCCGTTCACGCCGACAATGAAAATCACGCGCGTGCGGGCTCCATTGGAAGAAGCAGCCGCAATCGGCGCCGCAGCGGAGCCGGCGTTTGACGCGCCGTTCGCGCTGCTGCCGTTTACGTTGAGGATGCGAACGATGTGCGCTTTGATTTCACGTTTCAGCTGACTGGCATCTGAGAGCGCGTTGCGATCCAGTTTTTCTCGCACCGCATCCAGGATTTCACGCGTGGGCTTTACGCCGAGGTCTGCGGAAAGCAGCGCGGTTTCGAGCTTCTTCAGCAGTGAAGGATCGATCTGACGCTCGCCCAAAAAGATGTTTTCCACGGACTCAGACAGCGCCGCCTTCGTCTTGCTGACCGAGGCTTTCAGACGCTCGAGCAGCGACGGTTCGACCTTTTCCGGTTTGCCAAAGAGAGAAATCACGAAGTTGAGCGCTTTGTCGTCAGCGCAACCTAAAAGTGTAGCAGAAGCGCCCAAGGCGAGCCCGCGGCGTAAGGCCGGGGCAAGCCCAAGCAAGGTGCGTGAGAATCAATCAGGCTAGACCGTTACTTCGACGGCGCTGAGGCGGAGCTTGCCGGAGTTAATCGAAGATTCGAGAGCGTTCACGACCACGGCGTCGAACTTCGACCCGGTGAGCGACTTGATGCGGTTCAACGCGAACTCGATATCCATGGCCGACTGATACGGACGGTTCGTGGTCATGGCATCAAGCGTATCCGCGACGCCGATGATTCGCGCCATCAGCGGAATCTGCTGCCCTTGCAAACCGTAAGGGTAGCCGCGGCCATCGATATGTTCGTGGTGCAGTTCGATGCCGGGCAACATCTCTTTCAGTTGCGAAACCGGGCGCATAATGTTGGCGCCTTTCACCGTATGTTGCTTCATCAAGTCAAATTCTTCCGGCGTCAATGCACCCGGCTTTTTCAAGACACGATCTTCGACGCCGATTTTGCCTACGTCATGCAGCAGGGCGGCCACGCGCAGCTTGTCCAGCTCTTCAGCCGAAAGGCCCAGCTCGCGCCCAATGAGCGTCGAATATTTCGCCACTCGGCCCGAGTGACCGCGCGTGTATGGATCCTTTTCGTCGATGGCCGCCGCGAGCATACGAATCGAGCCGATAAACAATTCGCGGTTTTCTTCCGCTGCTTCTTTCAGGCGCTCGATATACTCTTCGATGTCGCTGGCCATCTTGTTGAAGTTTTCCGCCAGCTCGCTGATTTCCGATGCGCCGCGGACAGGCGAACGCTGATGAAATTCGCCGCGGCTGATGGCGCGTGTCGAGGCGGCTAGCCCGCGAATGGGGTCGCTTATGCCGACGGCAAAAAAGTAACCGAAAAGGATGGCCACGAGGATCACGACGCTGACGAACGCGAGTGCTTGCCGGTTCAGTTCCGTCACGCCCGCGTCGGCCCGGGCCTGGTCCAAACTGCGCTCTGCAATCACCGCCCAGTTGACTTCAGGAAGCGTGCTGTACGTTCCAATCATTTCGACCGAGCGTTTTTTGTTGACGTCCTCGAATCGAATGGTCTCGGTGTTGTGCAGGTCCGAGGGCAGGGAACGGATCTGGTCCACGAGCTTTCCGCTAGCTTGGTCGCCGGGCACGAAGTTCTTCGTATCCGGGTGCGCCACGATATGTCCCGAATGGTCCACAACGAATACCGTCCGTCCGCGCACGCTGGCATCGCGCAGGTGGCGCGAGATCGGCCCAAGCGAAACCACCGCGGCAAGCATTCCGGTGAAGTTGCCGGATACGTCTTCGAGAGGAACGGCAAGCACGAAAGCCGGCTGGTTGTCAGGCGCGAGTGCCAGTGGATCGCTGCGAAACTTGACCTGGTGCAGCTCTTCCGACTGCATACAAGTCACGAACGCGCGCTGTAGCGCCTTGGCCACGAAGGGATCCTGTTCCGCGCGAAAATCACCCTGCGACGCGCTGGTGCCCTTGGCGTTTTTGTCGACCGCCGTGAGATAAACGAAGGAGGATCGGTTTGTTTCGACGAACTCCTGCAAGAGGCGAGTGACTTTCGGTTCGGCGGCGGGGTCTTCGACATTGTCGATCAGTCCCGTGAGAGTCAGGATCTGCCGCTCGCTGAAAAGCTGTTGAGTTTCGTTCGACTCGAAGAGTTGAATTTCCTGGGCCAGCGAGCGCGTCAGGGCGGACTGTTGCACGCGTTCCGTGTCTACCAACTTGTCTTGGCTCAACTGCAATACTTGCCGGTGGTATAGCCCGATGGGCAGCGCGCTGACGAGTAACAGGGCACCCAGCACGAGCCACAAGATGCGCACGCGCCCCTTACGCAGATGTTGCCACGGAGATGAGCCGGGTTCGGGCATCACAATCCCTGATTTTAGGGGATTGTGAGAGGTTTTGGCGGCCTTGCATGGCCCCGCGTGGCGCATGTGCAACTGGAACGTTGGTACTAGTGGCGGCCATCCGGCTGGCAAAAACCTTGGAAAAGTCCCCGAAAAGCCCTGGTTTGGCCCTATTTGCGCAACTGCCTACTCGGATTTCAGCGGCCGCTCCATGATGTTGCGGATGGCCTCTCGAGGCGATTTTCCCTGGTGCAGGATGGCATTGACCTGTTCCGTTATGGGCATCTCTATCCCGGCTTCGCCGGCGAGCGCCAAAAGCGCTGCCGCAGTATCCACACCCTCTGCGACCATGTGGTTCATCCTTCTCAGGATTTCGCCGAGCGGCTGGCCCTTGCCCAACTCCATTCCCACGTGGCGATTGCGGCTTAACGCACCTGTGCAAGTTAAGACGAGATCGCCCAGGCCCGCGAGGCCGCTGAGCGTTTCCTGGGGTGCGCCGAGTGCCACGGCGAGCCTCGTCATTTCCGCCAGCCCGCGCGTGATGAGCGCGGCAAGAGGATTGGAGCCGAGGCCCAAGCCTTGGCAAGCGCCCGCTGCGATCGCGATGACATTTTTCATCGCGCCGGCAAGCTCGACGCCCAATACGTCTTGATTGGTGTATAGCCGAAAAGCCGAACCTGCGAACTCTTCCTGTAGCTCTGTCGCGAGGGCGAGATCGTTCGCGGCGACCACAACCGCAGTCGGTTGGCCAGCCGCAACCTCTGCTGCGAAAGATGGGCCGGAGAGCACCGCGATGCAGCGCGAAAACCCTGCTGGGGCAATCTGAGAAATCACCTCACTCATGCGCGCGTGAGTCGTGGGTTCGAGCCCCTTCGTAGCGCTGACGATCGCGGCGCCGTGCGGGAGATGAGGCAGGACACATTGATAGACTCCGCGCGCATGGGCGGCGGGAATGGCTCCTACGACTATATCGGCACTGTCCAACGCCGCGGCCGCGTCGTGCGTCACGCGCACCGTCTCCAGAACCTTGTGACCCGGCAGATAGAGTCTGTTCTCTCGAGTACGCTGGATGGATTCCGCTAACGCCGGGTCGCGTATCCAGAGGGAGATTTCTTGCGGCTTATGCGCGCGAGAAAGTACGATGCTCAGCGCGGTGCCCCAGCTCCCCCCGCCGAGAATCGCGATGCGCTTCACGGCGCATCCTCTTCTTCCTTTTTTTCCTCCTCTTTCTTGCGAAACGAAAATCTTGGCTCGTCGCCTTGCACCATTCGCTGGATGTTGGCGTCGTGCTTATAGACGATCAGAAGAGTTGCGGCCAGCGTTCCAAACGTAATCACGTGGGGCGGCGCATGATGCGGCGCCCAAAAGAAATAGATCAGCAGCGGCATCGCAGCCGCGGCGGAAATCGATCCAAGCGACACCAGTCTCCAGTAAATCACAACAAGGACAAACAGAATTACCGCGCCGAGAAACGCAAGCGGACATAAGACCAGAAAAACTCCGCTGGCAGTTGCCACGCCCTTGCCGCCGCGAAATCCAAGCCAAATCGGAAAGCAGTGCCCGGCGAGCGCACAGAGCCCCGCAATCATCATCCACGTGGCGCTTTCGCCGGAGAATCGCGCCGCGAGCAAGACGGCAAGCGCGCCTTTTCCAGCGTCCAGCAGAAGAGTAAGAATTCCAGCGAAAAGTCCGGCCGTGCGCGCGACATTGGTCGCGCCGATGTTGCCGCTGCCCGTCTTCCGAATATCTGGCGCGCCAAAGAGTTTGCCCAGCAACAAGCCGAACGGGATCGAGCCGAGAAGATACGATCCCGCGGGAATGGCAATGAGTATTGCGTCTGGCTCGGGCATCGGTGCTAGGGCTCCACGGTGAAAGGGAAAGTCGCCACGGTCGTGTAGACAGAGCCGGAGGAGTTCAACTTCGATTCCATCAAGTGGAATTCGTGTGTTTGAAACGAGCCGAACTCGCGGCTGCTCTTCTCCTGAATCGCCGCTCGCAATGCTTCAGAAAGGCCCGGGGGCTCGAACCGCGCCAGCGTCAGATGCGCCGTGAACTCGCGCTGCTCCCGCGCAATGTCCTGAGTCTCCAGGGCGCGATCCACATCCACGGCAAGCGCAGGCAAATTCGGCGAAGCGTTCACTCCTGCCCAAAGCACGCGCGGACGCCTCTCGTTCGGGAAAAATCCAAGTTGGTGAAATTCCAAATCCACGGGCGCGTCCGAATGTATCTTCGACAGAGCGCCGCGAATGCCTTCCACTTGGCGCGCATCTGCCTCACCAATGAATTTAAGCGTCACGTGGAGATTCTCCGAGCGCACCCAGAGCGGCCGCTTGTCCGGCATCTTCGATGACAACTCGCGCAAATCTCTGACCAATGTTGCCAGATTCTCTCGCACAGCTGTGGGAATCTCCAGCGCGACGAAGAGGCGCACGTTCAAGCTCGCTTGGGAGGCTGGTTGCCGTTGTAGAGAAAGTGTATGCGGACCATATCCAGCGCGACCTGTGACGCCTGCCAGCGCACAGCTTCTCGGTCGCCGGGGAAGCGCACGCCCCGCTCCTTGACGCCGCCGGCATGTGCGAGCGCGACATGCACTGTTCCGACCGGTTTTTCTTCCGAGCCCCCGCCTGGCCCTGCAATTCCCGTGATGCCTACGCCAAACGTGCTGCCAACGCGCCTGCGAATTCCCTCCGCGAGTGCCGTGGCGACTTCCGCGCTCACCGCGCCCTTGGCCTGAATAAGTTCCGCAGGCACGCCGGCCCACGCCGTTTTCAATTCGTTGCTGTAGCAAACCACGCCGCCAAGAAAATACGTCGAGCTTCCGGCGATGCTCGTCAAGCGCTGCGCCAGCAGGCCTCCCGTGCAGCTTTCCGCCGCGGAGATCGTCGCATTGTGCAGCGTCAGCTCTGCCGCAACCACTTCTTCGAGTGGCGAACCATCCTGGCTGAAGATGCGATCGGCAAGCGCAATCTCGAATCCTTTGACGATTTCGTCCAGCATCTTCGCGGCATACTCCGCGTCGTCAGTCCAGATGCGCAGGTGTACCTGCGTTTCGCCTGGTGCCGCGAGAACGGTTGTGGTCACTTCCGGGAAGCGCTTGTAGATACCCAGAATGCGCTGCTCGACGTGCGATTCTCCGAGGCCTGTCACCCGAATCTCGCGGTGGAACATGCACACGCCGGAGCCTCGGCGCTCCAGCCGCGGCAGAACCTGTTCTTGAAAGAGCGGCTTGAGTTCGCGCGGTGGGCCCGGTAACAGAACGATGGAATGTCCTCCGTCCTCGATCCACAACCCCGGCGCTGTCCCTCGGGGATTCTCGAGAATCTCCGCGCCTTCCGGGACCATTGCCTGGCGAACGTTGACTTCCGGCATCTCGCGGCCCAGCGCGCGGAAGCGGCCTTCAATGTAGCGAAGAATTTCCTCGTTGCGCCGCAGTTTGCGCCCGAGAAGTTCTGCTACGGTTTCGCGCGTGAGGTCGTCTTCCGTTGGGCCAAGCCCTCCGGACGAAATGACCAGAGGCACGCGGTTGAGCGCGTCGCGAAATGCCTCGCCCAAAAGGTCGCGATTGTCACCCACAATTGTTTTTCGTACGACCTCAATGCCAATCTTGTTGAGCTCTTCGGTTAGAAAGAGCGAGTTGGTGTCCACACGATCCGGCGTGAGCAGCTCCGAACCCACGGCTATGATTTCAGCTTTCATCGTGTCGCTTATCCGAGCAGCGGCAGTCCGTGCACATCCCAATCGAGCGTGAAGAGAGCTCCCGATGGCGGGACGTTCGGCACGCTTGTCGCGATCATCGCGCGCCCCGATGGCAACAACGCCATGCCCACAACTCCAGATCCGCTCAGCACCAGTTCGGCGTGCGCCTGCGGAGTGATGCGGACTATCCCGCGCCGGCCGCCCAGGGAGGCTGCGACATACAAATTTCCGTCGCGATCGAAGGCTAGTCCTTGCGGCCGCCCCAACCCGCGAAAAAAGGTCGTTACTTCGCCCCCCTGCGTGATGCGATACACGCGGTCGTAACTGGACGTCGTCGGGCCCGTCACATAGAGGTCGCCGCTTGGATGAAACGCCAAATGGTAGGCGGCAAGCGACGGTTCGATCGTCGCGAAAACGAAAACTTCCCGGCTCAAGCTGATTTTGAATATCGTTCCGCTGCGGTCCCCCACATAAAGATTGTCCGCGCGGTCGAACGCGATGCCCGTAGCGATGCCCATGCCTTCAATCCACTGTTCGGCACGTCCTTCCGGCGTAATGCGGTGAATCGTGCCGTCGTTGCGGCAAGAGACAAAAAGATTTCCAGCGCGGTCGAGCGTCAGGCCGCTGGGGTTCACCAGCGAGGTGACATACGGTTTTACGCTGTAGTTGGCCGTGATCTTGTAAAGCGACACCGGAACGCGCTGGCCTCGGTTGCCGGAAAATGTCACGTACGTGTTGCCGTAGGTGTCGACCGCCGGATTCGCGATGGGATGCAAATTGTCCGCGATTTGCACACCGATCGAGACGGGATGCGGCTGGCTCTCATTCCCCGCGCTGCACACCTGCAATTGGCCGCTGGTTGCGCCTTCCGGCACGCGCGCAATGAGCCGGTGTTCGCTGGAAAGCGCCAAGCCGGCTTCCGCTTCGCCAAATCGCACGACGGGGCGTGGATGGGTGCGCGAAGTAAAGCCGCTTCCGTGAATCGTGATTTCGCCGCCTGGAATTGCGGCGCTAGGCGCAATCCCATCGATCCGGAGGATGCCGTTCTTTTCTGCCGAAGACCCGAAGCCGAATTTCATACCTAGCCAAGCAAACCAAAATGTAGGGCTATCCGTAACAGAATAGCAGCGTAGACTCCCGCCATCCAATCGTCCGCCATAATGCCCCATCCGCGCGGGAGCTTTTCGAGTTGCCGCACGGGAAACGGTTTCCAAATGTCGAAGAGTCGAAACAAGAGAAATCCGAGCAGCAAAAATTTCCAATTGACCAGGCTCAACGCGAAGAAAATAGCGTAAACCGAGAAATCCATATGTTGCGTCAGATGCGGCAGCCCCAGAGGAATCAGCGGCAAGATCAGCGTCAGGTGTTGCCCGGCGACTTCGTCAATCACGATGAACTGCGGGTCCTTGACGCCCGCGTAGTCCGCGGTCTTCGACGCGCTCCACACTCCTATCGCAACTAGAGCTACAAGAATGCCCAGCGCGCAAACCATCGGCAAATACAAAGCGGAATCATGAATATCGCTGCCCGGCACGAGAAAATGTTTGTCGGAAAAGATGGCGTCCGTCATGGGATGGAGCGAGAAAAAACTCCGCACGGAGGCCGGATGCAGAAAAAACACGGCCGAAAGTACGGCGGTCACGACTCCAACCAGTGAGCCGAATGTTCCTGGCGCTTTTGGGATGTAGCCGACGCCAAGCGCGGTGGCGATCGCGCTCGCGAGACGCGGTTTCTTCCCCTGAGCCGGGCCGCCTGCGGGAAGTTCAGTGGATGGTGTCATCGGGCTTGGGAAACCCCTTGAAATCCTCGTCTTCTTCCTCGATTTTCTCTTTGTTGGCCGGATTCTTGTCCGCTTCCAGTTCGTCCAGGTCAAAAACCGGTTCGGACACGACATATTTCTCGCTGGCCCAGTTGCCGAGGTCGCGCTCGCGGCAGCGTTCACTACAGAATGGAAATTCGGCGTTGGTATCGGAGTCTGTCGGTGATTTGCAAATCGGGCAGCGATGTTTCATCGAGATCCTCCCGTGCCCTCTGCGAACGATCGGTTGAGAAGTCGCCGGCGCCGGCGTTTTCAGCCGTGGACCTTTCCGCCAGGCCTCCCAGGGGCCAAAGTATAGCTCAGCCAAGCACGCGAAGCGGAGCGCCAGTAGAAATGCGCGTTAGCTTTTGCGCCGGTGGAGCAACTCGCTCCCCGGCGCGCCGGGCGTCCGCACCTACGCGCATCGCAGGCCGCGGCAAGATTTCCACCACCCGCCCAATCAAATCGTATGCATCCGTCTGGACGATTTCCACGCGCGCCACGTCGCCAGCCACCGCAGTTTCGCCCGTCGGAAGCTCAATATCCGTAAGATACAACTTGCCGTCGATGTCCGGCGCCATGCCTTCGAGACGCGCTTCCCATACGAGCGGGTTGTCTTTCGACTCTCCTTCCACAAGCGCCGCGGCCGTGCGTCCCTTCCAGGCCCGCAGTTTTTCCCGTGAAATTTTCTTCTGAATGGCCATCAGCCGGTTGCGCCGGTCAGCAATTGTCTCGGGGTCGACTTTCTCATCCAGCGCATAGCTGCCTGCGTTGTCGACGTCGGAATACTCAAAGACACCCATCCAGTCGAGATTCGCAGCGCGCACAAAATCGCAAAGCTCCTCGAAGTCCTTTTCCGTCTCACCCGGAAAGCCCGCAATAAAGGAAGTGCGCACGGAAACTCCCGGAATCGTCGCGCGAATGCGTTCAAGTAGTTTCAAGAAAGCCTCGCCATGGGAGCCGCGCTTCATTCGTGCCAGCACGTTGCGGCTGGCGTGTTGCAGCGGCATGTCGATGTATTTCGCCAGCCGCGGATGAGCCGCGAGCGTATCCAGCATCTTTTGCGTCACGCGATTGGGATACGCATAAAGAAATCGCACCCAAAGCAAATCTTCGACCTGCGCCAATCTCTCTAGCAACTTGGCCAATCCGTCGCGAAGGCCCAGGTCCTCGCCATAGGAAGTCGTGTCCTGCCCGATCAGCGTGATCTCACGCGCTCCGGCGCCCGCAAGGTTTTCTGCTTCGCGCACTACCGATTCGAAGCGCCGGCTGCGAAACGCTCCGCGCAGTTGGGGAATGATGCAGAAGGTGCACGGGTGATCGCACCCTTCGGCGATTTTGATGTATGCGGCGTGCCTCGGTGTGGTGATCACGCGCGGCGTCAAATCGTGGTAGAGAAACACCGGCGGCGCCGCGGGAAGCACGCGCAAGTCCCCATCCACCGCCTCGAGTATGCGTTCCACTTCTCCCGTTCCCACGACCGCGTCGACTTCCGGGACCTGCTCGAGAATCTGATCCCGAAACCGCTCGACCAGACACCCCGCGACAATCAGTTTGCGCGCCGCGCCGAACTTCTTGTGCTCCGCCATCTCTAGGATTGCGTCGACGGATTCTTTCTGCGCGGACTCGATGAAGCTGCACGTGTTGACGACGAGCACCTCTGCCTCATCCGCGCGCGGCGTCAATTCATAGCCTTCGCGCGTAAGAATGCCCATCATCACCTCGCTGTCGACGAGGTTCTTCGGGCATCCCAGGCTCACGAATCCGACTTTAGTCATAGGCAGTAAATTAGCGGCTTAGCGTAATTATTGATTGTAACATGCGCCGCAGCGGGAAGGACAAAACCGGCGTTAGCGCGAACCGAGAGCCGCGCGAATCTGTTCGAGCAGCACGCGCAACAGGATCGTGTCGCAGGGCGCGCCGCCAAAGCGCGCTTGCGCGTAGTGCAGCGTGAACTCGTGAACCACCGGTGCCAGCCTGGGCTGCGAAACCGCCGCAGCAAATTCAAACGGCGTCTGTGAAGGCTGCCGCGCAAAGCCGCGTCTTTCCAAAATATATAAAAGTTCGCCGTAGAGCCGCGAAGCAAGCTGCGGGTTTGTCCGCTCGTTATCCGCTGAACGAAGCTGCCAGGAAAGCCACAGCCGCCGCGCCAGAGCGATGACCAGATCGAAGCGTAGCGCCAGCAGCAAGAAAACAATTGCCATCGGCAACAGCAAGCTGAGCCCGTTGTTCCACGACTTCATCCACCTGCGGCCCTTGTCTTGCTCGTTCAGGAACCAGCTACGCGCCGTCTCGGTCCATG
>JBAQJX010000142.1:0-1512 GCA_049641765.1 Candidatus Acidiferrum sp.
GCGCAATGCGCACGGCAATCTCCCTGCGGCGTCCGGCCGCGCGAGCCAATAGTAAATTCGCCAGATTCGAGCAGGCGATCAGCAGCACCAGCAACGCCGCAATTTGCAGCACCCACAACCCAGTAGCTGTGTCGCCGGCAAATTGCTCGTGCAGCGGAACCACCGCCGCGCCTATATTCGTGTTGGAATCCGGATATTGCTGCTGCAAGCGTTTCGCTATCACGTCCATGTCGTGCTGCGCCCGATCGACCGTCACGCCGGGCTTCAGGCGCGCAACGACTTCCAAATTGTGTCGCGTGCGGCGCGCCAGATCTTCAGGAGTGAAAGAGGTTGGCACCCAGTACTCCGTCTGACGATCGGGAAAAAAGAACCCGCGAGGCATCACGCCGACGACTGTGGTCGCCTCGCCATCCATCAAGATGGAACGGCCGATCACGGATGGGTCTCCGCCAAAACGCCTCTGCCACAGCGGATAACTCAGGACCACGACCTTGCGTCTGGCGGCGTCCTCCTCGGCCGTGAAGGGCCGCCCCACCGCTGGCTGAACGCCAAGAACATCGAAAAAATTGGGTGTCACTCGCCGCCCGAGCATTTCCTCCGGCGCTTGACCGCCGGTAAACGCGGCGTTGGCATACCGAATCGCCACCATATCCGTGAAGACCTGATTTTGCGCCCGCCAATCCACGTAATTGGCGGCGGCAGGCGTGTTATGCGCGAAGCCAAGATAGGACACACGCTCCCAGACCATCACCAGCCGGCCGGGATCGGCGTACGGCAGCGGCTTGAGCAGCACTCCTTCTACCGCACTGAAAATGGCCGTGTTAGCGCCGATTCCCAGCGCCAGAGCCGCCAGGGCTATGGCGAAGAAACCGGGGTTGCGCTTCATTTGGCGCAGGGCTGCGCGAAGGTAGGCGAAGAGCGTCATGCTGTAGAAGACGACCCACGCCAGAAAAGGTTCCCCGATTTTCTCGCGGATGTCCCGCTTTTGGGGCCAGCAGCCCTCAGCCGGCCCGGCTGCCCTGGTAGTGACTCAGTTTCCGACGAGCGAGTTAATCAAGACTCAAGGATTACGTCCGGGTTTGCCAGTGACACGCTCAGAACTCGTGAACCCTCATAGCCAACGCCAATTGTTTTGCCTTTCCTCGTCAAGCTCAATCGGCATAGCATGAATACGAAAGAACCGGAATCAGCAGATGAGCATCGTTTTTCGGAATTGGAGACCTCAATGACCAGCGTACAAATCGAACAGAAGAGCTATGAGATGCCCCCGCGAGAGGGGATCAGTATCGCGCATTTTCTCACCGTCGCCGACGTCGAGCGATCGGCTCGCTACTACGAAAAAGTCTTCGGCGCTCGCATTCTGACCATGGGTGACGGCAACGCGCCTCCGTACCTTCAGCTTGCGAATATCTGGATGATTCTGAACGTCGGGGGCGGGCCGACCCCGGATAAGCCGACGGTAACGCTCTGCGTCCCCGACCCGAATCACATCAACAGCTTTATGAATTTCCG
>JBAQJX010000143.1:0-6234 GCA_049641765.1 Candidatus Acidiferrum sp.
CCTTCGGGTTGTGCTTCGACAGCACCTTCGTAATCGCCGCCGTCAACGTCGTCTTGCCATGATCAATGTGTCCGATCGTCCCAATGTTGCAGTGCGGCTTGCTCCGCTCGAATTTCTCCTTCGCCATCGCCTCTGCTCCTCAGTCGAATTTCAAAAACTCCAAAACTCTTTCGTTACCGTGCGGCAGTGCCGCTTTCGCCCCTCTGCTTCTTGATGACTTCCTCGGCCAGCGCCGCGGGAAGTTCCGCGTAATGCGAAAAGTGCATGGTGAACGTCGCGCGGCCCTGCGTGCGGCTGCGCAAATCCGTGGCGTAACCGAACATTTGAGCGAGCGGCACTTCCACGCGGATCACGTTGCTGCCAGCGCGGTTCTCCGTGCCCTGTATCGCGGAACGACGCGCGTTCAAATCACCGAACACCGCGGCCATGTATTCTTCCGGGACTACCACTTCCACTTTCATGACGGGCTCAAGCAGAACCGCTTTGGCTCGCGCGCAAGCTTCTTTGTAGGCCATCGAGCCGGCGATTTTGAACGCCATTTCGTTGGAGTCCACATCGTGATAGCTGCCGTCGATGAGCACGACGGCAACATCTACCATGGGAAAGCCAGCCAGAATGCCGTTGTCCAGCGCTTCGCGGATACCCGCTTCAACCGGCGCGATAAACTCACGCGGAATCGATCCGCCGATAATCTTGTCGATGAAGAGAAACCGGTGTTCCTTGTCGAATTTCCACTTACCGGGATTGCTGCTGCCGACCACTTGTTTCGCAAGCGCGTCGATGTCGTCGGTGGACATCTCCTTCATGCTTTCGTGGCTCGAGCTCGGAATGGGGTGCAATTCGATTTTGCAGTGGCCGTACTGGCCTTTACCGCCCGTCTGCTTGATGTACTTTCCTTCCGCGATGGCTTTCTTGCGAATCGTTTCGCGGTAAGCAACTTGGGGGCGGCCGACGTTAGCCTGGACGCTATATTCGCGCAACATGCGGTCGACAATGATTTCGAGATGCAGTTCACCCATGCCGGAAATTAACGTTTGTCCGGTGTCAGGCTCGGTCGAAACGCGGAATGTCGGATCTTCTTGCGCGAGACGCTGCAAGGCCACGCCAAGTTTGTCCTGGTCGGCCTTGGTCTTCGGTTCGATAGCCACGGAAATCACGGGCGCGGGGAATTCAATGGACTCGAGAATAATCGGCTTGGCTTCATCGCAGAGCGTGTCACCGGTATTGACGCTTTTCAATCCCACGCAGGCGCAAATATCACCGGCATAGATTTCGTCGATCTCTTCGCGCTTGTTCGCGTGCATCTGCAGCAAACGGCTAATGCGTTCTCGGGATCCCTTGCCAGAATTCAGGACGTAGCTGCCGGATTTCAAAACGCCCGAGTACACGCGGATGTAGGTGACGTGGCCGACGAACGGGTCGGACATAATCTTGAAAGCCAGGGCGGAAAACGGCTGATCGTCCGAGGCACGCCGCAGCGCGACCTCATCGGTGTTGGGATCCGTCCCTTCCACCGGTGGAACGTCGATGGGCGAAGGAAGATAATCCACAACGGCGTCCAGAAGCGGCTGGATGCCCTTGTTCTTGAAAGCCGAACCCGCCAGAACCGGAACAATCTTCAAGCCAAGCGTTGATTTGCGAACCGAACGGCGCATTTCTTCGAGCGACAGCTTGCCTTCGGTCAAATACTTGTCGATCACTTCATCGTCGTGCTCGGCGATGTAATCGACCATCTTGCCGCGATGCTCATCGTAGAATTTCTTGTCGATTGCGGAACCCTTGAGGGCCGCGGCTACGTCCGGCCTCGAATCCACAAACGCCTTGTCCCACAGTTTTTCCACCGGAAACTCCTCGAACTTTGCGCCGAGGGTCTCTTCGAGCCAGACAATTACCTTTTCTTCGAGGAAATCGATGATCCCGATGAAATTATCTTCGCGGCCGAGGGGAAACTGGAGGGGAACGGGGTGGGCGCCGAGCCGCTGGCGAATGGTGCGAATAACGTGATCGAAATCCGCGCCCATACGGTCCATCTTATTGACGAAACAGATGCGCGGGACGCGGTACTTGTCCGCCTGGCGCCAAACGGTTTCCGATTGCGGCTGAACGCCGGCGACCGAATCGAACACGCAAACCGCGCCGTCCAAAACGCGCAGCGACCGTTCCACTTCCACCGTAAAGTCCACGTGGCCCGGCGTATCGATAATATTGACGCGGTATTTCTTGCCGAAACGGTCCCAGGAAGCGGTGGTCGCAGCGCTCGTGATGGTGATGCCGCGCTCGCGCTCCTGCTCCATCCAGTCCATCGTGGCCGTGCCCTCATCCACGGAGCCGATCTTGTAGGTCACACCGGTATAGAAAAGAATACGCTCCGTCGACGTGGTCTTGCCCGCGTCGATGTGCGCCATGATCCCGATGTTCCGCGTGTCTTCGAGTTTGAAGGCCCGTCCCATAATTTGCTGCGCCGCCCCTTTAGTCTCTGTTGGCATTCCTTAGTTCTTTCGCTTACCTGCGATTACCAGCGGTAGTGCGCGAACGCCTTGTTCGCTTCCGCCATGCGGTGCACGTCTTCCTTTTTCTTGATGGCCCCGCCGCGCGCATTGGCCGCGTCGATCAGCTCATCCGCGAGCTTGTCGATCATCGTCTTGCCCGCACGCTCGCGCGAATATTGCAACAGCCAGCGAATCGCGAGCGATTGCCGCCGGAACGGATTCACTTCCACCGGAACCTGGTAGTTCGCGCCGCCCACGCGCCGCGTCTTCACTTCCAGCGTCGGTTTCACGTTCTCGATAGCCTTCTTGAAAATCTTCAAAGCGTCATCGTTCGTCTTTTTGGCGACCTGGTCCATCGCGCCGTAAAACACGCGCTGCGCCGTTGACTTCTTGCCTTCCCACATCATCGAGCAGATGAACTTCTCCACGATGTCGCTGGCGTAAACCGGGTCTGTCGCCTGTGACCGCCGAAAAACGAGTCCTTTGCGTGGCATTGCTTTCTATCGCTCCTTACTTCGCTTGCGCGGCCTTCGGCCGTTTCGCGCCGTACTTTGAACGTCCCTGCTTGCGATTCTCGACTCCCGCGGCATCCAGCGTTCCGCGCACGATGTGATAACGCACGCCCGGCAGATCCTTAACGCGGCCGCCGCGCACGAGCACGATCGAGTGCTCCTGCAAGTTGTGTCCGATTCCGGGAATGTACGTCGTTACTTCCACTGCGTTCGTCAAGCGCACACGCGCCACCTTGCGCAACGCCGAATTTGGCTTCTTCGGAGTTTGCGTATACACGCGAATGCACACGCCGCGCTTTTCCGGGCAGCCGGCCAGCGCCGGCGACTTCGTCTTGACTAAAACCTTCTCACGTCCCATGCGTACGAGTTGCGAAAACGTCGGCACAGTCGTCCTCTTCCGTGTGTGACCGCACAGCGGTCACCGATTGCGCGCAGAACTTCTCGCGGCTCTCGCAAGGCGCGCATCGAAAAATGCGCGAGAGCACACTTCAGTGCTGAAAGGTCTACTGCGAATCCGGAGATACAACCAGCAAGAAACTCCGTACGCACTCCAGAAGGCAGAACTACTCTTCTGGCTTCAGTTCGGAGAGGCTTACTCGGCTTTGCGGGGCTGGCGCCCCATTCCGGCCGCTCTTCCGTCCCATTCCGTCTTGCTCTGTTCCGGGACCGAAGATAATTCCCTTCCAACCCCTCGACCGTTTGACCGGTCGCCCTACCAGGGTAGAAACATCCCTGACAAAACAGAGAGTATAAGGAAAACAACGTGCTCTGTCAAATTTCTTTCACAGTGCCAGAGTGGAAATGTCTGTGGAAATCAAGCACTTGGCGGCTTCTCGGCCCACCTAGTACCCTCCCAATTCCTCTTCAGAGGCCATTTCGCGCCCCGGAATACGCCTAATTTCTACCATCTTACAGATAATAAAAGCCTTAGTTGGGATTGGCGTCCTTTTTCTCAATGTCCGCATACGCTTTCGGCCATAGGCCAAACGCCTTCAGCAGTTCATCCTGATGCTGGGCCAACAGCATGTGGACCGTTCGTTCGGGCGTCCACGGCGAAGCCAACCTCTCCGGACGGTCTGCAATCCAGTACGCCGCCAGCGCCATCAACGTTGTGTCCTGCGCCAGCACGTCGGGCTTGACTGCCTCCAGCGCATCCGCGGGTGAGTGATGCGTGTACCGGTAGTCCGGAGAATCCTGATCCATGTTGATGCCGGGTAGCCCGGCAATCGAGAATGGCAGCGTGTCCGTTCCGTCTTCTACCTTGTCATCCACTTTCACCACGCGAATGTCCGCGAGCGAGTTCGCAAACGGTTGGAACGCTTCCACCAAATCATCGCGCCCGCCCAATTGGAAGGCCCGCACTGGCCCCTGACCGTTATCTAAAATCAAGCTGCCCAGATGATTCGCCATTTCCGCCTGATGTTGCTTCACATATGCGAACGAGCCGTCCAGTCCTTGCTCCTCGCCTGTGAACAAAACGAACCGTATCGTCCTTCGCGGCTTCATTCCGCTCCGTACGATCGCGTCCGCGGCTCCCAGAGTGCAACTCGTCCCCATCCCGTTGTCCGTGCTTCCTTCGGAGAGATCCCACGAGTCCAAATGTCCGCCGACCACGAGCACCTGCTCCGGATTCTCGCTGCCGCGAATCTCGCCAACGACGTTCGCACTCTCTACCGGACCGTTGCTGAACGTATTCTGAATGTTGAAGCGTACGTGCGGCGTAATTCCGCGAGCGATGTAGCGCTCCAGCTGCCCCTGATCTTCCGCCGTCATCGAAACGACGGGAATGGCAAAGTCCGCGTCGAAACCAAGAATCCCGGTGTGCGTCAGGTTCATTCCTTGAGCAGTGCCCCCGCCTTGTCCGCCGATTACCGCAACGGCGCCCGCCTTATTCGCCGCCTTCAGGAAATCGCCGAACTGCGCGAACAGTTGAATGAAGCTCTTGTGCGGCTCGCCGTGCGTCACCACCAGCCCGATCTTCCCATTCAACCGCGACGCGTTCTTGATTTCATTGTCGAGATCGAACATGTTGACTTCGACCACGTCGCCCTCTGCTCCTCCCGCCGGCGTCGAGCCCGTCCAGCCCATGGAATCGATGTGCAACGGGTGCTGAATCGGCGTCAAAAGTTCCGCTTGCGCCGTGCCTCGCGTCCAGCCGCGCCACAACTGCCATTTCTCCTCATGTACGTTTTCAAGCCCGATGGCGCGCATCTTCGCCAGACCCCACTCGATCGCTTTTTGCGCTTGCGGCGAACCCGTCACGCGCGCGCCCACGTCGTCGCTCACTTCGGTCAAATACTGAAACGCATGAGAATCCATCAACCCTTCGCCGGCAATTTTCACGAGAGCAGGCTTTGTCCCATCCTCGTCCGGCCCCTTCGCGGCAGGCTTGTTCTCCGCTCGCACTCCCAGCGCCGCCACCAGCGCCACCGCCGCAACTCCACCAAGAATCTTTTTCATCCCCTGTTCTCCCTTTGCCTCGCGCAAATCCGCGCACCAAACTCTACCATGCCCTCAGACGCACAAACTCCAAATCCGTTTCAGCCGGGTCCCATCTTTCGTTCGGGATCGACGCTCGTGCATACCGCGCAACCGCGCTCCGCCCTCTGCTTTACGCCACTCCGCTCCAGCCCTACACTTTCTCCGAGGCCATTTTGAAAACGTTTCGCTTCTTTCTCGCCGCGTTCACGTTTACTGCGGCCGCGTCTCTTTTTGCCGCGCACGCACTTCGCTCCGCGCCAGCGCAAACACCCTCACAAGCGCCGGCTGAAAAAACTCAAGAAAAATCACACGAGAAACCTGCCGCGAAGGCTGCTCCCGAAGTTCCCGCGCAAATCGAACTGCTGGAGACGCATGTCCGCTTCGAAGAAAACGGCGACAGCCGCAAGGAAGTTCACGCGCGTGTCAAGATTAACGATGAACTTGGCGTTCGCCAATTCGCGCGTCTCAATTTCGACTTCAATCGCTCCTTCCAACAAATCGGAATTCCGCTCATGCGCATCACTCATCCCAGCGGCGGCACGGTCGACGTTCTACCAAGCGCCATCACCGACGCACCCAATCCTGCGGTCGTCGATGCGCCTGCCTATCAAGACGTGCGCCTCAAATCCGTCCGCATTCTCGGCCTCGAACCCGGCGACACGCTCGAATACCGCGTCATCACTACGACGTCCCGCACTCCACTCGCTCCCGATTTCTGGCTCGACCACACCTTCGATCGTTCCGGCGTCGTC